>NZ_FOTK01000055.1 GCF_900114535.1 Methylobacterium pseudosasicola | reverse complement strand
ACGAGCGGCGCAGCGACATCTACGAGGCCTTCACCAGCCTCGCCGCAAGCCTCGTCACCCTCAACCAGATCAGACGGTTCTGTTAGGCACTCTTAGTTGCATCATGCAGCAAGGTTGATGGGGCCTGTGGCCAATGGGATACAGGCCTGACCACGTATCTCACGACAAGGTGGTGCATCTCACCCAAGCCCGCTTCACACTATGCCGATCCGGCCCGAGCACCGCTTCTTCTACCCGATCGACTGGCGTGAGCTGTCGATGGCGATCCGCTTTGGCCGGGCGCAGGGACGCTGCGAGAGCTGCGGGCGACCGCACGGGCAGATGGTCTACCACCTCGGCGAAGGCCGCTGGCGGGACGCTGAGGCCAGCCCCTGGCGCGATGGATGGGGGCGCCGGATCCGGATGAGGTCAGGTACCGACATCCTCGGCCGCGCCCGCCGGACCTATGTCGTGCTCGCAGCAGCCCACCGAGATCACGACACGGCCAACAACGGACGCCAACCTCGCAGCCTTCTGCCAGCGCCGCCACATGATCCACGACCGGCCGGAGCATCAGAGACGGCGCAAGCGTACGCTGTTCCGGCGGAAGGCGATGGGCGATCTATTTGGTGGTCCCTACGCTTGAGGCATCGTTCTGAGATTGCCCAGGCTTAAAAATTCGTTGTGATCAACGCGCAAGTTGCGAACACTTCACAAATTGGTTGGGAGGCACGAGAATACTTAAGACGGATATATTGATCTTTGTTAGGCGGTTCCTAGCTATATAATGCTAGGCCTATTCCACGAGCTTACTTACTCAGGTTGTATCCGTGCCGATATGCAATCTAGGTCGCACGTTTCTCATCGGCACGCCTATCGCGCTCATGGCAGGGTTACTCGCGCTCGGACCGGCCCAAGCCGATCTTGCCAACGTCGTCCGCGTCGTGCTGCAGAAGGGCCGGCAATACGCCCCCACCGACCTGTTCCTGCACCGGGGTGACACTATCGTCCTGGTCAACGGGGACGACGGTGCGATCCATCACGCCTTCATCGAGGCCGATCGGTTCGCGTTCGACGCTGGCGACCAGGAGCCGGGCAAGCAGGCTACGCTGACGCTGAAAGAGCCCGGCGACTTCGTGATCGAGTGCGGTATCCACCCGAAGATGAAGCTTACCCTCCACGTCGAGTAGGATGGCCGCCGCCGAGATTCGTCTATCAGGGGCCTCAGATCACCGGCAGGCCGGCGAAACCTTCGTACAGGGCCTCGTGACCGACGTAGTACAGCGCCAGGAAGATCGCGAGCGCGCCGCCGTAGTAGGCCGGTGCCCATGCTGCATCGCGCATCCGCACCGCGGCCCGCGCATCGTCGGCGGCGATACCGAGCAGCACGACGATGATGCCGGAGTGGCCGATCGCGTCGACCTTGCCGAACTCGAACACCGCCGAGACGAAGATCGCGCCCAGAATAATCGCCGAGGTACGGCGCACCAGAGGCGTCCAGATCAGTGCGAAGGCCAGGGTGAATTCGATGACGCCTGCGGCCTGCATGAACAGCTCAGGGGTCGCGCCCATGGTCATCTGCGGCTTGGCAGCCAGCAGCGGATCAGTCCACTGCGGATAGGCCCACTTCTCTACCGAGGCCCACATCAGCGTGACGGCGGCGGTCCAACGCACGATGTCGAGCGGGCGGATGTCAAAGGGCTTCAAGCCCAAGCCCTGGCAGATCAGGTAGACGGCCACACCGAGGAACACCGGATAGTCGGCGAGATGGAAAACGCCGTACTGCGCGGTGGCGAAGCTGAACAGGAAGACGATCCCGGCTCCCGTGATCGGCATCGTCCGGCGCCAGATCAGGCAGGCGGCCAGCCCGAGCTGGAACCACGGGATCCAGGCGACGTCGGTCTTGAGTTCGGGGGTGAGGATGATGCCACCCATCCCCCACAGCGAGACGAAGAAGAAGCCCAGCGTGGCCCGGACCAGCAGCTCGGTGTCAGTGCGGATCCGGGTGGTTACGCGATCCAATGCGTTCATGAGGGCGCCGCCCAGCGGCGAGCCCTCGGCCAGGCACCCGAACATCAGGCACAGGATGGCCAGACCGGCGAGCCACTCGAAGTCAGCGCACAGCACCTGCTCAAGGCCACGCGGCTGCCCGGCGACGTCGTAGGCGCAGAACCATTTCACGTGAGCGCTGGCGGAGCTCGTACCGGCGAGGAGGGCCAAGGGTGGGGCTGCGAGGCTTGCCAGAGCGCGCGTACCCAGGCGACGCGTGAGCCTGAGCGCCGAGACCCGAGCCATGATGACCTCGAAAGACGTAGCGGGCACCGACCCGCCTACGTATTTCCTAACAAACAGCGGTATCGTGTCAACGACTTATTAACGAATATTACGCGATGGTTAATAGCAGTCATGGTGCTTATTGCCTGAGCATCTGGCGCTAATTTTGATCTTTGCTGATGCTCACGTTCCGGGCCAAGACCCAAACATGGTCACAGGGCCCGGTACACGCCTGCTCAATGGGCACGAGGATCGTAGTCTGGCAACCCAGCGACGCTGATCCGTAGACGACTCCCAACCACAATCCGAGCTTCTCGCAGACGACGACCATGTCGCCGTTGTGCAGGCGATCGATCTCGCGGAACGGGGCTTCTCCAGGCCCGCTCTGCACCGCCAAGAAGCTCTCCGGCTCGACCCCAATTTCGATCACACGCCCCTTCTCCGGACAGGCATCGTCGCCGATCGACCCGTGCATCAGGATCGGTACATTCAGAGGGGCCGTTTCGGCCTCAGCCAGGCTGGGCGGCAGGAGCATGAGAAGCAGGCTAAGCCGCGATACGATCGAGGGCATGAGGGCGTCGAGCTGTCGGATGTTCGGGAGGCGCTGAGCCTCAACTGCCCTGCTGGGCGAAAGGGCGGACAACGCAGCCAATTCCCAGAGGATCCGGGCCATGGGCCGGCGCCTGCGGTGTCCAGTTCCCCCGCCACGCCGACCCTCAAGCGACTGCTCGGCCAAGGCTTCACGGGTGGGACGCAGGGAACTGGTCCGCGTGCGCCTGTTGTAGAGAGTCTCTCACAACGCTCGCCGCATCAGGCGGACCAGCTTGGAGCCATAGGGTGCCCAGCAGGCCTTCAGGTCTGCCCATGCTTGCACTTGTTCCGGAAGGCCTTGCGCGCCTTGCCATGCAGACCCTGCTTATCGGCCTCTGCCGAGCATTCTTTCGACTTGGCCGTGCGGTCCACCTTGGGTGCATCGGACTTCATCGCCGGTGCGGAGGCAGCTGCGCCGGGCACCATGCCAGGTGTGTTCGTCGCCCCTTGCGCATTGGCAGGAGCGACGAGGAAAAGGCTGCTCGCGACCAACGAAACGGCGAGGGTGAGCTTCATGATGGAATGCTCCTGTAAGCCGCCTAAAACAGCTTCACGATAACCTGCGTTCCACCACACACGGATCAGTGATTTGTCACTTGATCCATACTATCGCGCTCGACGGGTCCTCGGCTTCGAACCCCCAGAAGTTGCGCCTGGCGCGAGGCTTACTCGCAACCGCGAGAGCGCCGCCGCTGTCGCGGGTCACAACCCAAGCGTGAAAATCGTCTGAACCATCGACGTTAAGCGCTGTCTATCCTGTTGTTTCAGGTTTCCGCCGGCTCAGTTCCACTGACACGCCTTCTTTCGGCCCATGTTCAGGTGCGTGAGAACGGACCCTCCCCCGGTTCGACACTGGACTGGTCGCCCAGCAGGTGGCGGCCTGACGCAATGATCTGGATGGCCTGACGGCTTTCACACTCGTGGCGTGCCGCGCATTCCAGATCACGCAGGTAGGTGATGATCGGTCCGCGAGAGTGCGGTCCCAGCTTAATGGCGGGCGTGACTTGGGCAGCGACATGCTCGGCCACCGTATCCCAGAACGCCGGAGGCGTTGAGGCGACGTCAATCGTCATGCGAAATCTCCCGGATGCGGATAGGCGCCGCCAACCTCGACGAGGGGGCAAGAGCCTAGGGGCGGAGCCAACCGAAGCTTTCACGTCACCCCATGCCTAGTTGTAAGGGCGTCCTGACAAATTCACCTGGATCAAAATACGACGTCCGTTCTGTCGAACGTCCGCAGACCGTCACCGCATAGCTCGGCCGGCTCCACGACCCGCGCAGATTCTCGACCTGCCTAATCGGTCAGCGTCGCCCGCCGTTTGTCGGCGCACCGTCGACGGTGCCGCAGTCTGCCAATTATTGGCGTGCTACGAACGCGATGCCCGCCGGACACGGCATGTCGGCCGGGCGGCATGGTTGGGTCAACGGTAAGGGGGGCGAGGGACGGCCTCGGAGCGACTGGGTCGCATCCGCCGAACTGAGCCACGGTTTAGGTCGTTAATGGCCCGATGCCCGACCTGACGATCCCGCTGATCTGCGCAGCCGTGTTCATTGGAGTGGGATGGCTGATCATCCACGCCGGACGGCAGTACGACGACGCAATCAAGGACACCCTGTCGGTCTTCGCTTTGGCGTTTGGGCTGCTGGCCATGGCCGGCGTGACGGCAAAGCTGCACGCCCGGCTCGGCGTGGGGCGGATAACGCATCGGATCGAGGCTCGATCGCAAGTCGAGCGTCCCACTCCGGCGCAGCCCGTGCGAAAAAACGGGGGCGGCCTAGGTCCGTGAGGCCTGCCATGTATCTTTGGGCAGATCGGGCTAGGCCGCGCATGTCGGTTGGGCGGCACGATTAAGTCAACGTTGGCGGTCCTTGTCCTGCACAAACCGATCGCCGAACCCTTACCACAAGATGACAGATGTTTCATGCAACATCGTCGTCAAAACTGCCATTGTCAGGATACTTTCAAGATCGCGTGGAAGACGACCATAGTTGGCCGCCGGCGAGTCTTAGAAAGCTCTAAGGACATACGATCATGGCCAGGCTAAAGACGTTTGCTGCTGCGCTTGCAGCCTCAACCCTGCTCGCCGGTGTAGCTGTAGCTGCAGACCAAACCACGCAGGCTGCGCCTGCGATGAGTGGTCAGCAAAAGTAAGCTGACGCCGACGCCGGGAAGCTCTCCAACGACGGGATCGACGCCTACCGCGATGTCCACCTTGCGCGCTTGGCAATCTACGAGGCCAAGCCAGACCAGGCGCGGATGTTCGTAAGCCACGCTCAGTCCGCCCTGGAGAAGGCCAAGACCGACTCCACGGCTTTCACCAAGGCGGAGGCCGATCTGAAGCCGCCCGCTGGCATGGACACGGCTGCGACTATGGCCGGCAACGACGGCACGGCCAAGGGGCAGGTTGAACCCAGCAAGCAGGCAGATGCGAGTAAGCCTGCCACCCGCACGTCGGCGAACTCCAAGGAGGCGGTGACGTGGCTCCCGGTCGATGCACAGCTCGTGCTTGCCGACGATTTCGTCGCTCGCAATAAAGATCAGTCGAAGGCAGTCGACGAAGCCAACCAGCACCTGAAGCAGGGTGACAGAAAAGGCGCAGCCGACCGGCTGAAGCTCGCTGGCGTCGACGTCGATTTCACGATGGCGGTGGTGCCACTGGTCAAGACCACGCAGGGCGTCGACAACGCCGCCAAGCTGATCGCCGACGGTAAGTACTACGAGGCCAACGCGGCTTTGAAGCAGGTCGAGGACGGAGTCCGTTTCGACGTGATCGAGGCGACGGAGGTGCCGAAGGCAGACAAGACTGCGACCACCGGCAAGCCGGAGACAGGCGCGACAACGAGCGGCACGGCCAAGTCCGCGCGCTGACCTCAGTTGCCTCACGTCAAAAGACCGGCGTCAGGTAACTTTGGGCCTCTGCTGCAGATTGGCCACGCCCCATCAGGTCAAGGAGCACTGAGTCGGCCGAGGCGACGCGATGATAAGCGTACCCGACATCCTCGCGTGCCTATGGGTAGAGCTTGCAGAGATGATGCTTTGAGAGCGCTAGAAAGGGTTAAGTTTGATGATGATTTCAGGATCTGACGTTCCGCCGCGGACGCAGCGGTAGGACTGGTCGGCCCCACAGGGTGGTCCAAGGTTTAAGTTAGTGCACGGTTGGCCTGGAGTTGACCCCGTTTGTGATCCACGGCCTATGCAAGTTCTCGGGCTGTGACAGCTTGGTCGGCGAAGGCTCGGAGCGCCAAGCCGCCCAGAACCGTGTGGGGTCGATCTTCGTTGTAGTGGCACCTCCATTCCTCGATGCGTTCACGGGCATCAGCCAGAGACAGGAACCACGAGGCGATCAGACATTCCGCTCGCAGGCGGCCGTTGAACGACTCGATGTAGGCATTGTCGGTCGGCTTGCCCGGTCGGGAGAAGTCGATCTCGACCCCGTTCAGGTAGGCCCACTGGTCGAGCATGCGGCCGGCGAACTCCGGCCCATTGTCGACCCGCAGGCTCTTGGGCCGCCCCCTCAGCTTGACCAAGGCGTCGAGCGCCTCGGCCACTTGGTAGGCGCGGAAGTTGGCTCTCGGTGTGAGTGAGAGCGCCTCTCGCGTGTGGCAATCGACGACCGTCAGGATCCGGAACGGACGTCCGTCGAAGATGCGGTCGGATACGAAGTCCATCGCCCAGACCTCGTTGGGTCCGCCGATCGCGGGCCGCCCTTGTTGGTAGCGCCAGGCCCGTTTGCGCTTGGGCAGCTTGGGCCGGATCGACAGCCCCTCGTCGCGGTAGATCCGGTAGGTTCGCTTGTGGTTCACGGCCCATCCCTCCTGTAGCAACAGGATGTGCAGCCGCCGGTACCCGTAGCGCACCCGCGCGGCAGCGAGCTCCTTCAACCGCATCCGTAGCGCGACCTGCGGGTCGGATCGCTTCCTGTAACGCTGGGACGAACGGCCGAAGCCGGTGGCCTGACAGGCCCGACGCTCGCTGATGTCGTAGGCCACCTGCAGGTGGCCGGCGACCTCGCGGCGAACGGCGGGCCTCACCACTTTCGCTTGAGGACGTCCTGCAGCATGGAGCGGTCCAGCGTCAGATCGGCGACCAGCCGCTCGAGCTTGCCGTTCTCGTCCTCCAGCTGCTTGAGCCGCCGAATCTCCGGCACGCCCATGCCGACGAACTGCTTCTTCCAGCGATAAAAGGTCGGCACGGACACCCCCATCTTCCGGCAGACCTCGTCCACCGTCGCACCATTCTCTGCCTGCCGCAGGGCGAAGGCGATCTGCTCGTTCGTAAAGCGCTTGCGAGGCATGGCATCCACCCTCCTTCAGGGTTCAGGATGCCCGAAAAACTTGCGCTCGACGCGGACCAGTTTGCTGGGTCAGGGTCAGTTGGTCGCGGCGACCGAAGCGGCGGCCATGATCGCGGAGCGGTCGAACTTGCCGGCGACAACGAGGGGGCGGCGCTGGAAGCGGGCGAAACCCTGGATCTGGGCGCGGGCGCTGAGCAGGCCAGCGGGGATCTGCGGCCGGCTGTCGTGCAGGCTGCGTGAGAGGGTGTTCCAAGAGACGGTGCGGTGGGGCATGGCGTTGATCGCTCAGTGGCCGTGTGATAGTTTGAATATCACGCCGTCAATGAGTGGTCAACTGGCGATCAGGTGATATTTTGAAAATCACAGGAGGTCAATTGCGAGCGGCTCGCGCCTTTCTGCGCTGGACGGCTCAAGAGGTTGCAGACGCTTCCCGTATCGGTGTCGCGACGGTGCGCCGGGCCGAACTTCAGGACGGTCCGTTGGGGATCACGGCGGCTAATGCCGAAGCGATCAAGCGCGCCCTCGAAGCTGCTGGTGTTGAGTTCACCAACGGCGGCGAGCCAGGCGTGAAGTTGCGGCGGAAGGATCAAAATTAATTATTTTGCGGAGACCTGTGCGATGGTTGTCATCCGCCTGTCCAAGATCGTGATCGTTGCTGGCGTAGCCTTGACGTGCGCCCTCGCCGTTCTCGACAACATCGTCAACCCGTCGGAAAACTACAGCTTCGTGCAGCATGTGCTCTCGATGGACACGATCGAGTCCGGAGCTCCGATCCTCAATCGAGCGATCACCAACCCCACGCTGCAGAAGGCAGCCTTCGCGGTTATCGTGACAGGTGAGGCGCTGACCGCACTGCTGCTATGGCTTAGCGTTATACTGATGCTTGCGCGCTTGAGGGCTCCGGCCACACGATTTGTACAGGCCAAAGCCTTCGCCATTGCAGGGGTCAGCATCGGCTTTTTGGTCTGGCAGGCCGGATTCTTAGGTATCGGCGGCGAATGGTTCGCTATGTGGATGTCGAAGACGTGGAATGGCCAAGAGGCCGCGTTCCGGTTCACTATGATCGTGCTCGGCGCATTAATTTACCTAGTGACGCCTGAGCGAGACGTAGAAGGATGAGGACCTGCCGGTTGAGCCAGGGTCTCACCCACCATTACCCGCAATCGAAGGCCGCCGGCCTGGAGTTCATCACCGAGAACGGCGGCGGAGCCGGGATCCCGTTCCGGAAGGCTTAATCCTGAACTACGACGGCTAGGTGCCGCCGTGCTCAAAGTAATTTTGGGTTGGCTAGGGACCGTCGCATGTCCACTCGGCGCATTGCGGGTGGGTTCCGAGTAGATCTGTTGCGCATTATAGGCTTAGTCAAGGGCGTAGCCGAGGGTGCCCTCAGTTAATTGCCCTTCGCATCTGGTTTCGACTGACACAAAGTGATCGTGACCACCAGCGTTACAGCGGAAGATCGCGTGGCTACCTGGCTGATGGGCATCGTAGATATAGCCGGTCTGCCCCAGAGGCGTATGGCCCTCGCAATCCGTGTCGCGGCTGAGGAAATGATCGGTCTCGGCAACACAGCTCATAAGCTTGGAGGTGCCGGGCTTCGGAAGGAGGAACAGTGAGCCGACATTGGCCTCGAAGGCGTAGCCGGGCGCGACGTAACCCGTTGTGACCCAATGGCCACTGGGTCCGAGCGACCGTCTCAGGGGTATCCGGTCGGACGTGCTCGTTTCAGTCGCCGTCGCGATCCGCCACGTGCCGGGATACGGGTCCCCGCCCGAGAAGAAGACGGTGACGTTTGGCAAGAATGGCGTGATTTGGCCGAAGGGGTCACGCTGGAAGCCGGGGCTGTGGTTCAGGTAGAAGCCTGTGACGTCGGAGTTCAGATAGCCGACTGGTGACCACTTGGCAGGGCTTCCACTCAGAAGGGCTTTCATCGGCATCTTGAAGAGACCCATCTGATAGGTCTCGCGGTCCGGATTGCGGGCTGGATCCTTGCAGGCTACCTGCTGACAGCTGCGACCGGGCAGGCCGGTGATGACGTAGACGTTGCCCGTGGACGCGTCGTAGCCGAAATCCGAGTTAGGGTTGATGGTCGTGCCGTCCGTGGCCACGTTCGGTATCCGCACCGGCGGCTCAAAATGCACGCCATCGGCCGTGCGGCGGACGTAGAGGTCGCCGAAGCCACTGATGCCCTGCGGCCCGGTCAGGTCCGTTGTGAAGACGTACAGGCTGGAACGGCCATCGACATTGACGGTCGCCGGTTGCCCGGTGCCGTAATTGCCTTGCGCGACGGCCGGGTTGAGCGATGAGATGACGGGTGTGGGATAATCGACCCAGGTCACTTTGTCGTTCGAGAAGGCCAGCCCAGTTTGATTGTTGTTGCCGGGCTGATTATCGGCTCCCGAGTAGTACATGGCATAGCTGTACCGCTGTCCATTCGCTGGGTTGGTGAAGCTGCCCTTGATCACGCTCGGATCGCAGACGTACTGACGGTTCCAAGATCCCGGCGTGGGTTGAAAGACAATCTGCGCCGGTGAGAACCCCGTCTCTGGATTGTATGAGCGGTGGAAGATGACGTCGGTCGTGCCCTGTCCGCACCACCAGATATCGGTCTGCCCGTTCTCGGTGATGACGCTTGGGGCGTAGTTGTAGCCTTTCGGGTTCGCTTCGTTGACGAAGAGAGCCTGAGCCTCCGGCCCTTTCCAGCCACCCTGCGCCGACGGCGACACGACCGACACGGCGCTTGCGGCACCGGCAAGAACTTGGGCGAGCAGCTTCAATTTCACGATCATCCCTTTGCCGCGGTTCGGCTCCCTGAACGGGATAGAGCGTTGGCGGCCACTGACAAAACGGCTTGCCAAAGCCCATGGACAGTGGGGGCTGCGGATCTTCCGGGACGCGAGCGATAGCGGAGCGTGGCCTCAGCTCGTGGGGTGGAAGGGATAAAACTGGCTCCAGGTTCGTTAGGCCTCGACGAATTGCTCAGGTCAGGGACCAAGTATGCGCAGCCTCATCCTCGCCGTCAGCGCCATCGCCCTTGCCGCCCCTGCCTCAGCGCAGGCGCCCAACCGCGGCAACGCGGACCTGCAGACCAACTGTGCGGGTGACGCCCTCACGTTCTGCGCCGGCATCGATCCGAACAGTCCGCAAATGGACTCCTGCTTCAAGAAGAATATGAGCCGGATGTCCCCAAACTGCCGTCGCGCCATCGACGCCTACGAGAAGGCCGGCGGCAAATAGCCACTCGACCGCTCGGCCACAGCCCGAATGCTGCGGAGAGGCGAGCCTCGGCCCCGTCAGCGGAAGGGATAGATCGCCGAGCTAAGCCGTTAGCGCACCGACCAATTCCTTCAGCAGGTATCCAATATGCGCGTCTTCCTCCTCGCCTTTGCCCTCATCGCTGTAGCGACCCCTGCCCTCGCCGCTCCTGACGCCTCCGCCTCAAAGCGTGGCAACAAGGACCTGAAGACCTATTGCTCGGGCGATGCGGTCACCTTCTGTAGTGGCGATGATCCGGACAGCCCGGAGATGGACGCCTGCTTCAAGAAGAACATGGACAAGATCTCGGAGAACTGCCGGCGCGCGATCACGGCCTACAAGGGTGGTGGCGGCAAGTAGGTCCTCCCACGCGCTCGTGAGAAAGAGGCCGGTGCTGCGGCCGCTCGGTCATAGGAGCAGCTGAGGGTGATCACAGGCCCGCAGCTCCTCGCAGCACGGCTCTCTATCCGCTGGGCACCCAGAGATCTGGCCCGGCATGCTAAGGTGCCTGTGAGCGTTGTAGAGCGGGCTGAAAGCAGCCCCGGCGAGCCAGCGGTCACGATCGCGCAGCTGAACGCCCTGATGCAGACCCTTCGCGCTGCCGGCGCCAGCTTCCCCGGGACGGGTTCTGGTCAAAATGGAAGTCACGGCCAGCCATGAGCCCCTCCTAAGTTGAGTCCGCCGAAGTTCGGCGATGGTGGCCAAGCCCGGCGGAAACGAGGCCAATCCGGGGCTGGAGTGTTCATCTCAACGCCTCGTAGACGATCCCTTTTCCGGCGCGAGCTCGATCGGCACGGAGCGGACGGAGCAGATGGTATCGGGGGCCGATCGCAGAGGCGATGATGATCGGCACTTTGGCGGATGAGGTACCAGATCAAGCGAGGCTCAGCTTATGCCCCTTGTTCAACTCAATAATTGTTGAGCCAATCTTTAACGATCCTTTTACCATCCTAGTCTGCTAATTGGATCGTGGGCGGTAGGGCGTTTTCCGTGGACGAATTGCAGCGTTTCCTAAGAACCGCATATGCTTCACCGGTCGACCCGGCCGGAAATGAGTCGCTAGCCGCGTCTCGAACCGATCTGAGCAACCTTCTTCCTATCGTCTCGTCGACGGACGGTCCGACGCATCCGTCGATCCCGCAGACGGCCCCGAAGGATTGGAGTGGGCTGATCGATCTTGTGCGGGTTGCCGCGCGTCAAGCGCGCGAGGTGAAGGCGCAAGCTCGCGAACAGGAAGCCCGTTTCGAGAAGGCCCTGCAGCAGGCACGCGATGGCATCATCGCCTCTGACGAGCGAGCGCATAGAGCCGAAGCGATGGCGCATGAGGCTCAACTTTGTGCGGAGGTCCGGGTCACGGCCGCCGAAGGTTGGGCAAAGGCGGCCGACGAGCGTGCCCGCGCGGCGGAACAGCATGCTCGCCACGCGGAAGGCTGGCTGACCCGTGTTCAGGACACGATCCTGTCTGAGTTCGCAGATTTGACGGCTCTCCCTGATCAAGCGGCGGCATGAAGAGGCGATCTAAGCCACCCGTTGCTTCCCAGACCGAGATCAAAAACAACGATGCCTCGAACGACCATGCCTGATTTGCGCCAGCTGCCGGTACTCGTGGTCGACGACGTCGCGATGATCCGCGCTGTCGTGCGTGCCGTGCTCAAACAGATCGAAGTTCACGACGTGCATGAGGCCCCGGATGGGGCAGCTGCGCTCGCCATGTTGAATGAGCGTCCCTACGGCCTCGTGATCTCGGACTGGAACATGTTCCCGATGTCGGGCCTCGAACTGCTGCGCACCGTGCGGGAAGATCGGCGCCTGCGCGAAACTCTCTTCGTGATGATGACCACAAAGGAGCAGGCTCATGCCTTCACGGCCGCACGGCGTGCGGGGGTGAACGCCTGCCTGATCAAGCCCTTCATGCCCGCGGCTCTGCGCAAGGTCATTGAGGACGTTTGGCCCAGCGACCAATCATCGGCGCTGGCAGCCAGTCAGACCGCAACAACGCAGCTGTAGACCCCGCCAGCCCGTGATCAAATCGGTTTGAGGCATAAGATCCTACCAAGGCGAGCGTAGTTAACGCGGGGGCACACGGGGTGTCTGCCAATTCAGTTACCTCACGACCGTCCTTACGGGACAGCCACGCTGATTCAGCAGGGCTGTAAGCCTTGAACGCTCATTGACATCAACCTGCGGTAGTACGCAGGGAACACCTATGTTGAAAAATTTCCTCAAGGCCCGACCACCTTCGGTGGCCGTGGACTGGCGCTCGTCCACGGCACCCGCATCGTGATGAAGGTCTGCCCGACCTGCTCGCAGTGGAATTCCCCAAAGGCGGCCGATAGGGGCGTATGCGGCTGGTGCGCCTATGTCCCCTTATGCGAGGACCTAGAGGCCGCCGTACAGTTCGAGCGTCCTTGATCTACTCCACGGGGCACCATTTCTTGGACGGGTGGTCTGGCGCGGGCGTTCGAGATTGATTGGCGTTGCCGACCGGCATTCCCGTTCCGGGATCGTCTCAAGCGTAGCCGTTCTGTCTCCGATAACTGTCCTGGACCACTGTGCGCCATGGGCCACGTCGCGTACCCGGCCCCATCGCCGAGAGGAACGGTGCCGAGCCCCGCCAGCCCGTGATCGGATCGGGCGGCGGGGCCGAGCCGGCCAGCGGGAGGCAGGTCGCTATGCAGATCGAGCCAGACAGGAAGCTATCCGACCAGGAACTCGACCAGCTAGCCCGCAAGCTCTTCGCCGAGGTTCGCGGGGAGACGTCCGAGGCCCAAGCGGAAAGGGCGCTACAGAGCGCCGGCGAGGTGGCTGGAGAGGTCGTCCCAATCCTGCCAGACTGGCTCCTGGAGGTCGGCGACAACGATGCCGAGGGCAATAGCACCGCTTAAACGGCCTGCACTGCAGTCACATTCGATAAGGGGCCACGAACGCTGAGCGGATATGCACAGCTGGATCGCAACCACGCATGGTCATTGGACATTGGGAGAACACAGCCGTATCGGCACCCCAAGATCCCCACATGTTGCTTATCTCATCCCTCGTGGCAGGCACGTTCGTGCTCGCCACATCGTTCTCGCTGATTGCCGTCTTGACGGACTGAGCTTGCGCTTGGCGTGGGTGGTCGGCTTACGAGCCGATCCCCCGCGCCGCCAGAACGGTTCGAAGGGCTTCGGCGAGCCCCTCAGGCGCGAAGGGCTTACGCAGGAAGCGAGCGCCCATGGGCATCTGCTCAGCCCCCGGCCACTCCACCCCCGATACGATCAGGATAGCGAGTTCGGGCCAACGTGCCGCGACAGCCTTGGCCAGGGTAAAACCGCTGAGGGGCTCACCAGCGAGATCCACGTCTGCGATCATGGCCACGAGTTCGGGCCGGGCCGCCAGATGGGCCTGAGCGGCCTCGATGGTCGCAGCCTCGGCCACCTCGTAGCCAGCATCACGTAAGGCGGCGGCCGCCTCCATGAGCTGCACGGGGTTGTCCTCGACAACCAGCACGGCGAGCTGCGGCGCAAAGGCGTCGGCCATTCAGGATCTCCACACAACCGGTGCCGCACTAACGCAGCTGGCCTCGATTGCGCCTCGTGATTGGAGGCGTGGGCTTCGATTGGAACGGCCAACGCGCCCAAAAATCCCAGACCCGGCCGTGCGTCACCCCATCGCCTGCGGGTGGCGCGATGGCGTGCTGGAGTACGCGGCAGGCGTCAGCGGGCAACCAGGATGGCTGCGCCGATGCTCTAGCTTGTAGCCACCACCGAGGGTGTAGTTCCCGGCGATGTTCACCTGGCCATGGCAGGACGGGCAGCGCCTGGAAGCCACCCCATAGACCGTGCGTGCCTCCGTCAAGGTAACGGCCTGCTACGCCCCCTCGACCTTCACTTCGCAGGTTTGCTCTCCGTCAGCCGGCATGTCGCGTTCAGTGCGCTGCCGCTACGTCGATCCGAGAGCGAGCAAAGAGACTGGCGCCGATCGTGGCACCGGCCGCCCGAACGAGGCTCGCCTCCGCGCAGGTAGACGCAACGCGCAGGCCGAGGGGCTGCAGCCGCTCGGTCTCAGCGCAGTAGGCGGCCAGCCGGGCCCGCCCATACTCGGGCATAGTGGACAGCAAGCGGTCGCGCTCACCATCGTCTGCGCGGTAGAGGGACGAAATCAGTCCGATCGGCACCGGGTATCGCGCCAGGAACGCCGCCGTTGGCCAAGGTGAAGCTGCCATAGGATCCTCGCCGCTTCGCTGCTGCGGCAAGGGTGAGCTGCCATGGTTAACGATGCGTTGCCGCCAACCCAGGCCGATCACGGTGCTGTGCACCGACGCTTCGCCAGCCTCTACGCTGGCGAGCCCAGCAGCTACTGCCGGGGCGTTGGTCTCAAACCCGGATCTCTTCCGCGTGCAGGCCACCCGCCCGCAGGTGATCCGGGATGTCGGCGTGATCGTAGTACCCGGCCTCGTGGGCCATGGCGTCGAGGGCGGCGATCGGGTCGGCGGCCGAGCCAGTCCAGAGGATCGTGCCTGTCGCGCCCTGACGGATCTGGAACAGCTTCATCACCCTACCCTCCCACATATGTTGAGCGATCAAGCGTAGCGGCGTTCTCGACGTTCAAGCGCTACCTCAATCGGTCAGCATGCCGCATGGGCAGGGCGACCTTGATGAAGGTGCAGCTCAGGGGTCAGGCGAAGTGCATCGGCAGGGCGAGGCTGACGAGGGCGACATACGTGACGACGAGGAAGGCACGAGCCGGGACGACAACCCCGCTAAGTAGGACGACGCGAGATGAGAGAGACATGACGATCTCTACTGAAAGGGCGGCGGCTGCCGTCGTTGAGAGAGATCTATGCTCAAGCTCCGCGGATCGATGTGCTGCGGGACACCCGGTAATTTGTTCGAGTGCGGCTACAGGATCACGCGGTGAGGGTAGCTTTCAGGGCCTGCGGTTAGGCCGGCGTGTACTCCGCCCCCATGTCAGGATCGGTACCGGAAGCATCGAGCTGCCGAAGCGCGTTCTGAAGCGCCGCCCGGGCGAACGCGATCTCGACTGGGTCAGTGGGCATGATCAGAACGGCGTCTTCCTCCGGCGGGACGACCGGGATCAAGACGAGCGTTGAGCCATCCCGGTCGGTAATCGTGACGACCACGGTTTGCTCAGCGTCGCGACCTGAAGCGCGGCCCTTCGGGAAGGAGACGACGTTACTCATCCTGTCAGCGTAGTCGGACAACCCAGTTCAGGCCATCAGATTGCGGTGGCTCACGCAGGGCGTCGGCGTAGGGGTTCGGCAAGAGGAGTGACTGATGGGAGCACTCGCCGGTCCCGGTCGTTGACCCACCATGCGCACAGCCCTCATCGCCCTGATCGTGCTGGTTCGGTTCGGCCCGGATGTCGTCTATGCGACGCACCACACGCTCCCGCAGCCGGACCTGTCGCGTCAGACGACAGCGCCGAAGTGGATCGTCAGCCCGCCCGCGGTCGTGGTGATACGGCCGCCGACGCCCTGACGACGGCCTCGGGGCGGGCGCGTTCGCAGCGATCGGTAGCCAGAAGTAACTGACATCATTCTGTTTCTTCGGCGCCATCCACAGCGCTTCACCGCCAATTCGTGCCCTTTGCGATCATCCGTTGAACCGAGACCTCGCATCGGGTCTGTTCGCATTTGTTCTTATGCGGCGGAGCGGCAAGTGCATCTCAATCGGGTCGACGAGCTGTTGATCCAAAGTCCCGACGCCGTGCGGGTCCCGCTGATCGGGCAGGCCCTATGCGCTGGCTTCCCCAGCCCAGCCGACGACTTCCTGGAGGGCGCGCTAGAGCTGCCGCGCTGGCTCGTGCCGAACCCGCCCGCCACGTTCCTGTGGCGCATCTCCGGATCGTCCATGGAGGGGGCCGGGATCTACGATCGGGATCTCGCCTGCGTCGACCGCAGCCTCAAGCCGTCCCATGGTAGCGTGGTGGTGGCGGCGATCGATGGGCAGATGAGCTGCAAGCGCCTTGTGATCGACGGCAACGTCGCCCGGCTGGCGTTCTGCAATCCGGCCTTGCCAGCCTTAGCGGTCGACGAACTCGGCGAGGGCGTGATCTGGGGCGTGGTCCGCTTCTCGATCCGCTGGCACGTCGCCCGCGGGCAGCTATCGTGAGTGTGCCGGCCCCGCGCCAACGCGACCGCATCGGCGGCGGCCGCGCCGTGGCCCTGATCGACGGCAACAGCTTCTACTGCTCGTGCGAGCGCGTGTTCGACCCGCGGCTCGCCGCGGTGCCGGTGATCGTGCTCTCGAACAACGACGGCTGCGCCATCGCCCGGACCAGTGAGGCCAAGGCACTCGGCATCAAGATGGGTGATCCCTACTTCAAAATTCGCGAGATGTGCCGGCGACAGGGCGTGCGGGTGTTCTCCTCGAACTACACGCTCTACGGCGACATGAGCAGCCGCACCAACGCGGTCTACCGGCAGTTCAGCCCGCAGGTGGAGATCTACTCCATCGACGAGAGTTTCTTGAACCTCTCGGACGTCGCGCCCAACCTGCGGATGGAGCTCGCACGAGATCTGCGCGCCACCGTGCGGGCCTGGACCGGTATCCCGACCTGCGTCGGCATCGGTCCAACCAAGACCCTCGCGAAACTCGCCAACCACATCGCCAAAACCGTGCCCGACCTGCAGGGCGTGTGCGATCTAACTGACCCGACTGCCTACGCGCACTGGCTCTGCCGGATCGACGTGGCCGAGGTCTGGGGCATCGGCCGAGCCTCGCTGGCGAAGTTGGAGGCCATGGGCGTCGAGAGCGTCGCAGACCTGCGCGACCTCGACCCACGACCAGTGCGCAAGGGCCTGACGGTCGTCGGCGAGCGTATCATCCACGAGCTGCGCGGGCTGGCGTGTCTGCCGTTGGAGATGGTGCCAGCCCGGCGGAAGGGCTGCGCGGTCACGCGGTCGTTCAGCCGCCGCATCACCGAACGGGCGGTGCTTGAAGAGGCGGTGGCCGCACATGCCACCAGGCTGGGCGAGAAGCTGCGGCGGGAGGGGCTGGCCACCAACCACGTGTCCATCTTCTACCACACCAGCGAGCACGACCGGGATGCCCCGATGCGCTCGGTGTCCACCACCGTCACCCTACCCGAGCACACCAACGACACCCTGACGCTGATCAAGGCGGCGCAGCTGGGCGTGGCCAAGACTTGGCGCGAGCCCGGGCAGCGGCCGTGGCGGTACTCGAAGGCCGGCATCATCACCAACGACCTGGTGCCGCTGTCGCACAGCCCGCGGGCCTTGATCGGCGCCATGGATCGGGAGCGTTCAGGGCCGCTGATGGCGGCGATGGACGCCTGCAACGCACGTTGGGGCCGAGGATCTGTTGTGCCGGCCCGCGCGGGGCTGGTGGCCAAGCGGGGGTGGAACACCAAGTTCGAGATGCGCACGCCGCGCTACACCACCCAGGTGGGCGAGCTGCCGGTGGCGCACGCCTGATGATGGCAGGCCGTACCAAGCCATAGTGTTCAAGCGCACTTGAGAGGAGAAGCAGCACCACTTATGCGCGGGCCACAACCTATGGGCGGTTGTTCGCGGCACTGCAGGTGCATAGGTCGATGCAGTGGGACGGCGATGGCGTCGCGGTCCTGCAGCCCTCCCAAGGGCGTTTCCTCCCAAGACTTCGGGCCGCTCCTTCGGGGGGGGGCCTTTTTTGTGCCCAGGCCTGATCGGGGCCGCCGAAGTCACAGGTCCAGGGTGTCGTTACCCGGCCTCGGCCAACTCCTCGACACTCGAAGCCACCGTGAAGCCTTCGCGATCGAACACGCTGTAGATTACTACTGCCGGCTCCAGATCGAGGCTGGCGATATGCGCGGCAGCCGCCTCCTTAGCGTTTGCTACCGTCTCGTAGGGATCGGGCAATTGGTACATGCGCGTCTCTACCTCCTCATCGGTTGAAGCAGGCTCGGCAATCGTGATTTCGACTGTATAGGACATGCCCGTACGCACCCTCGTTTATTGAAACACACCAAATAACCATAGCAATAAGATGATAGGCAGCGGTATTCCGATCAGCCATAGCAAGCCGCCGCGTAGCATTGCCGCCTCCGCTTCCTCATCTAAGCCGCTCAGGTCTGAGCGATCGCAAAGAGAAACGCACGAAAACGAAAAAGCGATGCGTGCGGTCGCCGCGAAAGCTGGAGAAGTCGTGGAGTGTGGTCGTGCAAAATTGCTGCGAGGTGCGCCCAGCGATGGTAGTGCAGATCAGCGCCGCAGCGCCTCTATCCAGGCTTTGACCGGATCGCCCACGAAGGCCACGTACCCCGCCCACGTCCGTGCCCAGCCGTTCATAGGCATGTCGGCATCGTCTGGGCGGGTCGCCATCAGCGCGGTCACGTAGGTGTCCTCGTGGGGCTTGCATTCGTCCAGGGCGTTGCGCTCTCGTCCAGCCCGGCTGCCACGCTCGTGCTGCCGATCGTACGCCTCGCGCACGCAACCGTGCCAGGCCCGCTCCAGCGCCGGTAGGTCGGCTGGCTCGGCCGTCAGGGCCGAGGCGGGCCCAGCGCTTACGAGAGCGAGGGCGAGGGCGAGGGCGGATATAAGGGAGCGCACGGGCGACAGCCGCCGGATCAGCCCGCCACGTCGGCGGTTGAGCCCTGGAAGCCTGCCACAGCGTTCGCGAGCTGCACCCGGGCTATACCGTCCGCCAAGGCAACGAGGCTGATGAGCATCAGGCCGACGAGAATACAGCGGCGAAGGGTGGGCACGGGAAGGGTCATTAGGCGTCTCAAGGAGTGCCCAACCTTAGCTGTTATGGCTGGCGCCGGCTGCCGCGCTGGAAGCACACCAGGTGCAGAATTCGAGCGGCTGTGACTTACGCCACGTCCTTCGCCTAGGCGTGATGCCAGCGTAAGCTCATGAAAAAACCCGCCGGCCTGAGGCGGCGGGTTTCTGCAGGGTCCACACTCTTTGATCCGGTCAGCCCACTGCCGCTCGAAGAGCCACTACCCCTGCTGGTTGTGGTTGGGTGGACTGTCCTGGTCCGCATCGGCGATGCGCGATGTTCGGGGGTTGGTGCCGTGATGTCTCATGGCTGACCTCCTCTCCGGAGTCGGCACCGCATGCGATGCGCGCCGAGACGTAGAGGCTAGGAGCGTCCGCCAGGGATAGCAAGGGCCGGTTTGGGTGGTCTATTCGCAGACCCGAACGCGGCGGATGTGCTCGACCCCGTAGGGATCGATGAAACCGCGCCGCTCGATGTGGCAGACCTCTTCGAAATAGGCGGGGGGCGGGGCGACGTCGACCGGGCGGCCTGGGTAGTATCCGTTGTTGGCTGAGGCAATCGCAGTGCCGGCAACGGCGCCGCCAAGGACGCCAAGCGCTGCAGTACCGCCGACCCCGATACCGTCACGAGCCTGGGCTGCTGGCTGGGCGCCACATAGGACAAGTGCGGCCAGGGCGGCTGTGCCGGCAATCTTCATGGTTCCACGCATCACCCGACCTCAATGACGTGCAGACGGCGTCGCGCGCTGTTGTTGCGCGGAGCCGCATCCACCGGGGCTGCCCAGTGCAGTCGCCCGATCGACGGCCGAGGTCAGGGTGGACGTGGGTCGTTATTGAAGCTCTGCTGGAAGGCCCGCTCCACCAAGCGACAATGCCGACGATGATCTGAAGGCGCGGACCGAGCCGCCAGGGACATGGGCTCGGTCCGCCTGCCGTTCGGCCTCGCATGTCCAACGGGGCCGCAGCGACGTTGTAGGATTATCGCGCGCCACCGGCGGCCACCATCGGTAGCGACCGCCAGGCGCGCGTTAACTGACCTTCAACGATCTCGTGCTCGCCAAGCCTGACATCCACGTCAACCCACACAACTCGGCGTTCTCGTCCTTCAGGTATGCGGTGGTCGCACCAAGATGGTAAATGGTGAGGCCATCATCGCTTTTTCCCTAACTCCGCGGCGATGTCTTTGGTCATCAGCCCGACTTTGCGGTGGGCGGTCACCAACTGATCGCGTGTCACGCCCCAGCGCTTCATCCAAAATTCCACGGCCTTCCGCTCGGAAAGGTCGAGGCGATCTTTGTCGATGAAGCCGCGCTTGTCCTTCAGACCAGCCATTCGCCTCGATCTCCAATCAGCCCGCTCAGGATTGCGCGGTAGCCGGTCCAGCCTCTGCGAGGTACGCCCAGGCCGCAGCCTCGTCGGCGAGATCGAACGTCTTGGTCTCGATCGGTATGACCGTCCCGGACAGCGTAATCATGGCGCGGGCGAACAACGGTGCGCCAACCACGACGTAGTTTCGGATGTGCGCGATCGAGCGGGCCATCACCGTGCTGGCGTAGCCGTCGAACCTCGCCCCAAGGTCCGAGCCCTCGTAGTTCGACATGATCAACAACATGTCGATCGTGCCGTGGGCATTCATCGCCTCGTCCGCGATCGAGGACATCCATTCGATGTCGGGCTTCGTGATCCTGTCCTTGATCTCGAAGGCCAGGAGATCGGCGCGCGGCGCATCGCGCTGGATCACCGATCCGTCAGGTGCTGAGTTCATGAAGGGCTCCATCGCCATCTCTACGCGTGATGGTCGGAAACAGCGCGTCGCTTGGGTTTGATCCTGAAGGTCATCGTCGGCACCCATGGTCGAGGTCGCCTGGGTCATCGCTTTGAGTGAGGGTGGCGCTCAGGTGCAGTCCCGCCTATCCCCGCGCCCGACCCCGCTCTTCATCCGCCACGGCCTCGACGGCGGCGATCACGTTCTCCAGTTCGGCGACTTGCCGGAGGGCGCTTCCGGCAGGCATCCCGTCGTGCTCGGCCATCGCCAGGATGAGATCGCGCTGATGGGACTTGAGGCGTTCGAGGAGGGCGGTGAGCTTGTCGGACATGGGCGCGCTGTACCGGCGTGCGTAGGGCTCGACAACCTAGACATCTCGACAGCCCCGCTCACCGAGACCATCATACCGGGGCGCGCTTCATCCTCTTTACACTCAATCGCCTAAACCGGCGCCGGCAAAGAAGGCCCGTGCCCGGCCCTAGAGTTTGAGGACGGTCGGGCTTGGTGTGGGCTCGTCGGCACGCTAGCTGGTACATGGATCTCCCGAACGACTGGGCCGACCAGATCATCGGCGAAATGTTCGCGGCAGCGTTGGGCACCGGCCGTGGCTGTGATGCTGGCCACTACCCGCTGTCGGAGACTGGGGAGGCAAGCGATGCCTAGCCGCCTGCCTGGCCGCTGACCGGACCCGCGTCCATGAAGGGCGGCTTGGAATGGTTCGCCCGGACCTATCCCGAGGATGCCTGTGCCAAGCTGCTCAAGATCCGAGACGAGTTGGTGGCGAATGGGTATCCCAAGGAGCTTGTCCGGGACCTGCTGAACAAGCAGGCGGATCAGTACGGCCTACCGCATCTGCCGAAGACGCATGACCGACGACACACCCAACACCCTGCCGGCCGTGCCGCCCGCCTACACCAGCGGGTTGCCGGCTGCGGCCATGGCGCTCGTCCAGACCTACCAGCGCGCGAGCAAGGCCGCCTCGACGGTGCGCGCCTACACGGCCGACGCCAAGGTCTTTCAGGCCTGGTGCGACCGGCATGGGTTCGAGGCCGTACCTGCTAGACCCGAAACCGTGGCCGCGTTCATCGTGGACGAGGCTGAGGCCGGGCGAGCGGCCTCGACCATCGGGCGGCGTCTCGCAGCGATCAAGTACGCCCACCGGTTGGCCAAGGCCCCGGATCCCACCGACGACGAAGCGGTGAGGACGGTCCTGAAGGGCGCGCGCCGCAAGATCGGGGTCGCTCCGGTCCAGAAGGCCGCCGCCACCGTCGATATCCTTCAGATGGTTCTAGCGCAGACGCCACATACCCTCACCGGCAAGCGAGACCAGGCCTTGCTTGCGCTCGGCTTCGCGGGCGCGCTCCGCCGGTCCGAACTGGTCGCCCTCGACGTCGGGGACTTGCGCGAGGATCCGGCGGGCCTGCGGGTGCTGATCCGCAAGGCCAAGACGGACCAGGAGGGCAGGGGCGTTAAGGTCGCCATCCCTCACGGCCGCTTCGTCCGGCCCGTCGCACTCGTGCGGGAATGGCTGGCGGCCGCCAGCATCACGGAGGGGCCGATATTCCGTCCGGTGTCCCGGTCGGGCCGAGTTAGGGGTGCGCAAGTTGCGCATCCTTCCACTGGTCCAAAGGGTGGGGAAATTCCCCAGCCTCAAGGGGGCGCGGCTAAGGGTGGCCAAGTTAGCCACCCTAGGCTCACAGACCGATCCGTAGCCAACATTCTGCATAGCTACTGTACTGCGGCCGGCCTCGATGCCTCGACCTTCGGGGCGCACTCCCTGCGAGCCGGCTACATCACCAGCGCGGCCGAACGCGGGGCGGATCTCACCCGCATCATTGACCAGTCCCGGCACAAGGATCCCAAGACGGTCGTGGGCTACATTCGCAGGGCGAACGCCTTCAAGGATCACAGCGGGAGCGGGCTTCTGTAAGACACAGCGGATGCGTACCGATCAGGAAGATGCGATCCGTGCCGTCGCTGAGAACGTCATTTCTATCCTCGTGAGCAAGCAGGATGGCCATCGCTTTTTGGCGAACGGGCGCGACGTCGTGCTGGCAGAGCTGATGCGCGAGTTACAGGCCGTCATGCCGACCGGATCCAGCGACGCGCTCGCCGGGGCGTGCAACCGCTTTCTCGATCAGCTCGCCCCGTCGGTCACGTTACGCCCTTGGGTGGAAGCCGTTGATCCAATCGGCGGGTCCGTGTCGATGCGGTGAGCTAAACAAGGTCAACCTGCTCGTTGGCGATCGACCGTGAAGGATACTTCGAAAACAACCTTTGCTTTACGGCAACAGCCTTAGATCGTACATAGATACAACTAGCAATCACAAGTTGAAATAATCAAGAAGGCAATTGAACCATCAAATCAACGTTATCACACCAGGAAACAAGATCTTCGTAAACTAATTCGTCCGCTCATGAGCCGTCGCACTTCAAAGCTCGGCTCGACCTTGTTCCGACTGACCTCAAATCTCAGCCAAAGACTCGCCTTTGGTAATCGCGGTACCACAGCACGTAGGGCTGTGCTTATTCAGAATTGCGGGGGCAACGTTGCGGTTCTATTTGCGTTTCTGAGTGTGCCAATGCTCATGTTCACCGGCGCAGCCGTTGATTACGGCTTTGCGACCCGGCTAGAGACCAAGCTGCAGGCCGCGACTGATGCTACGGCGCTGCTTCTCTGTCAGACCCCACTCACCACATCCACTGCCGACTTGAACACGTTGGCCCAGACCGCAATGACCGGTGCCATGGGGGCGGCCAACCTTGTGGTCGACCCGCTGGTCATCACCAGCAACCCGCGTCAGATCACCTTGAGGACCCACAAGCTTTCGACGGTGTTTTTCGGCAAGTTTACCGGCACGACCCGCATCAACCCGGGTGCCGCTGCGCAATGCGCTACGCCGCTACCCAAGACCTTCGAGATCGCGCTCGTCCTCGACAACACCGGTTCGATGGCTGAGTCGAGCGGCGGCCAATCAAAGCTACAAGCCGTGCAGACCGCGGCGACGAATTTTGTCAACTACGTCTATACCAACGCTGCCTTCTCGTCAGCGACGAAAATTTCTATCGTACCCTTTGCCGCAGCAGTCGCCGTCGATCCGACAACGTATCGCTATGCGACCTGGATCGATCAGTACGGCAAGTCGGCCTATCATTGGACCAACGTGCTATCCCCAGGCGGATCGGGCTTTACCAACCGGTTCGACATTTTCACGAAATTGCAGAAGGCCTATTCCGGCTGGAGTTGGGGCGGCTGCTTGGAGACGTTGCCTTATCCTCTCAACGTGCAGGATGGAGCACCGTCTTCGTCCGACGCCAACTCACTTTACATTCCACTGCTCGCCCCAGACGAACCCGGTAATGGCAGCAACACCTACGGCAGCTACACCACAAGTGGCACAACCAGCTATAGCTTTAACAGCTATATCGATGACGCAAATAATAGTGGCTCCTGCGCCGATCTCCCGTCGAGTACAACTTTCGCTTCGGCAGAAGGCCGGGCGTGCAAATACACTAGCCCGCGCAATGCCGCACCGACATCATCGAATTCCTACACGGGTGTACCCAATGGGCCGAATTTCGGGTGCACTACCCAGCCGCTTCAACGCCTCACAAACAACACGACGACCCTCAAGACGCTCATCGGTAATATGGCGCCGCTCGGTTCAACCAACATCCATGAGGGCTTTATGTGGGGCTGGCGTACCTTGTCGCCGCTCAGCGTGTTTGCCGACGGCTCGGCTTATTCTTCTAGTTCGAGCAGTTCGAACGCCAGCACCGTCAATAAAATTATCATCCTAATGACCGATGGCACAAACAGTTGGGCAACGAACCCCTACGCCGCCTATAATGGATCGATGTATTTTGCGGCTGGGTATTTTAAGAATGCCGATGGATCGACGCCCAACCCACGGCTGCCTTCAACAAATCAGAACATATCGGATGCATTGAGCGCCCGCAATGCCCTTGATGCATTGACCGCCCAGGCATGCAGGAACGCCAAGGCGGTCAACATCTCGATTTACACGATCGGCTTCAGCATCCCGTCCGACCCAATCGACAGTCAGGGCCTGAGCCTTCTTCAGAGCTGCGCCTCGTCATCAAACCAGTTCTTCGTCGCCAACACATCAGATGACCTGATCGCCGCCTTCAAGCAGATTCAGGCAAGCATCGGTGCCTTGCGGCTGACACAGTAGACTTTCGTGCTTGCCTTTCAGCAGGTTCCTTGACCTTCCGCGGCCGCCCGGTGATCGTCCCCCTTTGAAGTGGTCCGCCCTTAAGAGCGCCTAACAGAACGGGCACGGATTGGGCGGGCGGGCGTTGGTCGTGATGGCTCGTCCGCTTCTGCCCGATGATCTCTGGACCGAGATTGCGCCGCTTCTGCCGCCGTCCCGCCCACGTCCAAAAGGTGTCCGACGGCCGATCGAGAACCGAGCTGCGTTGACCGGCATTCTGTTCGTGCTGCGCTCAGGCGTTCCGTGGGAGATGCTGCCAGCGGAGATGGGCTGCGGCTGCGGGATGAGTTGCTGGCGGCGCCTGCGCGACTGGCAGGCGGCCGGCGTATGGGCCCGCCTGCATCAGGTGCTCTTGGAGCGCCTGCACGGGGCGGGCGAGATCGACTGGAGCCGAG
>NZ_FOTK01000006.1 GCF_900114535.1 Methylobacterium pseudosasicola | reverse complement strand
TCGGGCAAGACGCGCTCGGACACGACGCAGCGGACGATCGAGGAGATCACGGCGCGGGTGGAGGAGAACGTGCAGACGTTCCAGCAGATCGTGGCCTCGACCAACCAGCAGCAGCTGGGGATCGAGCAGGTGATGGGGGCGCTGCAGAACATCCGGCAGGCCAGCCAGCAGACGGCGGCGGGCACCCGCCAGGTCGAGACCGCCTCGGCCAACCTCACCGAGCTCGCCCAGGCGCTCATGGCCCTGGCCGAACGCTACCGGCACTGAGGGCCGGGCCGCCTTGCCCGCCGACATCCGCCAGCTCCTGCTCGCCGCCTTCGAGGTCGAGCACCGCGAGCACGTCACGGCGATCCGGGCCGCCCTCGGCAGCGCCACCCCGGACTGGAACGACGTGTTCCGCCGCGCCCACAGCCTGAAGGGCGCCGCCCGGGCCGTCGATCTGCCCCCCGTGGAGGCGGTCGCCCACCGGCTGGAGACGCTGTTCGAGCGGGTTCGCACCGGCGCGCAGGCCCTCGACCGTACCGCCGCCAACGCCGTCCAGCTCGCCCTCGACCGGATCGAGACCTACGTCGCCGGCCTTCAGGACGGCGCCGGGCCGGACATGCCGGCCGATGCTCTCTCGGCGCTGGGGCAATGCCTCGGCCTGCCCGGGGAGGCCCCGAAGGCCCCGCCGCCAACCGAGCCCCCTGCCCCGCCCGCCCCTGCCTCGCCTGCTGCCGCGCCGGCCCCCGAGCCGGCCGAGTCCGGCGCCGCGATCCTGCGCGTGCCCGGGGAGGCCGTGGAGGCCCTGGCCCGGGCAAGCCACGATTTGACCAGCACCCTGGCGGCCCAGGCCCCCGCGGCGGAGGGGCTGGCGCGCCTCGCCCGCACCGCCCGGGAGCTGCGCGTCGGGGCCGAAGCCCTGGCCGCCCGATCTGAGGCGGACCGGCCGGACCTGCGGGCGCTGGCGGACCGCCTCGCCGGCTTCGCCCGGGAGGCCGCGGAGCTGTCTCGCCGCCAGGCCGCCGCGACCAGCGCCGTCGAGGGCGCGGCGTTCCGCGTCCGCGCCGAGGCCGAGCGCCTCGCCCTGGTGCCGGCCGAGACTGTGCTCGGCCCCCTCGCCCGCTCGATCCGCGAGACCGCCCGGGAGCAGGGGCGCGACGTCGATCTCGACCTGCGCGGCCTCGACCTGCCGGTGGAGCGCGGCCTGCTCCAGGCCCTGAAGGACCCGCTGCTGCACGCCCTGCGCAACGCTCTGAGCCACGGCTGGCAGAGCCCGGAGATCCGCCGGGCCGCCGGCAAGCCCGAGGCCTTGGCCCTCGGGCTGGAGGTGGCGGTGCGCGGTGCGCGCCTCCAGGTCACGGTGCAGGATGACGGGCCGGGTCCGGACCTCTTCCGGATCGAGGCCGCGGCCCGGGACCGGGGCCTCTTGTCCCCCGGGGAGGCCGCCGATCCCGAGACCCTGCTGCGCCTCGTCTTCGAGCCCGGCTTCTCCACCGCGGAAGCCGTCGATACCCTGTCGGGCCGCGGCTACGGCCTGTCGGTGGCCGCGGATGCGGCCCGCCAGCTGCAAGGCAGCGTCCGCCTGGAGCCGCGCGAGCCCGCGGGCACCGCCCTGGTCTTCAGCCTGCCGCTCTCGGCGGCCCGGCGCAGCCTGCTGCTGGTCGAGGCGGCCGGGCGCACCTACGCCCTGCCGGGCGGCGCGGTGGAGCGCCTGCTGCGCCTCGACCGGGCCGACCTGCCCCTCGCCCTGGGCCGCACCATGGTCCGGATCGGCGAGGGCGCGGCGGCCACCAATCACCCGGTCACCGATCTCACCGCGATCCTGGGACAGGCGCCGGATCCTGCCGGCCAGGATCCGACGATGCTGACCGCGGTGCTGCTTCGGGCCGGCGGTGGCCGTCTGGTGCTCGGCGTCGACCGCCTGCACGATGTCCGCGCCCTCTTGGTCCTGCCCGCTCCGGCCTTCGGGGCCGATCCCGGCCTGATCGCTGGCACGGCGGTGCTGCCCGGCGACGTGCCGGTGCTCGTCCTCGACCCCGAGGGCCTCGCCGCCCGGGCTGCGACATCGACGGGCCTGTCGCCCGGAACGATGGCGCAGGCTCCACGTTCGACGACCTCACCCCGCGCCGCCGCGCGGGCGACCATCCTGGTCGTCGACGATTCGATCACCACCCGGACCTTGGAGAAGGGCATCTTGGAAGCCGCCGGCTACCGCGTGGTCGTCTGCGTCGACGGTCAGGACGCCCTCGACCGGCTGCGGGCCGAGATCGAGCCGATCAACCTCGTCCTCGCGGACGTGGAGATGCCGCGCCTGGACGGCTTCGGCCTGCTCAAGGCGCTGCGCGCCGACACCCGCTTCGCTCGGCTGCCGACGATCCTGATGACCTCCCGCGGGGACGAGGCCGACGTGGCCCGCGGCCTCGACCTCGGGGCCGACGCCTACCTGACCAAGCAGACCTTCGATCAGCGCCAGCTGCTCGACACGATCGGACAGCTGCTATGACGCCGGTCCGGGTCATGCTGGT
The DNA here is from genome assembly GCF_900114535.1 of Methylobacterium pseudosasicola. Classification (GTDB taxonomy): domain Bacteria; phylum Pseudomonadota; class Alphaproteobacteria; order Rhizobiales; family Beijerinckiaceae; genus Methylobacterium; species Methylobacterium pseudosasicola. The sequence continues at coordinate 254,573 of NZ_FOTK01000006.1, read as the reverse complement.
CGAGGACAGCCTCGTGGTGCGCGAGCTGCTGCGCTACATCGTGTCGCGCGATCCCCGGCTGGAGCTGGTGGCCGCCGTGGCCTCCGGTGAGGAGGCGATTGCGAGCCTTCAGGCCGTGCGGCCCGACGTGATCTCCATGGATATCCGCCTGCCCGGCATCGACGGGCTGGAGACCACCCGCCGGATCATGGCCGAGCACCCGACCCCGATCGTCGTGGTCGCCGACGCGGTGGAGGATTCCTCGCTGCGGATCTCCATGAACGCGCTGCGCGCCGGCGCCCTGTCGGTGGTCGAGAAGCCCGTCGCCACCACCCATGCCGGCTACGAGGCGGTGGCGGGCGAGATCTGCACGCAATTGCGGATCATGGCCCAGGTCCCGGTGATCCGGCGCCGGCCGATCGGCACCGAATGGGCCGGCCGCACCAGCGCCGCCTCCTTCGCGCCCCCCGCCGAGCCGGCCGGGCAGGCCCCGAGCCTGCTGGCGATCGGCGCCTCGACGGGCGGCCCGCCGGCCCTCGCCCGGGTGATCGGCGCCCTCCCCAAAACCTTTCCGCTGCCGGTGCTGGTGGTCCAGCATATGGGCGCGGCCTTCATGGAGGGGTTCGCCAACTGGCTCGACAGTGTCGTCGCCCTGCCGGTCTCCCTGGCCCAGGACGGCGAGCGCGCCGAGGCCGGCCGGGTCTACGTCGCTCCCGGCGACCGCCACCTCGAGATCGGCACAGGCCGCGTCCTCCGCGTGGTCGGGACCGACCCCGTCTCCGGCCAGCGCCCCGCCGCCACCGTGCTGTTCCGCTCCCTCGCCCGGCAAGCGGGCGCTTCGGGGATCGGCGTGCTGCTCACCGGCATGGGCGAGGATGGCGCAATCGGCCTCGCCGACATGCACCGCGCCGGCGCCCAGACGGTGGCCGAGCACGAGAGCACCGCGGTGGTCTACGGCATGCCGGCGGCGGCGGTGCGGCTCGGCGCCGCCCGGGCGATCCTGCCGCTGGACCGGATCGCCGACCACGTCCTGCGGTTGGCCGATCCGGGAGTGCGGCCGTGACGGCGACGGAGGCCGGCGCCCACCGGGACGGACCCGCCCGGATCCTGCTCGTGGAGGATTCCGAGACGCAGGCCCTTGAGCTGCGTCTCCTGCTGGAGGCCCACGGCTTCGTGGTGGAGCGCTGCCCCTCGGCCGAGGCCGCCCTCGACCATCTCAACCGCAGCCAGCCCGACTTGGTGGTCGCCGACTATCACCTGCCCGGCATGGACGGCGACGAGCTGATCCGCCAGATGCGCCTGTCCCTGCGCACCCGCGCCCTGCCGGTGCTGATGCTCACCGGCGGCGGCGGCGGCGAGCGGAAGGGCCTGGAGAGCGGCGCCGACGCCTACCTGCCGAAATCGGCCGACCGCGACCTGATGATCCTGCGCATCCGCGCCCTGCTGCGCGAGCGCCGCTCGTCGGCCGACGGCGAGGGGCCGGGGGCGGCGGCGTTCCGGCGCGGCCGGATCCTGGTGATCGACGGCAGCGTCACTTACCGGACCTTCCTGGCGGGTCTCCTCGGGCAGGAGGGCCACCACGTCGCCACCGCGGACGGGCCGGACGCCGCGTTGAAGGCGCTGGAAGGGGTCGGCGAGGCGGCGTTCGACTGCGTGACCATCGACCTGCTCGGCCACGCCTATGACGGCCTGACCCTGTGCCGGGCGATCAGCCAGCGCCGCTCCGGCCAGGCGGCCGGCGCCGGCTTCCACCTCGTCGGCATCGCCGGCAGCGACCCGGCCAAGGACTTTCTGGTGGAGGCCTTCGCGGCCGGCGCCGACGACGTGGTCTCGAAGACCGATGCCGAGGTGCTGGCCCTGCGGGTCCGCGGCTTCGTCCGCCGCCGCCTGCTGGAGGAGGACGACCGCCGCATCGCCGGCCAGTTCGGCGAGCGCGAGCGGGCGGTGGAACGCGCCCGCGCCGAGGCCGAGGCCTCCGAGGCCCGCGCCCGTCTCGCTGACGCCCTGGAACGGGCCAACCGCGACCTCGCGGACGCCAACCGCCAGATCACCGAGGCCCAGGCCAAGCTGGTCCAGGCCGCCAAGATGGCCTCGCTCGGCGAGCTGGTCGCCGGCATCGCCCACGAGATCAACAACCCTCTGGCCTTTATCCTCGCCCACCAGGGCACGGTGGAGCGCCTGCTCAACGAGCTGCCCGATGCCGCCCCGGAGGCCGCCGCCCGCGCCGTCGACAAGGCCCGCCAGCGGGTCGGCTCGATGCGGATGGGCCTGACCCGGATCCAGGATCTCGTGCTGAACCTGCGCAAGTTCTCGCGGCTGGACGAGGGCGAGCGGGCGCTGGTCAACGTGCCCGAGGCGATCGAGACCGTGCTGGCCCTGATCCAGCACAAGCTCGGCGACCGGATCGCCGTGGAGCGCAGCTTCGCCGGCCGGGCCGAGATCCACTGCACCCCGGCGCTGCTCAACCAGGTGGTGATGAACATCCTCGGCAACGCCGCCGACGCCATGCCGCAGGGCGGCACGATCCGGATCGATACCGTGTCGAACCCGGAGGTGGACGAGATCCGCATCAGCGATACTGGTCCTGGTATCCCGGAAGACCTGCGCGAGAAGATCTTCGAGCCATTCTTCACCACAAAGCCCGTGGGTTCAGGCACGGGTCTCGGTCTTGCGATTGCCTACAGCGTCGTTCAGGCGCATAGCGGCTCGCTCACCGTGGAGACGGCGCCGGAAGGCGGAGCCTGCTTCGTGATCGGGATTCCGCGGCAGGCGGCCAGCGCATGAGTGACGGCACGTCAGGTCGAGGAATCTCCGCCGTTTTGGACACCGGTTCGGTGACGGATACGCATTCTCAGAACGGATCGCGGGCCGGGTACGACGGCCCCATCGGGACCATCCTGGCCGTCGACGACGAGCCGGACATCCTGATCGCCCTGGAGGACCTGTTCGAGGATTCCTACCGGGTGCTGACCACCTCGAACCCCAACGAGGCGCTCGAGATCCTGCATGCCGAGCCCGACATCGCCGTGGTGCTGTCGGACCAGCGCATGCCCGGCCTCACCGGCGACGCGCTGCTGGCCGAGGCCCGGGCCTTCCACGACGCGCAGGCGATCCTGCTCACCGGCTACGCCGACATCACCGCGGTGATCGCCGCCCTCAACCGCGGCGGCATCGTCGGCTACGTCACCAAGCCCTGGGACGCGAGCCTGCTGCGCTCCACGGTCCGGCAGGCCTTCGAGCGCCATCGCCTCGGCCGCGACCTCGCCACCGAGCGGGCGCTGCTGCGCGGGCTCCTCGACCACGCCCAGGACGCGATCAGCTTCAAGGATGCGGATGGCCGCTTCGTGCGGCTCAACGCCCGCAAGGCGACCCTGCTCGGCCGGGACGTGTTCAGCTGCCTCGGGCAGCGCGAGGGCGACCTGCTGGGCGCCAAAGGCGGCGCGGTGGCCGAGGCGGATGCCGCCGCGATCCGCTCCGGCACGGTGGCCGAGAGCCTGACCAGCGAGGGCCCGGTCGGCGCCGAGCTTTGGAGCCACGTGACCCGGGTGCCGATCCGCGATGCCGGCGGCGCGGTCAGCCACCTCGCGGTGATCGAGCGGGACGTCACCGAGCAGCGGACCCTGGAGGCGCGGCTGCGCCAGTCCGATAAGATGCAGGCGCTGGGCACCCTGGCCGGCGGCATCGCGCACGATTTCAACAACCTGCTGACCGCAATCCTCGGCAGCCTCGAACTCGCCGCCCCGAAGGTCGCCGAGCAGCCGCGGGTGCAGCGCCTGATCGAGAATGCCCGCGGCGCGGCCGAGCGCGGCGCCTCGCTCACCAAGCGCCTGCTGAGCTTCAGCCGCGCCCACGACCTCCAGGCCCGGGCCACCGACGTCAACGCCCTGATCACCGGGATGAGCGACCTGTTCGGCCGCAGCCTCGGCGGCCTGGTCAGCGTCCGCACCGACCTCACCGAGGGCCTGCCCGCCGTCCAGGTCGATCCGGACCAGCTCGAACTTGCCGTGCTCAACCTCTGCATCAACGCCCGGGACGCGATGCCCGAGGGCGGCACCATCACGGTGGCGACGCGGCGTCTCGACATCGCCGCGGATCCCGAGATCGCCGACGGCTCCTATCTCGGCGTCAGCGTCACCGACGAGGGCACCGGCATCCCGGACGAGATCCTGCGCCGGGTCTGCGAGCCGTTCTTCACCACCAAGGCGGTGGGCCAGGGCACCGGTCTCGGCTTGGCGATGGTGTTCGGCCTCGCCCAGCAATCGAAGGGGCGCCTCGCCATCGAGAGCGAGGTCGGCCGGGGCACCCGGGTCGAGCTCGCCCTCCCCTTCGCGGCCGAGGCGCCCGAGCAGGCGGCCCGGGATGCCGGCGCGGCCCCGGTGGCGGCCCGCTCGGCCCGGATCCTGGTGGTCGACGACGACCCGCAGGTCCGGCACGTCACCGCCTCGTTCCTCACGGGCTTCGGCCATCAGGCCACCGAGGCCGGCGACGGCGAGGCCGCGCTCCAGTCGTTCGTGCCGGGCCATTTCGACCTGATCGTCGCCGATCTCGCCATGCCGGGCATGAGCGGCATCGAGCTCGCCGCCGCGATCCGGGACCGCGACCCGACCCTGCCGGTCCTGATCCTCACCGGCCACGCCGAGGCGATGCAGATCCCCGACGATCTGCCGGTCCTGACCAAGCCGTTCCGCTCCGCCGACCTGGCGAGCCGGGTTTCGGAGCTGCTCGACGGGGCGGCGGCGAGCTAATGACGGGTTTGCAGGAAGGCGAACGCGGACCCCACTTCATCGGGAACCACCCGGTTGCCGGCTCATTGACCCCCTACGGAGCGGTGTTGCTCCGGGTTACGAACGTGGAGGTGGACCATGAGCAATCACGGCATCTTCCCCAGTCAACGCCGCGAGGCCGACCCGGATCAGGACGATCCACCCAACAAGAACCGGCAGGGATAGGGGTTTCGGAACCGCGACGCGGTCGAGTTCCCGGTCAGGCCGACACTGACCGCCAGGACGAGCTCCCGCGACGATTTCGAAACGTGGACCCTGCTCCAAACCCGTCGGCGCAAGCCGGCGGGTTCTTTTTTTGGGCTCAGACGCGAAAAAGCCGCCCCGGATGGCCCGGGACGGCTTTTCTGTTGGTCCGGTTGGTTGAGCCTAGGCTCAGGCCGCCTCGGCGACCTCGACTTGACCCGAATCCTTGCCGCGGGCGTCGACGTCGCGGTCGACGAACTCGATCACGGCGAGCGGGGCGTTGTCGCCCTTGCGGAAGCCGGCCTTCATGATGCGGAGATAGCCGCCCGGACGACCGGCGTAGCGCGGGCCGATCACGGCGAAGAGCTTCTTGACCATGTCGGCATCGCGCAGCTGCGCCATGGCGAGACGGCGGGTGTGGACGCTGTCGATGCGGCCGAGGGTAACGAGCTTCTCGACCACGGGACGCAGATCCTTGGCCTTCGGTAGGGTGGTGACGATCTGCTCGTGCTTCAGCAGGGCGACCGACATGTTGGCGAACATCGCCTTGCGGTGCTCGGCGGTGCGGTTGAAGCGACGGCCGCGATAACCGTGACGCATGGTTCTGGCTTCCTTCTGATCTCGGCCGCCGTGCCACGGTACGGCCGGGCGCCTCATCGAGGCGGTTGTTATCCGCGTAACCCCGCGGCGGGATTTGTTTGAGACTTCGCGTCGTGCCCGCGAAGTCCCGGATCTGGATCGGCCAAACAGACAGCGCCGATCAGCGCCGCCAAGTCCGGCCCGAGGCGGCTTCGCCTCAGTAGTGCTCTTCGAAGCGCTTGGCGAGATCTTCGATGTTCTCCGGCGGCCAGCCGGGGATATCCATGCCGAGGTGCAGGCCCATGCCGGCCAGCACTTCCTTAATCTCGTTGAGCGACTTGCGGCCGAAGTTCGGGGTCCGCAGCATCTCGCCCTCGGACTTCTGGATCAGGTCGCCGATATAGACGATGTTGTCGTTCTTCAGGCAGTTCGCCGAACGAACCGACAGCTCCAGCTCGTCGACCTTCTTGAGCAGCGCCGGGTTGAAGGGCAGCTGCGGCGCGAGCGGCGCGGCCTCTTCCTTGCGCGGATCCTCGAAGTTCACGAAGACCTGCAGCTGGTCCTGGATGATCCGCGCCGCGTAGGCGAGCGCGTCCTCCGGGCCCACGGCGCCGTTGGTCTCGATCGTCATCGTCAGCTTGTCCTTGTCGAGATCCTGGCCCTCACGGGTGGTCTCGACGCGGTAGCTGACCTTGGTCACGGGGGAGAACAGCGAGTCCACCGGGATCAGGCCGATCGGCGCGTCCTCGGGGCGGTTGCGCTCGGCCGGGACGTAGCCCTTGCCGGTAGCGACCGTGAACTCCATGCGGATCTCGGCGCCGTCGTCCAGGGTGCAGATCACCAGGTCCGGGTTCAGGATCTGGATGTCGCCGACCGTGCCGATATCGCCGGCCGTGACGGTGCCCGGGCCGGTCTTGCGCAGGGTCATGCGCTTGGGCGCATCGGTCTGCGACCGGATCGCGATGGTCTTGATGTTCAGGACGATGTCGGTGACGTCCTCGCGGACGCCCGGGATCGAGGAGAACTCGTGCAGCACGCCGTCGATCTGCACCGAGGTCACAGCCGCGCCCTGGAGCGAGGACAGGAGCACGCGCCGCAGGGCGTTGCCGAGCGTGGTGCCGAAGCCGCGCTCGAGCGGCTCGGCCACGACCGTGGCGACCCGCTTCGGGTCGTCGCCGGTCGAGACCTGCAGCTTGTTCGGCTTGATCAGTTCCTGCCAGTTCTTCTGAATGACCACGATCCTACCTCTCGTCCATGCCCGGGATCCGCGACGCCCGTCCCCGCGCTTCGGCCGTCCGGCGCCGCCCCCTGGCGCCCCGAACGGTCCCTGAATGCAAAGTTTGTTACTCGCCGCCGACCCAGAGGGCCGGCACGAAGCGGTAGCCCGCCCCATCCCGGTCCACGTAGCCCAGCGCCGGGAATTCGAGATGCGCCCCGGCGATGAAGGTCCGGTCGCTGGCGACCTCGTCCATGATGGCCTTGCGCGTCGCCCGCGCCTGGTCGCCATCGACGTCGAATCCGACACCCGCCTCCGGGTTCTTGAACTGGATCGCGGGCAGGTGCACCACATCCGTCCACATCAGCAGCGACTGTCCACCGGAGACGACGCGGAAACCGCAATGTCCCGGGGTGTGGCCCGGCAGGTGGACCGCCGTGATGCCCGGCAGCACCTCGCCGCCCCGATGCTCGCGCGTCCGCTTGGCGTAGGGCGCCACCGCCTTGCGGGCGCCCTCGAAATACGGCTTGGCCGCGTCCGGCGCCCGGGAGAGCGCTTCGTCGGTGAGCCAGTAGGCCGTCTCGTCCGCGTGGACCACGATCTCGGCGTTCGGGAACCGGGCCGCCCCGTTCGACACCAGACCGCCGACATGGTCGGGATGCAGGTGCGTGACCAGGACGGTCTCGATCTCCTCCGGCTTGACGCCGGTGAGCGCCAGCGCCGTGCTGAACCGCCCCAGGGTCTCCACCGGGGCGAAATCGCCGTATCCGGAATCGATCAGCACCGGTTTGCGGCCGGCGCCGGTGATCAGGAAGGCGTTCAGCGTGATCTTGGGCTGCTCGGTGCGGAAGCCCGCGACCTGCAACTGGCCGGCTTCGTCCTTCGGGATCCCCGTGACGAGATCGAGGCTGGCCTGAAACCAGCCGTCGTTGAGCGCGGTGACCGTGAGGTCGCCGAGGTTCCAACGCAGCACGCCCGGAAGCGGCTTCGATCCCGTCATGAGCTTCTCCGTCAAACCGGTTGGTTCAGACCCGACGACGCTTGCGCGGACGGCAGCCGTTGTGCGGGATCGAGGTCACGTCGCGGATCGAGGTGACTGTGAAGCCCGCGGCCTGGAGGGCGCGCAGGGCCGACTCACGACCCGAACCCGGGCCGGAGACCTCGACCTCGAGGGTGCGCATGCCGTGCTCGGAGGCCTTGCGGGCGGCGTCCTCGGCAGCCACCTGGGCGGCATACGGCGTGGACTTGCGCGAGCCCTTGAAGCCCATCGCGCCGGCGGACGACCACGAGATCGTGTTGCCCTGCGCGTCCGTGATGGTGATCATCGTGTTGTTGAACGAGGCGTTCACGTGGGCGACGCCCGACACGATGTTCTTGCGTTCGCGGCGGCGGACGCGTTGCGGTTCCTTGGCCATTCGGGTCTCACTCTTCCTTCAAGCGCGCCCGTAATTCCAGGCGCTCGGGATTCTTTTTGGGACTTGGCCGGCGCGCCTGTGCGGGGCGGTTCGGCCGGTGCCGGGACCCTCGCGGGACACCCGGCGCGACGAACGGAAGGCCGAGCGAAGCACGGCCTTCCAAGTGCAAAACTTACTTCTTCTTGCCGGCGATCGGCTTCGCCTTACCCTTGCGGGTGCGGGCGTTGGTGTGGGTGCGCTGGCCGCGGACCGGCAGCTGCTTGCGGTGACGCAGGCCGCGATAGGCGCCGAGATCCATCAGGCGCTTGATGTTCATCGAGACTTCGCGGCGCAGGTCGCCCTCGACCACGTAATCGCGGTCGATCGTCTCGCGGATCGAGAGCACCTCAGCGTCGGTGAGCTGGTTCACCCGGCGCTCGGCGGGGATGTTCACCTTCTGGGTGATCTCTTCGGCCTTCTTAGCGCCGATGCCGTGGATGTACTGCAGCGCGATGACGACGCGCTTGTTGGTCGGGATGTTGACGCCTGCGATACGGGCCATAATCACGCTCCATCTAAGGCCCGGAAACCGGGCGGTGCTCGCGCGCGTCCGGTGGAGGCCGGCCCCTGCGCGCGCCAAACGACAACGTAGCCCGTGGGCAGCCCCTGACAGGGTACCTCGGACCAGCGATCGGTTGGACGAAGGACGGCCTGCTAGCGTGCGCAGGGCGATATGTCAACGACCCGTGAACGATCGGCCGCGCCGCCATGCGCCGCGCGCGGATCGGACTCCGGTCCTCGAAGGAGCACAGATGTCGGTTCTCACCAGCGACGGCGCCACCCTGCGGGCCTTCGCCGATTCGGTCCTCCGGGCCGCCGAGGAGAATGCCGAGGAGGTCGTCCCGGTGATTCTGGCGGTGACCGGCGGGATCCTCACCGAGGCCGAGCCCGGCTCGATCGCCCTCCAGGAAGAGGATGACGGCCCCGGCCTGCTCTGGGCCACCTTCGCCGGCCGCCGGATGGTGTTCCGCTACAATCGCATGACCGCGATGGTGGAACTGCGCGACGGCCGCAGCGACGGCAACCCCGACCGCCTCTTCGGCCGCCGGGCCCTGCCGATGGACATCGTGAACTTTTTCGGGGCGCTCCGAGCCGAGCGGCGAACCGAGCTTTGACGTGGTTCTCTCAGCGGAAGCGCTGGCTCTGGAACCGGCAATAGCCGCCTGTATTCCGATAGCCCGCCGGGCAGCGACGGACGCAGGCCCCGGCCGCGTACTTGAGCGGCGGGCGACACGCGTTCCGGAAACGCTTCTCGCCATACACAAAGGATTGCGCCGGGCTCTGCGCGGCGACCGGGAGCGGTGTCACCACAATGGCGACCAGGAGAAGGCTCACGGGGATGCGGAGGACGGTCATGGAGGGGCTTCCGATCGGGGCCTGCCCCTCAACCTCCGACTTGAACTGAGGTTCATCGATGGATCCGCCGGCAGGCCGCTCAAAGCGGCGCCGTGCCGGCGATCCTGTCAGGACGCGACGCGTTCCGCGTGCGGCTCCAGCAACCCCATGATCTCACCAGTCACGGTGTCGATCGGCTGCATGCCGTCGACCGTCTGCAGCAGGCCTGTCTTGGCGTAGTAGGCCGAGAGCGGCGCCGTCTGGGCCCGGTAGGCCTCCAGGCGCTGCTTGAACACCTCGGGGGTGTCGTCCTTGCGCACCGCCTGACCGCGGGCCTGGGTCTCGGCCGCGCGCTTCTCGATGCGCCCGACCAGCGCGTTCTCGTCGACCTTGAACTCGATCACCGCATCGAGATCCATGCCCTTGCTGGCCAGCATGGAGCTCAGCGCCTCGGCCTGGGCGACCGTGCGGGGGAAGCCGTCGAGGATGAAGCCGCGCTTCGCGTCCGGCTCCTCGATCCGGTCGGCGACGATGCCGACCACGATCCGGTCGGAGACGAGCCCGCCCGATTCCATCACCGCCTTGGCCTCGAGGCCCACCGGCGTACCGGCGGCGACCGCCGCGCGCAGCATGTCGCCCGTGGACAGCTGCGGGATGCCGAAGCGCTGTACGATCCGCTCGGATTGCGTCCCCTTCCCCGCGCCGGGGGGGCCGAGCAGAATGATGCGCATGGCGTTGTCCTCGTCCGGCCCGACTCTCTACGGGCCCAAGCGGCGGGTGGCGACGCCTCCCCGGCATCGCCCGTGTCGTGTTTTTTCTAACCGGTCCCGGGCCCGAAGGCATCCGGACCTTTTGGTCAGAGGCGGGGTCGTCGGTGGCTTCGTCCCGCCTCTGTAGCAGGATCAGCGGCGGCGTTGCGTGGTCGAGGCGCCACGCAGCTTGGCCTTCTTCACCAGGCCCTCGTACTGATGGGCCATTAGGTGCCCATGGATCTGGGCGACCGTGTCCATGGTCACCGAGACCACGATCAGCAGCGACGTGCCGCCGAAGCCCAGGCTCGCCGAGGCGTAGGAGGACAGGATCTCCGGGCACAGGCAGACCAGGGTCAGGTACAGGGCGCCGATCACCGTGATCCGGGTCAGCACCTTGTCGATGAAGGCCGCGGTGCGCTCGCCCGGCCGGATGCCCGGGATGAAGCCGCCGTGCTTCTTCAGATTGTCCGCGGTCTCCTGCGGGTTGAACACCACGGCGGTGTAGAAGAACGTGAAGAAGATGATCAGCGCCGCGTAGAGCGCCATGAACAGCGGCGTCCCGTGGCCCAGATAGGCCGTCACGGTACCCAACCAGCCGGTGCTGCCGCCATTGGCGGAGAAGCTCGCGGCGGTGGCCGGCAGGAGCAGCAGCGACGAGGCGAAGATCGGAGGGATGACGCCCGAGGTGTTGAGCTTCAGCGGCAGGAACGAGGTCTGGCCCTCGTACATGCGGTTGCCGACCTGGCGCTTCGGGTAGTTGATCAGGAGCCGGCGCTGGGCGCGCTCCATGAACACGATGAAGTAGACCAGCACCACGGCCGCCACGGCGACGCCCAGGATGATCACCGGGGAGAGCGCGCCGGTCCGGCCGAGCTCCAGGGCGCCTGCGATCGCCACCGGCAGGTGCGCGACGATGCCCGCGAAGATGATCAGCGACGAGCCGTTGCCGATGCCCCGCGAGGTGATCTGCTCGCCGACCCACATCAGGAACAGCGTGCCGCCGGTCAGCGTGATCACCGTTGAGGCCAGGAAGAACGGGCCGGGATCGATGGCCGCGGACGAGCTCTGCAGGCCGATGGCGATGCCCCAGGACTGCACCAGCGCCAGCACCACCGTGAGGTAGCGGGTGTACTGGTTGATCACCTTGCGGCCGGACTCGCCCTCCTTCTTCAGGGCCTCCAGGCTCGGGATCACCGAGGTGAGCAGCTGAACGATGATCGAGGCCGAGATGTACGGCATGATGTTGAGGGCGAAGATCGCCATGCGCTCGACGGCACCGCCGGAGAACATGTTGAACAGCCCGAGCACGCCGCCGGCCTGCTGCTGGAAGTTGCGGGCGAACTGCTCCGGATCGATGCCGGGGATCGGGATGTAGGTGCCCAGCCGGAACACCACGAGGGCGCCCAGGGTGAACCAGATGCGCTTCTTCAGCTCATCGGCCTTGGCGATCGCCCCGAAGTTGAGGTTGGCGGCAAGCTGCTCGGCTGCTGAGGCCATAAGCGTCGCGTCCTGGGAGTGTCGCCGGGCCAAGCATGCCCGGATGAAATGAAAACGGCGGCCCGCGTGGTCGCAGGGCCGCCGCTCGGAGGATCGGCTTAAAGGCTCTGCGGGGCCCGTGCAACGGGGCTCCGCGTCGCTCTTAGGCCAGCCGTCAGGCCGTGGCCTCGGCCTTGGCGCCGCCGCGATGCGAAACACCCGTCGCAAACGCGACAGTGACCGAACCGCCGGCCTTCTCGACCGCCTCGATGGCGGACTTGGAGGCGCGGGTGACCTCGAAGCTGAGCTTCGCGGTCAGCTCGCCGACGCCGAGCAGCTTCACGCCGTCGCGGGGACGGGCGATGATGCCGGCGGCCACCAGGGTCTCGACCGTGACGGTCGCGGCCTTGTCGAGCTTGCCGGCCTCCACCGCCTCCTGGATCCGGCCGAGGTTCACCTCGTTCAGGTCCTGGGCGTAGAGGTTGTTGAAGCCGCGCTTCGGCAGGCGACGATGCAGCGGCATCTGACCGCCCTCGAAGCCCTTGATGGACACGCCGGTCCGGGCCTTCTGACCCTTCACGCCGCGGCCGGCGGTCTTGCCCTTGCCGGAGCCGATGCCCCGACCGACGCGCATCCGATTCTTGGTTGCGCCGGGATTGTCGCTGATCTCGTTGAGCTTCATCGGAACCTCCTCACGCCACGTCGCCGTGGACGCGCACGAGGTGCGCAACCTTGCGGATCATGCCGCGCACGGAGGGGGTATCCTCCAGCTCGGACACGCGGTGGAGCTTGTTGAGCTTGAGGCCGATCAGCGTCTGGCGCTGGCTGGCCTCCTGGCGGATCGGCGAGCCGATCTGTTCGATACGGACGGTCTTCTGTGCCATCGGACCCTCCCCTTACGCGACCGCAGCTTCGGACTGGTCGGCCGGATCGGCGTCGCGGCGACGGGCCTGGAGGCTCGAAACCTTGATGCCGCGGCGGGCCGCCACGGAGCGCGGGCTGTCCTCGTTCTTGAGCGCCTCGAAGGTGGCGCGCACGAGGTTGTAGGGGTTCGAGGAGCCGAGCGACTTGGCGACGACGTCCTGCATGCCGAGGGTCTCGAACACGGCGCGCATCGGGCCGCCGGCGATGATGCCGGTACCCTGCGGGGCCGCGCGGAGGATCACCTTGCCGGCGCCGTGACGTCCGTTGACGTCGTGGTGCAGGGTCCGGCCCTCGCGCAGCGACACCCGGATCAGGCCGCGCTTGGCCGCCTCTGTCGCCTTGCGGATCGCCTCAGGCACCTCACGGGCCTTGCCGTGGCCGAAGCCGACGCGGCCCTTCTGGTCGCCGACGACGACGAGGGCCGCGAAGCCGAAGCGACGGCCACCCTTCACCACCTTGGCGACGCGGTTGATGTGGACGAGCTTGTCCACGAATTCGCTATCGCGCTCCTCGCGATCATCGCGGCGGCCGCGGCCCCCGCCTTCCCGTTCACGTGCCATGTTGTCTAACCTATCTCACTAGCGCGGATCCTCGGATCCGCTCGCTCGATTCCCCTCGCCGGAAACGGGAGGGAATGGCCGCGCGGGTATCACGCCGCGCGGAGAGAGTTCCTCAGAACTCCAGGCCACCCTCGCGGGCGGCTTCGGCGACGGCCGCGACGCGGCCGTGGTAGATGTAGCCGGAGCGGTCGAAGATTACCTTCGTGACGCCGGCGGCCTTGGCGCGCTCGGCTACCAGCTTGCCCACCGCCTTGGCGGCGGCGACGTCGGCGCCGGTCTTGAGTTCACCCTTGAGCGCCTTGTCGATCGACGAGGCGGCGGCCAGCGTCTTGCCGGCGACGTCGTCGATGACCTGCACGTAGATCTGCTTCGACGAGCGGAACACCGAGAGCCGCGGACGGCCGTTGGCGGCCGCCCGCAGCGCGCGACGGACGCGCGCCTTGCGGCGATCGAGGGCTTCGAGCTTGCGAGACATGATGCCCTCCTTACTTCTTCTTGCCTTCCTTGCGGAAGATGAACTCGCCCGCGTACTTCACGCCCTTGCCCTTGTAGGGCTCGGGTCCGCGGTAATCGCGGATCTCGGCGGCGACCTGACCGACCTGCTGGCGGTTGATCCCGGTGATCGTGATCTCGGTGGGCTTCGGGGTAACGATCGTGATCCCGGCGGGGATCGCGTATTCGATGTCGTGGCTGTAGCCGAGCGACAGCTTGAGAGCCTTGCCGGCCATCGCCGCACGATAGCCGACGCCCGTGATCTCGAGCTTCTTCTCGAAGCCCTTCGACACGCCCTCGGCGATGTTGGCGATCTGAGCCCGCGACGTGCCCCAGAGGGAGCGCGCGGGCTTGGACTGGTTGATTGGCTGGACCTCGATGGCGCCGTCCTTCATCGCCACGCTGACCAGCGCGGGAACGTCGAACTGCAGCTCGCCCTTCGAGCCCTTCATCTTCACCGTCTGGCCGGTGACGGTGGCGGTGACGCCGGCCGGCACGGGAACGGGCTTCTTGCCTACGCGAGACATGGGATAACCTCCTCCGTCCCGATCAGAATACGGTGCAGAGCACTTCACCGCCGACGTTGCGCTCGCGCGCCTCGTGATCGGCCATGACGCCCTGCGGGGTGGAGACGATGGTGACGCCGAGGCCGTCGGCCACGTGCGGCAGATCGCCGACGGACGAGTAGACCCGACGGCCCGGCTTCGACACGCGCTTGATCTCGCGGATCACCGGGCGACCGTCGTAGTACTTGAGCTCGATGGCGAACTCGGTGCGGCCGTTGCCGAGGTCGGTGGCCGCGTAATCGCGGATGTAGCCCTCGGACTTCAGCACGTTCAGGACGTTGGCGCGCAGGCGCGAGCCGGGCGTCTGAACGACGTTGCGACGGCGCAGCTGGCCGTTGCGGATACGGGTGAGCATGTCACCCACGGGATCGTTGACCATGGGGACCTCCTTACCAGCTCGACTTGACCAGGCCGGGGATCAGGCCCCGGTTGCCAAGCTCCCGCAGCGCGATGCGCGAGATGCCCATCTTGCGGTAGAACGCGCGCGGACGCCCGGTCATGCCGCAACGGTTGCGGATGCGGGTGGCCGACGAGTTGCGCGGCAGCTCCGCGAGCTTGAGGCGCGCCTCGAAGCGCTCCTCCATCTCGAGGGTATCGTTGTTGGCGATGTCCAGCAGCGCCTTCCGCTTGGCCGCGAAACGCTTCACCAGCGTCTTGCGGGCCTCATTCTTCTCGACTGAGCTTTTCTTCGACATGTGGTCTATCTCCGGTGTCCGCGTATGAGGCGCGAAGGCCTCACTGCCGGAACGGGAACTGGAAGGCGGCGAGCAGAGCCTTGGCCTCGGCATCGGTCTTGGCGCTGGTCGCCACGACGATGTCCATGCCCCACATCTGCTCGGCCTTGTCGTAGGAGATCTCCGGGAACACGAGGTGCTCCTTGAGACCCAAGGCGTAGTTGCCCCGCCCGTCGAACGAGCGCGGGTTCAGGCCGCGGAAATCGCGGACGCGCGGCAGCGCGATCGTGATCAGGCGATCCATGAACTCGTACATGCGCTGCTTGCGCAGCGTCACCTTGCAGCCGATCGGCATGCCCTCACGGACCTTGAAGGTCGCGATGGCCTTGCGGGCCCGGGTGATCACCGGCTTCTGGCCGGCGATGAGCGCGAGGTCGCCGGCAGCCACGGTCGCCTTCTTGGAGTCCGCAGTGGACTCGCCGACGCCCATGTTGATGACGATCTTCTCGATCTGCGGAACCTGCATCGGGTTCTTGTACCCGAACTCCTCGATCAGCTTCTGGCGCACCACTTCGTCGTAGTGCTTGCGCAGGCGCGGGGTGTAGGCGTTCTTGTCGGCCTCAGCCATCGATCTGATCCCCCGTGCTCTTGGCGAATCGGACCTTGCGCCCGTCTTCGAGGATGCGGAAACCCACGCGGGTCGGCTTGCCGTTGGCATCGGCGACCGCGATGTTCGAGAGTTGGATGGCGGCCTCCTTGGAGATGATCCCGCCTTCCTGGTTCTGGGTCTGCTTCTGGTGCTTCTTCACCAGGTTGATGCCGCGCACGAAAGCACGGCCTTCCTTCGGCAGAACCTGAATGACCTCGCCCGAGCGACCGGAATCGCGGCCGGTGAGTACGACGACCTTGTCGCCCTTCTTGATCTTGGCGGCCATTACAGCACCTCCGGCGCCAGCGAGATGATCTTCATGTGGTTGCGCGCGCGCAGCTCGCGCGGCACCGGTCCGAAGATGCGGGTGCCGATCGGCTCTTTCTGATTGTTGATCAGGACCGCAGCGTTCTTGTCGAAGCGGATCACCGATCCGTCGACGCGCTTCACGGCCTTGGCCGTGCGAACGACGACCGCCTTCATGACGTCGCCCTTCTTGACGCGACCGCGCGGGATCGCTTCCTTGACCGACACGACGATCACATCGCCAACGCCGGCATACTTGCGCTTCGACCCGCCGAGAACTTTGATGCACATCACACGGCGTGCACCAGAGTTGTCGGCGACGTCCAGATTCGTCTGCATCTGGATCACGTGCGTGACTCCTTGTTTCAGGCGGGTTTCCGCACGCGGGCGGTATTGCCCGGCGGACGACGCCTGATGGGGATCTGATGTCCCCGGCTCATGGTATGGACCGCGCTTGCGGCGTCAGAAGACGCCGGCGCGGTCACCGCGTTCAGAGGGTGCGAGCACCCATCGAAATGTCGCGAAGGCCGGGCGGATACTACGGGTCAGCCCGGAAGGCAAGCCGATCGCGGCAAATTCGCCGGTCCGGCCGAGGTTTGCCGGGGCGATTCGGGCTCGGGCGTTGCGCGCTGTGTGGGCGGGGCCGATCGAGGGCTTATCGATGGGCGCTAGCCGAGCCGACGGCGCGTGTGACCATCGCATTCCGGCGACGGCTGGGCAGCAAGATGGCGCAGCGGGCGGGTTGGGGCGACACAACAGCCATGCCCACCGCGCAGGCGAGCGCGGCGGGCGGGATCCAGGGGAAGCTTAGGGGGTCAGAACGGCTGGCCGGCCGATTCGAACAAAAAATCGTCGAGGCTCGGGATCGTCACGGCGCTGCCGAAGGCGGGCTTCGACAGGCGCCAGGGGCGCTCGGACCGGGCGCGAATCGCCTCGGACGGGCGAAGCCGCCGCATGCCGCCATCCTCGGTGACCTCCTCGATGGTGAGGAAGCCGTAGACCTGAAGGCGCGAGGCGGTGAGCTTGATCTCGCGATCCTCGGCGGCGACGATCATGCTGCCGGTTGCGTAGACCGCGTCCATCAGCGAGCGCTGCTCGCTGCGGCGGCGATTGCGGGCGTCCCGCTCGCCAGCCGCGGAGGCGGGGGCGATCCGCCGAAAGGGGACGACGTTGCTGACCGCGACGCAACCCATACGCAACATCCTCGACGCGCACTGAGGCCGGCCCGAAGGCCGCCCGACGACGGGGACATTTCGACGGTTCGCTTTAATCTTCCGTAGACCGTGATGCCGGGCCCCTGCCCCGATCCGGCACGGTGTCGGCGCGGCACGTCCTTGGAGGCGGTCGCGCCGCGCCCGCTGAGACGCATCCGAATCGCGTTGAGACGAGGACGGGAGGTTCGCTGTCAGGTTCTGCCCGCGCGGGGCAGGCGTCGCTGCCTGGTCACCAGCGTGGCGAGCCGATCGACCGCCAGACAGAGGCATCCGTAGACCGCGCCGACAAACAAGAAAATCTCGGCAGGGTAGACCATGGCGCGGTTGTTCACCTGCGTCGCCACGAAGGAGAGCTCGGGCACCCCGATCACGTAGGCGAGCGAGGTGTCCTTGATCAGCGCGGTCCACTGATTGACGAAGGACGGCGCCATCGCCGGCAGCGCTCGCGGCAGGATGATGACCCGCAGGACCTGCCAGCGGCCGAAGCCCAGGGCCAGGCCCGCCTCCCACTGGCCGCGGCCGATGCTCTCGATTCCCGCCGCCACCGCGTAGGACAGGTAGGCGCCGCCTACCAGCGACAGGGCCGTCACCACGGTTCCGGTCTCCGGGATGGTGAAGCCGAACAGGATCGGCAGCAGGAAGTAGCTCCAGAAGATCAGCATCACGATCGGCACGGCCCGGAACAGCCCGAGCCCGAGGATCAGGGCGCGCCGTGTCCGCCCGCCGCTCATGGCCAGCGCGATCCCGAGGAGGAGCCCCAGCACCGCCGAGGCGAGGCCGGACGCACCTGAGAGAATCAGCGTGAGCATCAGGCCGCCCACCGGCCCGTCCGGCCAGGCGCCGGCCAGCAGGTAGCCGAGATTGTCGGTGATGACGGCAACATTCACCGGCGGGCGGCTCCCGCTGGGTCCCGGCGCGCGACGGCGTGTCCGGCCGTCTCCACCGCCGCCACGGCCCCGACATAGAGGAGCGTGGCGATGCCGAAGGCCTGGAAGGCCAGGAAGGTCTCGGTCTCCACCTCCCGCGAGGCGTAGGATAGCTCGGCGAGGCCGATGGTCATGGTCAGCGAGGTGTTCTTGATGGTGTTGAGGTACTGGCCGACCACCGGCAGCCAGGCGATTTGCAGGGCCTGCGGCAGGGCGATGTGGCGGAACACCTGGAGGTCGGTCAGGCCCAGCGCGAGCGCGGCTTCCCGCTGGGCGGGCCGGACGCCGTTGAGGCCGGCGCGGCATTCCTCGGCGATATAGGCGGCGGCGTAGAGCGTCAGGCCGAAGAAACCGGCCAAAGTCTCGTAGGCGGGCCAGCGCAGGTCCGCCGGACCCAGAGCAAGGCTATGCGGGCTGTTCAGCCAGGCGGTGAGCCCGACCGGCATCAGGGCTGCGGCGCCGAAATACCAGAAGAACAGCTGCACCAGGAGCGGCGTGTTGCGGATGAGGCCGACGAAGGCGGCGGTCCCCGCCTCCGCGAACCGACCCCCCGTTTCCCGCAGGCAGCAGAGGGCGAGGCCGAGTGCCGTCCCGGCCACGCACACGGAGGCCGACAGGGCCAGGGTGACCCCGAAGCCCTGCAGCAGCCAGATCAGGTAGCGCGGCGCGAGGAGATCGCCGAAGAGGCTCACCGGGCGTCTAGCTGTGGTCGCCGATCCGGAACAGGCGCGGCAGCGGCTGGTCCGACTTGGGACCGAACCAGCGGTCGTAGATGGCTGCCGCCTTGCCGCCGGCCTCCAACTCCCGGAGGGTCTCGTTCACGACCTCGCGGAGGCGGGTCTCCCCCTTCGGGATGCCGACGCCGATATAGTCGTTCGAGATCGAGAAGGCCGGAACCTCGTAGTTCTCCTTATCCGGGACCTTCGCCAGCAGGCCCACGAGCTTCGGCCCGTCCTGCGTGATCGCCTGGACGTTGCCGTTGCGCAGGGCCGCGAAGGCGAAGGGCGTGTCGTCGAAGGCCACCACGGTCGCCTTCGGGAAGTCGCGGCGCAGGACGATCTCGTTGGTGGTGCCCTTGTCGGCGCCGATGCGCAGGCCGTTCAGCTGGTTGGGCGACGTGAGCGTACCCTTCTTGGCCAGGAATTGCTGGCCGGAGGCGAAGTACGGGATGCTGAAATCGAGCTGCTTGGCGCGCTCCTCCGTGATGGTGAAGTTCGCCAGCACCAGATCGACCTTGCCGGAGGTCAGCAACGGGATGCGGTTGGCCGGATTGGTCGGGCGCAGGTCCAGCTTCACGCCGATCTTGTCGGCAATCGCCTTCGCGTAATCCACGTCGAGGCCGGCGATCTGATTGGTGTTCGGATCGACGAAGCCGAAGGGCGGGTTGCTGTCGAAGGCCGCGACCCGCAGCACGCCGGCCTTCTTGATGTCGTCGAGGCGGTCGGCCTGCGCGGCCCCGACGGAGAGGAGTGTTGCCAGGGCGAAAGTCAGTAGGCGACGCACGGATATCTCCTGGTGCTGAGGTTTCACAGTTTCGCGGTGGGTCGAGACCGGCCGCACGAATCGTCTTTTGAGGATTGCTCGGACCGACCCGCGGACCCTCTCCTGGCCGAAAGCACGGAGCGGGCGCTTCGAAGCGGGGCCGTTGTCAGAATTGCCTGTCGTCAGTCCGACGGGGTCGCGCTCACCCTTCGCGACGTCGGTAGGCGACCGTCAGGGCGCCGAGGCTACGGCGGTCCATAAGGACCAGCGAAGGCCGGGCTGCGGATCGAAGGCAAATCCGAACATCGAAGTGCCGCAGACATAACGCTTCCAGAATAAAAGCCCGCGATTCGCGGATGCCAAAAGTCAGTTCTTCGAGGCGTCTTCAAGAAAAAGCCTCGGAGCTTCACGACTCGCACAAAGATGATGGCGCATCTGCGCTGGAGCAATCAACAGCATCCCATTCCGTTTATCAGCGGTCGGGAAGAAAAAGTTCAGCGCAAAGCTTGGCGCTGGACGGAGATTATTCCGGCGGCCTCGGATCGCCCCGCGGCGACCGCTAAGGCTTCGCGTCACGCGGGAGACGGCCGGCGATGTGAGGTGTCCCCTGGAATGAGCGTGTGCTCGGCGTCAGCTCAGTTGGAAGCCGCCCGGCAACAAAAGCGGCATTGGACGCCACCAGGGGGCAGGCCACGTCCCGCGGCGGTCTTTGCTCCACGCCGTGCCCCAAATAAAAGGCCGGCTATCGCTAGCTTCGCAGTCAGCGCGGCGGCGCAATCGTTCCGCTCCGTGACCGGCCGTTAACCGGTCGTGGGGCGCAGTTTTCTGCCGCGAACGCATTGACCTACGGGTTAACCGCGGCTAGAAGCGCCCCACTTCGGACGGCCCTTGGCTGCCGACGGCCCCTGGGTATGATCCACGGTGCCGCGATCGCTTCGAGCGATCCGAAGGCTCAAATCGCCTGACGCTCTAAGTCAGATCCGTAGGTACGAGCGCGTTCGTTTCGGGCGTGCTCCTCTGCCCACACCGCGCCGAGGGTCTGTGACAGGACCCCCGGCGCATATTTGTTTTGCGGATTGCCTTGGGCAATCCGGCCAAGGTGACCGAGGAAGAGGGCACAGGATGCCGACGATCAACCAGCTGATCGCCCAGCCGCGGAAGATCCAGCGGAGCCGCAACAAGGTTCCGGCGCTTGACGCTTGCCCGCAGAAGCGCGGCGTCTGCACCCGGGTCTACACGACGACCCCGAAGAAGCCGAACTCGGCGCTCCGTAAGGTCGCCAAGGTCCGGCTGACCAACGGGTTCGAGGTGATCGGCTACATCCCGGGCGAGGGTCACAACCTCCAGGAGCACTCGGTCGTCATGATCCGCGGCGGCCGCGTGAAGGATCTTCCGGGTGTGCGCTACCACATCCTGCGCGGTGTGCTCGACACGCAGGGCGTGAAGAACCGCAAGCAGCGCCGGTCGAAGTACGGCGCCAAGCGGCCGAAGTAAGATCGCCGGCCGGAATTTATCCGGTCGCGCATAGGCCTTTCCACGGCCTCGTAAGGATGTCGCCGGCTTCATCAAGAGAGCCAAGGCGGCCTGCGCGAGGTGCTTAAGTCAGACTCGTTTGAGAGTTTAAGAGATGTCCCGTCGTCACTCTGCCGAGAAGCGTGAGATCATCCCGGACCCGAAGTACGGGGACGTGGTGCTGACGAAGTTCATGAACTCGATCATGTACGAGGGCAAGAAGTCGACCGCCGAGCGGATCGTCTACGGCGCCTTCGACATCGTCGAGAACCGCGCCCGGGCCAACCCGATCGAGGTGTTCCGCGCCGCGCTCGACAACGTCGCCCCGATGATCGAGGTCCGCTCTCGCCGCGTCGGCGGCGCGACCTACCAGGTCCCCGTCGAGGTCCGGACCGAGCGCCGCCAGGCCCTCGCCATCCGCTGGCTGATCCAGGCCGCCCGGTCGCGCAACGACCGCACCATGATCGAGCGGCTCTCCGCCGAGCTGCTCGACGCCGCGAACAACCGCGGCAACGCCGTCAAGAAGCGGGAAGATACGCACCGGATGGCTGAAGCCAACCGCGCCTTCTCGCACTACCGCTGGTAAGCGGTTCCGCCGTCTCTCAGGAGCAATCCGATGCCCCGCACGCACGCGATCGAGGACTACCGCAACTTCGGCATCATGGCCCACATTGATGCCGGGAAGACCACGACCACGGAGCGGATCCTTTACTACACCGGAAAGTCGCACAAGATCGGCGAAGTCCATGACGGCGCCGCCACCATGGACTGGATGGAGCAGGAGCAGGAGCGCGGCATCACGATCACGTCTGCCGCGACGACGTGCTTCTGGCGCGAGAAGCGCCTGAACATCATCGACACCCCCGGCCACGTCGACTTCACCATCGAAGTCGAGCGCAGCCTGCGCGTGCTCGACGGCGCCGTGTGCGTGCTCGACGGCAACCAGGGCGTCGAGCCACAGACCGAGACCGTCTGGCGCCAGGCCGACAAGTACGACGTGCCGCGCGTCGTGTTCGTCAACAAGATGGACAAGATCGGCGCCGACTTCTTCAAGTGCGTCGCCGACATCATCGACCGCGTCGCCGGCAAGCCCGTCTGCCTGCAGCTGCCGATCGGCTCGGAGTCGAACTTTAAGGGCGTGATCGACCTCATCAAGATGAAGGCGATCGTCTGGTCCGGTGAGACCCTGGGCGCCGACTTCTCCGAGGTCGAGATCCCGGACGACCTCAAGGACCAGGCCGTCGAATACCGCGCCAAGCTGGTCGAGGCCTGCGTCGAGCTCGATGACGAGGCCATGATGGCCTATCTCGACGGCACCGAGCCGGATGCCGCGACGATGCACAAGCTCGTGCGTCGCGCCGTGCAGCTGCGCGCCTTCCATCCGGTGCTCTGCGGTTCGGCCTTCAAGAACAAGGGCGTGCAGCCCCTGCTCGACGCGGTGGTGGATTACCTCCCCTCCCCGGCCGATCGCGGTGACGTGGAAGGCATCGACTTCAAGACCGAGGAGCCGGTCGTCCGTCACCCGACGGATTCCGATCCCTTCTCCATGCTCGCCTTCAAGATCATGGACGATCCCCACGTCGGCACGATCACCTTCTGCCGCGTGTACTCGGGCAAGATCGAGTCGGGCGCCAACGTCATCAACTCGACGCGCGACAAGAAGGAGCGCGTCGGCCGCATGCTCCTGATGCACGCCAACAACCGTGAGGACGTCAAGGAAGCCTTCGCGGGCGACATCGTCGCCCTCGCCGGCCTCAAGGACACCCGCACCGGCGACACCCTGTGCGACCCGAACAAGGCCGTGATCCTGGAGCGCATGGAGTTCCCGGAGCCGGTGATCGAGATCGCCGTCGAGCCGAAGTCGAAGGCCGATCAAGAGAAGCTCGGCATCGCGCTGGCGAAGCTCGCCGCTGAGGATCCGTCCTTCCGGGTCTCCACGGACCAGGAATCCGGCCAGACCATCCTCAAGGGGATGGGCGAGCTGCACCTGGACATCAAGGTCGACATCCTGCGTCGGACCTACAAGGTCGACGCGAATATCGGCCAGCCGCAGGTGGCGTACCGCGAGAAGCTGACCCGTCGTCAGGAGATCGACTACACGCACAAGAAGCAGACCGGTGGTACCGGCCAGTTCGCCCGCGTGAAGTTCGTGGTCGAGCCGAACGAGCCGGGCGCAGGCTTCTCGTTCGAGTCGAAGATCGTCGGCGGCGCGGTGCCCAAGGAGTACATCCCGGGCGTCGAGAAGGGCCTCAACTCGGTCCTGGGCGCCGGCGTGCTCGCGGGCTTCCCGGTGGTCGACATCAAGGTCGAGCTGATCGACGGCGCCTACCACGACGTCGACTCCTCGGCGCTCGCCTTCGAGATCGCGTCCCGCGCCGCTCTGCGCGAGGCGCTCCAGAAGGGCGGTTCGGTCCTGCTCGAGCCGGTGATGAAGGTCGAGGTCGTCTCGCCGGAAGAGTATACTGGCTCGGTCATCGGCGACCTGAACTCCCGCCGCGGCCAGATCCAGGGCCAGGACATGCGCGGCAACGCCAACGTCATCAACGCGATGGTGCCGCTGGCCAACATGTTCGGCTACGTGAACAACCTGCGCTCCATGTCGCAGGGCCGGGCGAACTTCACCATGCAGTTCGACCACTACGAAGAGGTGCCGCGCGGCGAGGCCGACAAGGTCATCGCCAAGTACGCCTAAGGCTCCACGCCTAGGCATCTCTTCATCCGCAACACGATTTCGAATTTAGGAGGCTCTGATGGGCAAGGAAAAGTTCTCCCGCACCAAGCCGCACTGCAACATCGGCACGATTGGTCACGTTGACCACGGCAAGACGTCGCTGACGGCGGCGATCACGAAGGTCCTGGCGGAGACGGGCGGGGCGACGTTCACGGCCTACGACCAGATCGACAAGGCGCCGGAGGAGAAGGCGCGCGGGATCACGATCTCGACGGCGCACGTGGAGTACGAGACGGCCAACCGGCACTACGCGCACGTCGATTGCCCCGGCCACGCCGACTACGTGAAGAACATGATCACCGGTGCCGCCCAGATGGACGGCGCGATCCTGGTGGTGTCGGCGGCCGACGGCCCGATGCCGCAGACCCGCGAGCACATCCTGCTGGCCCGCCAGGTCGGCGTGCCGGCGCTGGTGGTGTTCCTCAACAAGGTCGACATGGTCGACGACGAGGAGCTGCTGGAGCTGGTCGAGCTGGAGGTGCGCGAGCTCCTGTCGAAGTACGACTTCCCGGGCGACGACATCCCGATCACCAAGGGCTCGGCGCTGATGGCGCTGGAGGACAAGGAGCCGAAGATCGGCAAGGAAGCCGTGCTGAAGCTGATGGAGACGGTGGACAGCTACATCCCGCAGCCGGAGCGCCCGATCGACCTGCCGTTCCTGATGCCGATCGAGGACGTGTTCTCGATCTCGGGCCGCGGCACGGTGGTGACGGGTCGCGTCGAGCGCGGCATCGTCAAGGTCGGCGAGACGGTGGAGATCGTCGGGATCCGGGCGACCACGACCACGACGGTGACCGGCGTGGAGATGTTCCGCAAGCTGCTCGACCAGGGTCAGGCGGGCGACAATGTCGGCGTGCTGCTGCGCGGCACCAAGCGCGAGGACGTGGAGCGCGGTCAGGTCGTGTGCAAGCCGGGTTCGGTGAAGCCGCACACCAAGTTCAAGGCCGAGGCCTACATCCTGACCAAGGAGGAGGGCGGCCGCCACACGCCGTTCTTCACCAACTACCGGCCGCAATTCTACTTCCGGACCACGGACGTGACCGGGGTGTGCGAGCTGCCGGAAGGCACCGAAATGGTGATGCCGGGCGACAACGTGACCATGGACGTCACGCTGATCGTGCCGGTGGCCATGGAGGAGAAGCTGCGCTTCGCCATCCGCGAGGGCGGCCGCACCGTCGGCGCCGGCGTCGTCGCCGCCATCAACGACTAAGCCAGAACAGCATCCTTAGCAGGGCGCGGCGGGGATACGTCCTCGCACTCCCCGCCGTCCCTCTCAAGGTTTCAGGATTATGAACGGTCAGAACATCCGCATCCGCCTCAAGGCGTTCGATCACCGCATCCTCGATGCGTCGACCAAGGAGATCGTCTCCACGGCCAAGCGCACCGGCGCGACCATCCGGGGTCCGATCCCGCTGCCGACGCATATCGCGAAGTTCACCGTGAACCGCTCGCCGCACATCGACAAGAAGTCGCGCGAGCAGTTCGAGATGCGCACGCATAAGCGGGTGCTCGATATCGTCGATCCGACGCCGCAGACCGTGGACGCGCTGATGAAGCTCGACCTCGCCGCTGGCGTGGACGTGGAGATCAAGCTCTGAGTCCCGCAGGGACTTAGAGCTTACCGTTTCATCGCGCGAGGGAGAGACCTATGCGCTCAGGCGTCATCGCACAGAAGGTCGGCATGACCCGCGTCTTCACAGACGCGGGGGAGCATGTCCCCGTCACAGTGCTTAAGATCGATCAGTGCCAGGTGGTGGCCCACCGCACCGTCGAGAAGAATGGCTACGTCGCCCTCCAGGTCGGCGTCGGCAAGGCCAAGGTGAAGAACGTGTCGGCGGCCGAGCGCGGTCGCTTCGCGGTCGCCAAGGTCGAGCCGAAGAAGAAGCTCGCCGAGTTCCGCGTGTCCGAGGACGCGCTGATCCCGGTCGGCGCCGAGATCACGGCCGATCACTTCATTCCGGGCCAGTTCGTCGACGTGACGGGCACGACCACGGGTAAGGGCTTCGCCGGCGGTATCAAGCGCTGGAACTTCGGCGGTCTGCGCGCCACCCACGGCGTGTCGATCTCGCACCGTTCGATCGGTTCGACCGGCGGCCGTCAGGACCCGGGCAAGACCTTCAAGAACAAGAAGATGCCGGGTCACCTCGGTGTCGAGCGTGTCACCACGCAGAACCTGCGCGTCGTGCGCACCGATCCGGAGCGCGGCCTGATCTTGGTCGAGGGCGCGGTTCCGGGTGTCGCCGGCGGCTGGATCCAGATCCGCGACGCGGTGAAGCGCAAGCTCCCCGCCGACGTGCCGCTGCCGGGCAAGTTCCGTGAGAACGGTGCTTCCACCGAGTCCGCCCAGACTGCCCCCGAGGCCCCTGCGGCTGAGGAGACCGCCTGATGAAGCTCGATATCACCACTCTCGACGGCGCCGGCGCCGGCTCGGTCGAGCTGAACGAGGACATCTTCGGCCTTGAGCCGCGGGCAGACCTCCTTCAGCGCATGGTCCGCTGGCAGCTCGCCAAGCGGCGCGCCGGTACCCACGCCGTGAAGAACCGCTCGGACGTGAACCGGACCCGCAAGAAGCTGTACAAGCAGAAGGGCACCGGCAACGCCCGTCACGGCGCTGCCTCCGCTCCGCAGTTCCGCGGCGGTGGACGCGCCTTCGGCCCGGTCGTGCGCGACCACGGCCACGACCTTCCCAAGAAGGTCCGTGCGCTCGCCCTGCGCCACGCCCTGTCGGCCAAGGCCAAGGCCTCGACCCTGATCGTCGTCGACGACATCAAGATCGAGGATCACAAGACCAAGGGTCTCATCGAGCGCTTCGGCAAGATGGGCCTCTCGAACGCGCTGATCATCGGCGGTGCCGAGGTCGACGTGAATTTCGGCCGCGCTGCGCGTGCCATCCCGCAGATCGACGTGCTTCCCGTGCAGGGGATCAACGTCTACGACATCCTGCGCCGCGACACGCTCGTCCTGACGAAGGCCGCCGTCGACGCGCTGGAGGAGCGTTTCAAATGAGTGCCGATCCGCGCCACTACGACATCATCGTCTCCCCGGTCATCACCGAGAAGGCGACGAACCTGACCGAGCAGAACAAGGTCGTCTTCCGGGTCGGCCCCAAGGCGACCAAGCCTCAGATCAAGGAGGCGGTCGAGAAGCTGTTCGACGTCAAGGTCACGGCGGTGAACACCCTCGTGACCAAGGGCAAGAAGAAGATTTTCCGCGGTCTCCGCGGGCAGCGCTCCGACGTGAAGAAGGCGATCGTCACCCTGGCCGAGGGCCACACGATCGACGTCACGACCGGGCTCTGAGGACGGGTTTTAGGGATCCAAGCCGATGGCCTTGAAGACATTCAAACCGGTCACGCCGAGCCTGCGCCAGCTCGTGCTCGTCGACCGCCGTGAGCTCTACAAGGGCAAGCCGGTGAAGGCGCTGACGGAGGGCAAGAGCTCCTCCGGCGGCAGGAACAATCTCGGCCGCATCACCGTCCGCTTCCGCGGCGGTGGTCACAAGCGCGTGCTGCGCAACGTGGACTTCAAGCGCCGCGAGCAGCCGGGCGTCGCCGCGACCGTCGAGCGGATCGAGTACGATCCGAACCGCACGGCCTTCATCGCCCTGATCAACTTCCCCGACGGGAAGCAGAGCTACATCCTGGCTCCGCAGCGCCTGCAGCCGGGTGACAAGGTGGTGACCGGCGAGAACGTCGACATCAAGCCGGGCAATGCCGGTCCGGTCGGCTCAATGCCGGTGGGCACGATCGTCCACAACGTCGAGCTGAAGATCGGCAAGGGCGGCGCGATCGCCCGCTCGGCCGGGAACTACGCCCAGATCGTCGGGCGCGACCAGGGCTACGTGACGCTGCGCCTGAACTCGGGCGAGCAGCGCCTCGTGCACGGTCAGTGCTTCGCGACCGTCGGTGCGGTCTCGAACCCCGACCACATGAACATCTCGCTCGGCAAGGCCGGGCGCAACCGGTGGCTCGGCAAGCGCCCGCATAACCGCGGCGTGGCCATGAACCCGGTGGATCACCCGCACGGCGGCGGCGAGGGCCGTACCTCGGGCGGCCGCAACCCGGTCACGCCCTGGGGCGTGCCCACCAAGGGGAAGAAGACCCGGTCCAACAAGCGGACCGACGTGTTCATCCTGTCCAGCCGCCACAACCGCAAGAAGTAATCGCTATGGCACGCTCTCTCTGGAAGGGGCCGTTCGTCGACGGCTACCTCTTCAAGAAGGCCGAAGCGGCGCGGGGCTCCTCGCGCTCGGAGGTCATCAAGATCTGGAGCCGCCGCTCCACGATTCTCCCGCAGTTCGTCGGGCTCACCTTCGGTGTGCACAACGGGCAGAAGCACATCCCGGTCTACGTCTCCGAGGAGATGGTGGGGCACAAGTTCGGCGAGTTCTCGCCGACCCGCACCTTCCACGGGCACGCGGCCGACAAGAAGGCGAAGAGGCGCTGAGATGGGCAAGCAAGCCACCCCCCGCGCGCTCCCCGAGAACGAGGCCAAGGCGGTCGCGCGCATGCTGCGCGTCAGCCCGCAGAAGCTCAACCTCGTGGCGCAGATGATCCGCGGCAAGAAGGTCGACACCGCACTGGCCGACCTGGAGTTCTCCCGCAAGCGCATCTCGACCGAGGTCAAGAAGTGCCTTGAGAGCGCGATCGCCAATGCCGAGAACAACCACGATCTGGATGTCGACGATCTCGTCGTCTCCCAGGCGTTCGTGGGCAAGGCCCTCGTGCTCAAGCGCTTCCACGCCCGCGCCCGCGGCCGTGGTGCGCGCATCCTGAAGCCCTTCTCGAACCTGACCATCGTGGTTCGCGAAGTCCGCCAGGCCGAAGCGGCTTAAGGAGGATCTCATGGGCCAGAAAGTCAATCCGATCGGTCTCCGTCTCGGTATCAACCGGACCTGGGACTCCCGCTGGTTCGCCGGCAAGGGCGAGTACGCCAAGCTGATGCACGAGGACGTCGCAATCCGCGCCGCCCTCATGAAGCAGCTGAAGCAGGCCGCCGTCTCGAAGATCGTTATCGAGCGTCCGCACCGGAAGTGCCGCGTCACCATCCACTCGGGCCGTCCGGGCGTAGTGATCGGCAAGAAGGGCGCGGATATCGAGAAGCTGCGCAAGCTCGTCGGCACGATGACCAAGGCCGACGTGACGATCAACATCGTCGAGGTGCGCAAGCCCGAGATCGACGCCACCCTGGTGGCCGACTCGATCGCTCAGCAGCTCGAGCGCCGCGTCGCCTTCCGTCGCGCCATGAAGCGCGCCGTGCAGTCGGCGATGCGTCTCGGTGCCGAGGGCATCCGCATCAACTGCTCGGGCCGCCTCGGCGGCGCCGAGATCGCCCGCCAGGAATGGTATCGCGAGGGTCGGGTCCCGCTGCACACCCTGCGTGCGGACGTGGATTACGGCACCGCCACGGCGTTCACGACCTACGGCACCTGCGGCATCAAGGTGTGGGTGTTCAAGGGCGAGATCCTTGAGCACGACCCGATGGCCCAGGACAAGAAGGCCCAGGAAGAGGGCGGCCGCTCCGGCGGACGCCGTGAGCGCGATGGCGAGGGCGGCCGCGAGCGCGGACGCCGCGAGCGCGAGCACGCGTAAGGTAGGAAGCCATGCTGCAACCGAAAAAGACTCGCTTCCGTAAGCAGTTCAAGGGCCGCATCCACGGTGCGGCCAAGGGCGGCTTCGAGCTGAACTTCGGCCAGTTCGGCCTGAAGGCGGTGGAGCCCGAGCGTGTCACCGCCCGGCAGATCGAGGCGGCTCGCCGCGCGATCACCCGCGAGATGAAGCGCCAGGGCCGCGTCTGGATCCGGGTGTTCCCGGACGTGCCGGTCTCCTCGAAGCCGACCGAAGTCCGTATGGGCTCGGGCAAGGGCGCCCCGGATTACTGGGCCGCCCGTGTCCATCCGGGTCGGATCATGTTCGAGGTCGACGGCGTTGCCGAGGACATCGCCAAGGAGGCCCTGCGCCTCGGCGCCGCCAAGCTCCCGATCCGCACGCGGGTCGTCCAACGCATCGCCGACTGAACGGAGGCTATCGTGAAGTCGACCCAGAGAGTGTCTGATCTGAAGGCGTTGTCGCCGGATCAGCTGAATGACGAGTTGCTGAACCTCAAGAAGGAGCAGTTCAACCTGCGCTTCCAGGGGGCCACCGGCCAACTCGAGAACGTCGCCCGCGTCCGTGAGGTCCGTCGCGACATCGCCCGCGTCCGCACCCTGCAGCGTTCGAAGACGCTGCAGGGTGCCAAGAGCTGACGAAAAGGGCTTAGGAGAACACCATGCCGAAGCGCGTCCTGCAGGGCACCGTCGTCAGCGACAAGGGCGAGAAGACCATCGTGGTGAAGGTGGAGCGTCGCTTCACGCACCCGGTGATGAAGAAGACCGTGCGCCGTTCGAAGAATTACCATGCTCATGATGAGGCGAATGTCGCCAAGGTCGGGCAGACGGTGTTTATCGAGGAGTGCCGTCCCTTCTCGAAGACCAAGACCTGGAAGCTGGTCGAGGACCAGGCTGCCGCGGTCGCCGAGACCGGCGAAGCCGCCTGACATAAGGGAAACGGCGGCTGCGGCTTTCCGCGTCCGCCTCAACGTAGCTGGGTGTCTTCAGATCGAGGGTTGGTTCACCGTTCACGGTGCCTTCTCTATCGTCACGACCTCCAGAACGACGAACGCCCGGACGAAGTTCGACCCTTATTGGGCCGGGTTCGTGCCGGGCGTTGTCGTTTCTCAGGTGAGTCGGGACGCGAACGCGGTGCGTTCAGGTCGAACCCGAGAGTGTCGTTATTTTAACAGGTCGGCGACCTTTGCGGGTTCGGAGCAAGGCCCTGCTGTCTGGCTTCGCCCGACGTATCAGGACGCTGTCCCGAACCCTGCCAAAGGGCTTTGAGCCCTTTGGAAACCCGCGATGAGCCGAAGCCCCTAAGCCTCGCCCTCGTCGAGATCGTCCGCGGTCGGGGCGGCGTTCTCCAGGATCTTCTCGGCCACGAGGCCGGAATTCTGGCGGATCGAGGCTTCGATCTTGCCGGCGATCTCGGGGTTGTCCCGCAGGAAGCCCTTCGAGTTCTCGCGACCCTGGCCGAGGCGCTGGCTGTTGTAGGAGAACCAGGCGCCGGACTTCTCGACGATACCGGCCTTCACGCCGAGGTCGATCAGCTCGCCGACCTTCGACACGCCCTCGCCGAACATGATGTCGAACTCGACCTGCTTGAACGGCGGCGCGACCTTGTTCTTCACGACCTTGACGCGGACTTGGTTGCCGATCGCCTCGTCGCGGTCCTTCAGGGTCGAGATCCGGCGGATGTCGAGGCGCACCGACGCGTAGAACTTCAGTGCGTTGCCGCCCGTCGTGGTCTCGGGGCTGCCGTACATCACACCGATCTTCATCCGGATCTGGTTGATGAAGATGACCATGCAGTTCGAGCGCGAGATCGAGCCGGTGAGCTTGCGCAGCGCCTGGCTCATCAGGCGGGCCTGAAGGCCGGGCTGGCTCTCGCCCATCTCACCCTCGATCTCGGCCCGCGGTGTGAGCGCCGCGACCGAATCGACCACCAGCACGTCGATGGCGCCGGAGCGCACCAGCGTGTCGGTGATCTCCAGGGCCTGCTCGCCGGTGTCGGGCTGCGAGATCAGCAGGTCGTCGAGATTGACGCCGAGCTTGCGGGCATAGACCGGATCGAGAGCGTGCTCGGCATCCACGAAGGCGCAGACGCCGCCCTTCTTCTGGGCCTCGGCGATGGTGTGCAGCGCCAGGGTGGTCTTGCCGGAGGATTCGGGGCCGTAGATCTCCACGACCCGGCCGCGGGGCAGGCCGCCGACGCCGAGGGCGATGTCGAGGCCGAGCGAGCCGGTGGAGATCGTCTCGACCTCCTGCACCTTGTCGTTCTTGCCCAGACGCATGATCGAGCCCTTGCCGAAGGCGCGCTCGATCTGGGACAGGGCGGCGTCGATCGCCTTGGACTTGTCCTTGTCCACCGGGGGCATGTCGACCACTTTCAATGCAGGCTGGGCCATCTGGCGGGCTCCTTATGAAGGGGTTGCGCGCCATTCACAACGCGCGTCAACACCGCGTCTGTGTACCTGTTTTGTTCTATTTCAGCAAGGGTGCCGAACACGAGAACGCCGCCCGAACGGGGCGGCGCGCAGGTTCTCCACCGGGTCGAGGCCGATGCCGTGTCAGTCGGCGGCCATGGTCTTCTTCACGGTCTCGACCAGCTGCTTCAGGCTGAAGGGCTTCGGTAGGAAGTTGAAGGCCTCGCCCTCGGGCAGGTTCTTGCGGAACGCGTCCTCGGCGTACCCGGAAACGAAGATCACCTTCAGGTCGGGCTGGTGCTTGCGGACTTCGCGCAGCAGGGTCGGGCCGTCCATCTCGGGCATAACGACATCGGAGACGACGAGGTCGATCGGCTGGCTGCCCTCGCGCACGATCGCCAGAGCCTCCAGGCCGGAAGCAGCCTCCAGCACCGTGTAGCCGCGGGCCGAGAGCGCCCGGCTGTTGACCGCCCGGACGGGATCCTCGTCCTCAACCAGCAGGATGGTCCCCTGCCCGGTATGGTCGGCCGCGGGCTTGCGCGGCGCGGGCTTCTCCGCGGCCGGGGTTTTCTGGGTGTCGCCCTGCTCATTCGGCTTCGCCGGCTCCGATGCGGTGCGCGCGGAGGCCGGCATGTCGGCCCGCGGCAGGGCCGGGATCGCGGGCGCGGTCTCTTCCGGCTCCGCCACCGGGATGTGCCGAGGCAGGTAGATGCGGAAGGCGGTCCCCTCCCCGATCTTCGACTGCACGTCGATGGTGCCGCCGGATTGCTTGACGATGCCGAACACCGTCGAGAGCCCGAGGCCGGTGCCCTTGCCGATCTCCTTGGTGGTGAAGAACGGCTCGAAGATCTTCTCCATCAGCTCGGCGGGGATGCCCTGGCCGGTGTCGCGCACCTCGATGAGCACGTGGTCGCCCGCGGGTGCGCCGCCCCGCCCGTCCACGGTCGCGGCCGGGCCCGGATCGGTCACGTTCTCGGTGCGGATCATCAGCTTGCCGCCGTCCGGCATCGCGTCGCGGGCGTTGACCGCGAGGTTCACGATCACCTGCTCGAACTGGTTGACGTCGGCCTTCACCGGCCAGACGTCCCGGCCGTGCTTCAGCTCCAGGGCGACGCGCTCGCCCAAGAGCCGCTTGAGCAGCAGGGTCAGCTCCGAGAGCCCCTCCCCGACATTCATCACCTCCGGACGCAGGGTCTGGCGGCGGGAGAACGCCAGGAGCTGGCGGACGAGGCCCGCCGCCCGGTTGGCGTTCTGCTTGATCTGCATGATGTCCTGGAAGGCCGGATCGGTCGGCCGGTGGCTCGCCAGCAGCAGGTCCGAATAGCCGATGATCGCCTGAAGGACGTTGTTGAAGTCGTGCGCGATGCCGCCGGCGAGCTGGCCGACCGCGTTCATCTTCTGAGCCTGGGCGACCTGCTGTTCCAGCTGCCGCTGCGCCGTGGTGTCGAGGGCGTACAGGATGACGCGCTCGGCCTCGTCGGCCTTCTGGGTCGCGTCGCTGCTGTCGGCCGGGCTGAGCCAGAGCCGCGCCGAGCGCCCGCCCGGGCCGCTGAGCTGGACCTCGATCGGCTCCGGATCGGACAGGCCGCTGGCGGCCCGGGCGAGGCCGGCCTCCAGGGAGGCGCGATCGACCACCGAGTCGGCGACGTTGGGCTCGGCGCCCTGATTGCCCTCCCCCTCCGGGCCGCCCTCGTCGGCCTGGCGCGGCACCGTGCCGAACAGGCGGGTGAACGAGGTGTTGGCCCGGGCGATCCGCCCGGACCGGTCGAGGGTCGCGATGGCGATCGGGGAATTGTTGAGGAACCGGGCGAGCCGCACCTCGGCGGCGCGCTGCGGCTCGTCGGTCTCGGCCCCGGCCGAGCGGTTGATGACGAAGGTCCGCGACGAGCCGGGCTTGCCGTCCTTGCCGAAGGCGACGCGGTGGTAGAGCCGCACCGGCAGGGTGTGGCCGTTGCGGCGGCGCAGGTCGAGGTCGAACCGGTCGGTGCGGACCTCGCCGGGCAGGCCGGCGGTGCGGACCAGGACGTCGGCTTCCGGGGCGATCTCGGTGAGGTGCGGGCCGCCGGGGCCGACGCTCGCCAGGTCGTAGCCGAGCCAGGCCGCCAGCGTC
This sequence comes from Methylobacterium pseudosasicola, assembly GCF_900114535.1. Lineage (GTDB taxonomy): Bacteria > Pseudomonadota > Alphaproteobacteria > Rhizobiales > Beijerinckiaceae > Methylobacterium > Methylobacterium pseudosasicola. Next base: position 220,654 of record NZ_FOTK01000006.1, on the reverse strand, counting down.
GCGTTCATGTAGACGATCGCGCCGGCCGGATCGATCGACAGGAAGCCCGCCGGGGCGTGGTCGAGATAGTCGATCGCGTGCTGGAGCTCCTGGAAGACGTTCTCCTGGCGCTCGCGCTCGGCGGTGATGTCGGCCACCGTCCAGAGCGAGGCGGCCCGGCGCGGGCGCGCCAGGGGACGCACCGAGACCCGGTACCAGCCGAAGCCGCGCTCGTGCGCCTGCGGTCCGAGCGGCGGCGACATCCGGATTTCTTCGGTGTGCGCGCGTCCATCGCGCGAGGCCTGCGACAGGCGGTAGACCGCCTCCGAAACCTCCGGCGAGCCGACCAGGATGCGCTCCACCGGCACGAGGTTCGAGAACGCGTCGCCGCCGGCCACACGCAGATACGCCTCGTTGGCGTAGATCAGCCGGCCGCCATCCTCGACCACCAGCGCCCCGTCCGGCGAGGCGTCGACGATGCCCTTGGTGATGTCGTCCCGGGTGGCGGTGCCGCTGAGCTGCAGCGCCCCGATGGCGAGCGCGAACAGGAAGAACACGCCGGCCATCGCCAGCAGGGCGAGCAGCCAGACGATCAGCGACTGGGCCTGCTCGTTGGCCACGAAGGACAGGCCGATCGCGGCCCCGACCAGAAGGCCCGCGAGCACGAGCAGCAGCCCGACCCGGCCCGGCTGCTCCGAGCGGTCGATCGCGCCGTTCCCATGAGTACCCGCGATCTGCGTGCCCGTCGCGGGCGCCGGAGGTCCAGTGACGTCGGCCATCGGCATCATTCCAGAACAATCACCCGGTTAGGCCCGCCGGCCATAGCAGGGCTCGGGCAGCACGGCATCACTCTCGTCGCGCCGTTCGCGTCGCGCCAAGCCTTGATGCAGCCTCGCGAAAAAAGGTGGAGGAAGCGTGGCTTTTCCGCGCCTTCGGATACGGAGTGGCACGCCGGCGCGATGGACGGCCGTCTCGGCAGACCCCATATTGCGTTTGCCGATCGAGGACAGGGGAGTCGGCGATGGCCACGGCACGGCGACAGGAAATGGGCTCAGGCAGCCCATGCGTGCGCGTCAGCAACAGGGCGGCGAACATGATTGCGTCGCTGCACCCATTCGACAAGGCCAAGGCCGACGCTGCGCTGGCGACGATCAAGGCGAGCGTGCTCGACGCGGCGAAGGTCAGGAAGATCGTCGGGGTCGACAACGCCTTCGTCGCGCCTGCCGGCGATCTGCGGGTGCTCTTCGAGAACGAGGGCGACGCGATCGTCATCACCTCGGTTGTAGCCCGAGACTGATGGCGAAGCCCTCTTTCGACGTCCACGTCTTCAATCTGACGGACGCGGAGGCCGAACTCGCGGAATTCAAGATTCTCCTCGACACCAACGCCGATCTCGCCGAGCGCGATCAGGTCCTCGCCAATTTCAAGACCTGGCCCAATCTCTGCGCCATGATGGGGAAATACAACGCCCGCTTGGGCGTCGGCGATCTGATCAGGCGCGAGTTCCGGATCCTCCCCCATTTCCGGACCGATCTTACCGTCCGCCGCGCCGGGACTGACAATATCTGCCTGATCGAGTTCGAAGGCGCATCCGATCGGCATATGTTCGAAGCGAGCGAGCGCGGTATCGATACGTGGGCGCGCGCATTCGAGAAGGGGTTCAGCCAAGTCGTCGACTGGACTTGGGCGCTCGATCACTACCGGAAGACCGCCGATTACGTGGATGCCTTCGGTGGCGAGCGGCCGAATATCGTGGGCGTGCTTGTCATCGGACGCTCCACCTCTCTGTCGACCTCGGTCCGCAAGGACCGGTGGGAGTGGCGGCGCAACAAGGTCAAGGCCGACAGCTTCATGCTGGTCCTGGTGACATTTGATGAGCTTTATAGCGACTTCGAAATGTGGCTCGGTCTGAAAAGGATGGATCACGCGGCCCCCTGACAGGTGGCAGGCATGCACCGAACTGTAGGATACAAAAGCAAGGGACGCACGGTGAGCGCGGCTTGCCGCCGACCACTCCTCTGATCCTTCGCGTCGGCTCCTTCTCCGGGTGGAGATCTTAGCGCCTTGAAACCGGGCGGCGCAGGTCTGGCGGCGCCAGCTCTACGCCGCCCTTCGCCGCAGGCGCAGGACGAAGCCGATGACTTCCGCCACCGCCCGGTAATGCTCGGCCGGGATCTCGCGGTCGATCTCCACGGTGGCGTGCAGGGCGCGGGCGAGCGGCGGGTTCTCGATCACCGCGACGCCGTGCTCGGCCGCCACGGTGCGGATCCGCAGGGCCAGGGCATCGACGCCCTTGGCGACGCAAATCGGCGCGGCCATGCCGGTCTCGTAGCGCAAAGCCACCGCGTAGTGGGTCGGGTTGGTCACCACCACGGTGGCGGTCGGAACGGCGGCCATCATCCGCTTCTTCACCCGGGCCATGCGGAGCTGCTTCATGCGGCCCTTGACCTCCGGATTGCCGTCCGCCTCCTTCATCTCCTGCTTCATCTCCTCCTTCGACATGCGGTGGCGCTTGCGCCAGCGGAACCGCGCGTAGAGCGCGTCGCCCAGCGTGATCGCCAAGTGCATGCACAGCATGCCGGCGAGCAGCCGCAGGCTGAGCGAGAAGAGCGCCGGCAGGCACCCGACCGGATCGAGCTTCGCGAACACCTCGAGCCGGTCGCGGTCGTTCCAGAGTAGGACCGCGCCGACGATGCCGACCGCGCTGATCTTGGCGAGGCCCTTGCCGAACTGGAACAGGGCCTCGATCCCCATCAGCCGCTTGACCCCGGCCATCGGCGAGATCCGATCGAATTTCGGCATCAGGGTTTCGGTGGTGAGCACCAGCGGGTGCTGGAGCAGGCCGGCGGCGAGGCCGGCCACCGCCGCCATCCCGACCGGCACCGCCACGGCCTCGAGCCACAGCCAGAGGCCCCGGGTCGCCGCCTGCTTCATGGCGGTGGCGTCGTCCGGCAGGGTGTGGGCGTTGGCGAGAAAGGCTTTCAGGCCCTGAGTCAGGTTCTGGGCGATGGTGGGCGCCGCGATCAGCAGGGCCAGCGTGAAGGCGCCGAGGATCGCGAAGGTGTTGATCTCGGCGCTGGTCGCGACGTCGCCGCGCTCGATCGCCTGATCGAGCCGCCGCTGGGTCGGCTCCTCCGTCTTGTCTTCCTGCTCCGCGCCCTCGGCCATGTTTTCCGCTCGACCTCAGTGCGTGTGGACGCTCAGCGCCCGACGAACTCGCCGAGATACCGGCCGAGATCGTCCAGAAAAACGCCCATCATGATGCCGAGCGAGCCCATCAGGATCAGCATGCCGATGAGCACCGAGGCCGGGACCGCCAGGAAGAACACCTGCAATTGCGGCATCAGCCGCGACAGCACCCCGAGCCCGAGGTTGAACAGCAGGCCGAAGGCGATGAACGGCCCGGAGATCTGCACCGCCAGGGTGAAGCCGCGGGTGAGCGCCTTCAGCGCCAGCATCAGCGCGTCCGAGAAGGCCGGCACCCCGTCCGGGGGCAGCACCACGTAGCTCTGCGCCAAGCCCTCGATGGCGAGATGGTGCAGGTCGGCGGCGAAGATCAGCGTGACGCCCAGCAGCGAGAGGAAGTTGCCGAGCGCCGCCTGCTGCCCGCCCATGCTCGGATCCACCGACATGGCATAGGCCAAGCCGAGCTGCTGCGAGATGATCAGCCCGGCGGTCTGCAGGGCGGCCAGCACCATCCGGACCGACAGGCCGAGCACCAGCCCGACGATCGTCTCGGCGAACAGCAGCCCGATCAGCCGGGGACCGGCCAGGCCCTCGGTGCCGCCGAGCAGCGGGCGCACGGTCGGGAACAGCACCAGCGCGGTCAGCAGCGCGAAGGCCAGCCGCAGACGCGGCGACACCATCTGCTCGCCGACGCCCGGCATCAGCATGATCAGCGTGCCGACCCGGGCGAAGGTGATCAGATAGGCCGAGGCGATGCCGGGCAGGAGCAGGTTCATCGCCGCCCCTATGGCACGGGCGCGCCGCTCCTGTCGCGCCGCAGGACGCCATCACCCGCCCGTCGCGATGCGGGCGGCGATGCGGGTCATGTAGCCGGCCATGGCGTCGCCGATGAAGGGCAGCATCAGGAGGAGAGTGGCGAACACCGCCACGATTTTGGGCACGTAGATCAGGGTCTGTTCCTGGACCTGCGTGAGCGCCTGGATCAGCGACACGATCAGCCCCACCGCGAGCGCGACCAGCATCAGGGGCCCGGCGACCTTGAGGAAGACGAAGATGCCGTCGCGGGCGACATCGAGGATGGCGAGGCCGGTCATTGGGGCGTCTTGCTCAAAGGGCAGGCAGGGGAAATCCGGGATCCGGCCGGGGCATGCTTAAATCTGCATCCGCATGATCTCTTCGTAGGCAGAGATCATGCGGTCGCGCACCGCCACCATGGTCTGCAGGGCGGTCTCGCTCTCAGCCACCGCCGTGACCACGTCGACGACGTTGGCCTTGCCGGCGGCGGCCGAGAACGCCTGGCCGTCGGCCCGCCGCCCGGCATCGCCGACATTGTCCAGGGCGTTGCCGAGGAGCTGCATGAAGTCGCCGCCGGTCTCGCCGGTCGACTGGACTTTTGGAGCGGGCCGGCCGTTGGCCATGCCCTGGACGGCCGCGTAGGCACCCGCCGCGAAATTGCTCGTCGCCATCGATCAGGCTTCCTTCGCGTTCACGTGCGCGCTCACTTGAGGATCGACAGCGTCTGCGACAGCATCTTGCGCGTGGACGTCACCATGTTGAGATTCGCCTCGTAGGAGCGCTGGGCCTCGCGCAGATCCATGTTCTCGATCAGCGCGTTGACGTTGGGCATCTGCACTTCGCCCCGGGCGTTGGCCGCGGGGTTGCCGGGCTCGTACTTGGTCCGGAACGCGGACGGGTCGCGCCGGACCCGGCCGGCCTCCACCAGCTTGGCTCCGGTCTCCGGATCCATGTGGCTGGTGAAGGACGGGATCTTGCGGCGGTAGGGCTCGGCGCCGGCCGAGGCCGGAGCGGAATCCGCGTTGGCGATGTTCTCGGCGATGATCCGCATCCGGCCCGATTGCGCCTTGAGGCCGGCGGCCGCGACGGTGAGCGACTTGCTGAATTCCATGGCTCAGGGCCCCTTTTCCGCCGCGCGCTTCGACAACACGTCCGATCGATCTGCGTCCGAAAGGTCAGCTCTTGCCGATGGCGATCTTCAGGGTGGTCAGGCTGTGCTGGTAGAGCGAGGCGGCGAGCTGGTAGTCGGACTGGTTGTCGCCGGCCTTCATCATCTCGTCCTCGAGGTTGACCGCGTTGCCGCTCGGACGGACCTCGAAGCGCTTGGCGCCCTTGGCATCGGCCCCGGCCTCGGACTGGCCGGGCGGCGCGATATGGGCCGGGCTTGTCAGCGCCAGGCCGGGTGAGGCGGAAACCGCTGTTCCGGTCGCCCGGTCGAAGCGCAGGTCCGCCAGGTCGCGGGGCTTGAAGCCCGGCATGTCGGCGTTGGCCACGTTCTCGGCGATCAGACCCTGGCGCGCCTGGGCCCACTGCATCCGGGTGCGCAGCATCCCCAGGATCGGCAGGTCGGTCAGGGCCACGGTCGACTCCGGTCTCGCGACGCCGCGCGGGATCGGGCGGGCTCGGCAAAATCTGCCGCCTGCATGGTTAACGCACCGTTAAGTGCCGCCGCTGCCGCTATGCCTTCCGACGGCTGTCCCGCGGTCGGCCTGTGACCTTCCTGGGGATAGCCCGGGGAGGTCCTTCACAACCTCTTGTCTTGATAGCGCTAAACTTAAGGGCCTGTTAACGAAGTCTTAACGTCGTTTGCCTGGCGGGGCCGGCGGCGTGGTATGAGCGAGGCTCGTGCCGGGCGCGGCCCCGCGGCGGCCGGAACGTGCGAGTGCGTAACCTTGCCATGGCTGCAATCCGTGTTCGGTTCTGAGGGCTCCCCCATCGTCCAGTATGTCGTGATCTTCGCCGTCATCTTCACGGCGTTGGCCGCGATCGTGTTCACGGTGCGGCGCCTGACCGGACGCAGCCTGACGCTGCCCGGGCGCACCCCCGCCCGTGGGCGCCAGCCCCGGCTCGGCATCGTTGACGTGTACGAGCTCGACCGGGCCCGGCAGCTGATCCTGCTGCGCCGGGACAATGTCGAGCACCTGCTCCTCGTAGGCGGCCCGAACGATGTGGTGGTCGAGCGCAACATCCAGCGCACCCAGCGCCCCCTCCCCGAGGCCGCCCTGCGCGCCGATGCGGGGGCCGAGCCCATGGCCGAGCCGCTGCCGGATCCGCTGGCGCAGGGCGGACGCCTGGCCGAGCCGCCCCGGGCCCTGGCCGAGATCGCCGGTCGCCGCTCCGAGCCGCTGTTCGATCCGGGCTTCGAGATGCCGGTGGTCGTGCCGCCGCCGGTCCCGCGCTCGGCCGCCGCGCCGCCGGTGACATTCCCGCTCGACGTCAGCCTGCTCGGGGGCGACGAGCCCGGCCAGGAGGTCTCGACCCCCGTGGTCCTGCAACCCCGCTCCACCGAGGCGCCAGCGCCTGCCCCGCCCCCCCTTGCCCCGCCGCTCCGGGAAACACTCTCGCCTCGGCGGATCTTGAGCCGCACCGCGCCGCCGCTGGCCGACCCGCGGCCCAATCCCGCCTCGGAGCGCAAGCCGGAGCCCGCCCCCGAGCGCGAGGAGCCCGTCCGGACTGCGCCGAGCCTGACCGTCCCGTCCGAGCGCCGTTCGGTCGATCCGGCGGTGCTGTCCGACATGGCCAAGCAGCTCCAGGCCGCCCTGTCGCGCCCGACCTCCGCCGTAACGCCCGCCCCGCAGGCTGCTGCCCCGGCGCCCGGGCCGGTGGTCGACCCGGTGGCCGCGACCATGGCCGCCGCTACGCCGCCGGTCCCGCCTGCGCCGCCGCCCCGCGAGCCGGCGCCCTCGCCGGCTGCAGCGCCCGAGCCGCCGGTCGTCGCGCCCGCCCCGGAGCCTCCGGTGGCCCAGGAGCCTCCCCGGCCGTCGGCGCCGGCATCGCCTGTGGCGCCCCCGCCCCCGCCGCCCGTGCCGAAGGTCGCCTCGCCGGCGACGCCTCCCGCGCCCCCGCCGGCACCGCGGCCGGAGCCGAAGGCGGCCGGCAACCCGTTCTCCGTGGAGGAGATCGAGGCCGAGTTCGCGCGCCTCCTCGGACGCCCGCTGGACAAGCGGACCTGAAGGCCGGCGTTTACGGACGGTTAACCGCATGCCGGAAAGCTCGGGGCCCGAGGAGGACCCGATGCTCAACCTGGATGCCCAGACCGCCCAGCGAAACCGCGCCTACCGCGCGTTCACGCTCGACCGAGCCGGCCTTGTCTTCTCGGCCGAGATCGTGCCGGCCGAGGACGACACGCAGGCGCGCCGCCGCGCCCGGGCCATGGTCGCCGACGCGGCGATCGAGCTGTGGGACCGGACCCGGTTCCTCGGCCGCTACGAGCCGGCGGCTCAAGCCCGCGCCTGACAAGCGGACCCGTCAGTCGTACGCCGATTCCCGCATGGCGAGCACGGCGACGAAGCTCAGCACAGCCGCAGCCGCGAGATAGAAGCCGACGAACCCGATGCCGCCATAGGAGGCCAGCTCCTGGACGATGTAGGGCGCGCCCGAGGCGCCCAGGATCCCGGCGAGGTTGTAGGTCACCGAGGCGCCCGTGTAGCGGACCCGAGTCGGGAACAGCTCCGGCAGAACCGCGCCCATGGGGCCGAACACCCAGCCCATCGCCAGCAGGCTGAGGCAGAGGAAGCTGAGCACCGGCGGCCAGGTCCCGGCAGCGGCCGCGTTCCCGAGCATCGGCCCCATCAGGAAGCCGAGGGCGAACACCGCAGCCATGCCGGAGAGCAGAACCGGCTTGCGCCCGAAGCGGTCGGCGGCCGCGCCCGAGATCACGGTCCCGAGGGCCATGAAGCAGACCGCGATGCACTCGAACAGCAGGAAGGTCGGCCGGGTGTAGCCCAGCGTCCCGGTGCCGTAGCCGAGGGCGAACACCGTCGAGAGGTAGAACACCGCGTAGACCGCCACCATGGCGAAGGTGCCGATCAGGACCGCGCCCCCGTGCTGGGTCAGCATCGTGGCGAAGGGCACGCGCTCGGGCTTCGTCTCAGTGAGCGCCGCCTTGAAGGCGGGCGTCTCGGTGAGCTTCAGGCGGACATAGAGCCCGACGCCGACCAGGGCGGCCGAGGCCAGGAACGGAAGCCGCCAGCCCCAGGCTTGAAAACTCTCGGGCGACAGGCCGAAGCTCAGGCACAGGAAGCCGAGATTGGCCAGGATGAAGCCCACCGGCGCGCCGAGCTGCGGGAAGATGCCGTACCAGGCGCGCTTGCCCGGCGGCGCGTTCTCCACCGCCAGCAGGGCCGCCCCGCCCCACTCGCCGCCGAAGCCGATGCCCTGGCCGCAGCGCAGGATGCACAGGGCGGCAGGCGCCCACCAGCCGGCCGTGGCGTAGGTCGGCAGGCAGCCGATCAGGACGGTGGACAGGCCCATGATCAGCAGCGACGCCACCAGGGTCGCCTTGCGGCCGACCCGGTCGCCGAAATGCCCGAACAGGGCCGCCCCGAACGGCCGCGCGATGAACGCGATCGCGAAGGTCGCGAAGGCGCTGAGCTGCTGCACCCCGGGGGCGCCGGCCGGAAAGAAGACCGGGCCGATCACCAGGGCGGTCGCGGTGGCGTAGATGTAGAAATCGAAGAACTCGATCGCGGTGCCGACGAAGCTCGCGGCCAGAATGCGGCCGGGACTAGCGCTCGGTGCGGCGCCGGTCGGGCCCGCGGTCTCGTTCGTCTTCAGCATGATCTGTTGGGACTCAGGCGGCCTTTGCCGTGTCACGGTAAGCGCGGCGCTTTCGCACGGGGCGGCCCCGGCGGAAACCCTGAATCCCATCGGAGGGCGGCGTAGCTGTGCGATGCCGCGACGGCGGCCTTGCGTTCGCCCGCCCCCTTCGCCAAGCTGATCGGCCTGTTTTCGTGAGGGATGCCGGCCGCGGCGCCCTCCCACATCACTTGAGTACTGCGATGAGAGTCACCGTCGAGCGCGCGGCCCTGCTCAGGTCGCTCGGCCACGTGCACCGGGTCGTCGAGCGCCGCAACACGATCCCGATCCTGTCGAACGTGCTCTTGCGTTCGGACGGGTCGAGCCTGCAGCTGCGCGCGACCGACCTCGACATCGAGGTCACCGAGAGCGTGCCGGCCGACGTGGCCGATCCGGGCGCCACCACGGTGCCGGCGCACGTGATCTACGACATCGTGCGCAAGCTGCCCGACGGCGCCCAGGTCTCGCTGGAGACCGGTGGTGAATCCGGCCAGATGACGATCCGCTCGGGCCGCTCGCGCTTCGCGCTCGGCGCCCTGCCGGAGGGCGACTTCCCGGATCTGGCCGCCGGCGAGATGCCGCACGGTTTCGAGATCGCGAGCGCCGACCTCAAGCGCCTGATCGACAAGACGCAATTCGCCATCTCCACCGAGGAGACGCGCTACTATCTCAACGGCATCTACCTGCACACGCTGGAGACCGAGAACGGCCCGGTGATGCGCGCGGTCGCCACCGACGGCCACCGCCTCGCCCGGGTCGAGATCCCGGCCCCGCAGGGCAGCGTCGGCATGCCCGGCGTGATCGTGCCCCGCAAGGCGGTGGCCGAGATCCAGAAGCTCTTGGACGACGGCGGCGAGACCGTCGCGGTCGACCTGTCCCCCGCCAAGATCCGCCTGCGCTTCGCCGGCGGCCTGACCCTGATCTCCAAGCTGATCGACGGCACCTTCCCCGACTACCAGCGGGTGATCCCGGCCAACAACGACAAGCGGCTGACCGTGGAGCGCGACGCCTTCGCCAAGGCGGTGGACCGGGTCTCGACGATCTCGTCCGAGCGTGGGCGCGCCGTGAAGCTCGGGCTCGCCGAGGGGCGCTTGGCGCTCTCGGTCAACAATCCGGACTCGGGCAGCGCCACGGAGGAGCTCGACGTCGACTACGAGGCGGCGGGCCTCGATATCGGCTTCAACGCCCGCTACCTGCTCGACATCACCGCCCAGCTCGAGGGCGACACCGCCCTGTTCAAGCTCGCCGACCCGGGTTCGCCGACCCTGATCCAGGACCGCGAGGGCGCGCCGGCCCTGTACGTGCTGATGCCGATGCGGGTGTAGGATTTCGCTGTGCCGAGACCATCCGCCCGCGCTCTTGACCTAGCAGCCTCGCTCGATCAGCCGGCCGCGGCTGGCGTCGCGGCGCCGATCCGGGCGGACGATCATCTCGCGATGTTGCGAGCGGCCTGGCGAGAGGGTGCCGAGAGCGGAGACTACGAACCGCTCGACGTGGCGCTGGACGCGTTGGCAGCGCGTATCGCTGACCCGGGAGAGGCCGGCGCCTGACCTTTATCGTCGCGCCGAACTGAAGCAGGCCGGGCTGCTGGCGAAACGGCCGGCGGCTCAATATTCATCCGAACCCGGCCACTCATCCTGAGGTGCCGGAGCGCAACGGCGGCTTCTCGGGAGGCTTGCGGATCGCGCAAAGAATTCTGGCGACCTTCTGCGTGGGGAGCCGATGCGGGCGCCTCAGAACGAGGCGATTGAACAGGATGGTCGAACCAAGGGGGGCGGTGAGCATCGTCCGGCTCGCACCCCGGATCCACCGATGACCGATATTCTCGATGCGGAGATCGAGACCAGCGGGCCGACCCAGCGCATCACCCGGTTGATCGCCCGCGACTTCCGCAACCACGCCGACCTCGAACTCAATCCCGGTGCCCGCTTCGTGGCCCTGGTCGGCGAGAATGGCGCGGGCAAGACCAACTTGCTCGAGGCGATCTCCCTGTTCGTGCCGGGGCGGGGCCTGCGCCGGGCGGAGTTCGCCGCCATGGCGCGCGTCGACGGCCCGGGGGGCTTTGCCGTGTCGCTCACCCTCGACCGGGACGGCGCCGAGCATCGCCTCGGCACGGGGCTGGAGCCGCCGGGGCCGGACGGGCGCACGAGCCGGCTCTGCCGCATCGACGGCGCCCCCGCTTCCTCGCCTGTGGCGTTCAGCGAGTTCGTCCGGGTGGTCTGGCTGACCCCGGATCTCGACGGGCTGTTCCGCGGCGCGGCCGGCGACCGGCGCCGGTTCCTCGACCGGCTGGTCCTGGCGGTGGATGCCGGCCACGGGGCGCGGGTCTCGGCTATGGAGCGGGCCCTGCGCTCGCGCAACCGCCTGCTGGAGGACCGGCCCGATGACGGCCGCTGGCTCGACGCCGTGGAACGGGAGGTGGCCGAGCTCGGCGTCGCCGTGGCCTTGGCCCGTCGCGAGACCGCCGAGCGGTTGGACCGCCTGATCGCCGAGACCCGGGACGACGCGCAGCCTTTCCCCTGGGCGTCGATCCGGCTGGAAGGCGATCTCGACGACCTCGTGGCGGTCTGGCCGGCCATCGAGGCGGAGGATCGCTTCCGCCTGGCGCTCCGCAACGGCCGCAACCGCGACCGGGCCGCCGGCCGCACCCTTACCGGGCCGCAGACCACCGACCTCGTGGTCCGCCACGGCCCCAAGGACGTCCCGGCCGGAACCGCCTCCACGGGCGAGCAGAAGGCCCTGCTGATCGGCCTGGTCCTGGCCCATGCCCGGCTGGTCCGGGCGATGAGCGGCATCGCCCCGATGATCCTGCTCGACGAGGTCGCGGCGCATCTCGACCCCCGCCGCCGCGCCGGCCTGTTCGAGGCCCTCGACGCCCTGCCCGGCCAGGTCTGGATGACCGGCGCCGACCCGGCCGCCTTCGCGCAGGCGGGCGACCGGACCGAGGTGCTGCGGATCGGGGGGTGACGGGGCGCCGGAATATCGGCTGACTTCCGCGATCGGATCCGCGTCAGGACCCGCGCCGCAAGGTGATCCGCGTCAGCTCGGATGGGCGACCGAGGCGGAGGGCGAAGCCGGGCCACAGCCCGGTGCCGTTGCTGACGTAGAGCAGCATGGCGCCGACCCGGTACGCGCCGGAGACGAACCCGGCATTGCCGCGCGCCACCAGCCGGTCCAGGCCGCGGATCATGCCGCCGTGGGTATGGCCGGAGAGTTGCAGCGCCACCCCGCGCGACGCCGCCCGCGCGGCCCGGGCCGGCTGGTGATCCAGCAGCACGATCGGCGCGCTTGCCGGGGCACCGGCCAGGGCGGCCTCGAGATCCGGTCCCGGGTGGCCGGTGGCGGGTGCCGAGCGGTCGGTCACGCCCGCCAGCACCAGCGCGCCGCCGTCGCGGTTCAGGACCGTGTGGGCGTTGGCGAGGATGCCGATCCCCAGCCCCGCGAGGTGGCGCATCCAGGAATTGTGATCGAAGAAATACTCGTGGTTGCCCGGCACGGCCCAGACGCCGTCCCGCGCCCGCAGGGCGCGCAGGGGTTCGACATCGTCCCGTCGGGACGCGAGCGAACCGTCGATGAAGTCGCCCGTCACCGCGATCAGGTCGGTGCCGAGGTCGTTGGCCCGCGCGACGACGGCCCGCGCCCAGTCGGCAGGGAACAGCCGGCTGATGTGCAGATCGGTCAGGTGCAGGATCGTGTAGCCGTCGAAGCCGGGGGGCAGGTCCGCGATCGCGACGGAAAGGTCCTTCAACGGCGGCACGCGCACGGCCTGCCACACGGCGATCGCCGCCAGGAGTGCGGCCACGAGGGCCACCGTGTAGCGCCAGGCGGCGGGGATCACCCAACCGCCCCCGGACAGGACCAGAGAGGCCAGCGCTGCCGCGTCGAGGGCGAGCAGCATAGGTGCCGCCAGCGCGATCCCGCCGAACGCCCAGTTGAACAGGACCACCACCGGGCGGGGAAACTCCGGTGCGAAGACCGAGCCGGAGGAGAGGCGGCTCCACAGGTGGAACTGGGACGCGACCAGTAAAACGCCGGCCAAGCCGAGCTTGAGCGCGAGCGGCCATGGCAGCGGCCACACCCCCCGCGCGATGACATAGACAGCGGGCAGGCTGGGGATGAGGCGGATCATGAGCCGCTACATGGAGGGGCGACGCCCGAAGGCAAAGCTTGCCGCGTGGCCTCCGGGACGGGCGTGGTTCGAGCCGGATTCCGCGCCGGGTGCGAGTGCCGAAAAGTTTTGGCCACAGTCTCGACGTAAAGGCCGAGCTTGTCAGTCGCGGTCGGCTTTGCCAATTTCAGCTTAGCCGTACGAACGATTGATAGAGACCGTCGCGCAACCGCATCGGGCCGCGGGTCATAGGAAGTCCGGGATCATGATCAGGGACGGTTGGGACGCCGGTGCCGGCGATAAGGATGACGCCGCTCTGCGCGGGCGTCCGGCGGGGCTTCTCAGCCGCCGGTCGTTTCTGGCCGGATCGGCCGCCGGTCTCGGCGCGCTGGGACTGGCCGGCTGCGCGACATCCGACGGCCTGCTCCTCGCCGAGGCGACGAAGGTCTACGGGCCGATGCCGGACGAGAAATTCCCGATTCCGGCGGTCGACATCAGCAAGGTCAACCCGAAATACTATCGTCGGACGGTCCGCTACGACACGAAGGAAGCCGCGGGCACGATCATCGTGGATCCCAGCAACTACTACGTCTACCGCGTCGAGGGCGACGGATCCGCCACCCGGTACGGCGCCAATGTCGGCCGCGACGGGTTCCTGTGGAGCGGCGACGCCTATGTCGGCCGCAAGTCCGAATGGGCTACCTGGACGCCACCCAAGGAGATGATCAAGCGCCAGCCCGAGGCGGCCAAATACGCCCGGGGCATGCCGGGCGGCCTCGACAACCCGCTGGGCGCCCGCACCCTCCATCTCTACCAGAACGGCGCCTATACGCTCTACACGATCTACGCCAGCAGCGACCCGGAATCGATCGGCTCGGGGATCACGAGCGGCTGCGTCGGCCTGCTCAGCCAGGACATGATCCACCTCTACGCGCGCACGCCGGTCAAGACGAAGGTGGTCGTGCTGCCGGCGTAGGCAGCGGACCTTCGACTTCACGCCCGGTGCGGACGGTACCAGCGGACCACGCTTTCCTCCCCCTTGTGGCTTCGGGCTACACAGGTTTGAAGCACACGCGCTCTTGTAGGCCGCGACACGCCCCCTCTCCCGTTCGGGAGAGGGGACCCGCGCCTTCTGCGCCCACGGCATGATCACGGCTACGGTCGAAACCTCTGTAGCCCGTAGCCCTTGTGGGGAGGAGTTGGAGGTGGGGGTGGTTCAGAAGGCACCGCTGCCCCCAATCCTGCACCACCCCCACCCCTGACCCCTCACCACAAGGGGGAGGGGAAAACGCGCGGTTTATCGAGCGCTTACCGCCGAACGCCATCCATGCTCTGAAAGCCAGCCGGGCCCTCGTAAGGGCCGCTCGGCTCACGCCGCCCGCACGGTGGCGAGGAAGCGCGAGACCTCGGCGCCGAGATGCTCCGACTGGCGGGACAGCTCGCCGGCCGCGTCGAGCACTTGGCTCGCGGCGGAGCCGGTCTGCTCGGAAGCCTGGGCGACGCCGGCGATATTGGTCGTGACCTCGTTGGTGCCGGTGGCCGCCTGGGCGACGTTGCGGACGATCTCCTGGGTGGCCGCGCCCTGTTCCTCGACGGCGGCGGCGATCGAGGTCGCCACCGAGTCGATCTCCCGGATGCGCGCCGTGATCGCCCCGATGGCCGTGACGGCCTGACCGGTCACGCCCTGGATCTGGCCGATCTGCTGGCTGATCTCCTCGGTCGCCTTGGCGGTCTGGGCCGCCAGCTCCTTCACCTCGGACGCCACGACGGCGAAGCCACGCCCGGCCTCCCCGGCCCGGGCCGCCTCGATCGTGGCGTTCAGCGCCAGCAGGTTGGTCTGGCCGGCGATGTTGGAGATCAGCGCGACCACGTCGCCGATGCGCGTGGCCGCCTGGCTCAGCGCCTGCACCAGATGCTGGGTCTGGTCCGCCTCGCCGACCGCCGCCTGCGCGAGGCTGGCCGAGCCGAGGACCTGCCGGCCGATCTCCTGGACGGACGAGCCCAGTTCCTCGGCGGCGGCCGCCACGGTCTCGACATTGGCGGCGGCCTCCTCGGCGGCGGCCGCCACATTGTTCGATTGGCTGGCGGTCTGCGTAGCGCTCGCCGTCATGGTCTGGGCCGTCGCCTGCAATTCCGTCGCCGAGGACGAGACCAAGCCGACGATGCCGCCGACGGCGCGCTCGAAGCCGTCGGCGAGTTCCAGCATGGTCCGGGTCCGCTCGGCCGCGGCAGCGGCGTCGGCGAGGCGACGAACCTCGGCCTCTTCGGCGGCCTTCCGGGCGACCATCGCCTTGATGCCATCGACCGCCTTGCCGACCGCGCCGATCTCGTCCTTGCGGGCGGCCTCCGCGATCTCGGCATCGATCTCGCCCCGGGCCATCCGCTGCAGGACGGCGACGAGGCGGTTGAGCGGGCCGGTGATGCCGACTATCGCGATGAACGCCGCCGCGATCAGGCCTGCGAGCATCCCGACGGTGCTGAAGATCATCAGGGTGAAGCGGGTGTCGTTGGTCTGGACCGTCAGGTCGTCGGAGCCCTTCTGCATGTAGGCGTTGATGTCGTTGGCGATCGCGTTGCCGTCCACCGCCAGGCCGGAGAAGGTCGGGTCGATCGCCGAATGGACCAGCGCGATCGCCTGGTCGTTCTGGTTGCTGCTGCCGAGCCGGCGCACCTCGGTCACGTCCTTCAGGAACCGGTCGACGCGCACCCCCAACTCGTCGATCCGGCTGGCGAATTTGGGTGCGCGCTCGCGCAGCGAGGTGAGCGTCGCCTTCAGGTTCGGCACGGCGGCCTCGAAGCCGGCATTAGCGGCCTGGATCTGGGACGCGTCGGTCTCCGCGATGATCCGATAGACGTAATAGTTGAGTTCGAAGACGAAGCGGTTGAGGCGGCGGCCTTCGGCGACGGCGACGGCTTCGTTGGTGATGAACGCGCTGTAGGCGTCGTCGATCTGGCTCATCCGCGACTGGGCGTACCAGACGCCGGCGCCGACCATCACGCCGATCAGGGAGACGATCGTCACCAGCTTGGTGATGATCTTGAGGTTCGACAGGCGCAGCATGTCTGTTCGGTTCCGGCAGGCCAGGTCGGTCCCGAATCGCGGACCTGATCAGGGTCAAGGATGCCAGGAGCTGGTTAATTCTGCCCTAAAATCTGAAACTTTCGCGCGCGACGAAGAAGTTTTTTGATTTCATGGAAATAATTTTGGTAATCGATCGAGAAAATCGAGGCCAACAGAGCCAATTTGAGCAGGAAAAACGATCAAAAAACATAACCGGTTGCGGCTGCGTGTCGGGTTATGTTGAATAATGTCTATAATTTGTGCCAGATCGTCAAGCATCAACTTGTAAGAGAGGTTTGGAGGCCGTGCCAGGGTGGTTGAGCGCCGCGACGGGATGTCCGCCCTTTCCGCCGGGCAGTCATGGCGCCACATAGGCCGCGTCCCGAATTCTTCGCAGGAACCGGAATGTCCAAGCCCGTCCACGCCATGATCCGCGTTCGCGACGAAGAGCGCGCGCGGGATTACTACGCCCGCGCCTTCGGTTTCGAAGTCGCCGACCGCTACGACTTCGACGATTTCACCCTGATCTACCTGCGCGATCCGGCATCGCCGTTCGAGCTCGAGCTCACGGTGAACAAGAGCCGCGACAAGCCCTACGATCTCGGCGACGGCTACGGCCACATCGCCGTGGTGGTCGACGACGTGGAGGCCGAGCATGCCCGCCACGTCCGCGAAGGCTTCACAGCCACCGACGTGAAGACCCTGAAGCACGGCGACACCGTGCTGGCCCGGTTCTTCTTCGCCACGGATCCGGACGGCTACAAGATCGAGGTCATCCAGCGCGGCGGCCGCTTCGCCTGAGCGTTCCGCCCTTCCGACACGAAACACAGCCGAGCCTCATGCCCGAGACCACCCGCATCATCTGCCTCCGCCACGGGGAATCGACCTTCAACGCCGCCCACCGGCTGGGCGGCGGCGATCCCGGCCTCCTCGACGCCCGGCTGACCCCCCGGGGCCAGGCTCAGGCCCGGGAGGCGCGGGAGCGCCTGAAGGACATCCCGTTCGAACTGGTGGTGGTCTCGCCCCTGACCCGGGCGATCGAGACCGCCGCGATCGTATTCGGCGACCACCCGAGCCAGCCGCGGGTGCTGGTCGAGGTGCTGCACCGGGAATGCCAGGAGAGCAGCTGTGATGTCGGCCGGGCGGCTTCCGAGATCGCCGCCGAGTTTCCGCATCTCGATGTCGGGCACCTGCCGGAGGTGTGGTGGCACGCCGAGCCCGGCTGCGAGGTCGGCGGCTACCCGGTGGAGCCGCGCCACCTGTTCGACGCCCGCGTCGCCGGGTTCCGGGACTGGCTGCGGGCGCGCTCCGAGACGACCATCGCGGTGGTCGGCCACGGGACGTTCTTCTATCATCTCACCGGCACGTTCCTTGAGAACTGCGCCTCCATCGAGCTGGATCTCGCCGCCGAGCCCGCCCTGGCCTGATCAGGCCGGCACCCTGCCCCGGGCGGCATCGAGGCGTGCGCGGGCGTCGGGCAAATCGATCGCGGGCGCCTGCCGGCCGATCGTGAGCGCCCTGTCGAGGATCGCGCAGGCCCGCGCCCAGGTGTCGGGCACGAACGGGGCCGCGCCCTCGGCGATTTCGGCGGCGCAGCGGGCATCCTCGGCGGCGCGCTGGGCCGCCGTCGCCGTGCGGGCGACCGCGGATTGCAGCGCGCCATCCCGCCAGCGCCGCGCCCGGGCCGCCTCCTGGGCGAGCGCGCCGCCCTGCCACTCTGCCGAGCGCGCCGCCGCCAACGCCAGGGGCAAATCGGGCGCCCCGGCGCAGGCCTCGGCATGCTCATCCATGCCGGCGCGGCTGCAGAGCGGTGCCAGGATCTGCCGGATGCTCTCCAGGGCGAGGCGATGGGTCCGGGCGGCCTCCACGGCCGGCCGGTCGGCGCTGCCCGAGAGCCGCAGCACGAAGGCGATCAGCTGCGGCCGGGCCTCGTCCGGCATGGCGTCGTTGAGCCCGAGGGCGTAGGCCGCGATCGGCCGGGAGAAGCAGGGCGGGCAATCGGCGCTGGAGCGGATCGCCTTGTAAGGCAGCCCCGCGGCCACGATTGCCGCCTCATTGATGCAGGTCCCGCCATCGGGGCCCGGGAAGGGATGCGATCCGGCGAGCAGGCGCCAGTTCAGGATCGTCTGGAAGTCGGCGTGCATCCGCGCTCCTCCGCCTCAAGATTGCAGCGTGACACGCGCAAGTCCCGTTGGCGAGACGCGATTTCGCGTCCGGCCCCGAGATACCAGGGCGCCGCCCTGGACCCGCAAAAGGCCTCGGCCTTTTGAATCCGGATTTCAGCCGCCGAGGCCGAGCGCCAGGCCGGATAGCATCGCCAGGCCCAGCACCAGCACGAAGGCGGCGGCCACCAGTTCCAGGCCGCCGATCGCCAGCAGGCCCGCTTGGCCGCGGCCGCCGGCGAGGCGCAGGGCCGCGCGCTTGGCGAAGACCGCGAGGCAGGCCAGCGCCGTGGTGGTCAGCGCCGTGCCAAGCGCCATCGCCAGCACCGCCAGGATCCCCGCCCCCGGCACATGCTGCGAGACCGCGAACACCAGAACGAGCACTGCTCCGGAGCAGGGACGCGAACCCGCCGCCAGGACCACGCCGGCACGCGCGCGCCAGGTCTCCAGGGCGTCGAGGGCCCGGGCATCAGGCAGGTGGGCGCATCCGGGGCCGCAGGCCGAGGCCGTGCCCAGTTGCGCGAGCCGGCCGGCCTTGCGCCAGGTCAGCGCCAGCCCGATCAGGGCGACGAGGGCGAAGCTCGCGGTCTCGATCGCGGTTCCGGCGCGGGTCACGCTCGCGGCGGTGGCGTTCAGCACCACGGTGCCGATTCCGACGATCGCCCCGGCGACCAGCGTCTGGAGCAGGGCCGCGCAGATGCTCAAGCCGCAGCCCCGGCGCAAGGCCCGCTCTCCCGCCAGGATGTAGCCGGCGATCACCGCCTTGCCGTGGCCGGGGCCGGCGGCGTGGAAGACGCCATACGCGAAGGCGAGCCCGACCAGCGGCCCCCAATCTCCGCCGCCCTTCAGCGCCACGACGGCGGCGTTGAGGCTGCGCGAAAAGCTCGCCTGGAGCGCCAGGATCACGCCGCCGAGGCCGGTCGCGGCCGGGGCTGCTTCGCGAAAACCGATGCCGAACGGCGAGCGCGCGGGCGGCGCGGCGATTCCGGGGGCGATCAGCCAGGCCAGCCCGGCGACCACCAGCACGGCCAGCACCACGGCGCCGGCCATGAGCCCCAGCCGGAGCCCGAGCCGCAGCCTAAGCCGCTCCGGCCGGGGCGGCGCGTCGAGGCCGATCCCTACGGACACGCGACCAGGATCCGGCTGGCGAACTGGACGCCGTAGGACGAGGCGGCGGTGAGCGCCTCGAAGAACGCCTCGGTCATGCCCGGCGAGCCGGCCTCGGCTGTCTTGGGCTGCTCGGTCTTCGGGCGGGTGATCGTGGCGGCGCAGCCCTGCGGCGCGCCGGCGAGGGTGGCCGCGTCAGGCCCCTCCGCGAGGGAGAAGGACACGAAGTAGGTCGGATCGTAGACTTCCAGGGCGGCGACGCCCCTTCCCTGCTGGACCGGCGCCTTGAGCGGCAGCAGGAAGCTCATGACCAGGGCCTTGCCCTCCAGGCGCATCGCCGGCTCCTTCGGGTCTGCGAAGGCCTGCTCCTTGCCGCCGACCTTCAGCTTCGTGAAGTAGCCGAATTCGGCGAGGTTCGCGGTGTTCTCGGCCGCGAGCCCGGCCAGCTCGTCGGGCGAGAGCGTGCCGTCCTTGTTGGCGTCGAGCCCCTGCGTGACGAAGGCCGTGTACTCGGGATCGAAGCTCCAGGTGTCGCGGACGCCGACGAGCTTGCCGCCGTCGTAGACGAGCTGCGCCTTCGCGGTGACCCAGACATGCGGATGGGCCGAAGCCGCTGTGGCGGCGCAGCCGAGGCCGGCGGCCAGGAGGAGCGCAGAAGCGCTCGGGAAATGCGCGGCGATCGGCATGGGACGGGGGCACGCTCGCGGCCGAGGAGGACGAAGGGAAACGCGATCCCTTCCTCATCCACCGGTTGGGCGAAAGCGAGGCATCGTCCGGTGGTCCGAACCGATCATTCCTGCGCGTCGAGGCCCATCAGCTGAAAGCTCGTCCGCAGATCGTTCGACATCGGGATGTCGAGGCGCTCGCCGTTGGGCAGGCGCTTCAGGAACCAGCGCTCGTAGGTCCAGCGCAATTCGCGGGACTCGGCGAGCCGGGTGAAGGTCTGGGCCACGATCCCGGCGAGCTCGGGATCGTCCTTGCGGAACATGATCCCGTAGGGCTCGTAGGAGAGCTTGTCGGGCAGCACCGTGTAGTTCGCCCCGTCCTGGCCGTCGGTGGCGATCAGCCCGTAGAGCAGCACGTCGTCGGTGGCGAAGGCGTCCGCCTGGCCGGCCTTCACCATCGCGTAGGACGCCGCGTGGTCGGGGGCGGTCACCACCTGCGCCTGGATCTTGAGCTTGGCCAGGAGGTCGCGCACCGCCTTCTCGTTGGTGGTGCCGGCGGTGACCACGACGGTCTTACCGGCGAGATCCCGGTAGGAGGCGATGCCGGATTCCTTCTTCACCAGCAGCTGCGTCGCGCTGATGTAGTCCACCGGCGAGAAGGCGACGCTCCGGCGCCGCTCGGCATTGGCGGTGGTCGAACCGCATTCGAGGTCGATCTTGCCCGAGGTCAGGGCCGGGATGCGGGTCTCGGCGGTGACCGGCGCGTAGCGGACGGTCACCTTACGGCCGATCGCCGCCTGGATGTCGTCGGCGATCTCGCCGCAGAGGTCGATGGCGTAGCCGATCGCCCGGGGGCTGCCGTCCCGATGCTTGCCCTCCACGAAGGAGAACGGCACCGAGCTTTCCCGGTAGCCGAGCACGATCTCGCCGCGCTCGGCCACGCGCTTCAGGGTGCCGGTAAGCACCTCGACGGCGGCGGCGGGGCGCGGGACCGCCGCGAAAGCGAGCACCACTGCCAGGACCGAGCCGAACCGCATCGCCGCCATCCCCGTGTCCTCCGCGTGACCCCGTGCCGCCCTACTCGGCCGGCGATGGGACCGTGCCGACATGGTCGAGGCGCTGGTCGGTCGCTGTGAGCTGGCCCTCCCACTTGGCCACCGCCACGGTGGCGATGCTGTTGCCGAGCACGTTGGTCGCCGAGCGGCCCATATCCAGGAACTGATCGATGCCGATGATCAGCAGCAGGCCGGCTTCGGGGATGTTGAACTGCGTCAGCGTCGCCGAGATCACCACCAGCGAGGCGCGCGGCACGCCGGCCATGCCCTTCGAGGTGACCATCAGCAGGAACAGCATCGTGAGCTGCTGACCCCAGGTGAGCGGGATGTTGTAGGCCTGCGCGATGAACATCACCGCGAAGGTGCAGTACATCATCGAGCCGTCGAGGTTGAACGAGTAGCCCATCGGCAGCACGAACGAGGTGATGCGGTTGGGCACGCCGAACTGCTCGAGATTGGTCAGCATCTTCGGATAGGCGGCCTCGCTCGACGCGGTCGAGAAGGCGAGGACGAACGGCTCCTTGATCAGGTTGAACAGCCGCATGATGCCGTTGCCCCCGAGCATCAGGAAGCCGACGCCCATCAGGAGCGCCCAGAGCACCGCCAGCCCGGCGTAGAACTCGATCAGGAACTTGCCGTAGGTGACCAGGACGCCGATCCCCTGCGTGGTGATCGTCGCGGCGATGGCGGCGAACACCGCCACGGGGGCGAACAGCATCACGTAGCCGGTCACCTTGAGCATGACGTCGGCCAGGCCCTCGATGCCCTGGGCCAGGAAGTGCCCCTTCTCGCCGAGCGCCGCCAGGGCGACGCCGAAGAAGATCGAGAACACCACGATCTGCAGGATCTCGTTGTTGGCCATCGCCTCCACGGCGCTCTTGGGCACCAGGTGGGTGACGAACTCCTTGAGCGATAGCGACGCCGCCTTGAGGCCGGTGCCGGCGCCGACATCGGGCAGCGGCAGGTTCAGGTTGTGACCCGGCTGCATCAGGTTGACCAGGACGAGGCCCAGCATCAGCGAGCAGAACGAGGCGCCGACGAACCAGAGCAGCGCCTTGCCGCCGACCCGGCCGACCGCCGCCGTATCCCCGAGATGCGCGATGCCGACCACCAGGGTCGAGAACACCAGCGGCGCGATGATCATCTTGATCAGCCGCAGGAAGATATCCGAGACCAGCGCGATATAGCCTGCGATCTCCTTGGCGGTCTGCGGATCCGGCCAGGTGATGCTGCAGGCGTAGCCCACCGCGATCCCGAGCAGCATGCCGATGAAAATCAACGTCGTGAGCCGTGAACCCGACATCGGTACTGCTCCTCGTTGCCGCCCGGGATGGACAAGCACTGATTTTCGTTAACGTGAAGCACGAACTACGCCAGATGCAAGCCCATTCGCGGGTTGTTACTGACCCGCCTAACTGTTTTCGCGGGACGTTCGTGCGGGGTTGAAACCTGTGGCCGGAACGCCGCGGCTGCGGTACGGGACTTGCTCTCTCGGCTCGCCTGCCGTTTGTGCAGGCTGGACGAAAAACCTACGCCCGCGAGAGTACATGGACGTTTTCGTACAGCAGCTGATCAACGGGCTTACGCTCGGTTCGATATACGGTCTGATCGCGATCGGTTACACGATGGTGTTCGGCATTATTGGCATGGTGAACTTCGCCCACGGCGATGTGTTTATGGTGTCCTGCTTCATTGCTCTGATCACCTTCCTTCTTCTGACGACGTGGCTGGGGGTCAGTTCGATCGCCCTGGCGTTCCTGGTCGTCCTCGTGGTCGCCATGGTGCTGACCGCCCTGTGGGGCTGGGCGATCGAGCGCATCGCCTACCGGCCCCTGCGCGGCTCGTTCCGGCTGGCGCCGCTGATCTCCGCGATCGGCGTCTCGATCTTCCTGTCGAACTTCGTCCAGGTGGTGCAGGGCGCGCGCAACAAGCCGACGCCGCCGATGCTGTCGGGGGGAATCACGCTGTTCGAGCGCGACGGCTACGCGGTGTTCCTGGCCTACAAGCAGTGCCTGATCATGGTGGTCACCGCCGTGCTGCTCACCGGCTTCTGGTATCTCGTGCAGCGGACCCCGTTCGGCCGGGCGCAGCGCGCCTGCGAGCAGGACCGCAAGATGGCGGCACTCCTGGGCATCGACGTCGACCGGACGATCTCGCTGACCTTCGTGCTCGGCGCCGCGCTGGCGGCCGTCGCGGGCGTCCTCTACCTGATGTATTACGGCGTCGTGTCCTTCTCGGACGGGTTCGTGCCCGGCGTGAAGGCCTTCACCGCGGCGGTGCTCGGCGGCATCGGCTCGCTGCCCGGCGCCGTGCTCGGCGGCCTGATCATCGGGCTGATCGAGACGTTCTGGTCGGCCTACTTCTCCATCGAGTACAAGGATGTCGCCGCGTTCTCGATCCTGGCCATCGTGCTGATCTTCATGCCGTCCGGTATCCTGGGTCGGCCGGAGGTCGAGAAGGTCTGATGGCTCACTCCTCGTCTACGACCCAAGCCGCCGCGATTCCCCAATCCGCGATGGCCGGCATCCTGCGCGACGCCGCGCTCTACGCGCTCGTCGCCTTCGGCCTCTGCGTGCCGATCATCGCGTACCGGACCGATCCCGGCCCGGGCAGCGACCTCCTGCTCACCCCGCGGTGGGGCCTCGTGGCGTGCCTGTGCGCGGCGGTCTTCGTCGTCCGCATCCTCCAGCGGCTGATCCTCCTGCGCCGGGATGCCCGCCGCGCCCTGACCCCCTCCCCGGCCCAGGCCACGGAGGCGGTCCACGGCGAGCCCGATGCCGGCCAGAAGACCTCCAAGCTCGGCCTCTGGCTGTTCGTCGGCATCGCCCTGACCCTGCCGGCGCTCGCGGCGGCGGCCACCGGCGGTCTGTCCTCGGCCCGGTACTGGATCGATCTCGGGATCCTGATCCTGACCTACGTGATGCTCGGCTGGGGCCTGAACATCGTGGTCGGCCTCGCCGGCCTGCTCGATCTCGGCTACGTCGCCTTCTACGCGGTCGGGGCCTATTCCTACGCGCTCCTATCGACCACGTTCGGCCTGTCGTTCTGGATCTGCCTGCCCCTGGCGGGCGTGTTCGCCGGCTTGTGGGGGATGCTGCTCGGCTTCCCCGTGCTGCGCCTGCGGGGCGACTACCTCGCCATCGTAACGCTGGCCTTCGGCGAGATCATCCGGCTGGTGCTGATCAACTGGACCGACGTGACCGGCGGTGGCGCCGGCATCTCGTCGATCCCGCGGGCAACCTTCTTCGGCATCCCGTTCAGCGCCGGCGAGGACGGCTTCGCCGCCCGGTTCGGCATTCCCTACGATTCGATGCACCGGCTGGTGTTCCTCTACTACCTCATCCTGGCGCTGGCCCTGTTCACCAACTTCGTCACCCTGCGCCTGCGGCGCCTGCCGATCGGGCGGGCCTGGGAGGCCCTGCGCGAGGACGAGATCGCGTGCCGGTCGCTCGGCATCGACACCACGGCCACCAAGCTCACGGCCTTCGCCCTGGGGGCGGCGTTCGGTGGCATCGCCGGCTCGTTCTTCGCGGTGCGCCAGGGCTTCATCAGCCCGGAGAGCTTCAACTTCCTGGAGAGCGCGATCATCCTGGCGATCGTGGTGCTGGGCGGCATGGGCAGCCAGGTCGGCGTCGCCATCGCGGCGGTGGCCATGGTCGGCGGCCCGGAAATGCTGCGCAATCTCGGCTTCCTCAAAGCCGTGTTCGGCGAGGGGTTCGACCCGAACGAGTACCGCCTGCTGCTGTTCGGCCTCGCCATGGTGGCGATGATGGTCTGGCGGCCCCGCGGGCTGATCTCGGTGCGCCTGCCCTCGGTGTCGCTGGGCGAGCGCCGCGCCGTCTCGGGCGCGCATGTGAGCGAGGGGCACGGCTGATGGCGCTTCATCCGGATCCCCGGGCGGCGGCGCAGGCCCCCGCCCCGTCGGTGCTCGCCGTCGAGCACCTGACCATGCGGTTCGGCGGGCTCACCGCCGTCTCCGACCTGTCCTTCGAGGCCAGGCGCGGCGACATCACCGCCCTGATCGGCCCGAACGGGGCCGGCAAGACCACGGTGTTCAACTGCATCACCGGCTTCTACAAGCCGACCGAGGGCATGCTGCGGCTGGCCCATGACGACGGCACCACGCATCTGCTGGAGCGGCTGCCGAACCACGCGGTCAACCGCACCGCCCGGGTGGCGCGGACCTTCCAGAACATCCGCCTGTTCCAGGGCATGACCGTGCTGGAGAACCTGCTGGTCGCCCAGCACAAGCCGCTGATGCGCGCCTCGGGCTACACCCTGTTCGGGCTCTTGGGCCTCAAGGGCTACCGGGACGCGCAAGCCGAGGCGATCGAGCGGGCCAAGGCCTGGCTCGACCGGATCGACCTGATGGCGCGGGCCGACGACCCGGCCGGCGCCCTGCCCTACGGCGCCCAGCGCCGGCTGGAGATCGCCCGGGCGATGTGCACCGACCCGGTGCTGCTTTGCCTCGACGAGCCCGCTGCGGGCCTCAACCCTCGCGAATCCGCCGAGCTCAACGCGCTGCTGCGCCATATTCGCGACGCTCACGACACCTCCGTGCTCCTGATCGAGCACGACATGTCGGTGGTCATGGAGATCTCCGACCACGTGGTCGTGCTGGATTACGGCCAGAAGATCGCCGATGGCTCCCCGGCCGAGGTGCGGGCGGATCCGAAGGTGATCGCCGCCTATCTGGGCGTCGAGGATGACGAGGTGGAAGCCGTGGAGGCCGAGGTCGGCATCACCGTGCCGCACGGGGATCCGACTCTTCCGGACGTGAACCGCTCGGAGGTGTCGGTATGAGCGTGGCCGGCATCAACGTCCTGGTCGAGGAGACACGGGCGATCCAGGCGGGGGGCAAGCCCCCGCTCCTCGCGGTGCGCGACGTCTCCACCTATTACGGCAGCGTCGCCGCCCTCCGGGGCGTCGATATCGATGTCGCCGACGGTGAGATCGTCACCCTGATCGGCGCCAACGGCGCCGGCAAATCGACCCTGATGATGACGATCTTCGGCAGCCCCCAGGCGCGCACGGGGACGATCACCTATGACGGGCGCGACATCACCCGGCTGCCGACCCACGCCATCGCCCGGCTGGGCGTCGCCCAGTCGCCGGAGGGCCGCCGGGTCTTCCCGCGCATGAGCGTGTTCGAGAACCTCCAGATGGGCGCCTCGCTCCACGGCGAGCGCCACTTTCAGGAGGATCTGGAGAAGGTCTGCACCCTGTTCCCCCGCGTGAAGGAACGCCTGCACCAGCGGGCCGGCACGATGTCGGGCGGCGAGCAGCAGATGCTCGCCATCGCCCGCGCCCTGATGAGCCGCCCGCGCCTGCTGCTCCTGGACGAGCCCTCGCTCGGCCTGGCGCCGCTGGTGGTGAAGGGCATCTTCGACGCGATCCGTGAGCTGAACCGCACGGACGGCATGACGATCTTCCTGGTGGAGCAGAACGCCTACCACGCCCTGAAGCTCGCCCATCGCGGCTACGTGCTGGTCAACGGCCGGGTCACGATGAGCGGAACCGGGCGGGCGCTGCTCGACGATCCGAACGTCAAGGCGGCTTATCTTGAGGGGGGCCATACCGGCCCGGTCGGCGCATGAGCATGCTGCAGGGGATCCTGTACGAGGAGGAATCGGCCTGGCTGTTCCTGCTCGTCACCGTGGTGATGGGCGGCTGGGCCGGCTGGATGGCCGCCCGCGCGATCGCCCGGGGCTGGCGGCCGTTCTGGCAATGCGTGGCCGCGCTGCTCCTCGTGGCTGCGGCCGTGCGCTTCATCCATTTCGCGTTGTTTTCCGGGACGCTGGTCTCACCGCACTACTATGCGGTGGACGCGATCGTGGTCATGATCATCGGCACGATCGGCTTTCGGGTCACGCGCACGCGCCAGATGACGAGCCAGTACCGCTGGCTCTACGAGAAGACCTCTCCCCTGACGTGGCGCGAGCGGGCGCCCGTCTCCGGTGAGGTCGGGTGAGTTCGGCCGGATCCACCGGGGCGGACTAACGATCGAAGGGGATGTTCGCGATGAGATCGATTCTGTTGGCCGGGCTCGCCCTCGGCACGCTGATCGCTGCGGCCCAAGCTGCAGAGGTCAAGCTCGGCGTCGCCGCGCCGATCACCGGCAACAGCGCCGCCATCGGGGCGCAGATCAAGAACGGCGCCAGCCAGGCCGTCGAGGACCTCAACAAGGCCGGCACCCTCAAGGGCACGACCCTGACGGTCACGGTCGGCGACGACGCCTCCGACCCCAAGCAGGGCGTCTCGGTCGCCAACAAGTTCGCCAGCGACGGCGTGAAGGTTGTGGTCGGCGACTATAACTCCGGCGTGTCGATCCCGGCCTCCGACGTCTATCTCGACGCCGGCATCATCCAGGTCACTCCGGCTTCCACCAACGTGAAGTTCACCGAGCGCGGGATGTGGAACACCTTCCGCACCTGTGGCCGCGACGACCAGCAGGGCGCGGTGGCGGGGACCTATCTGGCCGGCCACTTCAAGGACAAGAAGATCGCCTTCGTCCACGACAAGACTCCCTACGGCAAGGGCCTGGCCGATGAGACGCTGATGGTTCTGAAGGCCAAGGGCGTGAAGCCGGTACTGTTCGAGGGCATCAACCCCGGCGAGAAGGATTACTCGGCGCTGGTCTCGAAGCTGAAATCGGCCAATGTCGATGTGGTCTATTTCGGCGGCTACTACACCGAGGCCGGGCTGATCCTGCGCCAGATGCGCGACCAGGGCCTGAAGGCCCCGCTGATGGGCGGCGACGGCATGGTCGACCGCGAGCTGGTGGCGATCGCCGGCCCGGCCGCCGAGGGCACGCTGACCACCTTCCCGCCGGATGCCCGCAAGAACCCGAACGCCAAGGCGGCGCTCGCCGCGTTCAAGGCCAAGAACATCGATCCCGAGGGCTACACGCTCTACTCCTACGCCGCCGTGCAGGTGCTCGCCAAGGCGATGGCCGAGACCGGCTCCAGCGACGGCAAGAAGCTCGCCGAGTGGCTGCACCAGGGCAAGCCGGTCGACACGGTGGTCGGCCCGATCGCCTACGACAAGAAGG
Organism: Methylobacterium pseudosasicola; assembly: GCF_900114535.1. Taxonomy (GTDB): domain Bacteria; phylum Pseudomonadota; class Alphaproteobacteria; order Rhizobiales; family Beijerinckiaceae; genus Methylobacterium; species Methylobacterium pseudosasicola. The sequence goes on along the minus strand of NZ_FOTK01000006.1, from coordinate 192,688 downwards.
GCGACATCACCCGGCCGGACTACGTCCTGTACGAGTGGAAGAAGGGTCCCGACGGCAAGATCGACTACACCAATAACGAACTGACCAAGTAATCCGTACCACTCTTCCGACCGGCGCCGTCCCGCACGACCCTGCGGGACGGCGTCCGTGTGTTCGACGCGGTGGATTCGTCAGCCTTAATCGCCAATCCAGCCCTCCCGCCCCGTGCGTACGCCCAAGAATTGTGCAAGATGTCGGCGGCGCGAGCGAGCCGTCGACTCGACGTGCCGGAGGAGACCGGATGACGGGAGCGGAACAGGCGACCGTGGATGCGCGCGCGACGGTGGTGTTTGTTCGTCCGTCGTCTGCCACGGTCCTGTGTGGCGCTTCTGCCAGCCTCCCGGCACCATCATTGCAAAGGCGTCGCCCGAACGGGCGGCCCCGAGCGCCGAGCCGCCAGCCGATCCCGTTCGGCCTGATCCAGGAGTTCCGTACCGATGCAGTCTGATATCGCTCGCCGCGGCCTTGCCGCGGCGCTCGGCCTGAGCCTCGCCCTGGCCCCCCTCAGCCTCCGGGCCGAGGAACTGACCGGTACCCTCAAGAAGGTGAAGGATAGCGGAGCCATCGTCATCGGCTACCGCGACGCCTCGGTGCCATTCTCCTATCTCGGCGGCGACCAGAAGCCGATCGGCTACGCCCTCGACATCTGCTTCAAGATCGCCGACGCCGTGAAGGCCAATCTCGGCCTGCCGAACCTCGAGGTGAAGCTCAACCCGGTCACCTCCGCCACCCGCATCCCGCTGATGGCGAACGGCACGATCGACCTCGAATGCGGCTCGACCACCAACAACGCCGAGCGCGAGAAGCAGGTGAACTTCACCAACTCGCACTTCCTGACCGCGACCCGCTACGTCTCGAAGAAGTCGTCGAACCTGCACACGATCGACGACCTGAAGGGCAAGACCGTGGTCTCGACCTCGGGCACCACGAACATCAAGCAGATCAACGAGGCCAACACCGAGCGGAAGCTCGGCCTGACGATCCTGCCCGCCAAGGACCACGCCGAGGCGTTCCTGATGGTCGAGACCGGCCGTGCCGTCGCCTTTGTGATGGACGACGTGCTGCTCGCCTCGCTCGCCGCCTCCGCCAAGGACCCGTCGGCCTACGAGATCTCCACCGAGGCGCTGTCGAAGCCCGAGCCCTACGGCATCATGCTGCGCAAGGACGACGCGCCGTTCAAGAAGGTCGCCGACGAGGCCACCGCCAAGCTCTACACGAGCCCCGAGGGCAAGGCGCTCTACGACAAGTGGTTCACCAAGCCGATCCCGCCGCGCAACATCAACCTCAACCTGCCGATGAGCGCGGAGATGACCAAGCAGTTCAAGACCCCGATCGCCAGCCCCGATCCGGCGGCCTACTGAGCGTTCACCGAGGATGCTGCGCACCGCGGGCTTTTGATGTCCGCGGTGCGTCACGGCACGTTCAAAGCCTTTCGAGCGTCGAATCGCAGCCGAGGGCTTCCGAAGGTCACGCTTCTCCCAGGCCCACCCTCATCCTGAGGTGCCGAAGCGAAGCGAAGGCCTCGAAGGAGGGCTCCAGGGATCGCAGCGCCTTCTGGAGGCCTCCTTCGAGGCTGCTGCGCAGCACCTCAGGACGAGGGTGGGGACGGGACGTCTCAGGTAAACAGAATTTCATGCAAGAATCGGTGCGATGAACTACAATTGGAACTGGCGGATCTTCTTCGACGCCTCGCCGGAAGGCAACGGCACCTATCTCGACATGCTGCTCTCCGGGCTCATGTGGACGATCGCCACCGCCCTGTGCTCGTGGATCATCGCGTTCTTCCTCGGCTCCCTGATCGGGGTGCTGCGAACCCTGCCGTCGAAGACCGCCAACGCCATCGGCACGGCCTATGTCGAGCTGTTCCGCAACGTGCCGCTGCTGGTGCAGATGTTCCTCTGGTACTTCGTGCTGCCCGAGGTGGTGCCGACGCGGTTCGGTGACGCGATCAAGCAGCTGCCCGATGCGCCGTTCTACACGGCCGTGGTGTGCCTGGGCTTCTTCACCGCCTCGCGTGTCGCCGAGCAGGTCCGCGCCGGCATCCAGTCGCTGCCGCGTGGCCAGCGCATGGCCGGCACCGCCATGGGCTTCACCACCTACCAGACCTACCGCTACGTGCTGCTGCCGAACGCCTACCGGATCATCCTGCCGCCGATGACCTCGGAATTCCTCAACAATCTCAAGAACACCTCCGTCGCCCTGACCATCGGCCTCTTGGAGCTGACCGCCCGAGCCCGCTCGATGCAGGAATTCTCGTTCCAGGTGTTCGAGGCGTTCACCGCGGCGACTCTGCTCTACGTGATCATCAACCTCGTGGTCGTCACTGCGGCGACCTACCTGGAGCGCGCCGTCGCGATCCCGGGCCAGCGCTGAGGCGCCGGCCCGCCCCTCGATTTCCCCGCTCCGCCGGCACCCGGCCACCGCGAACAGGCCCCGATGCTCTCGAATTTCGATTTCAATGTCATCCTCTCCTCCCTGCCCTACCTGTTCGGGCAGGGCATGGTCTTCACGGTGACCCTCACCGCCATGGCGGCGGTCGGCGGCGTGGTGATCGGCACCCTGCTGGCGATGGCCCGGCTCTCGAGCGTGCCGGGCCTCAGCCACGTGGCCAAGGGCTATGTCGAGCTGTGCCGCTCGCTGCCGCTGGTGCTGGTGATCTTCTGGTTCTACTTCCTGGTGCCGTATATCGGCGCCTACGTGACCGGCGCCTCGACCCCGATCCAGGTCGGCGCCTTCCCGTCCGCGCTGATCACCTTCATGGCGTTCGAGGCGGCCTACTTCTCCGAGATCATGCGGGCGGGCATCCAGTCGATCCCCAAGGGACAGACCGGGGCGGCCTTGGCGCTCGGGATGAATTACTGGCAGACCATGGCCAACGTCGTGCTGCCCCAGGCCTTCCGCAACATGCTGCCGCTGCTGCTGACCCAGACCGTGGTGTTGTTCCAGGATACGTCCCTGGTTTACGTGCTCTCGCTCACCGACTTCATGGGCGCCGCCTCGAAGGTCGCGCAGCGCGACGGCCGCCTCGTCGAGATGTATATCTTCGCGGCCATCGTCTACTTCGTGATCTGCTTCACGGCCTCGTTCCTGGTGCGTCGCCTGCAGCGCCGCGTCGCCATCATCCGCTGACCGACACTGGAGTCCGCGCCATGACCTCGACCCCGATGCCGGCCCCGTCCGTCAAGGAACCCGTCGCCGACGCCGCCCATGCCCCCCGGGATGCCGGGTTGCAGCCCGGCAGCCTCGTCTCCGGCGTGCCCGCGGCGGCCCCCGGCGAGACAATGATCTCGATCGACAACATCAGCAAATGGTACGGCGACTTCCAGGTGCTGACCAACTGCACCACGAAGGTCGCCAAGGGCGAGGTCGTGGTGGTCTGCGGCCCCTCGGGCTCGGGCAAGTCGACCCTGATCAAGTGCGTCAACGCCCTCGAGCCGTTCCAGAAGGGCCAGATCACGGTCGCCGGCACCAAGGTCATCGACAAGTCGACCAACCTGCCCAAGCTCCGCTCCCGGGTCGGCATGGTGTTCCAGCATTTCGAGCTGTTCCCGCACCTGTCGATCACCGACAACCTCACCATCGCCCAGCGCAAGGTGCTGGGGCGCAGCGCCGAGGACGCCAAGAAGCGCGGCCTCGACCTGCTGGCTCGGGTGGGCCTCAGCGCCCATGCCGACAAGTTCCCGGGCCAGCTCTCGGGCGGCCAGCAGCAGCGCGTGGCCATCGCCCGGGCGCTCGCCATGAACCCGGTGGTGATGCTGTTCGACGAGCCGACCTCGGCGCTGGACCCCGAGATGGTCGGCGAGGTGCTCGACGTGATGGTCGAGCTCGCCAAGGAGGGCATGACCATGATGGTCGTGACCCACGAGATGGGCTTCGCCCGCAAGGTCGCCGACCGGGTGATCTTCATGGATCGCGGCGAGATCGTCGAGGACGCCAAGAAGGAGGACTTCTTCGGCAGCCCCCGCTCCGAGCGCGCCCAGACCTTCCTGTCGAAGATCCTGCAGCACTGAGGAACCGCTACGCGCGATCCCCGATACGCCTGTGCGCGCCCGGGCTTGCCGCGGCTGGTCCGACGCATGAAGATCCGCCACGAGAAGCGAGGCCTCCGTCGCGGGCCGGGTGTCTTGATGGGCCTGACCCGCCACGATGGTGCCGCCGCCGCGCAACCTGCCGGGCTTTCCGGACGCCGTAAGGGTGAAGCCGAAGACGGCCCGGCCCGGCGGCGGTTTGAGGATGCGCTGGAAGGACCCAAGCGGCGCGATCTATGAATGGGACTACCAGCACGGGCACGTCGAGAAGTATGATGCGCGCGGCAGCCATCTCGGGGGATACGATCCGGTCACAGGCGGTGCATAGCGAGGGCCGACGGCACGAGGCGCCATGAAGGTCGACCATATCGTCGCCGGATACGACAAGGGCACGGAACGCCTGACCATCGAGCACGACGTCCCGGCCTCTCTCTTTGCGGAGGTGCGGAGCCTCGCTCAAGTGCCTGACACCGATCAGCTGGCTCTCAGCTCGTACCCGCTTAGCCTGTCGGCGATCCGCCGAATCGCCTCCCAGATCGCCGCGCCGCTGAACGTCGACGCGTACGATTGGTACTTGGAGCCGGTCACTCCCGAATCCTGACCGGCTCCATCTCGGCCTCGACCAGCTTGCGCTATGCCATCCCCGCCTGCGCCGCGCGATATTCCCGCCCGTGCCGGCAATAGCCCTCGACGATGCGGATCATCATCGCGCGCTTCTCGGCGTCCAGCGACGACAGGATCCGGGCCGGGCGGCCGCCCCAGAGGTAGCCGGCCTCCAGAATTTGCCCGGGATCCGTGGTGGCACCGGCCGCCAGCATGACGTCGTCGGCGATCAGCGTGCCGGGGGCGATGCTGGCGCCGATGCCGATCAGCGCCCGGGCGCCGATCCGGCAATCGGCGATCCGGACGTTGTGCGCGATGGTGGTGTCGCGCCCGATCACCACGCCCTCCCCGCGGGTGCGGACCGTGGTGTTGTCCTGGATGTTGGTGTCGGCCCCGACCACGATCGGCCCGACCTCGGCGTTGAGATCGCAGCAGAACAGCACGCTGGCGCCGGCTCCGAGGCTCACCCGCCCGCGCAGGCGCGCGGTCCGCGCCACGAACACGCTGTCCTCGACCTCCGGGGGCAGCCCGGGATCGGCGGCCGAACCGTCGCCCATCCGCTCGCGCAGGCGCTCGGCGCGCTCGGCGACTTCATCCGGGCCGATCGCCCGGCTCGGGCGGGCCGGGCTGCCGGCATAGGCGTAGCCGCCGTCGAGCTTCATGCGGGGGAACACCGTCGCGCCCGCCTCGATCACGGTGGTGTCGCCGATCTCGGCCCCGTCGAGGATCACGACGTCGTCCTCGATCACGACGTCGGAGCCGACCGTGCAGGCATGCACGACGCTGTTGCGCCCGACCGTGACCCGGTCGCCGACCTGGGTGCCGTGGGTGAGGGTCGCGATATGCACCGTCGAGCGGTGCCCGAGCCAGAACCTGTCCCCGAGGCTGATCGTCTGCCCGTCGGCGCGGATCACCGCCTCGTCACCGATCCAGGCCTGCGCGCCGATGCGGGCGGCGCCGATCACCGTGCTGCCGCGCCCGCACCAGACCGGGCGGCTCGCGAAATCCGGCAGGACACCCTCGTAGGGCAGGATCAGGTCGGGGGTCACATCGGTATCCTTCTCCGCCACGTGCCGGCCGATCGCGCGGGACCAGCGGCGAAAGCGGCTCTGCGTGCCATATAGAGGCGCGGCCGGGTGTGACAGGCGTGGGACGGTCCCGCGCCACCCGCACCCGCCGGACGAGGATCGTTGGACCGGACCATGACCGCCCCCGCCCCCAGCGTCGCCATCCAGGCCGAGCCCTTCGATACCGCCGCCGAGATCGCCCGGATCGGCGCTGAACTCGGCGGCCGGGCCGGGGCAGTTGTCACCTTCACGGGTCTGTGCCGGGACGAGGCCGGACGCCTCGCCGCCCTGGAGCTCGAACATTACCCCGGCATGGCCGAGGCCGAGATCCAGCGGGTCGCCGAGGAGGCGGTGACCCGCTGGCCGCTCCAGGCCATGCGGGTGATCCATCGCCACGGCCGGGTCTTGCCGGGCGACGGCATCGTGCTGGTGGTGACCGCCTCCAGCCACCGGGTCGCGGCCTTCGAGGCGGCGAACTTTTTGATGGACTACCTCAAGACCCGCGCGCCGTTCTGGAAGCGCGAGCACCTCGCCGACGGCACCACCGGCGGCTGGGTCGAGGCCGCCGCCCACGACGATGCGGCGGCCGAGCGCTGGAGCTGACGCGGCCTACAGGATCGCGTTGAGCAGCACCGCCGCGAGGCCGCCGGCGATGGCGATGCCGAGGATCACCACGCTGCTCAGCTGGTCCCCCGTATCCACGGTCCGGCCGGGGCCGAGGGAATGGGTGTAGGGCTCGGTGCTGCTCACGCGGTCTCTCCTTCATGCGTCCGGCTCCCCCGCGGGAGCGATTGCGCGGGCGGACAACGCGCGAAACGCCGTCCGGTCGCGGGGCTCCGCGCACAAGCTTGGTCGACAGCCGCACTTGACCCCAGGCGGCCCGAAGCGTTCGTGAGCCCGCGGTACGGGAGCCATGATGACGGACGGTAAGCTTCAAGATCTGGACGGCCCGGTCGGGCCCTGGCGCGGAACCCTGCCGCTGGCGGCCTCGGGAATCGCCGTCGTCTGCTTCACGGCGTTGCTGGCGCTGGCCTGGATGTCGGTGGGCACGCTGCTGCTGATCTTCGCGGGTGTGCTGCTCGGGGTGTTCCTCGACGGCCTGACCCGGGGGCTCGGCCATGTCCTGCCCCTGCCCCGGGGCCTGCGCCTGACCATCGCCAGCCTCGCGGTCGCGGTCGCGGCACTCGGCTTCGGGACCTATGGCGGCGCCACCATCGTGCAGCAGGGGCGCGACCTCGGCACCACGATCAAGGACCAGGCCGGCACGGTCTCGGGCTGGCTCTCCGAGCGCGGCATCGACGTGCCGAGCCTCGCCCCCCAGGGCGGCGGCAAGGACGGTTCGACCGAGTCCAGCCAGAAGGAGGGCGGCCTCGGCGGTCTCGCCAACGGCCTGCTCAAAGGCAGCAGCTCGATCGTCTCCGACGCCGGCAGCGTCCTCGGCCCGGCCGCCGCCGTCATCCTCGGGCTGTTCGACGCCCTCGGAAACCTGCTGGTGATCGCCTTCTTAGGGTTAGCCTTCGCGGCCGACCCGAAAGCCTACCGGGACGGCGCGCTACGCTTCGTGCCGCCGCAGAAGCGCAGGCGCGCGGCCAAGGTCCTCGACGGCGCCGGCGAGACCCTGCGGCATTGGCTGTTCGGCCAGCTGATCATCATGGCGGTGATCTTCCTCTGCACCTGGGCCGGGCTGGCCTTCCTGGGGATCGGCGGCGCGCTGATCCTCGGCCTTCAGGCCGGGCTGCTGGCCTTCGTGCCGACCGTGGGACCGCTGGTGGCGGGCATCGTGATCATCCTGGCGGCCCTGGCCTCGGGCCTGAAGGCGGTGATCGGCGCCGTGGGCGTCTACCTGGCCGTGCAGTGCCTGGAGAGCTACGGCCTGACCCCGTTCATCCAGAAGCGGGCCCTGGATATCCCCCCGGCCACGATCTTCGCCGGCCAGCTGATCCTGGGCGTGATTTTTGGGCTCTGGGGCATCGCCCTGGCTTTGCCGCTGATGGCGGTGATCAAGGTGCTGCTGGAGCAGCTCTACGTGGAGGACACGCTGCACGAGCAGCCGAGCAGTTGAGCCGCAGGTTGCAGGGCCTGGGACGGTGGGTGGTGATACCGCTCCAGCCTGAACCCTGCCGGCTTGGCCGTGGTGAAGCCTGAGGGCGGCAAACGGACGGATTGCTAAAAGCTCCCGCACGCCGCCCGCACTCATGAAACGTGAGCCGACAGCATCACCGCGCCGACCGAAACTCGATGCGGCGTCCATGCTGGACCGCGATACGGTCGAGGAGAATGTGCGGCACCGTCAGAGCGGACAGCATTTGAAGCGTCAGGGTTAGGAGGACGGCCGGAGCCTTCGAGCCGCCGGAGGCGTAGAGCGGCCAGAGCCCTGCGCCGAGCAGGAGGGTCAGCCCGAAGACCGGCAGAGCCGCGTGGACCGCGCGCCGAAGCGTATCGACACCCGGCGCCTTCGACGGATCCCGGATCAGGGCGCGGACATGGCGGGGGCCGTGAAGGCCGACGAAATACAGGGTGAAGGCGGTCAGCGGGGGAAGGATCCAGAAGGCAAGGGCGAGAAGCGCCATCTCGATGAGCACGCCCGCCCGCCGCTGCCCCGTCAGCAGCCAGACCGCCGTGACCGCGAGCCAAACCCAGGCCGCGGCCGCCCACCACACCGGAAGCTGCGGCATCGGCACGCGCGAGACGACGGCGAACAGCCCCGCGGTTTCGTCGGGCCGTAGCAGGGCCGGCAGGGCGATCGGCAGACCGCCGCGGACCAAAGCCTCGACGCGCCGGCCTGGGCCCGCATCCTCCTCGCCGAAATGCAGCACCGACAGCGCCAGGAAGCCCGCCAGGGTGGCGAGGGGCGCGACTTGCCACGCCAGGAGCACCAGAGCCGAAAGCCCGAGATACGGGACGGCGAAGACCGCGAACCACAGGCGTCCGTAGCGCGGGCGCAGCAGCGGTGCCGCTACGGCCCCGTCCAGGGCGCCGTGGGGCACCCCGAGGACGATCACGACCGTCAGCGCCACGAGCCAAGCCGTCTCGCGCGGCAGGAACGCGGAGGCGACGAGGCCGACAGCAACCAGCGCACCGGCCGGTCGCAGCAGCCTCGCCTCCGATACTCGGACGTGAAGGCGGCTCTCCCCGACAGACGTCCCGAAGGAGAGGATGGATGAAAGAGCCGCCATCCGCGTCAGGCCGCCCGGCGCAGCGAGGCGGATTTCGGGCCTTCCGCCAGGTCGCGGTCGACGGCGCGGGTCGTCTCCTTCGTGGCCATGATGCCGTAGACGACCTTGGCGGTGAGATCCAAGATCGCGATGACCGCCAGGGCCAGCGTCGGCGACAGGAAGCCGAGGCCGTCCTGGCCGATGAGCAGCACCACGGGGTAGGCGCACCAGACGGCGGTCAGGAACACGGCGTTGCGCATGAAAGCGCTGCGGACGTCGGCGCGCTCGCCGGCATTCTCCTCACGCAGCTGCACGAAGATCCCGTAGAACACGGCCACGAACGCGCCGCAGGAGATGGCGAACCACGTCCACTTCACCGCGGCGACATTCGACAGGCCGAAGGCCAGGGCCGTCACGATCATGATCAGGTCCGAGCCGATCAGGCCCCAGACGATGGCCGGCCGGCGCATGCCGGAATGCATCGCGGTCCGCGACAGGCCGAGCAGCAGCAGGGGCGTGGTGAACGTCCAGTCGATGTAGCGCGCGAAGTAGAATTGCCGCGCCACATCCGCCGCGTCGGGACCGGCGGGGAGGACCAGGCTCCCCTGTCCTGTCGCCATGGCGAAGTAGGAGCAGGCTGCGATGATCGGTACGATGCCGTGGATGATCCCATCGGCTTCTTCGGCAGGGGTCCGTCGCTTCGCCATGAACAGGATCACGGCGGCGCCGGCCGCCATGCCGGCAAAGCCGAGCCACAGCCAGAATTGAGGCGTCATTGATGTCTCGTTGGTCCAGGGATGAAACGCCTGCTCACGAACGTGGCGGCACCCTGCCCAATTGGCTTGCTTCAGGAATGTTGCATGGGACGACTGTCACAGGCGCGTGAACCCAACGACCTGGATGAAGCCGGAGGCCAGGAAATCTTCCCTGGTCGCCAAGCGGTCGTGGTCCCGTAGCTGGGAAGCTTTCTCTATCCTGCGGCATCGAATGTCCGCTGAGGAAACGACACAGACGCTGAGCGCGCCTGGCGATGGGCGAGAGGTGCCGGTGCGCAAACGCGCCCAGCCTCAGGAGCCGCGGACGATTCAGGCCGTGAACCACCCTTCGGCCCGGGCCCGGGCTTCGCACCGCGCCGGACTGACAGGGTGAGCCCGCAACTGCCTCGCGGGATTCTCCGCTTTGCGCTCGGCGCTGGCGGCCCGTCAGCCGCGTAGCGCATCCTCGATCATCCGGGCCACCGCCAGCGCCCGGCCGTCGTCACCGAAGCGGCCGATCACCTGGACGCCCACCGGCAGGCGCTCGCCCGGCACCGGCACGTTCACGCAGGGCACGCCCATCAGGGTCCAGAGCTGGTTGAAGCGCGGGTCGCCCGTGGAGGCCAGGGTCGCGGGGGCCGGGCCGGGGGCCGAGAAGGTCAGGATCGCGTCGTACTCGGCGAACAGGCCCTTGAGTACCCGGCGGGCCCGGTGGGCGTGGCGGCGGGCATCGTCGTATTCCGCGGCGGCGATCGCCGCGCCGGCATCGAGATGCTCCCGGACCCGGGGCGGCAGCGCATCGCGATGGGACTCGTACTCCCAGGCGAGCGCTAGGCGGCCCTCGTAATTCTGGATGATCCGGTGGCGCTCCCAGGCCAGCGCCAGCTCCGGCGGCAGCGTCACGTCGGTCACCTGCGCCCCCGACCGCTCGGCGGCCTGCCGCGCTCGGGCCAGGGCGGCCTCGGCCTCCGGCTCCGGCGCCTCCGCAAAATCTTGCCGCACGAGGCCGATGCGCGGCGCCGAGCCCGCCTCGGCCCGTTCGATCTCCGGGCGGCCGGTGACCAGCGCCAGGGCGTGGGCGACGTCCGCGACCCCGGCGGCGAACAGGCCGACCGTGTCGAGCGCCCAGGAATAGGTTTTGACCCCGACCGTCGGGATCAGCCGGAAGGACGGCTTCACCGCCGCGCAACCGCAATAGCTCGCCGGCCGGATCACCGAGCCCGCCGTCTGGGTGCCGAGCGCCAGGGGCAGCAGCCCCGCCCCCACTGCGGCGGCGGAGCCCGCCGAGGACCCGCCCGGAGTGTGGCCGGGATCGTGCGGATTGACCGTCTCGGTGGGGTCGCTGCTGGCGAAGGCCGTGGTGGTAGTCTTGGCCAGAGCCACCGCGCCGAGGCCCTTCAGGCGCGCCACCACGGAGGCGTCGCCTCGGGGCCGCCAGCCCGCGTAGAGCGCGGAGCCCATCTGGGTCGGCAGGCCGGCGCTGTCGATGATGTCCTTCACGCCCACCGCGATGCCGGCGAGCGGCCCGGATTCCGGGATGGTCGGGTTGTCGTCCAGCGTCACCAGCGTGCGCAGCTCCGGCTCCCGCGCGGCGATCGCCGCGCGGCACAGGTCGATCGCGCCCGAGGGCGTCAGGGTGCCGGCTTCGATGCGGGCGCGGAGATCGAGGATTGACAGCATTCTGTATTCAGTCCCCGGGCCGGGCCCCTGTCAACTCAAGCGCTCGCCGCCGAAGTGGAGGCCGGTTCGGCGTCAGCGAGCGCGTCACATCAAGGATTGGGAACCGTCTCCGATCGCTCGGCGATCGGGGACGGTTCTCGGAGGCCACAGGCCGGGCCATTCTCGAATCGGCGTTGACGAACGCTTTACGCAGTCGTGCGCATCGTCCGGGTCATGTGGCGTGGCGTATCCCTGTTCTCGGCCCTGGCGCTGTTCGGCGCGGGGCTCACCGCGTGCTCGATCAATCGGTTCGAGCGGCGCGACCCGTGGCGCGATCAGGCGGAGCAGGTCTGCCTGGCCAAAAAGCTGGTCGAGCCGACCGAGTTCATCACGCCGATCGCGGCGATGGACGGGCCGGGCCCGTGCGGCATGCAGCAGCCCTTCCGGGTAACGCGGCTCGCCGGCGGCACGGTGGTGATGAAGCAGCGGATGACGCTGGGCTGCCCGGCACTCGCCGAGGCCGAGGCCTGGCTCGCCGACACGATCCAGCCGGCGGCCGAGTTGTATTTCGGCGTGCCGGTGGCCGAGATCAACGCCGGCTCCTATTCCTGCCGCGGGCGCAACAACCAGCCCGGCGCCAAGCTCTCCGAGCACGGCTTCGGCAACGCCATCGACGTGATGTCGATCAAGCTCGCCGACGGCCACGTCATCACGATCAAGGGCGGCTGGCGTGGGACGGAGGCCGAGCAGGGCTTTCTGCGCGAGATCTTTCTGGGCGCCTGCCAGCGCTTCACGACCGTGCTGGCCCCGGGCTCGAACGTGTTCCACTACGACCACATCCACGTCGATCTCGCCCGGCACGACCCGCGCGGGCTGAAGCGGATCTGCCAGCCACTGATCAAGTTCACGCCTCAGCTCGGGACCGGGGTCGAGCGGCCCCTGTCCCGCCCGGTCCCGCCAACCCGCCAGCCGGCCGCCCCGCAGGCCCCGGTGGATATCGAGGAGGACGATCCCTACGGCGTCTCGCCGATGTCGAAGGCCGCGAGCCCGACCCAGGTCGCCCGCACCCCGGCCCGCGTGCCGGCGGCCACGGCCTACACCGCCGCGCCGCCGGTCCGGCCCGCGCCGCGCATCGCCGCGGCCGCCCCGGAAGAGCCGGTGGAGGATTACGACGAGCCGCTGCAGCTCGGCGCACCGCCGCCGAGCACGGGGCCGATCTACTGAGCCGCGGCCCCGGATTGCGGGACGATCGCGAGGTGGTAGTCTCGCGGCTTCCGCGGAGGGGGCGATGCCGGCGAGCTATATCCTGGACGAGCAGGACGAGCAGTTCGTGCGCGAGATGGTGGCGACCGGGCGCTACGCATCGGTGAGCGACGTGATGCGCGACGGGCTCCGCCTCGTCGAGGAGCGCGAGCGGCGTCGTGCCGCCAAGCTTGAGGCGCTCCGTCGGGATATCCGCGAGGGCTTGGACAGCGGTCCCTCCGCGCCCTTGGATATCGAAGCCGTCAAGGCCGAAGGCCGCCGCCGCTTGGCCGCCGTGCAATCCGTTTCCGAGCGCGGTGACTAGCATCGTCCGGCGCCCGCGCGCCGAAAAAGACCTTGTGGAAATCTGGGCTTACATCGCGCAGGACGACGTGCGGGCAGCCGGGCTGGTCGATCAGATTCAGGCCAAGCTCGTGTTGGTCGCCGATCGCCCGCTGATCGGCCGCGCGAGACCGGAATTGGCTGAAGCGCTGCGAAGCATCGCGGTTGGAAACTACGTCTTGTTCTATCAGCCGACGCCCGCCGGAATCGACCTCGTCCGGATCCGCAGCCGATATCTGGATCTGGACGCCTCCGACTTCGTGCCTTGACGATCCGCGGACGCCTTCCCGGCCTGGCAACCCGGCTTCGTCCAGGGGGCGGGCATGGTCGCCGCGCCCTGCCCCGGCACCGTGGCCGCCGGGCCGCACCGCCCGGTAAACCGCCGGTTCAATCCTAAGTCGACTTGACTGGCGCCCCCGCCGAGCCATCGTCTCGCGCATGCAGGACAGCACCCCCGCCGAGGCACGCGCCATGCGCCCGATCCTTCACAGCCTGGCCCTCGGGCTGGCCCTCCTCTCCGCCGCGCAGCCGGCCCTGGCCCGCTCGGCCCGGGAGGACATCGAGCCCGCCGAGGAGCGGATCTTTCCGTTCGACGCGCAGATCCCGGGCTGCCAGGACCCGAGCGTCCTAGAGCGGGTCTCGACCAACTTCGCCGAGAAGGAGGCGAAGTACTGGAATTCGTCGATGACGATCCGGTCCTTCGACACGATCGAGCGCACCGCCTGGCGGCCCTGGGGGCTGGACACGTATCCCCGCCGGTTCTGCTCGGCCACCGTCACCACCTCGGACGGCGTGCGCCGCAAGGTCGATTACTCGGTGCGCGAGAGCCTCGGCATCATCGGGGCGACCTGGGGCGTCGAGTTCTGCGTCCACGGCCTCGACCGCGACCTGGCCTACGCCTACGCCACGGCCTGCCGGATGGCGCGCCCCTGACCATGCGCGTCCGCGCCGCCTGCCTCGCCGGCCTGCTGCTCGCCGGGCCGGCCGCCGCCCAGGATGTCGGCGGCTTCAGCCGCCGGGGCGCGCCGGGCGATTTCGATTTCTACGTGCTGGCCCTGTCGTGGTCGCCGAACTACTGCGCGAGCGTCGGCGAGCGCCGGAACGACGTGCAATGCACCCCCGGCCGCGGCCTCGGCTTCGTGGTCCACGGGCTCTGGCCGCAATATGCCCGCGGCTACCCGCAGAACTGCTCCGCGGTGGAGCGCGCGCCGACCCGTCAGGCGCTGGAAGTCGCCGGGCAGGTCTATCCGAGCGAGGGGCTCGCCCGGCACGAGTGGCGCGCCCACGGCACCTGTTCCGGCCTCGACCCGGCGGCCTATTTCAACGCCGCCCGGGATGCGCGCCTCGCCGTGACGATCCCCGACGGGCTCAAGGGCGGCGGCGCCCCGCAGAGCCTGGCGCCGATCGAGATCGCCCGGCAATTCGTGGCCGCCAATCGCGGCCTGCGCCCCGACATGATGGCGGTGACCTGCACCCGCGGGCAACTCCAGGAGGTGCGGATCTGCTTCTCCAAGGACCTGCGCGGCTTCACCCCCTGCCCCGAGGTCGCCCGCGGCAATTGCCGCGCGCCCGAGGTGACGCTGGACGCCGCCCGCTGAATTTTTTTAGCCGGTTCGGGCGTTTGCCGCTGGACCGTGCACCCAGGATCCGCTTCAGGGCGCAGCCATGAACTATCGGCACGCCTTCCACGCCGGCAACCATGCCGACGTGCTCAAGCATCTCGTCCTGGCGCGGGTGCTCGCGCATCTCCGCCTCAAGGACAAGCCGTTCCGGGCGCTCGACGCCTTTGCGGGCCTCGGGATCTACGACCTGACCGCCGACGAGGCCTCCCGCACCGGCGAGTGGCGGGACGGCTGGGGCCGCATGGACGAGCCCTTCGCGCCTGACGTCGAGGCGCTGCTCGCGCCCTACCGGGAGGCCGTGGCGGCGGTGCAGGCCCGCTACGGCGCCACCGCCTATCCCGGCTCGCCCGCAATGATCCGCGAGGCTCTGCGGCCCGGCGACAAGGGCGTGTTCGTCGAGCTCCACCCGGAGGATGCCGCGACCTTGCACGCGCGCTACGAGCGCGACGGGCGCACCAAGGTCCTGAGCCTCGACGGCTGGACCGCGGTCAACGCGCAGATCCCGCCCCCGGAGCGCCGCGGCCTCGTGCTGATCGACCCGCCCTACGAGGTGCCGGGCGAGATCGACCGGCTCGGCAGCCATCTCGCCCGGGCGGTGGCGAAATGGCCGACTGGGATCTTCCTGGCCTGGTACCCGATCAAGGACGCGGCCGCGATCGACCGCATGGTCCGCGACCTCGACGCCGCCCTGCCCCGCCCGGCCCTGCGCCTCGACCTCCTGATCGACCGGCCGGACGACCCGACCCGGCTGTGCGGAAGCGGCTTGATCGTGGTCAATCCGCCCTGGCGCCTCGCCGAAGAGGCGCTGCTGTTCTTGCCGGCCCTCGCTCAGCGGCTGGCCCGCGGGGAGTTCGGCGGGTTTCGCTGCGATTCGCTTGGCCGTGAGAGCTGATTCGTCACTATTGATTCGGGCTGGTGAGCCGGAACAATTCTTTAAGACCTTTCATACATGGGCGGCCAACTCTGTTGTGGCGATAAAGCCACATTTCCCGGCCGACCCGCGCCGAGAGCCCAAGAATGACTAAAAACTAGGCAAGTGCTGTTTGTTTGCTTTTGTGTCATCGGCGGGTCGGTGTCAGCTTGGCCGGGAACCAATTTCAACGAGCTGCGACACCATGCTGAAGCGATCCACCCTGGCCGGCTTGGCCACCGTGCTGCTCTCCTCGACCAGCATCCTCGCGGCCGACCTGGCAGCTCCGGCACCTGTTCCCGTCGCGCCTCCGGCCGAGCCCTGCAAGGCCACGCTGCTGGGCCCGACCTATGCCGGCACGATCAAGGCCAACCCGAACCCGACCTGCTTCTCGGCTGGTCCGCTGGGTGACCTCTATGTCGGCGGTGCCGTCACCGGCTACGGCTACACCCAGACCAACCCGTTCGCGTCGTTCTCGACGCCGGCTGCTCCCAATGATCGGGATCGCGCCGCGCGGTTCGATTTCTCGAACATCCAGGGCATCATCCAGAAGCCCGAGGGCGCGTTCCAGTTCTACATCCAGGCCGGCGGCTATTCGATCCCGCAGCTCGGCTTCCCCACACTCGGGACGTTCACACAGACCGATCTGCTGTTCGGCCCGGTTCCCGTCGCCTACGGCAAGATCCAGATCAACGATGAATGGTCGGTCCAGGGCGGCCGGATGTTCACCCTGATCGGCACCGAGCTGCTGTTCACCTACCAGAACCTGAACATCAACCGCGGCCTCCTGTTCGTCCAAGAGAACTTCATCAACCAGGGCGTGCAGGTCAACTACAGCAGCGGCCCGCTCTCGGTCTCGCTCGCCGGCACCGACGGCTTCTTCTCGAACGAGATCACCTGGTTCACCGGTAACGTCGCCTACAAGCTCGACGACTACAACACGGTCGGTGTCAACGGCGGCCTGAACGTCGGGCGCACCAACGCCCTGGACCGCAGCGCCCGCTACCAGTTCGCCACGCCGAACGCGCAGCAGAACAGCGGCATCTTCAACATCAACTACACCTACGCGAACGGTCCGTGGATCGTCTCGCCGTACTTCCAGTTCACCAACGTCGAGCGTGACGTCCGCGTCGGGATCAGCAACACCGCCTCGACCTATGGCGGCGCCCTGCTGGCGGCCTACTCCTTCACCGACAATTTCTCGCTGGCCGGCCGCGTCGAGTACACCGAGCAGACCGGTGTGCGCGGCTCCGGTGGGACGAACCTGCTCGGCTTCGGCGCCGGCAGCAACGCCTTCTCGGTCACCGTCACCCCGACCTTCACGTTCGACCGCTACTTCTTCCGGGTCGAATACGCCCATGTCGAGCTGGGCGGCATCACCCGCGGGAACCTCGCCGAGGGCACGCTGGGCACCGGCTTCGGCCGCACCGGCAACCGCACCTCGCAGGACCGCTACATGGTCGAGACCGGCATCACCTTCTGACCGGACGTGCGATACCGGCCTTCGGGCCGGAGTGTCCTGAAAACCCCCGGGTGCGAGCCCGGGGGTTTTTTCGTGCGTGTGGAAAAATCTGAAATCGTTTCGCAAAGCCGAGCCTATCGCGCATCGACTTATGAATAGAAATACAGATTTGTTTTAGTCTCTCAATATTGGTGATGTATCTTGTTCTCGTAAGACAGTATAGGTAAGGCGCAAAGCGCCCGGAACTTGCGGCGGCAGGGGGCTATCACGTAGTGTCACTCTCCCGTCGCAAGCGGACGGGTCGAGGACTTTTGGAAATGCCGTTGATCAAAGTTTTGTCGGACACGTTGCGCAGTATCGCCACGCCCGGCATGACGCCGAAGGCGCTGCGCGCCGCCGTCCGGGAAAAGCATCCGGATGCGTCCAAGAAGGATATCGTGCGGGCGGCCTTCTATGCCCTGACCGAGGAGCGGTCGCAGGATGTCGTCGGCGTCGCCGAGCTCCACGGCTTCGCCCTCGTCGAGCGCGTGTCGGAGGACGAGCGGACCATCAAGGTCGAGGGCCACAAGAAGAAGCCGCGGCGGCCCAAGAAGGCCGGGGACGCCGCGCCGGCCGAGGCGGTCGAGGCCGTGAACTGACGGAGGCTGCCGACCGGTTGTCCGCCCGGCCGGCGGGATTCCGGTCGGTGCCGTTCAGGCGCGCTGGAGCAGGCGCCGGCCCGGACGGTGCCCCTCCTCGCCGGTGTCGCGGAAGCCGAGCTTCTGCAGGAGGCCCCAGGACGCGACGTTGCCGGGGCGGCATTCCGCCACGATGATGCGCGCCGGGAATCGTCGGGCGAGAAGCGCGACGATCGCCGAGACCGCCTCGAAGGCGAAGCCGCGCCCACGCGCCGCACCCCCCACCCAGTAGCCGATCTCGATCGCCCCGGAGCCGCGCAGATGCGTGCCCACGACGCCGACGAGGTCAGGCCCGGCCGGGTCCGCGGAGGCCTGAGCGCCGGCCTGCGGCGCCTCCGTGGGGCGCATCCAGGCTCCGAGGAAGCGGTCCTGGCCGCGGGCGCCGCTGCGGATCAGGTCTTCGGCATCGCGCACCGTGAAGGGCGTCGGCAGGAAATCGACCGCCGCGGTGATCGCGGGGTCGTCGGTGAGCCGGCGTAGGTCCGGGGCATCCTCGGGCCGCAGGGCGGCGATCGACAGCCGGGCGGTTTCGAGCCGGGGCAGGTCGGCGAGGCTGTCGCGGGCGGCGCGGATGGTAAACATCGCTTCGATGTGGGGTGGCGCCCGGGCCGGAAAAGGCACGGTCAGGCCCCCGGGTTTCATCCCGCGAAGACTTCGACGACTTGTCGAACGGAGCGCGACGCGCTCACCGATAAGCCGGACGGGAACGGTTGCTTAACCTGAATCCGTCTTCATTGGGGCATCAAGTTGCGTCAGGCAAACGGGTGCGTCGATGCGGGTGCGCGGTACGGGTCGAGGGTTACGGACGCTGTCGCGCGTCGCCCTCATCGGCATCATCGGCGGCGGTGCCGCCGCCTGTTCCTCGGACGCATCGCGCCTGAGCAATCCATTCTCCAACCCCTTCTCGTCGGAGCCTGCCGCCACCGGCAGCCTGCCGGAGGGCGGCCTGAAGCCGGCGCCGGCGATCCGCACTGGCCGGATCCAGTCCGAGGCGCTCGGCGCCCCCGGCGCGGCCCCGCGCCCGGCCGCCACAGCGATCCCGGCCCCGACCCCGGCGGCCGCGCCGGCCACCCGCGTCGCCTCCACCGGCACCCCCGGCTGGAGCGCGCAGGGCGGCACCCAGATCACCGTGTCGAAGAACGACAGCCTGAACCAGATGTCGAACCGCTTCGGCGTGCCCGCCTCGGCGATCCTGTCGGCCAACGGTCTGTCCAATGCCAGCCAGATCACCCCCGGCCGGCAGATCGTGATCCCGGTCTACAACGCCTCCGGGCTGAACCCGGCCGCAGCCCCGATGACCGCGCGTCCGGCCCGGGCCGCCGAGGAGAAGCGCGAGGACGCCCGGCAGGTCGAAGCCAAGGTCGCCTCGAAGCGCGAGGAGGCCAAGGAGGCGGCCAAGCGTGAGGAAGCCAAGCGCGAGGAATCCAAGCGGGCCGCCGCCGAGAAGGAAGCGGACCGCAAGGAGGCGCTCGCCCGGGATACGGCCGCCCGCAAGGCGGCCGAGGAGAAGTCCCGCAAGGAGGCGTCCCCGAAGGAGGCCGACAAGAAGAAGCATGTCCGCCCCGGCCAGGTCGCCAAGGCGGACGAGAAGAAGGCCGATCCGAAGGCGGACGCGAAGGCCAAGGCCGAGGCGAAGGCCCAGGAAGCCAAAGCCGAGGCCAAGGCGGCCGCGAAGGCCGAGGCCACCCAGAAGCTCGCCGAGGCCAAGGCCGCCAAGGAAGCAGCGCAGAAGGCCGCCGCCGCCGAGAAGCCCGAGAAGGTCGCCGCCAAGGAGGCGCCGAAGCCGGTCGCCGCCGCCGCACCGGCCAAGCCCGAGCCCGCCGCCACCGGCTCCGTCGCCGATGCGAGCCCGTCCGAGAGCTTCCGCTGGCCCGCCAAGGGCCGGGTGATCTCGGGCTACGGCACTTCGGGCAACGAGGGCATCAACATCGCGGTGCCGGAAGGCACGCCGGTCAAGGCCGCCGAGGAAGGCACCGTCGCCTATGCCGGCTCGGACGTGAAGGGCTACGGCAAGCTGGTGCTGGTGCGTCACGCCAACGGCTTCGTCTCGGCCTACGCCCATAACGGCGAGATCGACGTGAAGCCCGGCGACAAGGTCAAGCGCGGCCAGACCATCGCCAAGTCCGGCGCCTCGGGCAACGTGACCTCGCCGCAGTTGCACTTCGAGATCCGCAAGGGCGGTTCGCCCGTGGACCCGATGTCCCAGCTCGCCAGCAACTGAGGCGGCGCACTCGAAGCGAAACATGCGGCGGTCCCGGAAGGGGCCGCCGTTTTTCGTTGTCGCCGCCAGCGTCGTGCGATCAGGCCTTGGGCACCTGCAGCGTTCCGTCGGGGCTGTGGTGGTCCACCGCCTCCGGCAGGGTCCTGGCCAGGGTCGGGAACAGCTGGTCGACCGGGATGCCGAGCTTCTGCGCCATCTGGCGGACCTGCTCGTTGCCCAGGACCTTCTGGAGGTCGTCGGCGGTGATCGGTTCGTTGGGGCCGCGGCCCAGCCAGGAATTGACCTGGCTCTCGTAGCCGGAGCGGCGGAGCTGATCGAGCAGCGCATTGAGGCCGCCCGGCAGGACCTGCTGAAGGATACCGGGCAACGCCTTGAGCGCCATCTGCCCCAGCGAACCGCCGAGACTATCGAGCATGCTCATCTGGTCCTCCTGTCGATCCCGACGCAGGACGATTTTAGGGCGCCGCCCGGCTTGGCCGAGGGCCGGTACAGACAAAAAAATCAGCGGATCTGGGTGCTGAAGTTCGGCTGCGGCTTAAGGCGGCCGTCCTCGCTCTGGGCCGCGACCGCCGCGGGGAGGAACTCGGCCAGCGCCGTCGCCACCCGCCCGGCCGGCAGGTTGAGGTCGTAGGCGAGCCGGTCGGTGACCGCGTCCGGCAGGCATTGCGCGATGGCCGAGGCCGGCACAGGCCTGTTCTCGCCCGACGCGATCCAGGAGTCGACGGCGTCGCCGTGGCCGGTCTCGCGCAGGCGGTCCAGGAAGGCGACGAGGCCCCCGGGATAGAACTTGGCCAGCGCCAAGGCGAGCTTGCCGCTGCCGGTGCGCACCACCGCCCGGTCGGCCGCCGCGACCACGTCGTCGAGCATGGTCTTCACACCGTCGAGCAGGCCCATCGCGTCGTGTCTCCCGAGTTCAGCATCGCGCCGAAGGTCGGGCGCGGCCGGCTGCCGACAAGAGCGGATGCGGCAATTGCGCGGGAAATCCGTTAGAGTGCATGACGCATCGAAGGAGCGATCCGTGAAGCGCGTGCTGGCCGGTGTTCTGGACGTCGCCTACCGGGAGGTCGGCCCGCATGACGGGAAGCCGGCCGTGCTGCTCCACGGCTTCCCCTACGACATCCACGCCTACGACGCAGCGGCCGATCTTCTGGCGGCGAAGGGCGTCCGCTGCCTGATCCCGTATCTGCGGGGCTACGGGCCGACCCGGTTCCGCGACTCCGCCACCCTGCGCTCCGGCGAGCAGGCAGCCCTCGGGGCCGACCTCCTGGCCTTCCTGGACGCGCTGGGGATCGAGCGGGCAGTGCTCGCCGGCTACGATTGGGGCGGCCGCGCGGCCTGCGTGGTGGCGGCGCTCTGGCCGGGACGGGCGGCGGGTCTCGTGAGCTGCGGCGTGGGCTACAACATCCAGAATATCCCGGCCGCCGGCAATCCGGCCGCGCCGGATGTCGAGCACAGGTTGTGGTACCAGTACTACCTCCACGGCGAGCGCGGCCGTGCCGGCTTGGCGGCCAACCGCGCGCAATTCTGCGAATTATTGTGGCGGCTCTGGTCGCCGACCTGGCGATTCTCCGAAGAGACGTTTGCGCGGACCGCCCGATCCTTCGAAGCGAACCCGGACTTCGTCGACGTGGTGGTCCATTCCTACCGCCACCGCTTCGGCCTGGTCCCCGGCGACCCGGCGCTCATCGAGATCGAGGCCCAGCTGGCGGCCCAGCCCGAGATCGCCGTGCCGACGGTGGTCCTGCTCGGGGCCGATGACGGGGTCGGACCGCCGCCGGCCACCGACACCGACGCGGAGCGCTTCACCGGGCCCTACCGGCGCGCCATCGTCGCGGGGGTCGGCCACAACTTTCCCCAGGAGGCGCCGGACGCCTTCGCGAAGGCGGTTCTCGAGCTGCTGTGACCGCCTGAGCGCGGGGCGTTGCTTTCGGGAAGCCCGTGGCTATAGTCCGCGCGCTTTTCGACAGGTCTGCGGACGCCGCAATCGGCGGCAGGCCTGCGTGCCAATCGCAGGAGACGCTCGTTGATCACCCCCGCCTTCGCGCAAGGGGCCGCTTCGGCCGCTGGCGGAGCGGAGATCGCCTTTCAGGTGATCCCGTTCGTCCTGATCTTCGTGATCATGTACTTCCTGATCCTGCGACCGCAGCAGAAACGGGTCAAGGACCACCAGGCGCTGATCAAGGCGGTGCGCCGGGACGACACGGTCGTCACCAATGGCGGCCTCGTCGGGCGCGTGACGAAGGCCGTGGACGACCAGGCCGAGATCGAGGTCGAGATCGCCCCGAACGTCCGCGTCCGGGTCGTCCGGACGATGATCTCCGAGGTCCGCGCCAAGGGCGGGCCGGCCAAGGCCGCCTGACACCTCCCATGAAGCGGCCGGCGTAACCTGCCGGCTTGAAAGAGAAAACACCGGCCGATGTTGCGCTTCTCCCGTGCGAAGATCATCACGACCCTCGCCGCGATCCTGATCGGCCTGATGCTCGCGGTGCCGAGCTTCTTCTCGCCCGAGCAGCGCAAGGGCTTCGTGGCGAGCCTGCCGTCCTGGTTCCCGACCTGGATCGTCCCGACCCGGGGCATCGTCCTCGGCCTCGACCTCCAGGGCGGCTCGCAGCTGCTGCTGGAGGTCGATCAGAACGAGCTGATCGCCTCCCAGGCCAAGGCCCTGCGCGACGACGTGCGCCGCACCCTGCAGCAGGAGAATGTCCGCGCCGATGGCGGCATCGGCCTGCTCCAGCGCGGCGTCCAGGTGAAGGTCGCGGACGACGCGGCCCGGGCCAAGGTCCTGCCGAAGCTGCAGGACTTGTCTCTGCCAATCACCACCTCGATCGGCCAGACCGCGGCCCGCACCCTCGACATCACCGAGCAGCCCGGCGGCGTGATCCGCCTGACGCTCACCGATGCCGGCATTACCGACCGCACCCGCCGGGCGGTCAGCCAGGGCATCGAGGTCATCCGCCGCCGGCTGGATTCCACCGGCACCACTGAGCCCTCGATCCAGCAGCAGGGCGCCGACCGGATCCTGATCCAGGTGCCGGGCGAGCAGAACCCGGAGCGGCTGGAAAAGCTGCTCGGCTCCACCGCCAAGCTCGAGTTCCGCATGCTCGCCGACAGCCCCTCGGGCGACGTCGACATGCTGCCCTCCAAGGACGAGAAGGGCGCCAAGGTCCCGGTGGAGCGCCGGGTCATGGCGGATGGCGGCGAGCTCACCGACGCCCAGCCGGCCTTCGACCAGCAGTCGCATGAGCCGATGGTTAGCTTCAAATTCAACCTGCGCGGCGCGCAGCGCTTCGGCCAGGCGACCTCGGAGAATGTCGGCCGGCGCATGGCGATCGTGCTCGACAACGAGGTGGTCTCGGCTCCCGTGATCCGCTCGGCGATCACCGGCGGCTCGGGCCAGATCACCGGCAACTTCACGGTTCAGCAGGCCAACGACCTGTCGGTCCTGCTCCGGGCCGGCGCCCTGCCGGCGAAGTTCACCGTGGTCGAGCGCCGCGTCGTCGGCCCCGGCCTCGGCCGGGACTCGATCCAGGCCGGCAAGCTCGCGACCCTGGTGGCGGCGGGCCTGGTGGTCTGCTTCATGTTCGCCACCTACGGGACCTTCGGCTTCATCGCCAACATCGCCCTGATGGTCCATGTCGGGCTGATCCTGGGCCTGATGTCGGTGCTCGAAGCCACCATGACCCTGCCGGGCATCGCCGGCATCGTGCTCACCATCGGCACGGCGGTGGATTCCAACGTGCTGATCTACGAGCGCATGCGCGAGGAGAGCCATGCCGGCCGCTCGCTGATCTCCGCGCTCCAGGCCGGCTTCGACCGCGCCTTCGCGACGATCATCGACTCGAACTCGACCATGGCGATCGCCGCGCTGATCCTGTTCTTCCTCGGCTCCGGGCCGGTGAAGGGGTTTGCCGTGGTGTTCATCCTCGGCATCCTGACCACGGTCATCACCGCCGTGACGCTGACCCGGATGATGATCGCGGTGTGGTATAAGACGTTCAGGCCAAAGGCCCTGCCGTTCTGAATGAACTTCCTTTCGGGAGATGCATCGCCGCCGGTGTGATCCGCCGCTCCAAACCCCGAACCTCATCCTGAGGTGCCCGCGCCAGCGGGCCTCGAAGGAGGGATCCAGGGACCGCGCGCAGCCTGGAGGCCTCCTTCGAGGCTTGCGCGGGGCGCAAGCACCTCAGGATGAGGTCGCGGGTGGGACGGGATCGTGCCGGTGCTGACATCTTCCACACGTTAGGTCCGAAAAAAATGCGCCTGCTCCGCCTCTGGCCCGATGAATCGCATTTCGACTTCATGCGCTTCCGGCGGCTGACCTTTCCGCTCTCGGCGGTTCTGTCGCTCGCCACCGTGGTGCTGTTCCTCACCATCGGGCTGAACTTCGGCATCGACTTCAAGGGCGGCACCCTGGTCGAGCTGCAGGCCAAGTCCGGCACCGCCGACGTGGCCGCGATCCGGCACACCGCGGTCGGCTTCGGCTTCGGCGAGCCGGAGGTGCAGGAGCTCGGCAACCAGGGCACCGTGCTGGTGCGCCTGCCGCTCCAGCCCGGCGAGCAGGGCCAGACCGCGGTGATGAACAAGGCGCATGCCGCCTTCGACGCCGATTACGACTTCCGCCGCACCGAGACCGTCGGCCCGCGCGTATCGGGCGAGCTGGTCCAGTCCGGCACGCTCGGCGTCGTGCTCTCGGTGGTCGCGGTGCTGCTGTACCTCTGGTTCCGGTTCGAGCGGGAGCTGGCGCTCGGCGCCATCGTCGGCACGCTCCACGACATCGTGCTGACGGTCGGCGTGTTCATCATCACCCGCATCGAGTTCAACATGACCTCGATCGCCGCGATCCTGACCATCGTCGGCTACTCGCTCAACGAGACCGTCGTGGTGTTCGACCGGACCCGCGAGCTGATGCGGCGCTACAAGACCATCCCCACGGTCGACCTGCTGAACCTGTCGATCAACTCGACCATGTCGCGGACCGTGATGACCTCGATCTCGTCGGGCCTGTCGCTGCTGGCGCTGGTCCTGTTCGGCGGCGAGGCGATCAAGGGCTTCGCCATCGTGATGCTCTGCGGCGTCGTGATCTGCACCTACTCGGCGATCTTCGTCTCGACTCCGGTGTTAATCTATCTGGGGCTGATGCTCTCGGGCGCCCGGGCGGCGGCCGAGCGCTCCGGCGTCCCGCAACCCGCCGAGTAATTTTTGACGCGATGGCCGAGCAGGCGAGCCCGAAGACCTTCGAATCCGGCTTCGTGCCGGGGCGCCACATCATCGACACCTACGGCAATGGCGGCTTCCGCTTCGCCGGGATGTCGCATCGCGGCTCGCTCCTGCTCCTGCCCTCGGGGGTGCGCGCCTGGGACGTGACGTCCCCGCAGGCGATCGACCGCACGGCCTTGCGCCCGGTCCAGGCCGAGGCGGCGGGGATCGAGCTGTTGCTGGTCGGCACTGGCCTGGACATCGCGGCCATCGACCCGTCCCTGCGCGGCTGGCTCAAGGATGCCGGCGTCGGCCTCGACGTGATGCAGACGGGGGCGGCGGCCCGCACCTACAACATCCTGGTGGCCGAGAACCGCAAGGTCGCGGCCGCCCTGATCGTGGTCGATTGATGCCGGAGGTCGACGACAAGCCCGCCGAGACCGGCCTGGCCTTCGCGCAGGCCCATTGCGAGCAGCTGGTCCGCGACGGCGACCCCGATCGCTACTACGCGACCCTGTTCGCTCCGGCCGCCGCCCGGCCGCATCTCTTCGCCCTCTACGCCTTCAGCCTGACCATCGCGCGGGTGCGCGAGGCCGCCTCGAACCCGATGGCCGGGGAGATCCGGCTGCAATGGTGGCGCGACGCGCTCCAGGGCGAGGCAAGGGGCGATGTCCGCGCCAACCCGGTGGCGGCGGCCCTCGAAGAGGCGATCCGGGTGAACCGCCTGCTGCGGCAGCCCTTCGTGGACCTGATCGACGCAAGAGTGTTCGACCTCTACGAGGATCCGATGCCCCGGGTGAACGACCTAGAGGGCTATTGCGGCGAGACCGCCTCGGCCCTGTTCCGGCTGGCGAGCCTGGTGATCGGCAACGGCACCGAGCCGGGCGGCGCGGGCGCCGCCGGTCATGCCGGCGTGGCCTACGGCCTCACCGGCCTGCTGCGCGCCTTGCCCTGGCACGCCCGCTCCGGCCAGGTCTACCTGCCGGCCGACGTGCTCGCCCGCTACGGCGTCACCCGGGAGGACATCACTAGCGGCCGCGGCGGCCCCGGCCTGCGCCGGGCCTGCGCCGACCTGCGCGACCTCGCCCGGACCCATCTCAGGGCCTTCGAGGCCGCCCGCCCGGCCATCGCGCCGCTCGCCGGCACGGCCTTCCTGCCGGTGGCCCTGGTCGAGCCCTATCTCGCGACGATGGAGCGGGCGAGCTACGACCCGCTCAACACGCTCACCGACCTGCCGCGCTGGCGCAGGCTGTGGCGGCTGTGGCGCGCTTCGCGGCGGATCGGATGAACACCTTCGGGTTTCCAGATCTCGCCTGCTGTCGAAGGTACCGCACCGTCATTGCGAGCGCAGCGAAGCAACCCAGTGATGCGCTACGTTTTGTGATCGCGCGCTGCCCTGGGTTGCTTCGCTGCGCTCGCAATGACAGCTTGGAACGGGGACGTCACAGCACCCGCGCCAACCCCGGCACCAGCGCCGCGAGGCGGGTCGGTGGGCCGAGCTCCGGGTCGGCCTCGGGAGTCGCCAGGGTCGCGACCCGGCAGCGGCTATCGTGGAGAAGGCCGGTCACCAGACGGCCGCCCGGTTCCAGGGCCGCGCGCCAGTGCGGCGGGATGGAATCGACGCTGCCGTGGACCAGGATCCGGTCGAAGCCGCCATCGGGCAGCTCCGAGGCGAGGCCGTCGGCCTGGACCACGTGGACCTCGGATTGGTCGGCGAGCCGGGCGGCGGCCTCCCGGGCCAGCGTTGCGTAGCGCTCCAGGCTCAGGACCGCGCCGGCCCCGAGCCTCGCCAGCAGCGCCGTGGCGTAGCCGGAGCCGGTGCCGATCTCGAGGACCCGGTGGCCGGGCTCGACCCGCAGGAGCGCCAACATCTGCGCCACCAGTGTCGGCGCGGTCATTGAGGCGCCGCAAGGCAGCGGCAGGGCGATGTCCCGCCGGGCCTGGGCGCGATGGGCGGCCGGGGCGAAGGGCTCCCGCGGGACCTGCTCCATGGCCCGCAGGATCGCGGTGTCCCGCAGGCCTCGGCCTCGGAGCGCCATGACGAAGGCCGCGTTGCCGGCAGCCTCCTCAAGGCTGCCCAGGTCGATCACGCCGCGAAGGCCTGCGCGAAGCGGGTCAGGGTCGGCTCGTCGGTGAGGTCGAGGCGCAGCGGCGTCACCGAGATCCGCTTCTCGGCGATCGCCTTCAGGTCCGAGCCGTGGCCCGGCTCGAACCGGGCCTTGGCGAAGGCCAGCCAGAAATACGGATTGCCGCGCCCGTCCACCCGGGCGTCGATCGACAGCAGCGCCTGATTGCGGAAACCCTGCGCCGCCACCGCGACGCCCTGCACGGCGTCGGGCTCGCAATCCGGAAAGTTGACGTTGACCAGGATGCCGGGCTCGATCCCCGTCTCCAGGATTTTTCGGATCACCTTCGGACCGTGCTCGCGGGCGCAATCCCATTTGAGCGCGCTGCGCCCACCCGCGCCGTAGGCCTGGCTCAGCGCGATCGAGCGGATGCCCAGGATCGTGCCCTCCATGGCGGCCGCGATCGTGCCCGAATAGGTCACGTCCTCCGCGACGTTCTGGCCGCGGTTGACCCCCGACAGGACCAGGTCCGGCCCGTGATCGCCGAGGATGTGGCGCACGCCCAGGATCACGCAATCGGAGGGCGTGCCCTTCACGGCGAAGCGCTGCTCCGAGACCTGCCGCAGGCGCAGCGGGTCGTTCAGCGAGAGCGAGTGCGACACGCCGGACTGGTCGCTCTCCGGCGCCACCACCCAGACGTCGTCGGACAGCTCCCGGGCGATCTCCTCCAGGGTGGCGAGCCCCGGCGCATGGATGCCGTCGTCATTGGTGACTAGGATGCGCATCAGCGGGCCCCTTCGATCCGGTTGAGCCCGCCCATGTAGGGGTGGAGCACCGACGGGATCGTGATGCTCCCGTCCGGGTTCTGGTAGTTCTCCATCACGGCGATCAGCGCGCGGCCGACCGCGACCCCCGAGCCGTTCAGCGTGTGGACATAGGCCGGCTTGCCGTCCTTGCCCCGGTAGCGCGCGTTCATCCGGCGGGCCTGGAACTCACCGCAGACGGAACACGAAGAGATCTCCCGGTGGGTACGCTGGCCCGGCACCCAGACCTCGATGTCGTAGGTCTTTTGGCTCGCAAAACCCATGTCGCCGGTGCAGAGCGTCATTACCCGGTAGGGCAAATCGAGCTTTTTGAGGACAGCTTCCGCGCAGGTGAGCATGCGCTCGTGCTCGTTGGCGGATTCCTCAGGCGTCGTGATTGAGACCAGCTCGACCTTGTTGAACTGGTGCTGGCGCAGCATGCCGCGCGTATCCCGCCCCGCCGCCCCGGCCTCGGCCCGGAAGCAGGGGGTGAGCGCGGTGAAGCGCAGGGGCAGTTCTTCCGCGGACAGAATCGACTCGCGCACGAGGTTCGTCAGCGGCACCTCAGCGGTTGGGACGAGCCAGAAATGCTCGTCGCTGACCGGTGCGGCGTCTGCCGCGGCCTGACCCGCCGGTCCCTGCAGCGACTTGACGTAATCCAGGCCTTTGAAGACGGAGAATTGATCGTCCTCGAACTTCGGCAGCTGCGCTGTGCCGAACATGGCCGCATCCCGCACCAGCACCGGCGGCGCAACTTCGAGATACCCATGCTCCTGCGTGTGCAGGTCGAGCATGAACTGGCCGAGCGCCCGCTCCAGCCGGGCGAGCTGGCCCTTCAGCACGACGAAGCGCGAGCCTGAGAGCTTGGCGGCGGATTCGAAATCCATCAGCCCGGAAGCTTCGCCGAGCTCGAAATGCTCCTTGCCCTCGGTGAGGCGCTCGCGGGTCGCGGCGTGGCTGCGGTAGAGGACGTTGCCGTGCTCGTCGGCGCCGTCCGGCACGTCGGGCTTGGGACGATTCGGGATCGCGGCGAGTTTCTCCGCGAGCGTCTTGTCGGCCTCGGCCTCCGCCGCCTTCAGGGCGGGTTCTGCAGCCTTGAGGGCAGCGACCTCCGCCATCAGGGCGGAGGCGCGGGCCTCGTCCTTGGCCTTCTTGGCGCCGCCGATCTCCTTGGCCAGCGCGTTGCGCCGCTCCTGGTTGGCCTGGGCCGCCGACACGGACGATTTCCGCGCCTCGTCGAGGGCGATCAGCTCGGCCGAGAGCGGCGCGAGGCCCCGGCGGGCGAGGTCGCGGTCGAAGGCGTCCGGGTTGTCCCGGATGGCGCGGATGTCGTGCATCGTGTCGGCTCGGATCGGCGCGCAGGCTCGAGGCGCGCGGCCCCCGCTTTGCCGCATCGCGTCCGGTGGGACAAGCGCGGGACGGCTAGTCCTTCGGCGGCGCGATCTTCAGCTGGTCGATCGCCCAGAGCCAGGTCCCGTCCGGCTGCGCCCGGGCGACCTCCACCGAGAGCGCGCCGTTGGGCAGCCGGGCGAAGGTCAAAGCGAGATCGCCGTTGCGGATGGGCTGCAGCGTCTCGGGAGCTGGGAAGTCGGATTTGCGCCCCAGCAGGCTGGCGTAGAAGGCCCGGATCTCGTTATGCCCGGTGGCGACCACCCGCCCGGCCGCCAGCACCGCCCCCGGCTCATAGAGCGCCACCAGCCCCTCGACGTCGCCGGCATTGGCGCGCTGGTTGAAGAGCTGGGCCAGGGCCCTCGGCTCGCGGGCGGTTTTTTGGGAGTCGTCTGCCATGGGTCACTCCTGTCCGGACAACGATTTTTCTCATCGCGGGATGCGGTGAGTGGAGGCTTGCCGGAGCGGAGGCTTCGGCCGCATCTCTGCAAAAACCCCCGCATGGAACCCTCACCACGCGTCACGCGAGCCGCGTCCCGTCGCCATCCTCCACCGAGACGGAGACCGGGATCCCGGCCTTCACGCTCTCCGAGACCGTGCAGAAGCGCTGGAACTGCTCCAGCACCCGATCGATCCGCGGCATCGCCGCAGCCTGCGCGCCGAGCCGGATGTGCACGTCGATCCCGGTGATCCGTAGCCGGCCCTCCGCATTGCGCGTGACCCGGCAGGCGGCTTCCGCGGCGACGCTCTGCGCGTCCTGCCGGAACTTGCCCAGGGCGAAGACCAGGCTGGCGCAGAGGCAGTTCGCCACCCCGGCGATCAGCATCTGCTCCGGGACCGGGCCGGTGCCGCCGCCCACCGGGGGCGCCTCGTCGGTGAGGAGTTCGGGCAGGGCGGCGCCGAAATCGACCGTGAAGACATAAGCGCCGACCTGGGTGATCCGGATCGTCGGTCCCGCTTCCATCGGCGCCCTCCCGGCCTCGCGAAGCATCCAACGTTCGATACCGGGGCGCGTTCGGCCCCGGGCGGATGCAATCGTCGACCGGGTGATTTCCGCAACCGAACGCCGTAGTACGGTTGCTCCACCGATCCGGCAGCCAACCCCCCGATCCGATGACGAGCCTCGAGACTCTGATGCCGCTCCTGGAGCGGATCGCCACCGCGCTGGAGCGGGCCGCCCCGCCCGCCCCGCCGGCCTTCGACCCGAACGCCGCCGACGCCTTCCTGTGGGGGCCCGAGCGGCGGCTCACCGCGGTGCCGCAAGTGGCCCGGGTGGAGATCGGTCTGCTCACCGGCATCGACCGGGCCCGCGACACCCTGATCGAGAACACGGAGCGCTTCGCCCGTGGCCTGCCGGCCAACAACGCCCTGCTCTGGGGCGCCCGCGGCATGGGCAAGTCCTCGCTGGTCAAGGCGGCCCATGCCGAGATCAACGCCCGCCGGCCGGAGGGCGCGCGGCCGATGAAGCTCGTGGAGATCCACCGGGAGGATATCGAGGCCCTGCCCGACCTGATGGCGCTGCTGCGGCCCGATCCGCATCGCTGGCTGGTCTATTGCGACGACCTGTCCTTCGACGGCGACGACACCTCGTACAAGTCGCTCAAGACCGCGCTGGACGGCGGCATCGAGGGCCGGCCCGGCAACGTGCTGTTCTACGCGACCTCCAACCGCCGGCACCTGCTCGCCCGCGACATGGTGGAGAACGAGCGCTCCACGGCGATCAATCCCGGCGAGGCCGTGGAGGAAAAGGTCTCGCTCTCGGACCGGTTCGGCCTCTGGCTCGGATTCCACAAATGCAGCCAGGACGAGTTCCTGGCGATGATCCGCGCCTATGCCGAGCGCTACGGCCTCGACCTGCCGCCCGAACGCCTGCGCGCCGAGGCGCTGGAATGGGCTACCACCCGCGGCTCCCGTTCCGGCCGCACCGCCTTCCAGTTCATCCAGGATCTCGCCGGGCGGATGGGGAAGGCGCTGGATTGAAGAGTCTTATAAGCGCCTGATCAAACTGAGATATCCCACCCACGCCCTCATCCTGAGGTGCCTGGCGATCGCAGATCGCCGGGCCTCGAAGGAGCCCTCCAGAAGCCTCCTTGATCCCTGAAGGCCTCCTTCGAGGCCTTCGCTGCGCTTCGTCGCCTCAAGATGAGGGGGGATGGGAAGGACGCGTCTGATGACCGCTCAGGATGCGGCGGTGGAGTGGAGTGGCTCAGCCATTGCGGGACGGGGCGGTGATCTGGATGTCCAGCGCTCTTGCGCGGCCCTGGATCCACAGCGCGTCGCCTACCGCCCGCTCGATCCGAACCCGCCCGCACCCCGCCCCGAGCCCGAACCGGGCTCGTCCTCCAGCACGGTCAGGACCGGCCGGGTCACGCGGGTGAAGACCAGCTGCGCGATCCGGTCGCCCGGCTCAATCCGGATTGGACTCGCGGCGTCGCGGTTCCAGGCCGAGACCATCAGGGGGCCTTCGTAATCCGCGTCGATCACGCCGGTGCCGTTGCCGAGCACGAGGCCGTCGCGGTGGCCGCGGCCGGAGCGGGGGAAAATCAGGCCGCACCAGTCGGGGTTGCGGATCAGCACGCTGAAGCCCGCTGGGATCAGGGCCGGAGCGCCCCCCGGTGGCAGGACCAGCGGTTCGTCCAGGCAGGCATGGAGGTCGAGGCCGGCGGCCGCCGCCGAGCCCCAGCGCGGGAATCCCCAGCCGGTCAGGCGCGGGTCGAGGAGGCGCAGGCCGACCTCAGGCAGCGCGCTCACGCGCCGAGCCGCCCGATCGCCTCGGCCAGCGCCAGGATGCGCCGGGCCGCCTCGACATGAAGGCGTTCGACCATGCGCCCGTCGAGCGCAATTACCCCGTGCGCCTGGTTCTCCGGCGCCGCGAAGGCCGCGACCACCCGGCGGGCCTCGGCGATCTCGGCCTCGCCCGGCCCGAAGGCGGCATTGGCCGGCTCGATCTGGCTCGGATGGATCAGCATTTTTCCGTCGAAGCCGAGGTCGCGGCCCTCCCTGCATTCCGCCTCGAATCCCGCCGCGTCGTCGAGGCCGGAAAACACGCCGTCGATCGCCTCGATCTCGTAGGCCCGGGCGGCGGCCAGAACCGTCATCAGCCAGGGGCGCAGGGCCGCCCGCCCCGGGGGGCGGATCCGGGCCGCGGTGACGAGGTCGTTGGGGCCGATCACCAGGGCGGCGAGGCGGCCGTCCACGTCCCGGGCGGCGCCGGCGATCTCGGCGGCATTGACCACCGCCATCGGGGTCTCGATCATCGCCCAGATCCGCGTCGCCAGGGGCGCGCCGAGCCGGCGCAGGCGGGAGCCCACGGCGATCAGCGCGTCGGAGCTGCGCACCTTCGGCACCAGGATCGCGTCGGCGCCGGCCCCGGCCAGCGCCGCGAGGTCGGCCTCGCCGGCTTCGGTCTCGGGCGGGTTGATCCGCACCACCACCTCGCGCGGGCCAAAACCCCGGGCCGCGACCGCGGCCGCCACCGCCGCGCGGGCCTCATCCTTCCGCTCCGGGGCGACGCCGTCCTCCAAGTCGATCAGGATCACGTCGGCGGGGAGGTTCCGCGCCTT
Organism: Methylobacterium pseudosasicola; assembly: GCF_900114535.1. GTDB lineage: Bacteria > Pseudomonadota > Alphaproteobacteria > Rhizobiales > Beijerinckiaceae > Methylobacterium > Methylobacterium pseudosasicola. The sequence goes on along the minus strand of NZ_FOTK01000006.1, from coordinate 159,889 downwards.
TTCGAGGGCGCGGGCATTGGAGCCGGGCATGGCCAGCACGCTGCGGCGGGGACGGATCTCGCTCATCACGCTTCTCCCGGGCCGGCGGGGCGCCCTTCGGATCGCCGATAGCTTTCCGCCGCGTCCCGGGCAAGAACGCATCGCGGGGATGGTCGATCGTGGGGACGGGATGGCGCGCTGGGTCGCGGGACTCGACGGCTGCCGGGGCGCCTGGGCGGGAGCGCTCCTCGACCTCGACGATCCGGAGCGGCACCGCTGCGCCCTGTTTCCTGATGTGGCGGCGCTGCTCGACGCGCCGGAGCAGCCGCTGATCGTCGGCATCGACGTGCCGATCGGCTTGCCGGACCGGATTCTTGGGGGCGGCCGGGTTGCCGACTTGGCCGCCCGGGTTCGGCTCGGGGCCGCGCGATCCTCGGTCTTCCCGATGCCGCCCCGGGCGGCGATCTACGCGCCCGACTACGACGCCGCCAAAGCCGCATCCCGGGCGGCGAGCGAGCCGCCCTTCGCGCCCTCGATCCAGGGCTACAACATCTTCCGCTATGTCCGCGCCGTGGACACGCTGCTGCGGGCGCGGCCGGAGGCATTGGCGCGGGTCCATGAGGTCCACCCGGAGGTGGCGTTCCACGCCCTCAACGGCGGCCGCCCCCTCGGCTTGCCGAAGAAGGGCGCCCGGGCCCGAGAGGGGCTCGCCCTGCGCCGGAGCCTGCTCGAAGCGGCCGGCCTGCCGGCGGCCTTGCTCGACGCCCGGGCCAAGGGCGTGCCGGCCGACGACCATCTCGACGCTTTGGCCGCCCTGGTGGTGGCCTGGGACATCCTAGACGGCCGCGCGGTGCCGCTGCCGGATCCGCCGGAGCGGGACGCCTATGGGCTGCCGGTGGTGATCTGGGCGCCGGCTATTCGAGGGCCATGATCAGTGATTTCACGGTCCGGTGCGGCGCTCAATTCTTGCGGATCGCGCGCGCGACCCGTGTCCGTCCGGACCGTCGCGCTCTAGCTCAGCCCCATGAGCGCGCCGCACCCAATCCCGATCCGCCACGTTGCCCGGGCGATCGTCCTCGATCCACAGGACCGGATCCTGCTGATCGCCTACGCGTCGGTCCACGCCAAGGGGCCGGACGGCGAGCCGCTGCGGTTCTGGTTTATGCCCGGCGGCGGGCTGGAGCCCGGCGAGGACCACGTCACCGCCTGCCGGCGGGAGCTCGGGGAGGAGATCGGCCGCGACGATGTCGCGATCGGCCCGCAGGTCGCCGCCTGCGACGGCCCGTTCCACCTGTTCCGCCAGTCGCGGGACGCCCGCGAACGCTACTTTCTGGTCCGCCTGCCCGACGAAAGGGTCGATACCAGCCAGCTCGCCGAGACCGAGGACAACCCGGTGATCGGCACCCGCTGGTGGCCGCTCGACGAGCTCCGAGCGAGCGGTGAGCGCGTCGAGCCGGCGGGTCTCGCCGACCTCGCGAGCGATCTCGCCGCAGGGACTATTCCGGCCCGGCCGCGCGTTCTGACTTGGCACGATCGCTGATCCCGATCTCGCACCTGCGAAGATCGCAACCTTGAGGAGATGGCATGTTCCCTGAATTCCTGACCGAGGGCTACCGCGCGTTCCTGGCGGACCGGTTCCCCACCGAGCGCCGGCGCTTCGCGCAGCTCGCCCAGAGCCAGGAGCCGCAGATCCTGGTGATCAGCTGCTGCGACAGCCGGGTGGCGCCCGAGGCGATCTTCGATGCCGGGCCGGGCGAGCTGTTCGTGATCCGCAACGTCGCCAACATCGTGCCGATCTTCGAGCCGGACGGCGCCTATCATGGCACCTCGGCGGCCATCGAATTCGCCGTCCAGGCCCTGGAGGTGAAGCACATCGTCGTGCTCGGTCACGCCACCTGCGGCGGCATCAAGGCCTTCGCCAACAAGGCCGCGCCGCTCTCCAGCAGCAACTTCATCGGCAAGTGGGTCTCGCTCGTGGCCCCGGCCGAGGCCAAGGCGGGGGACTCAAGCGCGCCCGACTACCTGACACGGATGGAGCACGCCATGGTCAGCCAGAGCATCGAGAACCTGCTGAGCTTCCCGTTCATCAAGGAGCGGGTCGAGGACGGCCGGCTCAACCTCCACGGCGCCCATTTCGGCGTCGCCAACGGCGTGCTGCTGGTGCGCGATCCGGAGACGGGTGATTTCCACCCGGCGGTGGACAATGCGGGGCGCAAGGTGCTGCCGACCGCGGTGGCCTGCGACTGAGGGGGTGAGCGAGGGCTAGGGGTGCTTGTGCGGCCCCTCTAGCCGGGGGGCTTGGGCTTTCTGGGAAGCTCGACGCTTCGCTCCCCAATATGGGGCCGGCAGGCTCCTTCCTTGCCGAATCCGACGCGGGTCCCCTCTCCCGCACGGGCGAGGGAGCCTGTCGCAGGTTTCACAAGCCGAAGCGCGAAGGAACGGGGCCGGCACGACCGAGTGGGTCTGAGGCCGCTATGGGGCGATGACGGCAGAGACCTTCATCGGTTTCGCGCGCTGATCCGCAGAGGCGCTCGGCTGATCGTCTCGCACCGTCATCACGAGCGCAGCGAAGTGACCCAGGGAGACGCTACGCTTCGTGAGCGCGCGCCGTCCTGGGTTGCTTCGCTGCGCTCGCAATGACACTGGCGTGCGACCGGACATGAAAAAGGCGGCGGGCTCGCGCCCACCGCCCTTCCCGTTGCCGCCCGGCCGAGGCCGGGCGATCCCGAAATTACATCGCACCCGGCAGGCGCTGAGCGTGGTCGTAATGGGCCTGCAGGGCCGGGAGGGCCTGCTGGGCGTAGTTGCGCAGGGCCGGGTTCGGGCCGCCCTGGGCGTAGGCCTGGGTCATGGCGATCGTCATTTGGTGCGCCTGGATCTGCTGGGTCGCGTACAGACGGTCGAAGCGCGGGCCGGCCGGGGTCGCCGACAGCTCGGCGAGCATCGCCTGCTGCTCGGGGCTCGGCGGCACGATTGTCGAGGCGCCGGTGGCCATGTCGCCGCGACCCATGCGGCTGCCGGCCGCCGCGCCGTTGGCAGCACCGGTTCCGGCGCCCTCGAGGCCGCCGACCGGGCCGCCCGCCAGGGTGCCGCCGACGACGCCGGTGGCCGCGCCGACGCCGGCGCCGACAGCGCCGCCCGCCACCGCCAGCGGGGCCGTCACGAGGCCGCCCAGGCCTTCGTCACGGGCCGCCATGTAATTGTTCTCGCCGCCGGCCAGCGCCACGTTGGCGGCGCGGTGGTCACGGATCGTCTCCTGGGCGAAGGACCGCACCTTCGGGTTGCGCGACTTCGACAGCGCGATCTGCGAGGATTGGATCTCGAAGGCATTCGCCTGCATCGACTGCAGGCGGAAATCGTTCGCGCCCTGCGCGAAGGCGGGGGTCGACAGGGCCAGGACGAGCGCGGACGCGGCAGCGTAATTCTTCAGCATGGGGACCTCGAGTACGAGTGAAGACGCGAACCGGCACACTGGGTCGGGGGCGGAAGCCCAGGCCCCTTGACGAGGGCCAAGGTCTCGCAGCCGAAACCGTGCGGCGACAAGGTCGCGAATTGGTTCGACAACGGGGCCATCGCCCTATGGTTCCTGCCGTTTTTTGCTGAACGACCGGGATTGAAGGGACTCTACTGATGCAGACGGCTCCGTGATCCTGATCGAAATCCAGATTCTGCGCGCCGTGGCCGCCCTGATGGTGGTCTGGCATCATGCCCGGCACGAGGCCGGGCTGCTGGCGCTCCACGGCGCGGGGCCGGCTCTCGATCCGGGCACGCTGCTGCCGTGGTGGGGCGGGGTCGACCTGTTCTTCGTGATCTCGGGCTTCGTCATCGTGCATGCGAGCGGCCAGCTGTTCGGGGCGCCGGGCGGGCGCGCCCGCTTCCTGGCGCACCGGATCGCCCGGGTGGTGCCGCTCTACTGGCTGGTGAGCCTGCTCTACCTCGCCCTCGCCCTGGCGCGCCCCGACCTCCTCGGGGATGCCGCGGCCCTGGTGCGGGAGCCCGGCACGATCCTGGCCGGGTTCCTGTTCTGGCCGGCGGCCCGGCCGGACGGCATCGTCCAGCCCCTCTACGGGCTGGGCTGGACCCTCAATTACGAGGCGTTCTTCTACGGGCTGTTCGCCCTCGGGCTCGGCTTCGGCCGGCGTGGCGCCGTGGCCTGGCTCACCATAGCCTTGGTAATGCTGGTCGCGGTGGGCGCGCTGGTGCCCGGGCTGCCGGTGCCGGTCCGGTTCTGGGCGAACCCGATCGTGCTGGAGTTCCTGCTCGGCGCCGGGCTCGCCCTCGCCCACCGGGCGGGCTTTCGGCCGGGCGTTTCACTTCGCCTGGGACTCGCGGTTCCGGGCGTCCTCGGGCTGCTCCTAGCCGCTCGCCTGCTCGTGGGCGATGGCGCCGCCGACGGTTTCCTGCGCCCACTTCTGGTCGGCGTGCCGGCGGCGCTGCTAGTGGCGGCCGCGCTCGGACCGGAACGGAATGCGGCGCAAGCCGCAGCGCTGTCGGCGCCGATGCGCGGGCTCGTGCTCCTGGGAGATGCCTCCTACGCCCTCTACCTCGTGCATCCCTTCGCCCTGCGGCTCGGACGCGAGGCGTTGCTCAGGCTCGGCCTCGCCCCGGCCCTGCATCCCTGGGGCAGCCTCGCCTTCATGGTCGTCGGCAGCGTCGCGGCGGCTCTGCTGGTGCATCGCGGCATCGAGCGGCCCCTGACCCGGTGGGCGCGCGCGCGTCTCGACCCCGGCGCCGCGCAAAACCGTGTGCGCGCCGCGCCCGCACCGGTTCCCCCGGGGCGTCGGGCGGACTAGGGCATCGTCCCGAAAGGTGGCCGCCGGCTTTCGGAAAAAAGACGATGCGAATCAGAAAGCTAGCGCATCGTGCCGGTTCCGGTATTCGGCACGATGCGCTAGCCTCACGCACCGGAGGAGGATGCCGCGATGAAGACCCTGCTCGTTCCCGTCGCGATGCACGACGGCCTGACCTCCGTGTTCGAGACGACGCGGCTCGCCGCGTCCCGCTTCGGCAGCCTGATCGAGGGCGTGTCGCTGCGCCCGGCGCTGGCCGAATACGTGCCGGTCGACATGGTCGGCGGCATGACCTGGCTGCGCGACGAGGAGGCCGACCGGGCCGAGGCCGAGGAGGCCGGCGGACGCTTCGTCGCCTTCATGGATGCGGCCGGCATCCCGCGGCACGCCCGCGACGGGCTCTGCATCCCCGAGAAGGTTTCCGATGCCGGCCCGCGCTATCGCTGGCGGCAGGACGTGCCCACCGGCGACGCGTTCCTCGGCCAATATGCCCGGCTGTTCTCGGCCACCGTGGTCGGCCGCCCCGGGACCACGGACAACGCCCCGCGCATGACCACCTTCGAGACCGCCCTGTTCGAGGGCGGCCGCCCGATCCTGCTGGCGCCCCCGGTCGCCCCCACGACGCTGGGCGACGCGATCCTGGTGGCCTGGAACGGCTCCACCGAGACCGCCCGGGCGGTGGCCTTCGCCATGCCGTTCCTGCGCCGGGCCGAGCGGGTGCTGGTGCTCAGCGTCGAGGGCGGCATGGTGCCGGGACCGAGCGCCCAGGACCTCGCTCAGGCCCTGGCCTGCGAGGGCGTGGCGGCCTCGCACCGCGCCCTCCCGGCCGGACGTCGCGCCCCGGGCGAGACTTTTTTAGCGGAGGCTAAGGCGTTCGGCTGCGACCTGCTGATCAAGGGCGCTTACACCCAGAGCCGCCTGCGCCAGATGATTTTTGGCGGGGTCACCAGCCACGTCCTGGCCCATGCCGACATGCCGGTGCTGCTGGCGCATTGACCGGACCGGGAACCGTCGCGCGCCCCTGGCGTTCGGCCTCCGCAGCTGGGTCGTTGATTTGGCGCGCTCACCTGCGCCGAACCGGCATCCGCTTCGGCGGCGAGCGCTCATAGGATCCCCGTGACGACAGGTTTGACCCGCTTCCTCCTCGCCGTCCTGTTGATGGTGGCTGCCGCGACCGCTGTGCGGGCGCAGCCGACCACCGCCCGGTTCCGCGGCATCGTGGAATGGGCCGAGGCCGACCGGATCCAGATCCGCCGCCCCGGCGGCAGCACCCTGACCCTGCGGATGAACCCGCGCACCCGCGTCTTCGCGGTGACCGAGGCGGCCCTGCGCAACATCAAGCCCGAGAGCTACGTCAGCGTACTGGCGACCCGCGGTTCCGAGCCGGTGCGAGCCAAGGCGGTGACCCTGTATTCCCCCTCCGAGCGCGGCTTCGAGGCCGGGACCCAGCCCTGGGATACCGATCCGGGCGCGACCCTGACGGCGGGCTGGGTCGCCGACCTGAAGGGTGGCCGCCCGCTCCGGCTGACCCTGGGCTATGGCGGCGGCCAGGCCAGCTTCGAGATTCCGGCCGGGACCCCGGTCACCGCGATCGCCCCCGGCGAAAAAGCCCTGCTCGAACCCGGCGCGGCCGTCACCCTGTTCACCCAATCCGGGCCGGACGGCGCCCTCTCGGTCGGTACGATCGCAGTGGGCCGCCAAGGCGCCGTGCCGTCCTTCTAGAGCATCGTCCCGAAAGGTGGTCGCCGGCTTTCGGAGAGAGACGATGCGTTAGCAGGCCCGAGCCGGACCGGTGTTGCGGCATCGCTCCGCGCATCGGGGAGGCGCGCCGCGGCGCAAGCTGCGCTACATCGTGTGTCCATGACCGAGTCTGCCTTCGCCCTCGATCCGCGCCTGGACGCCGACACCGTCGAGGTGGGCGATCTCGCCCTGTGCCGCGTGCTGCTGATGGACGATGCCCGGTTCCCCTGGCTGATCCTGGTGCCGCGCCGCCCGGGGGCTTCCGAGATCACGGACCTGTCCGAGGCCGACGCCGCGGATCTCTGGCGGGAGATCCGCATCGCCACCGGGGTGATGCAGGCGCTGTCGAAGCCCGACAAGGTCAATGTCGGGGCGCTCGGCAACGTGGTTGCGCAGCTCCATGTCCACGTGATCGGCCGCTTCCGCTCCGACCCGGCCTGGCCGGGGCCAGTCTGGGGCTTCGAGACCCGAAAGCCCTACCCGTTCCACGCCCGCGCCCAGCTGATCGAGCGCGCCGGTGCCCTGTTCTCCGCGGCCTGACCCCTCCATGACCGATCCCCGCGATACCCTCGGCTTCGTCCGCAACCGCCTCGACCGGCACTCGGCCGAGCAGCCGGAGGAGGCGGTGCCGGCCTTCGACGCGCCGGATACGCGCCTTGTCCTGATCTGCGGCGACCGGATCGTGCTGCGGGGGGCGACCGCGCTGATCACACCCGCGGATGCGCCCGACCTATCCGGGACGCGGATTTTTTTGGGCCACCGGGATGGGCGGCCGGTCTTCGCCGCGTCCGCACCAGCCGAGGCCGCGGAAGGTTTCGCCGAGGGCGAGACCCGCACCCTCGACCTGCGCGCCATCGCCACCGAATCCGCCGTGGAGGCCGATGAGCTGGGCCTGCTGGCGGTGGCCAAGTCGATGCTCGACTGGCACGCGCGCCACGGCTTCTGCGCCAATTGCGGCACCGCCACCGTCCCGAAGGCCGGCGGCTTCCGGCGGGAATGCCCGGCCTGCAACGCCCATCATTTCCCCCGGGTCGATCCGGTGGTGATCATGCTGGTGCGCCGGGGCGAGACCTGCCTGCTCGGCCGGGGCCCGCATTTCCGGCCCCACATGTATTCCTGCCTCGCCGGCTTCCTGGAGCCCGGCGAGACCATCGAGGACGCAGTGCGCCGGGAGGTCTTCGAGGAGACCCGGATCCGGGTCGGCGCGGTCACCTACCGGACCTCGCAGCCCTGGCCGTTCCCGTCCTCGCTGATGCTGGGCTGCGCCGCCGAGGCCCTCGACGGCGACATCGTCACCGACCCCACCGAGCTGGAGGATGCCCGCTGGTTTGACCGCGCGGATGTCGCCGCCATGCTGGCCGGCACCCATCCCGAGGGCATCCAGGCCCCGCCGCCCATGGCGATCGCCAACTACCTGATGCGGGCGTTCGTGGCCGGCGAGACCTGACGCGTCCGCTCTCTAGCCCTTCCCGCCCGTCTGCCGGCTGGGGTCGTCGGCGGGGTTGATGTAGTTCAGCCCGAACGGTCCGGAGCCGTTGACCTGCAGCTCGACGGGCTCGTCGGTGGTCCACAGGGAATGGGGCATGTCCTCCGGCAGGAAGACGAAGCCGCCGGCCTTCAGTGCCGCGCCCTTGGACTTGTCGAGCGTCTCCCCGTGCTCGTGGTAGATCGAGCCGGACAGGATCGTCAGCGTCTCCGCCTTGGAATGCGTGTGCGGCGCGATCACGGTGTTGGCCGGGAACTTCAGCCGCAGCACGAAAGGCCCGGGCTTGGCCGGGTCCCCGGCGACCTGGCTGATCTGCGTGCCCTTCGGCAGGTTCGCCGGCCCCGGCCCGTAGACCACCGACGCCCCGTCGGGCTTCACCACCATCCCGGGCGCGTCGTGATCCGCCGCCAGGGCCGGACCGGCCGCGACGAGCATGGCCGCGACACCGAGCCAAGAACGTATTGTCATGAAGCGCCTCCCAGATCCCGCGGGCGTCTTTCGCCCCCGCAAGCCTTTTTTTGGCGCTAACTTGACGGTTTCCCAGGCGCGGGCGCTGGCGCAGATCGTCGCGGGTTGTAGGGACACCGTTTCAGCGGGGCAGCCTGCTTCAGCGGGGCAGCCTGCAAGCTGGTTCGGCTGCGGTTATCGTTTTTGCGCTGTTCGGTAGACCTCATCCCGGTTGCGCTTGCCGACAGCGACCACGGTTACCGTGATCGCTGCATCGCTGACCCGATAGACCAAACGATAGCCGGAGGCGCGCAACTTGATCTTGTAGCAATCCTTCAAGTCCGCGCCATGAAGCCGGTCCGTAGGGACATGCGGTGTCTCCAACCGCTCAGCGAGCTTGGCCTTGAACTGCTGGCGGATGGTGTCGCCGAGCTTGCGCCATTCCTTCAGGGCAGAGGGAAGGAATTGTAGCTCATAGCTCATCCAGGGCGACCTTCACCGGCACCTCGCCGGATCGCGCCCGGATCAGGGTGGCCAGTTCGGCGTCGTCGATCAACTCCATCATCGCCTCGTAGGCGGCCGGGGAGACCATGTAGGCCATAACCCGGTTGTGGTTGAGGATCGCAACAGTCTCGCCTTGCGCCTCGCTCAATACGTTGGCGGGGCTCCTCTTCAGATCCGACACGCTTACGGCCACGTTTGCCAGCACGGCCTGCATCTCAAGCTCCGAAGGGGTTCGTTTTGCCTGCGAAATTCAATACCGGATTCGGTACTGAATTTCGACTCGCCGGCGCGATCCCTGTGCCTCAGATCGCCACCCGTGTCGGCGCGGCCTCGGCCGGCACCGCGGCCCGCAGCTCCGAGAACGCCTCGCCCACCATCAGCAGCGCCGGCCCGTCGAGGCCGGCGGCCTCGACCCGGTCGGCGAGGTCGGCGGCGGTGCCGCGCAGCGAGGCCTGGTTCGGGCGGCTGACGTTGAAGACCAGCAGAGCCGGGGTCGAGGGCGCCAGCCCCTCCTCCACCGCCCGGGCAAGCAGCGCCCGCAGCGTGCGCTTGGGCATGTAGACCACCGTGGTCACGCTCGGATCGGCGAGCGCACCCCAGTTCAAGTCGTCCGGCAGAGCGCCGCGGCGGTCGTGGCCGGTGACGAATTGCAGGCGGCGGGCGGCGTCGCGATGGGTCAGCGATAGGCCCAGCGCCGCCGCCGCCCCCTGCGCCGCCGAGATGCCCGGCACCACGGTCACGGGGATGCTCGCGGCCCGGCACGCCTCGATCTCCTCGCCGGCCCGGCCGAAGACCAGCGGGTCGCCGGATTTCAGCCGCACCACCTGCTTGCCGGTGCGGGCGAGCTGCACCATCAGGGCGTTGATGTCGTCCTGCCGGCAGGACGGGCCGTGGCCGGTCTTGCCCACCAGCATGGTCCGCGCCTCGCGGCGGGCATAGTCTAGGATCTCGGGGGCGACGAGGTCGTCGTACAGGATCACGTCGGCGTTGCGCAGCGCCCGCAGGGCCTTGAGGGTCAGGAGTTCCGCGTCGCCGGGGCCCGCCCCAACCAGGGTCACCGCGCCGCCCTTCGGCGCCGCCTCGGTCTCGCCGAGCAATTCGGCGAGGTCCTGCTGCGTCGGCGCTCGGTCGGGCTCCGCGAAGGCGCGGTCGGTGAAGCGCTCCCAGAAGCTGCGCCGCTCACTGAACCCATGGAACCGGGCGGTGACGCCGTCCCGCCAGTCGCGGGCGGCCCCGACCCAGCGGGCGAACCCCCGGGGCAGCATCGCCTCGATCCGCGCGCGCACGGTCTGGCCGAAGACCGGGGCGGCGCCCTCCGTGGAGATGCCAACCACCAGCGGTGACCGGTTGACGATGGCGCCGAACTTCACGTCGCAGAGATGCGGCCGGTCGACCGCGTTGACGATGGCGCCGGCGCTCCGAGCCGCGACCACGAAGGCGACGCACTCGGCCTCGTCCTCCAAAGCGCCGATGCAAAAGGCCGCGCCCCAGAGGTCGTCCGGCGTCCAGGCACGCTCGTGCAGCGTGACGCTCCCGTCGACGATCTCGCCCGGCACCGCGCGCAGCTCGTCGCTGGGCTCGGGCGCGTAGACGTCGACATGCGCGCCGGCCGCGGCCAGGACCTTCACCTTCCACGGCGCCCCGCCGGAGGAACCGGCGAGCACCACCCGCTTGCCGCGCAGGGGCACGAACACCGGCAGCACCGCCAGCGGCTCGAGGCCGGCGGATTGGGTCTCGCGGGGGGCGCGGGCTGCGCGCAGGGGGACGGGGGTATCGGTCACGGGTCTGTCCTGAGCCTACATCGTGCCGGTCATCCCGCCAGACAACCTCAGCCTGAGGTGCCGCGTCGCGGCCTCGAAGGCGGGCTCCAGGGATCGTCGTGAGCGCTGGAGGGCTCCTTCGAGGCGGCCGCTTCGCGCCCACACCTCAGGATGAGGGGGGGGCTGGTGGGACGGGCCGATCTGTTCTCGAGTCGGCATATACCAAAAAATCACGCGGCGCGGGCGGTCTCCCCGGTCAGCATCTTGCGGATCTCAGGGATGCAGGAGCCGCAATTCGTGCCGGCCTTGCAGGCGGCGCCCACGGCCTCGACGGAACCGGCGCCCGCCCCGATCGTGGCGGCGATCACGTCGGCGCCGACGCCGTGGCAGGCGCAGACCACCGGACCCGCCGAGGCGGTGGCGGCGCGGCCGGAGAGGAGCGCCCGGCGCTCGGCTGCCTCGGGCTCTTCGATGGCGAACAGGGCCTTGGCCGCCTCCCAGTCGGGGCGGGCCTCCGCCGGCGCGTAGGCCAGGCAGGCGACCAGCCGGGCGCCGTCATAGACGGCACAGCGGTAGCGGTCGCGGGCGTGGTCGGCATATTCTGCGAGCTCGAAGCCGGCGAGCGCCTCGCTCTGGATCAGCCCGCGGACCATCAGGGCCACGGCGCTGGAACTCGCCGCCGTGGCGAATTGTACGCCCCAGCCGCCAGTGATCGACGCCCGCGCCCACCACCAACCCTCCGGCAACGCCACCTGCCGGCGCGACAGCAGGAAGCCCCGGGCCCGGTAGGCGACGGGCTCCAGGGCCGCCGGGGTCGCCTTCAACTCGGGCTGCCCCGAGACCGGATCCGGCACGCCGCGCACCAGGGCGCCGACCCGGGCCTTCGACGCGTAGGCGCTGCCCCAGTGCATCGGCATGAACAGGCCGCCCGGCACCACGGTGTCGGTGATCATCACTTCGAGCTCGGCCTCGCCGTGCTCGGTGCGCAGACGCGCGATGCCGCCCTCGGTCAGGCCGAGCCCGGCCGCGTCGTCCGGGTGGACCTCGACGAACGGGACGGCGCGGTGGGCCGAGAGGCGCTGGCTCTTCCCGGTCCGGGTCATGGTGTGCCAGTGGTCGCGCACCCGGCCGGTGTTGAGCACGAACGGGAAATCCTCCGAGACCGCCTGCGCCAGACCGGGCGGCTGCACCGCCACGAAGCGGGCGCGCCGGTCGAAGGTGTAGAATCTTCCGTCGCCGAACAGCCGGGCCTTGCCCTGCGGCGCGCCCTTCGGGCCGGAGCGCTTCGGGATCGGCCATTGCACCGGCAGGTTGATGTCGTAGGCGGCGTCGCTGATGTCGGTGAGTGCGCCGAGATCGAAGTCGCGGGTGCCGTTGTTCTCGTAGGCCGAGAGCCCGGCATGCTCGCGGAACACCGCGGCGGCCGAGGAGAAGGCGAAGGCCCGGTCATGGCCGAGCCGGCGTCCGACCTCGGACAGCACCGCCCAGTCGGCCCGCGCCTCTCCGGGTGCAGTGAGGAACCGGCGCTGCCGGGAAATCCGCCGCTCGGAATTGGTGACCGTGCCGTCCTTCTCACCCCAGGCGAGGGCCGGCAGCAGTACCGTGGTCTTGCCGAGGCCCCGGACCGTGTCGGAATCAGCCATCACCTCGGAGACGGCGTAGAGTTCGAGGCCCTTCAGGGCTTCGCGGATCCGATCGGCCTGCGGCATCGAGACGAGCGGGTTGGTGCCCATCACCCACAGGGCCTTGATCTTGCCTCGGGCGACCGCCTCGAACAGGGCCACCGCCTTCATGCCCTCGCCGGTGACGATCCGGGGAGCGCCCCAGAACCGGCGCACCCGGTCCACCTCCTCAGGGGCGAAATGCATGTGCGCGGCCAGCATGTTGGCCAGGCCCCCGACCTCGCGCCCGCCCATGGCGTTGGGCTGGCCTGTGAGCGAGAACGGTCCCATCCCGGTCTCGCCGATGCGGCCGGTGATGAGGTGGCAGTTGATGATGCTGTTGCCTTTGTCTGTCCCTTGCGCCGACTGGTTCACCCCCTGCGAGAAAGCGGTGACCACCCGGCGGGTGCCGGCGAACAGGTCATAAAAGGCGGCGATGTCGGAGGCCGGCACGCCGGTGGCGGCGGCGACGGCGGCGACATCCGGCGCAATGGCGCGGGCGCGGTCGAGGGCGGCGTCGAGCCCGGCGGTGTGCGAGTCCACGAAGGCCCGGTCGCGGAAGCCGTTATCGGCGAGGTGCACGAGCAGCCCCGAGAACAGGGCGACATCGCTGCCTGGCCGGATCCCGAGGAACAGGTCGGCCTCCTGGCCGGTCTGGGTCCGGCGCGGGTCGATCACCACGAACTTCGTGCCCCGCCGGGCCTTGGCGTCGGCCATGCGCCGGAACAGGATCGGGTGGCACCAAGCGGTGTTCGAGCCGACCATGACGATCAGGTCGGCCTCGTCGAGATCCTCGTAGCAGCCCGGCACCGTGTCGGAGCCGAAGGCGCGGCGGTGGGCCGCCACCGCGCTCGACATGCACAGCCGTGAATTGGTGTCGACATGGGGCGTGCCGATGAAGCCCTTCGCCAGCTTGTTGGCGACGTAGTAATCCTCGGTCAGGAGCTGCCCCGAGAGGTAGAAGGCGATCGCGTCCGGCCCGTGGGTCTCGGCCACCGCACGCAGTTTGTCCGATACGGTCGTCAGCGCCGCGTCCCACGAGGCCTGGACCCCATCGACCTGCGGGTGAAGCAGGCGGTTCTCCAGCGACAGGGTCTCGCCCAGCGCCGAGCCCTTGGAGCACAGCCGGCCGAAATTGGCCGGGTGCTCGGTGTCGCCCGCGATGGCCGCACCGCCGCTCCCGTCCGGGGTCGCGAGCACGCCGCACCCGACCCCGCAATAGGGGCAGGTCGTCCGCACCGTCGGGTCTGCCACGGACAGGGTCATGGCTGGGTCCTCGAAAGTTTTTTGTTCGACGGCCGCCGCAAAAGGCGGGCCGCCTATTCCCTCCCCCCTCTGCGGGGGAGGGTGGCCCTCGCGTTAGCGAGGGTCGGGAGAGGGGAGGGCCGGATCCGGAGAAGTCGCGCCGAAAGCTAGATCCTGAAGCGTCGCGCTGCCCCTCTCCCGCCTCGCATACGCGGGGCACCCTCCCCCGCAGAGGGGGGAGGGTTTCACCGCTCAGTACACGTCGGCCTGGTAGCGGCTGGTCTTCTTGAGGGCGCCGAGATAGGCGACCGCGTCTTCCGGGCTCTTGCCGCCGTGGCTGGCCGCCACGTCGATGATCGCCCGCTCCACGTCCTTGGCCATGCGCTTGGCATCGCCGCAGACGTAGAAATGGGCGCCGCCTTCGAGCCACTTCCACAGATCGGCGCCGTTCTCGCGCATCCGGTCCTGGACGTAGGTCTTCTCGCTTCCGTCCCGCGACCAGGCGAGCGACAGGCGGGTCAGGATCTTATCGTCCTTCAGCTTGGTCAGCTCATCCTTGTAGAAGAAGTCCGTGGCCTGGCGCTGGTGGCCGTAGAACAGCCAGTTGCGGCCTGGCGCCTGGGTCGCGGCGCGCTCGCGCAGGAAGGACCGGAACGGCGCGATACCGGTGCCGGGGCCGCACATGATCACGTCCTTGGACAGGTCCTCCGGCAGGGCGAAGCCATGGGCCTTCTGCAGGTAGATCTTCACCTTGGTCTGCTCGGGCAGGCGCTCGCCGAGATGCGTGGAGGCCACGCCGAGACGCAGCCGCGAGCGGTGGTTGTAGCGCACCGCGTCCACGGTCAGGGACACGATTCCGGCATCCATCTTCGGCGAGGACGAGATCGAGTAGAGCCGCGGCTGCAACTCATCGAGGGCCTCCAGAAACACCTCCGCGTCGGGCCGGGCGCCGGGGAACTTGTGCAGGGCGCCGAGCACGTCGAGATAGGCGGCGTCGCCATCCGGATCCTCGCCGGACGCCAAGGCCTGCGCCTTCTTGCGGGCCGCGCCCGAAGTCAGCAGCGACAGCAGCTGGTAGAGGTTGTCCGGTGCGGCACCGAGCGCATAGTCCTTGAGCAGGTGGTCGCGCAGGGTCTTGTCGCCGATCATCCGCTCGGGCCGGGCGCCGAGCTCGGCGATCACCGCGTCGACCAGGGCCGGAGCGTTGGCCGGGAACAGGCCCAGCGAATCGCCGGCCTCGTAGGTGATCGGCGTGCCGTCGAGCCCGATCTCGATGTGCCAGGTCTCCTTCTCGCCGCCCGGATCGTTGAGGCGGCGGCGGGACAGGAACAGCGCCTCGACCGGGTTCTCTCGGCAGAAGCCGAGCGGGCCGAGATCGGCTGCCGGCTTCGGGCTATGGTCCTCGGTCTTCGGGGCAGCCGGCGCGCCGCCAGCGGCGACGAACTCCTCCTCCAGCTTCTTGAGCATGCGCAGGGTCTCCTTGCCGCCGGGCTGGCAAAGATTCAGGCGCTCCTCGTTCTTCAGGAAGATCGCGTTGGCGTAGTCGGCGCAATTGTAGCCGCACTGGCCGCAATCCTGCTGGGCCATGGCGGCCATCAGCTTCTGCGGCTCGGGCCTGTCCTTGGCCATGGCCATCCGGTCGCCGATCGGCACCGAAGGGTCGTGCCAGGGCGCGTCGTCGTTATCGGCGAGCTTGGGGCCGCCGGGGGGCGTCTCGCCCGGCGCGAGGGCGGTCGCCCCCGTCACGGCCGGGCCGAGCAGGGCCGCGAAATAGCCCGAGAGCCACGAGCGCTGGTCGGCGTCGAAGGGCGCGGTCTCGGGGATCAGGACGAGGGGGCGCGCGACGTGCTCACTCATGCTGCGGCCTTCAGGGCTGGCTGTTCCTCGGCGGCGTCCCGCAGGGCTTCGGTGCCGGTGCGGGCGGTGAAGGACTGGAAGCTCTCGTCCGGACCCTGCCGGCGGGCCAGGTAGGTGCGCAGCAGCGCCTCGACGCGGAAGGGCGCGTCCTCGGCTTTGACGGCCTTCCAGATCTCGGTGCCGATCTTCGGGTTCTCGGCGAAGCCGCCGCCGACCACGATGTCGTAGCCCTCGACGGTGTCGCCCTCCTCGGAGACGACCACCTTGGCGCCGATCAGCCCGATATCGCCGATATAGTGCTGGGCGCAGGAATGGTGGCAGCCGGTGAGGTGGACGTTCACCGGCACGTCGAGCTCGGTAACCGTGCGCTCGACATGGTCGGCGATGATCAGGGCGTGGCCCTTGGTGTCGGAGGCGGCGAACTTGCAGCCCCGTGCACCGGTGCAGGCGACGAGGCCGGAGCGGATGCCGGCCGCCTTGGTGGTCAGGCCGAGTTCAAGAATACGGCTCTCGACCTCCGCCACCCGCGCATCGGGAATCCCCGAAAAGATGAAGTTTTGCCAGACGGTGAGGCGGATCTGGCCGTCGCCGCAGTCCCGGGCGATCTCGGCCAAGGCCCGAACCTGGTCGCTGGTCATCTTGCCCACCGGCAGGACCACGCCGATCCAGTTGAGGCCGGCCTGCTTCTGGGCGTGGACGCCGACATGGGCGAACCGGTCGGTGGGCCGGCGTGGCGCCACATGGGCAGGATCGACCCGGTCGAGCTTGCGGCCGAGCTTGTCCTCGACGGCGGCGAGGTACTTGTCGAAGCCCCAGGCGTCGAGGACGTACTTCATCCGGCTTTTGTTGCGGTTGGTCCGGTCGCCGTTCTCAATGAACACCCGGATGATCGCGTCCGCCACGGCGTTGCAATCCTCGGGCTTGAGCACGATGCCGGTGTCGCGGGCGAGGTCCCGGTGGCCGGAGATGCCGCCGAGCACGAGGCGCATCCACACGCCGGGCGCCACTGCGGCGCCGTCCAGCACCTCGATCGCCTGGAAGCCGATATCGTTGGTCTCCTCCAGGGTCGGCATCACGCCGCCGCCGTCGAAGGCGACGTTGAACTTGCGCGGCAGGCCGTAGAGCGAGCGGTCGTTGATGATCCAGTTGTTCCAGGATTTCGCCAGCGGGCGGGTGTCCAGCAACTCCTGGCTGTCGATGCCGGCGGTGGAGGAGCCGGTGACGTTGCGGATGTTGTCGGCGCCCGAGCCGCGGGCGGTGAGGCCGATATCGACAAGCCCATCGAGGAACGGCTGAGCGTGCTCGGGACTGATCTCGCGCACCTGGAGGTTGGCGCGGGTCGTCACGTGGACGTAGCCGCCGCCGTGCTGATCAGCGAGGTCGGCGACGCCGGCGAACTGCCAATGGTGCAGGATGCCGTTGGGGATCCGCAGGCGGGCCATGTAGCTCACCTGGTTCGGGGCGACCCAGAACAGGCCGTGGTAGCGCCAGCGGAAATTGTCCTCGGGCTTGGGCTGCTTGCCCGCGGCGGCCTCCGCGATCAGGCGGTTATGGCCGTCGAACGGGTTCTCGGCGCGCTTCCACTTCTCCTGCTCGCAGAGCTTGCCGCCGTCCTTGACGGTCTTGTCCTGCGCCTTGATGTGGATCGCGTCCGGCCCGGTGGGTTCGGCCGGTGCCGCCGGGCCTTGCCCGATTGCCAGGCCCCCGGTCAGGCGGGCGGCAGCCACGCCCGAGGCGAAGCCTTCGAGATAGCGCTTCTGCTCGGGGTTGAAGCCGTCCGGGGCGGTCTGTGGGGTGGTCTCGGCCATCTGCGCCTCCCTGGATCGCCCGAGGCCGGACCGGATACCGGTCCGACGCGCGCGGGCGTGTGAAATCGAAGTCTCGGATCGAATCTAAGCGGCCAGCGGCTCGGGCGCCGGGCGCCCGAACATCAGATCATCGACGTTCTCGACCGGATCGCCGGAGCGGATCAGGCCCTTGCAGGCACCCTGCTCGGCGATGTCGCCCACGAACACGGCACCGATCAGCCTGCCCTCCCGCACCAGCAGCTTGCGGTAGAGCCCGGCCCCGGGATCGGACAGGACGATCGCCTCGGCATCCTCGGGGGTGTCCACGAGGCCGGCGGAGAAAACCGGCAGCCCGGAGACCTTGAGGCTGGTGGCCAGCGAGGTGCCGGCATAGGCGGCGTTGTGGCCGGCCAAGTGCCGGGCCAGGGTGTCGGCCTGCTCGTAGGCCGGCTCGACCAGCCCGTAGATCAGACCGCGATGCTCGGCGCATTCGCCGAGCGCGAAGACGCGGGAATCCGAGGTGGTCATCCGGTCATCGACCTTGATGCCGCGGCCGATCTCCAGACCCGCTCCCTGGGCCAGGGCCACCGAGGGGCGCACCCCCACCGACATCACCACGAGGTCGGCCGGCAACACGGTCCCGTCGGCGAGGACGAGGCGCTCGACCCGGCCGTCGCCCTCGACCCGGGCGGTGTCGGCCTTGAGGATCACCCGGACGCCGCGGGCCTCCATGGCGCGCTTCACCAGCCCGGCGGCGTGGTGATCGAGCTGGCGCTCCATCAGCCGGTCCATGACGTGGAGCAGGGTCGTCTCGACCCCCAGCCGCGCCAGCCCGACCGCGGCCTCGAGCCCGAGTAACCCGCCGCCGATGACGATCGCCCGGGCGTGCTGCACGGCGGCCTTGCGGATCGCCGCCACGTCGGCGAGGTCGCGGAAGGTGATGACGCCAGGCAGCTCCATGCCGGGCTTGGGCAGGCGGATCGGCAGGGAGCCGACGGCGAGGACCAGCTTGTCGAAGGGCAGGACGTGGGTCTCGCCGACCAGGACGAGGCCGTTCTCGCGGTCGATCTGGGTGACCGGAGCGCCGGTGATCAGGCGGATGCCGTGGGCGGCGTACCAGTCGAGGCCGCGGAATTCGCAGGCCGCCTCGTCGACTTCGCCACCGAGCAGCGAGGAGAGCAGGACCCGGTTATAGGCGGCCTTGGGCTCGGCGCCGACGCAGGTCACGTCGAAGCGGCCCGGCGACCCTTCGGTGAGGCGCTCGAGGAAGCGGAGCGAGGCCATGCCGTTGCCGACCACCACGAGCCGCTCGCGCGGCAAGCCGGTCTCGGCGCGCGCATCATGTGCGCTGGTGTCCATGGGGGATGTCGCCATCTTTAGGATCGCGTCTGGAACCTCGGATTGCAGGATCGTCGGCGGACCGCCCACGAAAAAGCCGCTGCCGGTCATCCCCGGGGCAGGCTTCTGCCTCAGGAGAACCGGATCAGCGGCCTCGCTGACGGCGCTGCCCGTCGTCGTTGACGGACATGGTAATGCTTGCAGAAGTCGTGCCACGCACGATCCCTACTTATAAGTTATTCCAGATGTTAATTTAATGACGGCCGCCAGGGGCTCGTGCTGGCTGAGTGCACGCAGATCGCGCTGCACAAAAAGCGGGCTGGCGGTCGCTTAAACGATCAGCGCGGTGGCCATGGATGGTGTCTGGGCGACCGGTGCAATCGGAGAATGGAAGCAGCCGGATCGCTCGACGCCGTCGTCGCGAGCAAAGCGAAGCGGGGAAAGGCTGCACCCTGAGATTGTGCTCGGCGCTAGGTTGCTTCGCTAGGAGCGTAACAACAAAATCGCACTCTCCACCTCATCCTAAGGTGTGAGCGAAGCGAGCCTCGAAGGAGGCCTCCAGGAATTGCACCGCAGGCGAGAGGGCTCCCTAGAGGCCCATCGATCTGCGATCGCCAGGCACCTCAGGATGATGTGGCGGGTGCGAGAAGCACGTTAGCGGCGCAAAATCTAATCCGACGCGTTGGCCGGATCAGATCAGCGTCGAGAGCATCGCCAGCAGGCCCAGGGTCGGCATGGCGCCGGCCACGAGAACCCAATACCAGGCGGGGACACCGCCGGGACGGCGGTTGTCGTTGCTGGCGCGCGGGGCCTTGACGCCGCGGCGAACATAGCGTCGGAGCTCGACCCGCCGGGGCGGATGCGATGTCGACGATTCGGTATCGAGTTTACGGCATCCGGGCATGGCGATCGGGAAACGGCCCAGACCGAGTAACGTTCCGCGCGCTCTTGTATTCGGACACCGCGCCGATGACGAAATCGCCGCTTTGTCCGCCGCCCCCTCAGAGGGCCAGGGCGGCCTGGTAGAGATCGGGTCGGTAGATTGCGGCCGCCTCCGTCTCGAGGCGGTCGTCGCGGGCGATCTGCCGGGAGGCGCGCATCTGCGCCATGAGCCAGCGGGCGGCCTCGGGACGCGGCGTCTGCACGGAGGCGCCGAGGTCGAGATGTCCCGGCACAGGCCGGGTGGCGCCGCCCGAATCCAGGATCGCGTCCCCCGCGAAGGCCCGGCCGATCAGCTCGGCATCGAGGTTGAGGTAGTTCCGGTGGGCGAGGCGGTGGATCAGGTCGGCGCGGTTGGCCGGATCGGAGCACCATTGCCCGGCCCGTGCCACCGCCCGGATCAGAGGCAGCGTCGTGCCGTCGAGCCGCGCGGACAGAGCCAGCACTTTCTCGGGGGCGTCCGGGGCGAGGTCGCAACCGAACGCCGCGATCCGCCCGTGGCCCGCTGCCACGGCCACGTCGTTCCAGGGCGCTCCGGCGCAATAGCCGTCGACGAGGCCCCGGGCCAGGGCCTCGACGCTGTGCTGGGGCGGGACCACGACCGTGCGGAAGGCCGTGGAATCGAGCCCGCCGGCCTCGGCGAAGAGCCGCAGCTGGTAGCTGTGGCAGGAGAACGGATGCACGGTTCCGAGCGTCAGCGGCCGGCCCGCGTCCCGGCGCTCGGTCGCCACCCGGGCGAAGGCGCGGGCCACGTCGGCCAGGGCCTCGCTCTCCGGCTCCATGGCGGCCCAGAGACCGCGCGACACCGTGATGGCATTGCCGTTGGCGCTGAGCTGCAGCGGCACGACGAGGTCGGAGGGCGGCCCGGATAGAGCGAGCCGGCTCGCCAGGGCGAGCGGCGCCAGCATGTGCGCGCCGTCGAGATGCCCGAGCGCCAGGCGGTCGCGCAAGGTCGCCCAGGAGGGTTCGGCCGAGAGGTCGAGGTCCAGTCCCTCGGAGCGGGCGAAGCCGAATTCGTGGGCCGCGATCAGCGGCGCGGCATCGCAGAGCGGGATATAGCCGAGCTGGAGCCTCATCCGAGCAGATCCGCCGTGGTGACGATGGCCCGGGCGATGTCGGCGATCTTGCGCTTCTCGTTCATCGCCTTGCGCCGCAGCTGCTTGTAGGCCTCGTCCTCGGTGAGCCCCTTCAGGTTCATCAGGATGCCCTTGGCGCGCTCGATCAGCTTGCGGTCGGCGAGCTCGCCGCGGGCCTCGGACAATTCGCGCTGCAGCCGGGCGAAGGCGTTGAAGCGCAGGATCGCGATGTCGAGGATCGACTTGATCCGCTCCGCCCGCAGCCCGTCGACCACGTAGGCCGAGATCCCGGCATCGACCGCCGCCTGCATCATGGTCGTGTCCGAGCGATCGACGAACATCGCCACCGGCCGCTCGACCTGCCGGGACACCCCAGACATCTGCTCCAGGATATCGCGGCTCGGGCTTTCCAGGTGGATCACCACCACGTCGGGCTTCAGGGCGGTGATCCGCTCCAGCAGGTCGGCCGTGTCGGGAATCACCACGATCCGGCCGATGCCGGCCGCGCGCAGGCCCTCCTCCAGGATCGCCGCGCGGGCGCGGCTCGGATCGATCACGGCGACGGTGAGGTTGGATTCGGTCATCGTGGCCCGGTCGGGGCGGGTCTTCTCGAGAGGGCGGCCCGGTTCGGGCACCAGCCAAGCAAGGTGTATGCCCCGCGGCTGTCGCGAGCGTTACCGCCGCGCAAAGAAACGGTCCAGCTTCTGCCGCAATGCTGGGGGCATCCTGGCCTCCTCGGAACTATGCGGGGATCGGTGAAACGGATGCGCAGGCCAGACCAGCTTGCCCTGACGGACGCCGCCACCGGGCGCGTGTCGATGCCGTTCCTGCCCACCGTGGCGGTGGTAGCGGTCCTGGGCCTCGCCTCGCTCTATTGCCCGTCGTCGCAGCCGCCGAGCCCCGAGGCCCGCGCCGAGCTGACCGCGCCCGCCGCTCCCTCGGCCACCGCCTTCGCCAGGCCGATGCCGGTCTCTTCGCCGATCCGCCGCCCGGCGTCCCTGGCTTTCGCCGAAATCTATCCGGCGGGAACGCCATCCGTCACGCCGCCTGCGCGGCCGGCGCTCGCCGGGCGGACGAATGCGCATATCGCGGTGGTCGGCCGGCACCCCTGCCCCGGTCGCCGCTGCCCGGAGGTGCCGCAGCGCGGGACCGATCCGCTCGCCGCCGGCCGCGCGGAAGCCGCCGAGTCCGAGGAGGCCGCGCTCCTGCCGCCGGCCGCCCTGCCCTTCGCCGCCTCGGTGGTCGAGACGCTGGCGCCGGCCGCCCGGGCGGTCGGCGACGCGGCGGGCCTGGTGCGCGATGGCGCTGCGGCCGTGCAGGGCTCCGTCGCCCTGGTGGTGGCCGACTGCCTGCGCTGACCGGCGCAGACGATCGCGCTGAGCGACACGAGCCTCAAAAGCCTCTGGACCTCGCAACCCGGCGTCCTAGGTGCGTTGCAGCGGATGGCCGGGGAACCTGGCCGCGCGCTGGAGCCGGGGCCGGATGGCTGCACGCATCGAGGATTATGCACTTGTCGGGGATTGCCGCAGTGCCGCGCTGATCAGCCGGCAGGGTAGCGTCGACTGGCTGTGCTGGCCGCGCTTCGATGCCGCCGCCCTGTTCACGAGCCTGCTCGGCACCGAGGCGCACGGCTTCTGGAAGATCTTTCCCGAGGCCGAGCATGTCGAGACCAGCTGGGCCTATCGCCCCGGCAGCCTGGTGCTGGAGACCCGGCACAAGACCCGCCTCGGCGAGGTGCTGGTCACCGACTTCATGCCGGTGGGCGACGGCTCCCATTTGGTGCGTCTGGTCGAGGGCGTGCATGGCCGCGTCGCCATGCGGATGGAGATGGCGGTCCGGTTCGATTACGGCTCCGCGGTGCCGTGGGTCTCGCGCTCGGAGCTGGGCGACCTGCGCGCCGTCTCCGGCCCGCACAAGGTCGTGCTGCGCACCGATGTCCACCTGAAGGGGTCGGAGACGCAGACCACCGTCTCCGAGTTCACCGTCCATGCCGGCGAGCGCCACCGCTTCGTCCTGAGCTACGGCCCGTCCCATGAGGACGACCCGACCCCGATCGAGCCGCTCAAAGCCCTCGACGCGACCGATCAGGTTTGGCGCGAATGGTCGGCGCGCTGCGCCGGCGGCACGGCCTGGGACCGCATGCTGCAGCGCTCGCTGTTGACCCTGAAGGCGCTGATCTACGAGCCCACCGGCGGCATCGTCGCTGCGCCGACCGCCTCCCTGCCCGAGGGATTGGGGGGCGAGCGCAACTGGGATTACCGCTTCTGCTGGCTGCGCGACTCGACGCTGACGCTCATCGCCCTGATGGATGCCGGCTATATCGACGAGGCGCGCAACTGGCTGGGCTGGCTGCTGCGGGCGGTGGCCGGCAACCCGGAACAGGCGCATATCCTCTACGGCATCGGCGGCGAGCGCCTGCTGCCAGAGATCGAGCTCGACTGGCTGCCCGGCTACGAGAATTCGAAGCCCGTGCGGATCGGCAACGCCGCCGCCTCGCAGTTCCAGATCGACGTCTACGGCGAGTTGTTCGACGCCCTCTACCAGGCCCATGCCCGCGGCCTGCCGGTGAGCAAGGACGGGCTGCGGGTCGGGCTGGCGATCCTCGGCCACCTGGAAAAGGCCTGGCGCAAGCCCGACGAGGGCATCTGGGAGGTGCGCGGCGGGGCGCGCCACTTCACGCATTCGAAGGTGATGGCCTGGGTCGCGTTCGACCGGGCTCTGCGCATGCACGCGATGCATGAATCCGGCGCCACCGAGGAGCAGGCCGTGCGCTGGCGCGCGCTCCGGGACGAGATCCACGCCGAGGTCTGCGCCAAGGGCTTCGACCCCGACCTCAACAGCTTCGTCCAGTCCTACGGGTCGAAGGCGCTGGACGCGAGCCTGTTGCTCATGGCCCATACCGGCTTCCTGCCGCAGGACGATCCCCGGGTGGTCGGCACTGTCGAGGCGATCGGCAAGGGGCTGATGCGCGACGGCTTCATCCTCCGCTACGAGACCGAGGGCCAGACCACCGACGGCCTGTCCGGCAACGAGGGGGCCTTCCTGCCCTGCACGTTCTGGTACGCGGACAACCTGATCGGCCTCGGAAGGCGGGACGAGGCGCGGTCGATCATCGAGCGCCTCGTCGGCATCTGCACCGACCTCGGCCTGGTGAGCGAGGAATACGACGTGCAAGCGAAGCGCCTTGTGGGTAACTTCCCCCAGGCGTTCACCCATGTCGCGCTCGTCAACACGCTGCTCAGCTATACGCGCGGCGAAGGGCCGGCGGATCGGCAGGGTGGTAAGGCCAACGGAGCCCCTCCCGCCGTCCTTCGGCAGCGTGAAGCCGACAAGCGGCACGCAAGAGGCGAACTGGAAGACGCGACATCATGAGCGGCGCTGACACTCCCGCCAAGGCGGGCTTCGCTGAGATCGATACGCTCAGCATCAACACCATCCGGACGCTCGCGATCGACGCGGTGCAGAAGGCCAATTCCGGCCATGCCGGCGCGCCGATGGGCTTGGCCCCGGTCGCCTATACCTTGTGGAACCGCTACCTCCGCTACGATCCGGCCCATCCGCATTGGCCGAACCGCGACCGCTTCGTGCTGTCCTGCGGCCACGCCTCGATGCTGCTCTACGCCCTGCTGCACCTCGCCAACGTCGCCGAGAGCGACGGTGGCAACGCGCCGGCGGTGACGCTGGAGGAGATCAAGAAGTTCCGGCAGCTCGACAGCCGGACCCCGGGCCATCCGGAGTACCATTTCACCACCGGCGTCGAGACCACCACCGGCCCACTGGGCCAGGGCGTCGCCAACTCGGTCGGCATGGCGATCGGCGGCCGCTTCCTCGGCGCGCGCCTCAACCGGCCCGAGCTGCCGCTGTTCGACTACAACGTCTACGCGATCTGCTCGGACGGCGACCTGATGGAGGGCGTCGCCTCCGAGGCCGCGTCGCTCGCCGGCCACCTGCGGCTCGCCAACCTCTGCTGGATCTACGACGACAACACCGTCACCATCGAGGGCCACACCGAGCTGGCCTTCGGCGAAGAGGTCGCGACCCGGTTCCTGGCCTATGGCTGGCAGGTGCTGCGGGTGGCCGACGCCAACGACCTGCACGCGATTGCCGGCTCCCTCGAGACCTTCCTGGCTACCAACGATCGGCCGACCCTGATCGTCGTGAAGTCGGTGATCGGCTACGGCGCCCCGAAGAAGCAGGGCACCCCGAAGGCGCACTCGGACGCGCTGGGCGAGGAGGAGGTCAAGGGCGCCAAGCGCGCCTATGGCTGGCCCGAGGACGCGCAGTTCCTGGTGCCGGACGGCGTGCAGGAGAATTTCCGCGATGGCATCGGCCAGCGTGGCGCCGCCCTCTACGACGCTTGGCAGGGTCTGCTCGCCAAGGCGCGGGCGGCCGATGCCGACCATGCCGAGGATCTGGCCGCCCTGCTGGAGGGCCGCCTGCCCGACGGCTGGGACAAGGACATTCCGTTCTTCGAGCCCGACGCCAAGGGCATCGCCACCCGGGAATCCTCCGGCAAGGTGCTCAACGCCATCGCGCAGCACGTTCCGTTCATGCTCGGCGGCTCGGCCGATCTGGCGCCGTCCAACAAGTCGAACCTCACCTTCGAAGGCGCCGGCTCGTTCGGGCCGTTCTCGCCGGGCGGGCGCAACATGCATTTCGGCGTGCGCGAGCACGCGATGGGCTCGATCGTGAACGGCCTCGGCCTGTCCGGCCTGCGGGCTTACGGCGCCACCTTCCTGGTGTTTGCCGACTACATGCGCCCGCCGATCCGGCTCGCCTCGCTGATGGAGCTGCCGATCTTCCACATCTTCACCCACGATTCGATCGGCGTGGGCGAGGATGGGCCGACCCACCAGCCGGTGGAGCAGCTGCTGTCGCTGCGCTGCATCCCAGGCCTCGTCACCCTGCGCCCGGCCGACGCCAACGAGGTCGCCGAGGCCTACCGGGTGATCTTCTCGCTGAAGAACCAGCCGGCCGTGCTGGCGCTCTCGCGCCAGCCGCTGCCGACCCTCGACCGCTCCAAGTACGGCGCGGCCGCCGGCACGGCCAAGGGCGCCTACATCCTGGGCGACAGCGACGGCACCCCGGAGGTTATCCTGATCGGCACCGGCTCCGAGGTGCAGCTCTGCGTCAGCGCCTACGAGGCCCTGAAGGCCGAGGGCGTGAAGGCGCGGGTGGTCTCGATGCCGTCCTGGGACCTGTTCGAGCGCCAGGACGAGGCGTACCGGCATTCGGTCCTGCCCCCCGCCGTCAAGGCGCGGGTCACGGTCGAGCAGGGCAGCGTCATGGGCTGGGACCGTTACGCCGGCACCGAGGGCACGGTCATCGGCATGGACACGTTCGGCGCCTCGGCCCCGATCAAGGATCTCCAGACCAAGTTCGGCTTTACCCCGGACCGGGTGCTGGAGGCCGCGCGGGCGCAGCTCGCCAGGCATAAGCGATAAAGCGCGTCCCCTCCCCCCTGCGGGGAGGGGTCAGGGGTGGGGGTGGTTCAGAAGGAACCGCCGAGCCTCATCCGGCACCACCCCCACCTCCAATCCCTCCCCGCAAGGGGGAGGAGAGCAGGGCGTGATTAGGGAAGGACGAGGAACCGACATGAACGCGCTCAAGGCCCTGCACGACGAACAGGATCAAGCGGTTTGGCTGGACTTCGTGGCCCGGGGCTTCATCCAGAAGGGTGAGCTGAAGCGCCTCGTCGAGGAGGACGGCCTGCGCGGGGTCACGTCCAACCCGTCGATCTTCGAGAAGGCGATTGGCCATTCGGACGAATACGATGCCAGCCTGAGGGCCGTGCAGGAGACCGGCGACAGCCGGGTCATCGACCTCTACGAGGGCCTGGCCATCGCCGACATCCAGGCCGCCGCCGACGTGCTCCGCCCGGTCTACGAGGCGAGCGACGGCGCGGACGGCTATGTCAGCCTCGAAGTCTCGCCCTATCTGGCGCTCGACACCGAGGCGACGCTCAACGAGGCGCGGCGCCTGCACAAGGCGGTCGCCCGCGACAACCTGATGGTGAAGGTGCCGGCCACCCCCGAGGGCATCCCGGCGATCCGCGAGCTCACCGCCGAGGGCATCTCCATCAACGTGACGCTCCTGTTCTCGCAGGAGGCCTACGAGGCGGTGGCCCGCGCCTTCATCGACGGGCTCGACGAACGGGCGAAGGCCGGCCACGACGTGTCGAAGATCGCGAGCGTCGCGAGCTTCTTCATCAGCCGGATCGACGTGCTGGTCGACAAGCTGCTCGACGAGAAGATCGCCGAGGCCAACGACCCCGACGAGAAGGCGGCCTTGGGCCAGCTCAAGGGCAAGGTCGCGATCGCCAACGCCAAGCTCGCCTACCAGCGCTACCGTAAGATTTTTTCCGAGGCGAAGTGGACGGCCCTGGCCGAGAAGGGCGCCAAGGCGCAGCGGCTGCTCTGGGCCTCCACGGGTGTGAAGAACAAGGCCTATTCCGACGTGCTCTACGTCGAAGAGCTGATCGGGCCGAACACCGTCAACACGATGCCGCCCGCCACCATGGACGCGTTCCGCGACCACGGCACCGTCCGGGCGACGATCGAGGAGGACGTGCCGGGGGCCGAGGCGGTCATGACCCGGCTGGCCCGCGCCGGCATCGACATCGAGGCTGTCGCCGAGCAGCTGGTAAAGGAAGGCGTGCAGCTCTTCATCGACGCCGCCGACAACCTGCTCGGCGCGGTCGCCGGCAAGCGCGCCGCGCTGCTGGGCCAGCGCCTCGACGGCCAGAGCCTGGTCATGGACGACAGCCTCGCCGCCGAGGCGAAGAAGACCGTCGAGGCCTGGCGGGCGAGCGGCGCGATCCGCCGGCTCTGGGCCGGCGACGCGACGGTCTGGTCCGGCCACGACGAAGCGAGCTGGCTCGGCTGGCTGCACATCGTCGAGGAGGAGCTTGAGAAGGCCGCCGACTACGCCGCCTTCTCGGACTGGGTGAAGCAGGAGGGCTTCACCGATGCGGTGGTGCTCGGCATGGGCGGCTCCAGCCTCGGCCCTGAGGTGCTGAGCCTGACCTACGGCCAGCGCGAGGGCTTTCCGAAGCTCCAGATCCTCGATTCGACCCACCCGGATCAGGTGCGCGCCCTGGAGGCGAGCATCGATCTAGGCCGGACGCTGTTCATCGTCTCGTCCAAGTCGGGCTCGACGCTAGAGCCCAACGTCTTTCGCGATTACTTCCTGGGGCGCGTGAAGGAGACGCTGGGCGACCGGGCGGGCGATCACTTCGTCGCCGTGACCGACCCCGGCTCCGACATGGAGCGCGCCGCGCAGTCCGATAACTTCAAAAAAATCTTCTACGGCGTGAAGCAGATCGGCGGCCGATACTCCGTGCTGTCGGCCTTCGGCCTCGTCCCGGCGGCCGCCCTCGGCCTCGACGTGAAGGCGCTCCTGGAGACGGCCCGGATCATGGTCCGCTCCTGCGGGCCGGTGGTGCCGCCGGCCCAGAACCCGGGCGTGCTGCTCGGCACCGCGATGGGCGCGGCCGGTCTCGCCGGCCGCGACAAGGTGACGGTCATCGCCTCGCCGGGCATCGACAGCTTCGGCGCCTGGGCCGAGCAGCTGATTGCCGAGTCCACCGGCAAGCAGGGCAAGGGCTTGGTGCCGGTGGATGGCGAGCCGGCGAGCGTCCCGGCGGTCTACGGCCGCGACCGGTTCTTCATCTATCTCCGCCTCGACGGCCACGCCGAGGAGGCGCAGGACGAGGCCCTGCGCGCCCTGGAGCGCGAGGGTCACCCGATCGCGCGCATCACCCTCGACTCGGTCGAGCAGCTGCCGCAGGAATTCTACCGCCTGGAGATGGCCACCGCGGTGGCCGGCGCGGTGCTCGGCATCAACCCGTTCGACCAGCCCGATGTCGAGGCCAGCAAGATCGAGACGAAGAAGCTGTTCTCGGAGGCCGAGCGCAACGGCGCCCTCCCCGCCGAGACGCCGCTCTTCGCGGACGAGGCCATCGCCCTCTACGCCGACCCGAAGAATGCCGAGGCCCTGCCCCAGGCCAACGACGGCCTGGAGGCGACGCTGAAGGCGCAGGTCGCCCGCCTGAAGGACGGCGACTATCTCGGGCTCCTCGCCTACGTGCCCCGCGACGCGAAGGCCGCCGGCATCCTGCAAGAGGCCCGGCTCGCCGTGCGCGACGCCCGCAAGGTCGCGACCTGCCTGGAATTCGGGCCGCGGTTCCTGCACTCGACCGGGCAGGCCTACAAGGGCGGCCCGAACACCGGCGTGTTCCTGCAGATCACCGCGGAGCCCACCGCGGACCTGCCGATCCCCGGCCGGGCGCTGGGCTTCGCCACCGTGGTGGCGGCGCAGGCCCGGGGCGACTTCGCGGTGCTGGCCGAGCGCGGCCGCCGGGCGCTGCGGGTCCACATCAAGGGCGACCTCGATACCGGGCTGAAGCGCATCGCGGCGGCGCTGAAGGCCGCTGTGGCCTAAGTGCCCGCTCTCTCCTCCCCCTTGCGGGGAGGAGCCGGAGGTGGGGGTGCTTCCGGATAAGGCTCAGCGGTGCCTCCTGCACCACCCCCACCCCTGACCCCTCCCCGCAAGGGGGAGGGGAAACCCCGAGGAGATGACGGCAATGCAACTCGGCATGATCGGTCTCGGCCGGATGGGCGGCAACATCGTCCGGCGGCTCCTGCGCGACGGGCACACGGCCGTGGTGTTCGACCAGAACCCGGCGGCGGTCGCCGGGCTGGTGGAGGCCGGCGCGGTCGGCGCGTCGAGTTTGGAGGATCTGGTCTCCAAGCTCGAAGGGCCGCGCACCGCCTGGGTGATGCTGCCGGCGGGCGCCATCACCGAGGAGGCGGTCAAGGCGCTGGCCGGCCTGATGGAGGCGGGCGATTGCGTCATCGACGGCGGCAATTCCTTCTACGGCGACGACGTGCGCCGGGGCATCGAGCTGAAGGCCAAGGGCCTGCACTACGTCGATGTCGGCACCTCGGGGGGCGTCTGGGGGCTGGAGCGCGGCTACTGCATGATGATCGGCGGCGATAAAGAGACCGTCGACCGCCTCGACCCGATCTTCAAGACCCTGGCGCCGGGCGTCGGCGACATCCCCAAGACCCCCAACCGCGAGGGCCGCGATCCCCGGGCCGAGCAGGGCTACATCCATGCCGGCCCGATTGGCGCCGGCCACTTCGTCAAGATGGTCCATAACGGCATCGAGTACGGCCTGATGCAGGCCTATGCCGAGGGCTTCGACATCCTGAAGCATGCCAATTCGGAGGCGCTTCCGGCCGAGCGCCGCTTCGACCTGAACATGGGCGACATCGCCGAGGTCTGGCGGCGGGGCAGCGTCGTCTCCTCCTGGCTGCTCGACCTGACCGCGCAGGCTCTGGCCGGCGACGAGAACCTCCAAGATTTCTCCGGCTACGTAGAGGATTCCGGCGAGGGCCGGTGGACCATCAACGCCGCCGTCGAGGAGGGCGTGCCGGCCACCGTCTTGTCCAACGCCCTGTACCGCCGTTTCCGCTCCCGCGAGCAGGAGAGCTACGCCGACAAGCTGCTCTCGGCCATGCGCAAGGGGTTCGGCGGCCACCAGGAACCGAAGAAGTCGTGAGACCAAGAAATCCTGAGACCCGCTGATGAGCCTCCCCACCGGTACCCATGTCCTGCCCGACCCGCAGGCGGTCGCCCGCGAGGCGGCCGAGCGGCTGATCGTGGCCTGCGGCGAGACGGAGTCCGAGCGGATCGCGATCTGCCTGTCCGGCGGCTCGACCCCGAAGGTTCTCTACGGCCTCCTCGCCGGCCCGGACTACGCCGCCCGTGTGCCGTGGGCGCGGATCCACTGGTTCTTCGGCGACGACCGGGTGGTCCCCTGGGACGATGAGCGCAGCAATGTCCGGATGGTCCGCGAGGCGTTCGGGCACGGCTTCCGGATCCCGTCCACCCACCTGCACTTCATCCCCTCCGACGCGGGCGCGGAGGTCGGGGCCCGGGCCTACGAACGGACCCTGCTGGACTTCTACGGGGCCGAAAGCCTCGATCCCGCCCGGCCGCTGTTCGATCTGGTGCTGCTCGGCCTCGGCGAGGACGGGCACACCGCCTCCCTGTTCCCCGGCAAGCCGGCGGTCGATGAGACCGCGCGCCTGGTCGCCCCCGTGCCCGAAGCCGGCCTGGAGCCGTTCGTGCCGCGCATCAGCCTGACGCTCCCGGCCCTGGCCTCCTCGCGGCACGTGCTGTTCCTGGTCACCGGCGCCGGCAAGCGCGCCGCCCTCGCCCGGCTCGCCGCCGGGGAGGACCTGCCCGCGGGCCGGGTCACCAGCGTGGGCGACGTGGCCTGGCTCCTCGACAAGGCGGCCGCCGGCTGAAGTCCTGCGCGGGCCGTTACGGTCTGGCAAGGCGGACGCGCTAGACCGGCCGAATCGCTGCGCGGTCCGGCCGCGTCGCTGGGGCGGTCCGATGCCACGAAGGGCCAGATGCGCGCGGGCACCGTCGTCCTCTACACCGATCAGCCCACCCGCCGCGGCGATCTCCTGCGCGCCCTCGAGCCGATCGCGCCCTGCGCGGTGCTGGACGCCGCCGCTTCGGCCCCCGCCGGCCCCTGCTGCGCCCTGGTGGTCGATCTCGACCTGCTCCAGCCCTCCCCGCTCGTCGGCCTGCGGACGCTGATCGCCGCTGATCCGGCCCTGCCGCGGATCTTTCTGATGCGCAGCATGGGCGCCCGCAGCCTGTCGGCGGCGCGCGGGCTCGGTGCGCGCCTCTGCCTGCCCGAAGACACGCCGGCCGGAACGGTCGCCGAGGCCTTGCGGGCGCAGCTCGCGCCCGTCTCGGACGCCGCGAAGCCCGGCGCGCGCAGCGGCTCTCCGCTGGTCGTCCAGGCCGCCGACAAGGCGGGCGCGGTGATCGCCAACCTGCTCGATGCCGCCCGGGATTCGGGCAGGATCGACGCCGCCCTGGTCAATGACGGCCTGGAGCCGATCCTCGGGGCGATCGGCCAGGGCGGCCTGACCGCCTGGCTCGATACGGTGCGCGCCTACGACGACGCCACCTATCAGCATTGCCTGCTGGTGGCGGGCCTCGCCGCAACCTTCGCGATCGACCTCGGCTTCTCGGCCGAGGACCGCCAGCAGCTCGTGCGCGCCGCCCTCGTGCACGATGTCGGCAAGGCCAGGATCCCGCTGGCGATCCTGAACAAGGCCGGCCCCCTGGACCCGGCGGAGCGGGCGGTGATGCGCACGCATGCCGCGCTTGGGCACCAGATCCTGGTCCAGGCCGGCGGCTTCGACGACGCCGTGCTCAAGGTGGTGCGCCACCACCACGAATTGCTCGACGGCTCGGGCTACCCGGACGGCCTCGCCGGGGGCGCCATCGACGACATCGTCCGCCTCATCACCGTCTGCGACGTCTACGCCGCCCTCGTCGAGCGCCGCCCCTACCGCGCCCCGATGCCGGCCGCCGAGGCCATGACGATCCTGCACGGCATGGACGGCAAGCTCGACCGGGCTCTGGTGCGCGCCTTCGAGCGCTCCGTCGCGGGATCCTGACCGGCGCTTTCGGGTGCCGTCATTGCGAGCGCAGCGAAGCAACCCAGGGCGGCGCGCGATCTCAGAACGGTGGCGTTTCCCTAGGTTGCTTCGCTGCGCTCGCAATGACGGTGATTGAGCGGGGCACCGATCGACCGAAATTCGCATGACGCGTGCGTCGGGCCCATTGCGCGACATCAGGCCGAAGCGCGACCAGACCGCACATCTTTAGGTCCGGTTGGAATGCTATTTCTACCTTATGCCATTCCGCGCCATCTCATTGCTCAAGCCAGTCATCCGAGCGCGAACTTCGCAACCCGTCTCCGGCTCCTCTGCGCTAGGCTTCACGCAGCCTGACGGAGGGCCTTTGAGGAGATCGCGCATGACCCTGCTGACCCATCCGGCCGAAGTCGAGGCGATGTTGGCGGATCTCGCGCTCGCGGCCCGGCGCTCCCCGGACGCCTATCTGGCTTCGGCCCGAACGACCCTGCTCAACATCCTGGCCCGGCCGGATTTGCTGGACCGGACGCGGCTGGTCGCGCCCCCGGAGGGGCTCGGTCGCAATTTGCTGTTCGGCACCCGGGCGCTCAGCGTCTGGGCGATGGTGTGGAGCCCCGGCGCGGTCACGCCCGTGCACGATCACCACTGCTCCTGCTGCTTCGGCCTGCTCAGCGGCAGCCTGCGCGAGACCTGGTATCGCCCGATCAGCGACACGCACGCGGTCGCGACCCTGGATGTGGTCCGCAGCCCCGGCTACGTGGCCTGCATGATGCCCTCGGGGCCGAACCTGCACCGGATCGCCAATGACGGTCCGGAGGCAGCGATCTCGATCCACGTCTACGGCTACGACCACCGGGCGCAGGCCTCCTCGGTCCACCGCACCTATGAGGTGGCGGCGGGGTGAGGTGTGATCCGCGCAGTCATTGCGAGCGGAGCGAAGCAGCCCAGTGACGCGCGCGGTCGCAGAACGGTGGCGTTTCCCTAGGTTGCTTCGCTGCGCTCGCAATGACGGGGGCGGCGGTCACCGACCGCTCGCCCAACTCGAAACAATCACTCCATATACATCGTCGGCACAGCGGTCGTGTACTTCATCTCTTCCATGGCGATGGAGGAGGACAGGTTCGAGAATTCGAGCTTGGCGATGAGCCGCTGGTAGACGGCGTCGTAGGTCTCGATGTCGGGCACGACGATGCGCAGCAGGTAGTCGATCTCGCCGGTGAGCCGCCAGGCCTCGACAATCTCCGGGAAGCCGGCGACGACCCGGCGGAACGCGTCGGACCAGTCGGCCGCGTGGCGGGGCGCCTTTACGGCCACGAACACCGTGGTCGGGACGTTGACCTTGCGCCGGTCCACCAGGGCGACCCGGCCACGGATTACCCCCGACGCCTCGAGCTTCTTGACCCGGCGCCAGCACGGGGCGGCGCTGACGCCGACTCGTTCGGCCAGTTCGGCGACGGGCAATGTCGCGTCCTGCTGGAGGACGTCCAGGATTTTTCGGTCCACCGCGTCCATGCGAAAGCTGCTCCCGCGCGGGGTCCGGGTTTTTTCGGCTACAGGAAGAAGTGCTTCGAGAGCTTCAGCCCCTGGGCCTGGTAGTTCGAGCCGGCCGCGGCGCCGTAGAGAGTTTTGGGAACAGCCAGCATCCGCTCGTAGACGAGCCGGCCAACGATCTGGCCGTCCTCCAGCAGGAACGGCACGTCGCGGGAGCGGACCTCGAGCACGGCGCGAGCGCCCGCGCCGCCGGCCCCGGCATGGCCGAAGCCGGGGTCGAAGAAGCCGGCGTAATGGACCCGGAACTCGCCGACCAGAGGATCGAACGGCACCATCTCGGCGGCGTGGTCCGGGGGGACCTGCACAGATTCCTTCGAGGCCAGGATGTAGAACTGGCCGGGATCGAGGATCAGGGCGCCCGAGCCGTCCGCCGCCAGGGGCTCCCAGAAATCCGCCGCCCGGTGGCGGCCCGGAGCGTCGACATCGACGAGGCCGGTATGGCGCTTGGCCCGGTAGCCGATCAGCCCGTCGAAGCCGGACAGGTCCACCGACACCGCGACGCCGCCGTGGAAGGACGGGGCGTCGGAATCGACGAGCGGTGAGCGCAGGTGCAGCTGGCCGAGTTCCGCCTCGGTCAGCCGCGGCGAGCCCTGGCGGAATCGGATCTGCGACAGACGCGAGCCGGTCCGGACCAGAACCGGGAAGGTGCGCGGCGAGATTTCGGCGTAGAGCGGCCCGGTATAGCCGGGCTCGACCTGGTCGAACGCCTCGCCCCGGTCGGTGATCACCCGGGTGAACACGTCGATGCGTCCGGTGGAGCTTTTTGGATTGGCTGCGGCCGCCAGGTCGCCGGGCAGCGCCAGGCTCTCCTGCAATTCCGCGATGTAGACGCAGCCGGTCTCCAGCACCGCGCCGGGGCGCAGGTCGATCTTATGCAGCGACAGGCGCTCGACGCAGGCTTGGACCGTGCGGGTCGCACCCGGCAGGAAGCTGGTGCGGACCCGGTAGGCGGTGGCGCCGAGGCGCAGATCGAGGCTCGCCGGCTGGATCTGGTCGCCCGCGAAGGCCTCGGCCACGCGGATGCCGCCCGCCTGGGCCAGCGCGGCAATCGCCTCGGCCGGCAGGATGCCGGAGCGGGTCCTGGCGCTCGAATCGGCGTCGCCCGAATCGGCGGCATCCATGCCTGCGCCCGCGTTCATCGCGCCTCGACTCCTTCGCGCGCCTCCGGGTGGATCCGCGTTCCTACACCTTCTCCGACGGGACTGGCTAATGCCCGCTTAACCGGGAGCGCGAGCCGCCCGGCGCCGCTTCCCGCTACGGTCCGACAGGCCTGCGACATCATCCGCGCGAGGTAGTCCGCCGCAATTGACGGCGATTTCACCGGCCACTACCACCGCCAGTGAAGCGCGTTCAATTCGTCTTCATCGAATCGCACCGTTCGAAGAAGGGCCTAATAGGGCGATGTACAAGGCCGAGACGCGGGGAATTCGAGTGACCGTTCAGCCCCGCTTCGTCGAGGAGGAATCCTCCCCGAACGAGAGCCGCTATTTCTTCGCCTATACGGTCGAGATCGTGAACACCGGCAGCGAGCAGGTGCAGTTGCGCTCCCGTCATTGGCGGATCATCGACGGCCACGGCGCCTGCCAGGAAGTGCGGGGGACCGGCGTAGTCGGCAAGCAGCCCGTGCTGGAGCCGGGCGAGTCCTTCTGCTACACCAGCGGCTGCCCGCTCAACACGCCCGATGGCCTGATGGCTGGCAGCTACACCATGGCGACGGTGGCCGGCGAGAGCTTCGAGGCCGAGATTCCCGCCTTCTCCCTCGACAGTCCGCACGTCCGCCGCAGCCTGCACTGAGGTCCCGGCGCCGGGGCCTCGCTCCGGAGGGATCTATGTCTGGGAACGGCGAGCGGCTCAGCCCGCTCGACATGCTCGCCCGCCTCGTGTCGTTCGATACCGAGAGCGACAAGTCGAACCTCGCCCTGATCGATTCCGTCAGCACCTATCTCGACGGCTGGGGTGTCCCCTACCTGCGCTTGCCGAACGCGGCCGGTGACAAGGCGGCCCTGTTCGCCACGATCGGCCCGATGGTCGAGGGCGGTGTCGTCCTCTCCGGCCATACCGACGTGGTCCCGGTGGCGGGCCAGGCCTGGACCAGCGACCCATTCACCCTGCGCATCGCCGACGGCCGGGCCTATGGCCGCGGCGCCGTCGACATGAAGGCGTTCGACGCCTTGGCGCTGGCCCTCGTGCCCGACATGCTGGCCGCCGGTCTCAAGCGGCCGATCCACATCCTGCTCTCCTACGACGAGGAGACCACCTGCCTCGGCTCCATGGACGCGATCACGCGGTTCGGCGCCGACCTGCCGCGGCCCGGCGCCGTGATCGTCGGCGAGCCGACCGGGATGGAGGTGGCGGACGCGCATAAGAGCATCGTCACCTGCCTGACCATCGTGCATGGCCACGAGGCCCATTCTGCCCGGCCGGCCCTCGGGGCGAACGCGGTGGCGGCGGCCTGCGAGCTGGTCGCCGGGCTCAGCCGAATCGCCGATCGGATGATCGAGCGCGGCGACGCGTCGGGGCGGTTCGATCCGGCCGCAACCACGGTCCATGTCGGGACGATCCACGGCGGCACGGCGCGCAACATCCTCGCCAAGGAATGCCGCTTCCACTGGGAGTATCGCGGCCTGCCGGATCTCGACCCGGGCGAGATCCCGCGCCTGTTTGCCGAGGAGGTCGCACGGGTGACGCGCGAGCGCTTGAACCGCTACGGTGATTACGGGCGAATCGAGACGATCGAGGAGGTCGACATTCCGGGGCTCGCACCCGAACCCGGCTCCGAGGCCGAACGCTTGTGCCTGCGGCTCGCCGGGCGCAACCGCACCATCGCGGTGCCCTACGCCACCGAGGCCGGGCGGTTCCAGCAGGCCGGAATCCCGACGGTCGTGTGCGGACCCGGCGACATCGCCCAGGCCCACCAACCCGACGAATTCATCACCCTCGATGCGCTCGGCAAGGGCGAGCGGTTCCTGAGGGCCCTGATCGAGGCTTACGCGTCATGAACGCGCTCATCGGCATCACCATCAAGCTGCGACCGCTCGAACGCGAGGACCTGCGCTTCGTCCACCAGCTCAACAACAACGACAGCATCATGCGCTACTGGTTCGAGGAGGCCTACGAGTCCTTCGCCGAACTCCAGCAGCTCTACGAGCGCAACATCCACAACCAGACCGAGCGCCGCTTCATCGTCGCCGACCCGAGCGGCGAGCCCGCCGGCCTGATCGAGCTCGTCGAGATCAACCACCTGCACCGGCGCTGCGAATTCCAGATCGCGATCCACCCGAACTTCCAGGGCCGCGGCTATGCCTGGCAGGCGACCCGGATCGCCATGGATTACGCGTTCAGCGTCCTCAACATCCACAAGCTGTATCTGCACGTGGACCGGGACAATGCCCGGGCGGTGCGCATCTACGAGCGCTGCGGCTTCCACCCCGAGGGCGTCCTGAAGGACGAGTTCTTCGTGAACGGCCGCTATCGCGACGCCGTGCGGATGTGCCTGTTCCAGCCAGAATATTTGAAGGCTCGGGGCGGCGGCGACATCGGCGAGCCGGTGCTCAAGGTCTGAGCCTTCTGGATGCGGGAGGGGCCGCAGAGGCCCCTCCCATTTGTGCTCAGTTGCGGCCGGCGCCCGGCTCGCGGCCGGCCTTGCCGCCGCCCTGCGCTGCGCCGCCCTGGGCCGGGCCGGCATTCATGCCGTCGCGCTCGGCGCCGCCCACCCGGCCACCGTCGTTGCCGGCCGGCCGGGCGCCGTTCTGCTGCTCACCGCGCTCCGAAGCGTTGCGAATGCCGTCCTGACGGCCGCCCCGCATGTCGGTGTTGCGGGTGCCCTCGTTCCGGCCCTCGCGATTGGCCGTCCGGTCCATGTCGCGGCCCTCAGTGCGCCCCGCGTTGCGGGCGCCGTCGCGCTGGTCGGTGCGGACGCTGGCGCGGGTCTCGGTCCGGAAGCCGGCATTGACGGTGCCACCGCCGCTGAGCCGGCGATATTCCTCCGAGCCGGTGCGCACCCGCTGGCCGCGGATCGTCACGAACCGCTCCTCGCGCACCGACACCAGGCGGCGGTACTCGGGCGAGCCGTAGACGACGCGCTGGCCGCGGATGGTCACGAAGCGCTCCCGCGGCCCGCTCTCGCGGGTGCTGACCAGCCGGCGGTACTCGGGCGAGCCGTAGAGGACACGCTGGCCGCGGATCACCACGTAGCGGACCCGGGGGCCGCGATTCTCGGTGACGATCAGACGCCGGTACTCGGGCGAGCCGTAGACCACCCGGCGACCGCCGATGACCACGAACCGGCCCTCGCGGCGGAAGCCGCCTTCGACCCGATCCGACCGGACATCGGTCCGCCGCTCGGTGCGGCTCTCGGTCCGGCCGCGGATATCGGCCCGGTCGCCCCGCTCGCCGCGTGCGCCATCCCGGTCGCCCCGCGTATTCCGCTCGGCCCGGTCGCCGTCGCGTGCTCCGGACTCGGGGCCGGCCCGGCCGCGATCCTGGGCCATCCGATCACCGGATTCGCGTCCGCCGTCCCGGCCCTGCGCGGTCCGGCCGGTCTCGGCGCCGGCGCGGTCGGACGCGGCCTGATTGCCGGCCTGCGATCCGCCCCTGTCGGCCCCGGCCTTCATCCCTGTCTCAGATCCCGCCTGCCCGGCGCGGCCGCCCATCCCGGCCCCGCGCTCGGTGCCACCCTGCTGCTGCTGCGCATAAGCCGAGGTGCTGATCAGCAGCGCGGCCAGACCGATCGATAGCGTTCGCATGGCGTCTCCTCCTGTGTTGAAGCTGCCACGCAACGTCGAAGGTTGCGAAACGGTTCTATCAGGAGATGCCAAAAATTCGCGCAACGAATACTGAGGCTTCTGCGTTTCGCGCACAGAAGCTTGGCCGTCATTCGCTGCGGAGACCGGTCGATCGCCGCCGCCGGCCGAAACTCTACTGATTCGGCTGCGCGCCGATCTCGGCCTCGACCTCCTGCGGGTCGAGGTCGTAGCGCCGGGAGCAGAATTCGCAGGTGATGACGATGCGGCCGTCATCCGCGACGATGTCGCGCCGCTCCTGCGGCGAGAACGAGCGGATCATGCCCATCACCCGCTCCCGTGAGCAGCGGCAGGCCTCGTGCACCGGCTGGCGGTCGAACACCCGCACGCCGCGCTCGTGGAACAGCCGATAGAGCAGGCGCTCGCTCGACACGCTCGGATCGACCAGCTCGTGATCCTCCACGGTGCCGACCAGCGAGCGCGCCTCGACCCAGGCATCGTCCTCGACTGTCTGCCCGGACAGGTGGGTGTGGCCCTCCGGGATGTCGCCGGGCGGCAGGTCGGCGAGGCGAGCCCGGTCGATCGACTGCGGCAAGAACTGCACGATCAGGCCGCCGGCGCGCCAACGGCCCGTCCCCTCCTCCACGGCCTCGGCGACCGCGAGGCGTACCTGCGTCGGGATCTGCTCGGACTGGCGGAAATACTGGTGCGCGGCCTCCTCCAGGCTTTGGCCCTCCAGGGCGACGACGCCCTGGTAGCGGCTGGCCGCGGAGCCCTGGTCGATGGTCATGGCAAGGTGGCCGGCGCCGATGAGGTCGGCATCCTTCAGCGGGCGCTCACCGAGCGCCGCGACCCGCTCCGCGTCGAACCGGGCGGTGGCGCGCAGACGATCTGGCGCCTCGAAATCGACCACGATCATCGCCACCGGGCCGTCGGTCTTGGTCTGGAGCTGGAAACGGCCCTCGAACTTCAACGACGAGCCGAGCAGCACCGTGAGCGCCGCGGCCTCGCCGAGAAGCCGGGCGACGGCGTCCGGGTAGCCGTGGCGGCGCAGGATCGTGTCCACCGCGGGGCCGAGCCGGACCAGGCGCCCGCGCACGTCGAGGGCCTCCACGGCGAAGGGCAGCACGGCATCGTCCGCGCCGT
This sequence comes from Methylobacterium pseudosasicola, assembly GCF_900114535.1. Taxonomy (GTDB): domain Bacteria; phylum Pseudomonadota; class Alphaproteobacteria; order Rhizobiales; family Beijerinckiaceae; genus Methylobacterium; species Methylobacterium pseudosasicola. Next base: position 120,370 of record NZ_FOTK01000006.1, on the reverse strand, counting down.
CATGGCCGTTGCCGACCGCCTGCGACTGGGATTGCGACTCTGGTCCTGAGGTCATGCCCGCTCCGATCGATAGGTCCGGTTCCCGCGGCGGCCGCTCCGACGTGCCGGTGCGCAGATCCCGCTCCGGCGAGGAGCGGGATGGCGTGAGGAACAAGGTCCGTCCGGAACGATCTGATCCCTCACCCCGCCCGCGCCCGCACGGGAGAGGGGGCGCATCGCGCCACATCCGTCGTCGGGATGCTGCCGTTCGGCAGCCGTGATGGGGAGACGGGCCGCGCAAGCAGCCCGATCTCCATCATATGGGGCGCAGTCCCGAAAAGCGCGAGCCCGGGATCAGGGCGTGCCCGCGCCGAGGCACCAGGCCAGAATCCCCTTCTGCGCATGCAGGCGGTTCTCGGCCTCGTCGAAGACCACCGAGCGCGGCCCGTCCATGATTTCGGCCGTGACCTCCTCGCCGCGATGGGCGGGCAGGCAGTGCATGAAGATCGCGTCCGGGTTGGCGGCCGCCATCAGCTTGGCGTTCACCTGGTAGGGGCTCAGTAGGTTGTGGCGGTGACCCTCGTCGTCGTCGCCCATCGAGACCCAGCAATCCGTCACCACGGCATCCGCGCCCTTCACCGCCGCGAAGGCATCAGTGGTGACGTTGATCTTCGCACCCTCGCGCTGCGCCCAGGCGATCAGGCCGGGCGGGGGCGCGAGTTCGGGCGGGCTGGCGATGTCGAGGCTGAAGTCGAGCCGCGCGGCCGCGTGGACCCAGCTCGCCAGGACGTTGTTGGAATCGCCCGACCACGCCACTTTGCGGCCCTTGATCGGCCCGCGATGCTCCTCGAAGGTCATCACGTCGGCCATGATCTGACAGGGATGCGAGACCTTGGTCAGCGCGTTGATCACCGGCACGGTGGCGTGCTCGGCCAGCTCCAGCATCTGACCGTGATCGAGGATGCGGATCATGATCGCGTCGACGAAGCGCGACAGCACCTGGGCGGTGTCGCCGATGGTCTCGCCGCGGCCGAGCTGCATCTCGGAGCCGGTGAGCATCAGGGTCTCGCCGCCGAGCTCGCGCATCGCCACGTCGAAGGAGACGCGGGTCCGGGTCGAGGGCCGGTCGAACACCATCGCCAGGGTCTTGCCCACCAGCGGGCGGTCGGCGGCGCGCTCGCCCTTGCGGCGGCGCGCCTTCATGGCGGCGCTCGCGTCGAGCACCCCGCGCAGCTCCGCCCCGGAGAAGTCCTTGAGGTCGAGGAAGTGGCGGGGGCCGGCACCGTTCAGGTGCGGGACTGGGGCACGCGCCCGGCCGTCAATCTGGGCTTTCATCGCGTCACGTTCGCTAGAGCCTGCTCCACGATCACCTGATCATGAACGACACTCTATCTCCTGGTGGGGGCATTCTCATCACGCGCGGCGGGGATCGACCGCACCCGAAAATGCTTCGCACCGCCCTGCGCCGGAACGCGGCGCAGGGCGGTGATTCTTGTAGAGCGGGATCGGCCTGCTATTCGGCGGCCCCGCGCAGGGCTTCGAAGGAAGAGGCGGCCTCATCGAGCCGCCGCACCGCCTCGTCGATCTCGCCGTCGCCAACGATCAGCGGCGGCAGCAGGCGGACGATGTTGTCGCCGGCCGGGATCACCAGAAGGTGGGCGGCCCGGGCGGCGGCGGCGAAATCAGTGTTCGGCACGCCGAGCTTGAGGCCGAGCATCAGCCCCTCGCCGCGGATCTCCTGGAACACGTGCGGGTGGCGGTCGCGCAAGGCGGCGAGCTTCTGCTTGAGCAGCAGCCCGGCATGAGCGACGCGATCGAGGAAGCCGTCCGCCAGCACCACGTCGAGCACGGCGTTGCCCACCGCCATGGCGAGGGGGTTGCCGCCGAAGGTGGTGCCGTGGCTGCCGGCGGTCATGCCGCGCGCCGCCTCGCTGGTGGCGAGGCACGCGCCCATCGGGAAGCCGCCGCCGATGCCCTTGGCGGCGCTCATGATGTCCGGGGTGATGCCGGACCATTCATGGGCGAACAGCTTGCCGGTGCGCCCGACGCCGGTCTGGACCTCGTCCATGATCAGCAGCAGGCCGTTCGCATCGCAGATCTCGCGCAGGCGGCGCAGGTCCGCGTGCGGGATGACGCGCACGCCGCCCTCGCCCTGGATCGGCTCGATCATTAGGGCGGCGGTCTCCGGCCCGATCGCCGCCTCCAGCGCGTCGTAGTCACCGGCCGGAACCTGATCGAAGCCGTCGACCTTCGGCCCGAAACCCTCGATGTATTTCTGCTGGCCGCCGGCCGCGAGCGTCGCCAGGGTCCGCCCGTGGAAGGCGCCCGCGAAGGTGACGATCCGGTAGCGCTCCGGGTTGCCGCCGGCCGCGTGGTACTTCCGGGCGATCTTGATCGCCGCCTCGTTGGCCTCCGCCCCCGAATTGCAGAAGAACACCACGTCCGCGAAGGTCGCCTCCACGAGGCGCCGGCCGAATCGCTCGCCGCCCGGGATCTCGAACAGGTTCGACGTGTGCCAGATCCGGTTCGCCTGCTCGGTGAGCGCGCCGACGAGGTGCGGATGGGCGTGGCCGAGACCGTTCACCGCGATGCCGGCGCCGAAATCGAGGTATCGCTCCCCCGCCTCCGTCACGAGCCAGGCGCCCTCACCGCGCTCGAAAGCGAGCGGCGCGCGGACGTAGGTCGGCAGAAGGGCTGACGTCACGGATCCCGTCTCCGTCTTTTGAAAGGCCCGGAGCAAGCGATAGCCGGCTCCAAATGAAAGTGCCGCCTCGTCATGGGCGGCACGCGCGCGATTACTATGAAACGACCGCCTCCTGTCAACGTTGCAGGGTCCATGCCGCGCGCGCGGCTGCTCTGCAGGATGCTGGCGGGAATCGGATTTCAGACCCGCATGGCCGGGCTCGTCCCCTTGCGCGGCGGGGCGCGGTCATGCTCCTGCTCCGGCCGAGTCGAGTCAGCGCGGGAGAATCCCATGAGCACGATCAAGGAACGCCTCGAGAAGCTGGGCCTCACTCTGCCGAAGGCGGCGGCACCGGTGGCGAACTATGTGCCGTTCGTGCGCACCGGCGACCTCGTGGTGATCTCCGGCCAGGTCTGCTTCGGCGCGGACGGCACCATCGCTCCCGAGCACAAGGGCAAGGTCGGCGGCAGCGTCTCGCCCGAGGCCGGCAAGGCGGCGGCGCGGCTCTGCGCCCTCAACGTCCTGGCTCAGCTCGAAGCCGCGGTGGGCGATCTCGATCGCGCGCTGGAGCAATGCGTGCGGCTGGGCGGCTTCATCAACGCCGCGCCGGGCTTCTCGGCGGTGGCCGGGGTGATGAACGGCGCCTCCGACCTCATGGTCGAGCTGCTGGGCGATAGCGGGCGCCATGCCCGCTCCACGGTGGGCGTCGCCGAACTGCCCCTCGACGCCGCGGTCGAGGTCGAGGCGATCTTCGAGGTCCGCTGAACGTGGCCGCGCCCGACTGGCTCACCGCGCGGCCGATCGCCCATCGCGGGCTGCACGACCGGGCGGCGGGCCGGCCGGAGAACACTCTGGCCGCCGCCCGCGCCGCCGTGGCGGGCGGCTTTGCCATCGAGTGCGACGTTCAGCTGAGCGCCGACGGCGAGGCGATGGTGTTCCACGACGCCGCGCTGGGCCGGCTGACCGAGGCGAGCGAGGCGATCGATACCAAGTCGGCGGCTGAGCTCGGGACGCTCGCCGTCGCCGGGACCGCGGAGACGATCCCGACGCTCACGAGTTTCCTGGCCGCGGTGGCCGGGGCGGTGCCGGTCGTGGTCGAGGTCAAATCCCGCTACGACGGCGATCCGCGGCTGGCGACCCGCGCCGCCGCGATCGCCGCCGCCTATGCCGGCCCGGTGGCGCTGAAATCCTTCGATCCGCAGGTGGTCACGGCGCTCCGCGACCTGTGCCCGCCCGCGATCCCCCGGGGGATCGTCGCCGAGACCACGCAGGACGACCCGGCCTATGCCGGCATGCCCTGGGCGACGCGCCGGGCCCTGTCCAACCTGCTGCATTTCTCGGAGTCGCGGCCCGACTTCCTATCCTGGCGGGTCGACGACTTGCCCTGCGCGCCGACCTACCTGTGCCGCCTCCTCAGCCGCATCCCGGTCATGGCCTGGACGGTGCGGACCGACGACCAGCGCGCCCGCGCGGGCGCGCATGCAGACCAGATGGTGTTCGAGGGGTTCGTTCCCTGACTGGCGCGCGCCGCCGGAGCGCCGGGCACGGCGTGGCGGCCGGAACAATCCGGCTCAGGGAGCCGGAACCGTCGTCGTGAACGACGCCGTCGTCAGGTCGCGGTCTGTCTTGGTCGAGAGGGTCGCCAGGAATGCCAGCAGGTCCGCCTTCTCTGTGGCGCTGAGATGGAGCGGCTTGATCGATCGGGAGCGGCTCGGGCGGTCGATGCCGCCGCGGTCGTAGAGGTCGATCACGGCCTCCAGGGTCGCCACCGAGCCGTCATGCATGTAGGGGCCGCGCTTGCCGATCTCCCGGAGCGTCGGGGTCTTGAAGGCGTAGCGCAGGGCGGCCGAGGTCGGCTTGAGGCGGCCGCGGCCGATATCGGTGCCGGTGCCGACGCCGATGTCCTGGAACGAATTGTCGGTGAACGACCAGCCGGAATGGCAGCTCGCGCACTCGGCGCGGCCGTTGAACAGGTCGAACCCGCGCTTGGCCGGCTCGCCGATGGCGGCCTCATCGCCGGCGATCCAACGGTCGAACGGGGTCGGCCCGGCGACGATCAGGCGCTCGAAGGTGGCGAGCGCCGCCTCCAGCCGCTCGCGGGTGATGGCCGGATCGTCGAACGCGGTGGCGAAGGCGGCCGCGTAGCTCGCGTCGGCGGAGAGCCGGGTGAGCGCGTCGGCCATCGGCAGGTTCATGTTGGCCGGCGACGTCATCGGCATGGCGGCGACGGATTCAAGGCTCCGGAACTTTCCGTCCCAGCCGAGCGGGCCGTCCTGCCAGGCGATGTTGATCAGGGTCGGCGTGCGCAGGTCCATGTCGCCCTGCATCCGAGTCGCGGCGCGCGCGCGGCCGTCGCCCCAGGCGAGGTCCGGGATGTGGCAGGTCGCGCAGGCCCGGGTGCCGTCGCCGGACAGGATCGGATCGAAGAACAGGCGCCGGCCGAGCTCGGCCTTGGCGGCGGAATAGGGATTCTCGCTGGGGAACGGGATCTCGGCGGGCGGGCGATAGGAGTCGCGCCAGCCGGCGCGGCGCGGATCGCCCCCGCTTCCGAGTCCGGCCGTCACGCCGACCAATCCGAGAAGCCCCGCGATTGCGGCGCCGACCTTCCAAGCCATCACCGACCTCACCGGTGAGCTTTAGGCCGGTATTCGTTGACGACCGATGAATCCGAATAGAAAGATCGGTCTTCGCGAGCGTATTGGCGGGTGCAGAGTGCCGCACCCAGGCATTTTCGTCGCACAATCTTTGATCCGCACCGTCATTCCAGCCGGATGGAGACGCTGTCGCTCGCCCCCGTTGCATCGAGAACCGAGATCCGGGCGAAGCCGGCCCCGCCCGGGACCCACTCGGCCCGGCGCCGCGCCGTCTGCGCCACGGGCTGGCCGTCGACCAGCCAGGTCAGCGGCGGCACCCCGCCGAGCGCCTTGAGGGCGAGGCCCGGGCTCGCTGCGTCGCGCTCCTCCGCGCGCTCGCCCGCGAGGCTGAGATCGATCCGCGCCCCGTCCGGCGGATAGGCGATCTTGAGGGCCGGGCCCTGCATGTCCGCGCCGTCGCGCTGGAGGCGCCGCAGCGGCGGCGGCAGGCTGCCGGACGTTGCCGCGTTCAACACGTTGGCCGGCGGCGGGATCGGCTCGGGTTCGGTCCCGAGCCGCGCGAAGGCGTCGAACAGGATCGGGGCGGCGGCGACCCGGCCGACGAGGCCGGGCACCGCGGCGCCATCGGGACGCCCGATCCAAGCGACTACCGTGACGCGCCGGTCGAAGCCCGCCGCCCAGGCGTCGCGGTAGCCGAAGGAGGTGCCGGTCTTGTAGGCGATGCGGTTCGGCAGGGCGTTCTCGGGCGGCGGCGTCCCGCGCAGGATGTCGGCGACGTACCAGGCCGCCACCGGCTCGGTGACCCGGTGCTCCGGGCCGCTCGCTTCGGGCTCTGCGGCCCGGCGCAGGATGTCCGGCACCGACCCGCCCCGGGCGAGACCGGCATAGAGCCGAGCCAAGTCGGTGAGCGTGATGCCGAGGCCGCCGAGGGCCACCGGCAGGCCCGGCGCCGCCTCGCGGGGGAGCTGGATCCCGGCGCCCGCCGCCCGCAACCGGGCGATGAAGCGCGCCGGTCCCACCGCCTCCATCAGCGCCACCGCGGGCACGTTGAGCGAGAGCTGCAGGGCGCGCCGCGCGGTGACCGTCCCCTGGAAGGTCAGGTCGAAATTCTCGGGCGCGTAATTCGCCGAGAAGCGCGCTGGGCGGTCCTCCAGCAGCGTCTCGGGATGGGCGAGCCCGTTCTCGAAGGCCAGGGCGTAGACGAAGGGTTTCAGGGCCGAGCCCGGCGAGCGCAGGGCCAGGGTCATGTCGATCGCGCCGCGCCGGGTCGGATCGAGATAGCCGGCGCTGCCGACCTGGGCGAGGACGCGGCCGTCGCGGTTGTCGAGCACCAGGATCGCAGCTGACAGGGCCGGCCCTGTCGCGGCGGCGCGCTCGGCCGCGAGCGTCTCCAGCCGCGCCTGGAGGGGGCCGTCGATGGACAGGCGGATCGCCGACGCCCCGGGCTCGGCGGCCACCGCCTCCTCGGCGGCGTGGGCGGCCAGCATCGGGAAGGCTTTTCGCGCCTGCGGCACCGGCTCGGCCTTGGCGGCTTCAGCCTCGGCCGGGGTGAGGACGCCCCGGCGCGCCGCCAGATCGAGCACCCGGTCGCGGGCGGCCCGGGCGCGGCCCGAGAATCGGTCCGGCCGGCGGGTCTCGGGCGATTGCGGCAGGGCGACCAGCAGGGCCGCCTGCGCCGCGGTGAGCCGGGCCGGCTCCCGCCCGAAATACGACAGGCTCGCCGCCCGCACGCCTTCGAGGGAGCCGCCATAGGGGGCGAGCGCCAGGTAGAGATCGAGCAGGGCCGCCTTGCCGAGCTGCCGCTCCAACGCCAAAGCCCGCACCATCTGGCGGAGCTTGGCCTTGAGCGAGCGCTCGTGGCGCGGCTCGACCAGGCGGGCGACCTGCATCGACAGGGTCGAGCCGCCGGAGAGGATCCGCCCATGGGCCAGCCATTGCCCGGCGGCGCGCAGGATCGCCACCGGGTCGATGCCCGGATGGGATTCGAAGCGCCGGTCCTCGTAGGCGAGCAGCATCGCCCGGTAGCGCGGATCGACGGCCGCGGCGGTGACCGGCAGGCGCCAGCGACCATCCGCGGTGGCGAAGGGGCGCAGCAGCGTGTCGAACCGGTCGAGCACCACGGTGGAGCGCGCCGCGGCCGCCGTCAGGTCGAGGGGCGGCAGCGAAGCGGCGTAGCGCCAGACCAGCCCGGCGCTCGCCGCGATGACCCCGACCAGCAGGGCCGCGATCCCGAGGCCAAGGCTCGCCGCGCGGCGCCGGGCGCGCCGGGGCGATGCGGCGGCCGCGGAATCAGGCCCGTGGTGCGGCACGCATCCTCCCGTCCCGGAACCGGCCGGCGCACCAGATTCACCGATCCGTGGTGCCAGGCAAGTCCCGGGCGGGCTCAGCCGATGCCGCGCAGATCCCCGAAGGCCGGCCGGGCCGCCGGACCCAGCCGGATCGGGAACGGCACGACGTTGGAGGCCGAAAGGGCGGGCTGGATCTCCAGGATCTGCGGAGCGGCCTTGCGCCCCTTGTCGGGCTTCGCCCAGCGCTCGATCCGCTTGAAGTAGCTCCGCCGGGTCAGCCAGATCGGAAATCGCCTGCCCTTCAGCATGTTCAACCCCTCGTCGAAATGCACACGAATCGCGAAATCCAGTCCCGAAACCGCAATCCTTGAAGATTGATCGAATCAGGACTGTATTCGTGATACCAGGCGATCTCGCAGTCGCCCGCATCCCCTGTTTGGGTGATGTGCAACGGGAGGTTGATACGCCCCTTTCAGGCCGCGGCGGATTCCTTCGCCCGCTCCTGCGCCAGCTTGGTGACGGCGACCTGATCGACCTTGCCGCTGCCGAGCATCGGGATCGCGTCCAGCACCACGACCTCGGCGGGGATCGCCACGTCCGAGGCGCCGCGCTGCTTGGCGAATGTCTGGAAGGCGGCGCGCGTCGCGCCCTTCTCCTGGGTGAACAGCACCAGCCGCTCGCCCTTGCGCAGATCCGGCACGGCGGCGACCGCGCTCGGCTGGTTCGGCCAGAGCTCGGCGGCGAGCGCCTCGATCCCGGCGAGCGAGACCATCTCGCCGGCGATCTTGGCGAAGCGCTTGGCCCGGCCCTTGATCGTCACGAAGCCCATGGCGTCGATCGCCACGATGTCGCCGGTGTCGTGCCAGCCCTCCGGCGGCGGCTCCAACACGCCGGGTCTTTCCGCCCGCAGGTAGCCGAGCATGATGTTCGGGCCGCGCACCGCGAGGCGGCCGCCTTCCTCGATCCCGGGCACCGGCTCCAGGCGGGTCTCGATACCGGGCAGGATCCGACCGACCGTGCCGAAGCGGTTGAACATCGGCGTGTTCAGCGCCACCACGGGTCCGCACTCGGTGACGCCGTAGCCCTCCAGGATGCGCAGCCCGAACTTCTCGCCCCAGGTCTTGCGGGTCGAGTCCTTCACGGCCTCCGCGCCGGCCACGACGTAGCGGAGCGAGCGCAGGTCGTAGGCATGCGCGGCCCGGGCATAGCCCGTCAGGAACGTGTCGGTGCCGAACAGGACCGTGCTGTTCGAGCCGTAGATCAGCTCCGGCACGATCCGGTAGTGCAGCGGCGACGGGTAGAGATAGACCGGCACGCCGGAGACCAGGGGCAGGATCAGCCCGGCGGTCAGTCCGAAGGCGTGGAACACCGGCAGCACGTTGAACACCTTGTCGGTGGGCCCGAAATCGATCCGGGCCGCCACCTGGGCGACGTTGGCGAGCATGCAGCGGTTGGCCAGCACCACGCCCTTGGGCGTGCCCTCGCTGCCCGAGGTGAACAGGACCGCCGCCGGATCCTCGCCGGTGCGCTTCACCAGGGGCTTCCGGCCGGCGAGCAGAGCGCGGATCTTGTCCGAAGTCGTGACGGTGGCGCGCACGTCCTCCAGGTAGACCAGCTCCACCGTTCCCCTGATCGCCTCGATCAGGCTGCCGAGCCGGCCCTTCTCGATGAAGGCCCGGGAGGTCAGGATCCTGTCGACCTGCGCAGCCCGGCACGCCGAGAGCACATTGGCCGGCCCGGCCGAAAAATTGATCATCGCCGGCACCCGGCCCGCCGAGGCCAGGGCGAACAGGGTGACGGCCGCGCCGTTGGCATTGGGCAGCATCACGCCGATCCGGCCGCCCTCGGGGGCGAGCGGCATCAGCTTGCGGCCGAGCACGTTGGCGCCCAGGACCAGCCGGCTGTAGGTCAGGCGGCCGGTGACCGGGTCCTCGAGCGCGGTGCGGCGCCAGCCATGGCGGTCGCCGGCATCGATCAGCGCCGCCATCAGGCCGCGGTCGGTGTCGGCGGTGCGGAACAGCAGGTCCGACATGATGCCGTAGAGGGCGGCGCCCGCCGCCTGCCGGCGGGCCTTGCCCCGCAGGGTGTCGTCCACGGTGAGCCGCACCGGCGGCAGCACCGTCACGGTCACCTTCGGCCACCAGCGGCGGCGGACCTGCGAGCGGGACAGGCGCGAGAACGCGGTGCGCTCCAGCCCGTCGATCTTCACGGGCACGACCATGGCCCCAGACTTGTCGGCGATCAGCCCGGCGCCGTCATAGACCTTCATCAGGCTGCCGGTGACGGTGAGCCGGCCCTCGGGGAAGATGATCAGCGTCTCGCCGCCCTTGACCGCGTTGATCAGGGTCCGGGTGGCCAGCGGTCGGGTCGGGTCGAGCGGCATCGCCTTGGTGACCCGCAGGAACGGCCGGACCCACCAGCGCTGGGCGATGCCGCTATCGACCGCGAAGACCGGCTCCTGGTCGAGCAGTGACAGGGCCAGCGGCGCGTCGAGGAACGAGACGTGGTTGAGTGCCAGGATGCAGTTCGGCCCGGCCGCCGCGACGTTGTCGAGCCCGCGGACCTCCAGCCGGTAGAAGGCCCGGAACAGGATCGAGAGCGCGTCCCGGAACGGGCTGGTCGGCAGGGTTGCGAACACGACGGCGCCGACGATCAGGTTCAGCACTGCCACCAGGGCGAGCAGGCTGGCGATCGACAGGCCGGCGCCCTGCAGGGCCGCGAGCGCCAGGGTGCCGGCGACCATGAAAGCGGCGGTCACGACGTTGACCGCCCCGATGATGCGGGCCCGCATCGCCTTCTCGGTCCAGGCCTGCACGGCCGCAAACGACGGGACGATGTAGAGGCCGCCGGAGACGGCGAGCCCGAGGAAGCCGATGGCGGTGCGCAGGCCCTCGCCGGTCTGCAGGAAGTCGAACGGACCGATCGCCTCCGCGGGCGGCGGAGGCAGGTGTCCGATCGTCCAGGCGAGGTCGAGGCCGAACAGGCCCATCAGCACCGCCCCGACCGGCGTCGGCAGCAGCACGATCCGGCCGCTGGCGAGCCACGAGGCCAGGCCCGAGCCCACGGCGATGCCGATCGAGAACAAGGCCAGCAGCAGCGTGATCACCGTCTCGGTGCCGTTGAAGGCGCCGCGCACCAGAACAGGCAGCAGCGACAGCACGACCACGCCGACCAGCCAGAACCAGCTCACCGTCAGCGAGCCGCGCCACAGCCGCGTATCGGCCCAGAGGTCGCGCAGCAGCGAGGCGGTGGAGCGCGCCACGTTGCGATCGACATGGAGGTCCGGCGCCCCCTCCCCGGTGGGCGGGATCATCCGGGCCGAGAGCCAGCACAGGACCGCGAAGCCCATCACCAGGATGCCGAACACCAGGCCCGAGCCGCCAAGCGCCGAGGCCGCGCCGGCCGCGATCGTGCCGAGCAGGATCGCCAGGAAGGTCGCGGCCTCGACCAGCGCGTTGCCGGCGGGCAATTCCTCGCGGCGCAGATGATCCGGCAGGATCCCGTATTTGATCGGGCCGAACAGGGCCGCGATCGTCCCGAACAGGCCGAGCGCCACGAACAGCACCGGCACCGAATGCAGCAGGAACCCGAGCACCGCGGTGCCGGCGGCGAAGATCTCGGCGAACTTGAGCCGGCGCGCCATCAGCGCCTTGTCGTAGCGGTCGGCCCATTGGCCGCCCAGGCCCGACAGGATGAAGAACGGCCCGATGAACACGGCGCTCGCCAGGGTGACGAGCACGCCCGCATGCGCATCCGCCTGCCCGCCGATCCCGAACAGGATCAGGAAGGCCAGGGCGTTCTTCAGGAAATTGTCGTTGAACGCCGAGAAGAACTGGCACCAGAACAGCGGCGCGAAGCGCCGGGCACTCATCAGGGAACGGAACATGGCGATCTCTCGGTTCCGAACCTGACTGGCCCAGCCGATGCGTCGAGGTCAAATCGGCCTTGCGTCAGGCGGTGGTTGCGGAGTCGCAATACACCGGTTCGCGCTTCATCCGGACGACGCCGTCATTGCGAGCGCAGCGAAGCAACCCAGTGACGCGCCAGGGTTCGGGGATCGCGCGCCGCCCTGGGTTGCTTCGCTGCGCTCGCAATGACGGTTCGGCAAACGATTGCAACAGTTGCGCGCCGGTCAGGCCTGGACGCGAGACGCCTCTCAGACCTTCCGGAACGCGCGTCCATGCGCGCCGGCCATCCGGCCGATCTGGCGCTCGATGGCGTTCCGCAGAGACGCGCCGAGGTCGTAGGACCAGGTGATGTAGGCCCCGATCGTCGCGCTCACGACCATCACGGCGCTGGCGGCGCAGAGTGGGACCGCGAGCAGCAGGGTCAGGACCAGCCCGACCGACATCCGTTCGCCGAGCGAGGCCTGCGGCCAGGGATCGATCGGCAGGGAGAACCGTCGTCCAGAACGCATGGCTGCGATCCTCGAAGGCCGGCCGCGCTTCGGTTGCGCGCGACTACGCAGAACCAACAGCGCTCATCGTCGGACGTTGCGCGTTGGGTTCTAAAAAGACCGGCGGCCGTGACGTTCCGGCACGGTGGTGCGGCGCAACCGGGGGGGGCGATGCTCGTTGCCGCAGCAGTTGTTCCAAAGAGTGAGGCAGGATGGCACGGGTTGCAGTCGTTACCGGAGGGACCGCCGGAATCGGGCTCGCAACCGCGCATCGCTTCGCCGCCGGCGGCTGGTCGGTGGCCGTGGTGGCGCGTGATCCCGGGCGGCTCGCCGCCGCCGAGCGGGCGCTCGCCGCCTACGGCCAGCCGGTCCTGGCGATCGCGGCCGACGTTGCCGATCCACAGGCCGTGGACGCCGCCGCCGCCCGGATCGAGACCGAGCTTGGCCCGATCCGGGCCTGGGTGAACAACGCCATGTCGACCGTGGTGAACCCGGCCGACCAGATCACCCCGGACGAGTATCGGCGGGTCACCGAGACCACCTATCTCAGCCAAGTCTACGGCACCCTGGCGGCGCTCCGCTACATGAAGCGGCGCAACCGCGGCGCGATCATCCAGGTCTCGTCCGGCCTCGCGATCCGGGCGGCGCCGCTTCAGGCGCCCTATTGCGCGGCCAAGTTCGCCGTCTCCGGCTTCACCGACGCCCTGCGCTGCGAGCTGCTCCACGACAAGGTCGCCGTCAGCCTCAGCGTGGTCTACCTGCCGGCGGTGAACACCCCGCAATTCAACTGGGCGCGCAATCGCACCGGCCATCGTCAATACGCTCCGGACCCGGTCTTCGACCCGCGGCTCTGCGCCGAGGCGATCGTCTACGCGGTGGAACATCCGCGCCGGGAGGTCTGGGTCGGGCGCTCGTCGATGATGATGGCCGCCGCGCAGGCGCTGGCCCCGGCGCTCGCCGACCGCAAGGCGGCCTCGATGTGGTCAGCCCAGCTGTCCGACACGACGATCCCCGACATGGATGGCAACCTCTACGACCCCGTGCCGGGCCAGGTCGGCATCGACGGGCGGTTCACCGACCGGATGAAGACCACACGGGGCGAGTTCGTCACGAGCCGGACGCGCGACCTGGCGGTCGGCGGCCTCGCGGGTCTGGCGCTTCTCGGGCTCGCTGCCGCAGCCGTGGCAGCCACCCGGCCCCGGCGGGCTGCGCTACCTGACCGGACTCGCTAGACACGTCCTGGTTTCAAAAGGTCCGAGACCTTTTGCGGGTCCAGGGCGGAGCCCTGGTGTTTCGGGGGTCCCACCCCCGAACCCCGCCAAAGGGCTGAGCCCTTTGGAATCCCGGGACCATGCGCCAGAAGAGGTTCGAGACGATGCCCGGCTATCTGCCCTTCGCGGGCGCCCTGAAGCTGCCCGCCTATACCTGCGACAATTGCGGGTTCTGGCAGCGCCATTTCGAGGCGCCTCCGTCCTGCCCGCTCTGCCTCGATGTCCGCCACGTGGTGCCGCAGGACGGCTGGCGGTTCCGCACCGCCCGGGAGGCGCAGGACGCCTTCCCGTGCCACTGGCAGGAACTGGAGCCGGGTGTCTGGCGGTTCTGGAACGAGCCGGTCTCCGGCATCGGCCCCTCCGCCTACCTGATCCAGACCGAGCACGGGAATATGGGTTTCGAGGGCTGCCCGGTCTTCAGCGAGGCCGCCCTCGAGCAGATCGCGATGCTCGGCGGCCTACAGGTGCTCTCGGCCTCGCATCCGCATGCTTACGGGGCATTGACGCAGCTCCAGGACCGGTTCGACCCGGAATTATGCCTGCCCGCAGCCGATTTCATCTGGAGTGCCGCGCTTCAGGTGAGCTGGCCGTATGACGATTTCCTCGAGCCCCTGCCGGGTCTGGAGCTGCATCGCACCGCGGGGCATTTCGACGGCCACGCCGTCCTGTACGACCGGACGCGGAAAATCTGCTTCTGCGGCGACGCCCTGAAGTTCGAGCTGGATCCGGCCGATCCGCGCCGGGCCACGACGATCTCGGCCCACAAGGCGTTCGTGCGCGGGGTGCCGCTCACGCCGGGCGAGCTGCGCCGCTACCGCGACGTGTTCGAGCGCCTCGATTTCACCCAGACGTGGACGCCGTTTGAGCCCGCGCGCAATTGCGGCCGGCGCGAGGTTCTGGCGCTGCTGGATCAGTTGCTGAGCGGCCGTGCGCATGCCGCGCCGGTGCCGCTCGACAGCCTGCCGGTTCAGGACCGGTAGAGCGGATCATTCTCCAAACGGATTGGCCGGCCGTGCGGTGTTGCCGCAGCAGCGCGCAGGAACGCTTCAGTGCGAACTGCCACGCTGTCGGGGGTCGCGATCCCGCGCTCGGCCAGGATCGTTTCCAGGGTGGCGAGCCAAGCACCGTAATCGGCGGCCTGCTCAGGGGCAGCGGCGGGCCGGATCGCGTTGCCGAGTCGGTCTGCCCACTCCGCCCAGGTGAACAGCCCCGCCTCCTGCAAGGACACCACCAGGGCGAAGACCTGCGCCTCCCAAGGCGCCGCGAAGGTTTTTGGAAGCGGTTCGCTCACGCCGGGTCCAGATACGGTTCGAAGGCTGCCACCGTGACGATCCCGCCCGGATCGCCGCTCTCACCCCACAACTCCGCAGCGGTGAAGCTGACGGTGTACAGCCAGGTTGGGTTCTCGCCCGCCCCGTAGGCGTTGGTGTCGGGATAGACGAAGGCGCCGTCGATGCGCTCGATCCGGCCCCGCTTCCCGCGGACGTAGCGCGGCAGGCGGGTATGCCCGGTCGGGTGGATGTTGCGGGCAACGACGGCATCACCCACCACGAACCGGGCCGGGGCGGCGGGATCGCGGCTGCTCGGGAAGCCCGCCCGGAAGCGCGCCTCCAGGCCCTCACGGGCGAGCACCCGTGCCACGGGCTTCGGCGCCTCAGAGGCGCGGCCCGCCGCGATCTCGTCGGGAGTCGCAAGGCCCGCGGCGGCGACCTGCTTCTCCAGGGCGGCCAGCCAGATCTCGTAGTAGCTCGATGCGAGATACTGGGCCGGCGGCAGCGACTCGCGGTTGGCGCGGCTGCCGTCGAGGTTCCAGGCGCCGGTGTAGCCCATGGCCATCGCCATCGCGAAGACACGGCGTTCCCAGTCGGCGTGGAACACCGGCTCGTCCGGCTCCGGCACCACCGGCCCGAAGCCGTGCGCGCCGCCGAGATCCTGGGCGCCGTTCATACCGGCATCTCCGGCGGGCTCGGCGGGACCGTTCCGGGCAGGCCGGTGCCGATCATCGCGTCCCGGGTGACGAGGGCGGCCAGGGCCTCCTCGGAGAAACCCTCGGTGTTCGCGGGGCGCATCGGGAGGACCATGTAGCGCGTCTCGGCAGTGGAATCCCAGACGGTGATCCGGGTGGTCTCCGGGATCGTCACCCCGAAATCCGCCAGCACGCCGCGCGGGTCGATCACCGCCCGGGCGCGGTAGGGCGGCGCCTTGTACCAGACCGGCGGCAGGCCGAGCACCGGCCAGGGGTAGCAGGAGCAGAGCGTGCATACGACGAGGTTGTGGGTCTCTGGGGTGTTGGCCACCACCACCATGTGCTCGCCGCCGCGCCCGCCGATGCCGAGCTCGGCGATGGCCGGCGTGGCGTCGGACAGGAGCCGCGCCCGGTATTCGGGATCGGCCCAGGCCCGCGCCACCACCCGGGCGCCGGCATGCGGCCCGACCTTGTTCTCGTAGAGGTCCACGAGGGTGTCGAGGGCCGCCGGGTCGATATAGCCCTTCTCGGTCAGCAGGGATTCCAGCGCGCGGACCCGCGCCTCGATGGGCGAGAGATCGCTGCCATGCGGGTGGTCATGCGCGTGCGCGTGGTCGTGGCTCATCCGTCCTCCTGGCCATCGGTATTCTGCACCGGCGCCTCGCCCACGGCCACTGCCGTTGCGATGTATCAATCATGATCGCGATGGATTGCGCGATCCTCCGGTTTTTTCCGGGAGCGTTTGGCATCGGTTCAGATTTGGGACGCTACCGACGTTAGAGCAGTTCCAGTATACAAGACGATCGGGACCAGGATACGCGTATGACCGATGATATCGCGACGGAGTCGGACGGCACAGAGCGCGGCGGCGCGACCGGCTACGCCGCGATTATCGGCCAGCATCTCGCCCTGCCGATCCGAGACTATTTTCAGATCGTCGAGCAGGAGCCGCTGCCGGCTCAGCTCGCCGGCCTCGTGGCGCGCTTCGAGGCCGCCGTGGCGGCCCAAGGCGAGGTCGTCGCGTTCGATTTCCGCAGCGACATCATCAAGGCGCTGCCGGCGCTGCGCACCTTCGCGCTCTCGCTGGTCGGCGACGTGAGCCGGGCCGACGACCTCGTGCAGGAGACCTTCGTGAAGGCCTGGGCCAACCAGACGCGGTTCCGGCCCGGGACGAACTTCACCGCCTGGCTGTTCACGATCCTGCGCAACCAGTTCTACTCGGAGCTGCGCAAGAACCGGCGCGAGGTCGAGGACGTGGACGGCACCCATGCCAGCCAGATGACCAGCCTGTCCGACCAAGAAGATGCCAGCACCCTCAAGGTCGTGTGGAAGCAGCTCGGCACCCTCCCGGCCGCCCAGCGGCAGGCGCTGCTGCTGGTCGGCGCGGAGGGGCATACCTACGAAGAGGCGGCGACCAAGCTCGGCTGCCAAGTCGGCACCGTGAAGAGCCGGGTCAGCCGGGCGCGCTCCTCGCTGCTCGATACCCTGGGCGTGGTAGTCGCGGGGCAGGCCCCGGCTCCTTGAGTTCGGGGCCGCCGCCCCGGGTGTGCGTGCGACCGTCTGATGAGCCTAGCGCCACGCTGGACCGCTTCCCGCGCACGAACAGGGCGGCTCCGAAGCGGTCACGGATCGCCTCAGATCCTCCGATTGCCGGTGCTGGCGCGGCTTTGCCGAAGCTGGAAAACCGTCATCACCGCCGCGGCCGCGACGCCGGCGAGGATCAGAGCCGGGCGGATGCCCGTTCGCGCCGAAGCCCGGCTCAAGGCCACTTCCGCCTCGCCGGCAATGTTGACCGCGCGCGGCACGAGCTGCGTGTGAAGAAAATGCTTCGCTGCCGAAGGCCCGTCGGGCTTTTTCAGCATGTAATCGCGGCTGACGGTCATACTAACCCCTGTTATTGATTTATGTTGTGGGCGAATAAATTTCCGGATCCGGGAATTCTTTTAGGAAACACCGGTGGGCGGCAGGGGTTTCCCTGCCACGGAAGTCCGGAGTTCATCTGTTGCAAAAGCCCACCTTCAAGCCGTACCGCCTGCCCTCCGGCGGGTGGGGCTCGGCCTTCTCCGTCGGAAACATCCTGCGGCGTGAAGGGGTGCTGGCGAGCGTTCCGGTCGCGCTGACGCGTCACAACAAGGTCGACGGCTACCAGTGCAACAGCTGCGCCTGGGTGAAGCCGGCGAGCCCCCTGCCCTTCGAGTTCTGCGAGAACGGGGTCAAGGCGGTGGCCTGGGAGCTGACGGCGCATCGTTGCACGCCGGACTTCTTCGCCAAGCACACGGTCACCGAGCTTCTGGACTGGGACGATTATCACCTTGAGCAGCCCGGGCGGCTGACCCATCCGCTCCGCTACGATGCGGCGAGCGACAAGTACGTGCCGGTCTCTTGGGGCCATGCCGTCGAGGAGATCGCCCGCGAGCTGCGCGCCGTGGAGGACCGAAAAAAGGGCACGGTGTTCTACAGCTCCGGCCGCCTGTCGAACGAGGGCAGCTACCTCTACGGGCTGCTCGCCCGGCTCTACGGCAACAACAACCTGCCGGACTCCTCCAACATGTGCCACGAGACCACCTCGGTGGCGCTGCCGGCCAGCATCGGCCAGGGCATCGGCACGGTGGCGCTGGACGATTTCGGCAAGGCCGACTGTCTGCTGTTCTTTGGCCAGAACCCGGGCAGCAATTCCCCGCGCATGCTGCACCCGCTGCAGGAGGCGAGCCAGCGCGGCGTTCCGATCATCACCTACAACCCCCTGCGCGAGCGCGGGCTTGAGCGCTTCCTCAACCCGCAATCAGCGGTCGAGATGCTGACCCGCAAGGAGACGCGGATCAGCTCGCAGTACCATCAGGTCAAGGCCGGCGGCGACCTCGCGGCTTTGGCCGGGATCTGCAAGGCGGTGCTGGCCCTCCACGACGCGTCACTTGCCGAGGGCGGCGGGCCGGTGCTGGATGAGGCCTTCATCCAAGAGCACACCCACGGCTTCGACACGTTCCTCGCCTGGCTGGAGACACAGGAGTGGGACAAGCTCGAGCGGCGCTCGGGCCTGCACCGGGCGGACATGGAATCCACCGCCAAGGTCTACAGCGTCTCGAAGGCCGTCATCGCCGTCTACGGCATGGGGCTGACGCAGCATCGGGCGGGCGTCGAGACCGTCCAGATGCTGGTGAACCTGCTGCTGATGCGCGGCAATATGGGCCGCGGCGGCGCCGGCATCTGCCCGGTCCGGGGCCATTCCAACGTCCAGGGGCAGCGCACGGTGGGCATCACCGAGAAGCCCGAGCTGTTTCCGCTGGACCGGCTGGGCGCGCAGTTCGGCTTCGAGCCGCCGCGCGAGGCCGGCTACAACACCGTTGAGGCCTGCGAGGCGGTGCTCAAGGACGAGGTCCGCGCCTTCATCATGCTGGGCGGCAACTTCGTCCGGGCGATCCCCGATCACGGCCAGATGGAGCCGGCCTGGCGCCGGATCCGCCTGACCGTCAACGTCATCACCAAGCTCAACCGCAGCGCGCTCCTTCCGGGGGAGATCAGCTACATCCTGCCGGTGCTCGGGCGTCTGGAGATCGACGAGACCAAGGCCGGCCCGCAGGTCCTCTCGATGGAGGACACTTCGGCCTGCGTGCACGGCAATCGCGGCCTGCGCAAACCCGCCTCCCCGCACTTGATCAGCGAGATCCGTCTAATCTGCGAGCTCGCCCGGGCGGTGCTCGAACCCAACCCCCGGGTGCGGTGGGACGATTACATGCAGGACTATGCCGAGATCCGGAAGGAGATCGGCGAGACGCTGCCGGATTCGTTCTGGGATTACGAGCGGCGCATGTGGGAGCCGGGCGGGTTCCAGCGCGACATGCCGGTGAAGCGCCGCGAATGGTGCACCGATACCGGCCGCGCCAACTTCGTCACGCCGAACGCCCTGGACGAGGATGCCGACATGCCCGCAATCGGGCACGACGTGCTGCGCCTCATGACCCTGCGCAGCAACGACCAGTTCAACACCACCGTCTACGGCTACGACGACCGGTTCCGGGGCATCAACAACACCCGCAAGGTGGTTCTGATGAACCGGTCGGACATCGACCGGCTGGGGCTGAAGGTCGGGCAGGCGGTCACGCTCAAGACCGTTGCCGATGACGGCATCGACCGGCGGCTCTCCGGGCTGCTGGTCGTCGCCTACGACATCCCGATCGGCTGCATCGGCGGCTACTACCCGGAATGCAACGTCCTGATGCCGATCTGGCACTACGCCTCCGGCAGCAAGACGCCGGCGGCCAAGATGATCCCGGTCACGATGCATGCGGACAGCGACCGCGTGCTCGAACCGCAGCTGGACTACGCGGCCGGCTGAACCCCCGACGCCTCAGACCGGCGGGCGGCGCCGATGCCAGTCGGTCGCCCGCTGGTAGGCCTGGCCGATCCGCAGGGCCATCGCCTCGTCGTAGCCCCGGCAGGTGATCTGCAGCGAGAGCGGCAGCCCGGCGGCGGTGAACCCGTTGGGCAGCGCCAGGGCGCAGAGGTCCAGAAGGTTGCCGAAGCGGGTGAATCGCGACGGCAGATGCGCCTCGTCGACCTCGGTGAGCGCCACGGCGGCGCATTCCGTCGTCGGCGTCAGCAGGGCGTCGATCCCCTCCAGGGCGGCGGCATAGGCGACCTTCATGGCGGCGCGGCGCTGGAGCGTGCCGAGATACTCCTGGGCCGAGACCTTCGCGCCGGCCAGGATCCGGGCCCGGACGGCGTCGCCGAGCTGCGAGCCCGGGTCCTCGGCCAGCGCGCCGTTGACGAAATAGGCCTCGGCGTTGGTGATCCCGCTCATCGCCACGCAGTCGCTGAACCGGAACGGCAGAGCGACGTCGACGATCTCGGCCCCCTGCTCGGCCAGGAGATCGAGGGCCGCATCGTAGGCCGCCAGCATGTCGGCGGCGACGCCCTCGCGCTCGGCCTCCGGCATCCGCCCGAGGCGCAGGCCGCGCACGCCGCGGTTCAGGGTCGACCACGGCGCGTCCGGGTTGATGCCCCGGGTGGTGGGATCCAGCGGGTCGGGGCCGGAGATCGCCTCGTAGAGGAGCGCGGTATCCTCGACACTGCGCGCCAGCGGGCCGGGGGTATCGAGCGTCGTCGAGAGCGGCACGATCCCCCAGGTCGAGACGCGCCCGACCGTGACCTTCAGCCCGGTCAGCCCACAGAAGGAGGCGGGCAGGCGCACCGAGCCGCCGGTATCGGTGCCGATGCCCCAGGGCGCCATCCGGGCCGCCACCGCGACCCCGGTGCCGCTGCTCGACCCGCCGGGCGTGCGCTGGGTCTCTGGATCCCAGGGGTTCCAGGGGGTACCGAGATGCTGGTTGGTGCCCCAGCCGCCATAGGCGAACTCCACCGTGTGGGTCTTGCCCAGCACGATCATGCCCTGCGCGATCAGCCGCCGGGCGATGGTGGCGGTGCGCTCGGCCCGGCGCGCCCGGTGGGCGGCCGAGCCGCCCATGGTGATCCGGCCCTCCAGGTCGATCAGGTCTTTCAGCACCACCGGCACGCCGTGCAGCGGCCCGACCGCATGGCCGGCGCGGATCGCCCGGTCGGCGCCCTCGGCCGCCAGACGCGCATCGGCCGCGAACACCTCCGTGAAGGCCTGGAGCTTCGGCTCCAGCTGCGCGACCCGGCCGAGCAGCGCGTCGACTGCATCTACCGGGGAAAGTGTCTTCGATCCGATCGCCCGGGCGAGTTCGGCCGCGGACGCGTCGACGAGATCAAAATCAGCCATCGGGATTACTGCACGCTGACGAGGGTGAGGTCGACGAACCAGGATTGCGGGGAGACGAAGCCGTGGATCTTCTTCGACATCCCGCGCGGGTTGAGGTCGTGCACGATGAACAACCACGGCGGGTTGTCCACCAGCCGCTCGTGGGCGAGCGCCGTCTGCGCGTCGATCACCTTCGTGTCGTCGGTCTCGGCCAGCGCCTTGAGGGCGGCATCGAACGCGTCGTCCTTCCAGTTCGGGAAGTTGAAGCCGCCGGGCGGGAACCGGTCGCCGGCGAAGTAGCGCGCCATCACGCTCGGGTCGGACGAGGGTGAGGAGACGTTGAGCGCCATCGAGCCCTGGAGGCTCTGCGCGTCCGGCAGCGCCCGGCTGGAATTCAGCAGCACCTGCCACTCGACCACGTTGAAGCTGAGCTCGACGTTGCAGGCCTGCTTGAGGTTTTCCTGCAAGTACTCGTTCATCGGCATCGGCAGCATCTGGCCCGAGCCCGAGGACGAGATCATCACCTTGAGGCTGAGCGGCTTCTTCTCGGAGTAGCCAGCCTCGGCCAGCAGCGCCTTGCCCTTGGCGGCGTCGAAACCGTAACGGTTCTTCGGGCTGCCGAAATTCGGGTCCTTGTCGTTGAGCCAGCCCGAGGCCGGCTCGGCCGTGCCGTTGAGCAACTCGACGATGCCGGCGCGGTCGACGCAGTAGTTCAGTGCCTGGCGGACGCGCACGTCTTTCAGCGGGCTGTCCTTGGCGCCGATGTTGAAGATGTACGGCCAGACATGCGGGTAGGAGCCCGTGGTGATGGCGAAGCCCGCCTGCTTCAGGGATGGGATCGCATCGGGCGCCGGCACCTCGATCCAGTCGACCTGCCCCGACCGCAGGGCCGCGACCCGGGCATTCGCCTCCGGGATCGGCATCAGCCGAACCTTGTCGACCTTGGCCATCCGGTTCGGGTCCCAGTATCCGTCGAACTTGGCGAGATCGACCGATTCCCGCGGGGCGACGCGGGTGATCTTGAACGGGCCAGTGCCGGCCGCCGGCAGCGCCGCGACCTTGGCCCAGTCCCGCCCGGCCTTCTCGAAGGATTGGGGCGAGGTGAACAGCAGGTAGACCACCATGTCGGGGAAGTACGACGCGACCTGCGTGGTCGTGAACTGCACGGTGGCATCGTCGATCTTCTTGTAGCCGCCGACCAGCGGCGCCCGGGCGCGGGAGATGCCGGCTCCCTGCGGCTCGAATTGCGGGCTGTCGTTCTTGAAGTAGCGGTCGAGGTTCCAGATCACCGCATCGGCGTTGAACGGGGTGCCGTCATGGAAGCTGACGCCCTGGCGCAGGTGGAAGGTCCAGACCTTCTTGTCGTTGGAATCCTGCTCCCAGCGCTCGGCGAGAGCCGGGATGATGCCGGCGAGCTTGTCAGTGTGCTTCAGGTCCCACTGCACCAGCCCCTCGAAGATCGGGTAGCCGAGGAAGCGCATGCCCTCGAAGCCGTTATTGGGCATCCCGGTGGCCGTGGGGATGTCGGAGGCGGTCATGGCGATCCGCAGCACGCTCTCGGCGTGAGCGGCAGGAGCCAGCGCGAGGGAACCGGCGACGGAGAAGGCGAGGAGGCGGCGCAGTTTCATCGGATCCCGTTCGTCGACGTTGCGGGCCGCCACCGGCAAATCCCGCGCCAGATCGTGCGATAGTCCGGGCGTCCGATGACTGGGTGATGGCGCGTTTCGGCCCTTGCGCTCGGGACGGGCTGCGCCACGATAATAATGAATGCGCGTTGCCGGCCGACCGGGCCGGACCGAGAGGGAGCCGCCCGTGACCGATGGGACGCCAACCACGATGAACGGGGCCGAGAGCCTCGTCCGGACCCTCGTCGCCGGCGGGGTCGAGGTCTGCTTCACCAATCCCGGCACGTCCGAGATGCATTTCGTCGCCGCCCTCGACCGGGTCGAGGGGATGCGCTGCGTCCTGTTCCTGTTCGAGGGCGGGGCGACCGGCGCGGCGGACGGCTATGCCCGCATGGCCGACAAGCCGGCCTCGACCCTGCTGCATCTCGGGCCCGGCCTCGCCAACGGGCTCGCCAACCTGCACAACGCCAAGAAGGCGCGCACCCCCGTCGTCAACATCGTCGGCGAGCACGCCACCTATCACCGCGAGTACAACGCGCCGCTGACCTCGGACATCGAGGGGCTGGCCCGTCCGATGTCGTCCTGGGTTCATACCGGCCTGAGCGCCGCCGAGATCGGATCCGACGGCGCCGCCGCCATCGCGGCCGCCCGCACCGCGCCGGGGCAGGTTGCGACCCTGATCCTGCCGGCCAACACCGCCTGGGACCCGGGCACGGGCATCGCGCCGGTACCGCCGATCCCCGAGCGAGTGCGAGCCGAGGCATCGGCCATCGCGGCCGCCGTGGCAGCGCTCTCCAGCGGCGAGCCGGTGCTGCTCCATCTCGGCGATCGGGCGGTGCAGGGCGAGGGCCGGGTGATCGCCGACCGGATCGCCCGCAAGACCGGCGCGACGCTGATGGCGATGACCTCCAACGCCCGGATCGACCGGGGCGCCGGCACGGTCCCGATCGAGCGCCTGCCCTACCCGATCGACCAGGCGATCGAGGCCCTGAAGGGCTTCCGCCACATCATCCTGATCGGCGCGACCCAGCCGGTGGGGTTCTTCGCCTATCCCGGCAAGCCGAGCCTGCTCGCCCCCGAGGGATCTTCAACCATCACCCTCGCCACCCCCGAGGAAGACCAGATCGACGCCCTGGAGCGGCTCGCCGAAGCCGTCGCCGCGCCGCCGGCCGAGCCGATCGCTGCGAAGCCGCGGCCCAGCCTGCCCGGTTCGGGCGCCCTGGACCAGGACACTATCGGCCAAGTCCTCGGCGCGCTGATCCCGGAGGGCGCGGTGATCTGCGACGAGTCGATCACCACCGGCCGCAACTTCTTCGCCCTGACCCGGGATGCCGCACCGCATTCCTGGCTGCAGCTCAGCGGCGGCTCGATCGGCCTCGGCATCCCGATGGCCACCGGGGCGGCGGTGGCCTGCCCCGACCGCAAGGTGATCAACCTCCAGGCCGACGGCAGCGGGCTCTACACCGCCCAGGCCCTCTGGACGCAAGCCCGCGAGCGCCTCGACGTGGTGACGCTGATCTGGTCGAACCGGTCCTACGCGATCCTGCGGGCGGAACTCGCCAATGTCGGCGCGCACAATCCCGGTCCGAAGGCGCTCGGCATGCTGAGCCTTGATGATCCGGCGGTGGATTGGGTCAGCCTCGCCCGCGGCTTCGGGGTCGAGGGTAGGCGGGTCGAGACCCTGGAGGACTTCATCGCAGCGTTCCGGCACGGGCTGGACACACCCGGCCCGCACCTCATCGAAGTCGCCCTGTGAGCGGAGCCGCCTACGCGCTGCCCGGGCTCGAAGGCCCCGCCGAGATCCGGATCGACCGCTGGGGGCTGGCCCATATCCGCGCCGCCACCGCGCTCGACGCCTTCCGGGTCCAGGGCTTCAACGCCGCCCGGGATCGGCTGTGGCAGCTCGACCTCTGGCGCAAGCGCGGACTCGGCCTGCTGGCGGCGGATTTCGGGCCGGGCTATCTCGCCCAGGACCGCGCCGCCCGGTTGTTCCTGTATCGCGGGGATATGGCGGCCGAATGGGCCGCCTATGGGCCGCAGGATACCAAGGCCATCGTCACGGCCTTCGTGGACGGGATCAACGCCTTCGTCGCGTTGGCCGAGACGCGGCCGGACTTGCGGCCGCCCGAATTCGCCCTGACGGAGACCTGCCCCGCCCGATGGTTGCCCGAGGATGTGGTCCGGATCCGCAGCCATGGGCTCGTGCGCAACGTCCTGTCCGAGGTCGCCCGCGCCCGGGTGCTGGCCCTGGCCGAGACCCGCGAGGCCGGGCTCGCCGCCGACGACCTGCGCAAGCGCATCAGCCCGCCGCACGACCCGGTGATGCCGGACGGGCTCGACGCCGCCGACTGGCCGGTCGACCTCCTCGACGATTTCCGGCTCGCCACCGCCCCGGTCGGGTTCACCCCCGAGCGGATGGCCGCCACGCGCGAGGAGGCCTGGGCCTGGAGCAAGGTCGACGCCCACGGCGCGGTCACGCGGGGGACGCGCGCCACCCCGAAGGAGCCGGTCGAGGGTTCGAACAACTGGGTGGTGGGGCCGACTCGAACCGAGACCGGCCGCCCGATCCTGGCGAGCGACCCGCACCGGATCTACCTGCAGCCATCGCTGCGCTACGCCGTCCATCTCACTGCCCCGGGTCTCGACGTGATCGGGGCAGGCGAGCCCGCCCTGCCGGGCATCTCCATCGGCCATAACGGCCAGGCCGCCTTCAGCCTGACCATCGCGCCGATGGACCAGGAGGATCTTTTTGTTTGTGAGACCGACCCGGCCGATCCGGATCGCTACCGCTATGGCGAGGACTGGGAGCCGATCGAGCGCGTCACCGAAAACATTCCGGTGCGTGGCGGCCCGGACGAGACCGTATTACTGGCCTTCACCCGGCACGGCCCGGTGATCCGCGAGACCGGCGGGCGGGCCTTCGCGCTCCGCACCGTCTGGTCCGAGCCCGGCGCTGCCGCCTATCTCAGCAGCCTCGCCTATCTCGGCGCCACGAGCCCGGAGGCGTTCGGGCA
Organism: Methylobacterium pseudosasicola; assembly: GCF_900114535.1. Lineage (GTDB taxonomy): Bacteria > Pseudomonadota > Alphaproteobacteria > Rhizobiales > Beijerinckiaceae > Methylobacterium > Methylobacterium pseudosasicola. The sequence continues at coordinate 94,838 of NZ_FOTK01000006.1, read as the reverse complement.
GGCCCTGCGCCACTGGTCGGCGCCTTCGGTCAACCAGCTCTACGTTGATGAGACCGGGCGTAGCGCGTGGTTCATGGCCGGCAAGGCGCCGGTCCGGCCGACCCATGATGGCTTGCTGCCGCTGCCGGGCGATGGCCGCTACGACTGGGCCGGGTTTCACGATCCCGACGCCCTGCCCCGCCGCATCGACCCGCCGGAGGGCTACCTCGCCACCGCCAACGAGATGAACCTGCCGCCGGATTTTCCCGTCGAGACCCGCAAGGTCGGCTTCGAATGGGCTGAGCCCTGGCGCGCCCGGCGCATCCGCACGGTGCTGGATGGTCAGAACCGGCACAGTCTGTCGGAGTCCCAGGCGCTCCAGGGCGACGACCATTCCGAGCCGGCCCTGCACCTCGCCAAGCTCGTGCGGGCGCTGCCGGCGGGGGCGGATCCCGATATCGAGGCGGCTCGCGCCCTGCTGGCCCCGTTCGACGGATCGCTGCACACGGACTCCGCGGCGGCCGCCCTCATCGAGGTGTTCTGGGTCCGCCATCTCCGCCCGGCCCTGCTCGAAGCCCTGGTGCCCGACGCCCGGACCCGCCGCCTGCTGCCGCCCGGCGACACGCAGAGCCTGATCGAGCGGCTGGAGACTGGCCTCAATCCGGCCGCCCGCGACGGCCTTCTGACAGATTCCCTGGAGGCCGCGTTCAGGGAGTGCCGCACGCGGATGGGGACGGACCCCAAAACCTGGTCCTGGGGCCGGCTACACCACGCCCTGTTCGCCCATCCGCTCTCGGCCCTGCGGCCGGATTCGGGCTGGGATGTCGGCCCGCTGGCCGTCGGGGGCGCCGCGGCATCGGTCATGCACGCGGAGTACCGGACCGACACGTTCCAGCTGACCCACGGTGCCTCGTTCCGCATGGTCGTGGATGTGGGCGACTGGGACCGATCGGTCTTCATCAACGTGCCCGGCCAGTCGGGGGACCCGGGCAGCCCGCATTACGCCGACCTGGCCCCCATCTGGGGCCGCCAGGACCATGTGCCGATGCTCTACGGCCGCGCCGCCGTGGAGGCGGCCACCGAGACGATCATCACGCTGAGCCCGGCCTCCGCCTGACCGGTGGCCGGCCGAAGACGGGGACTGGAAAAACCGTGCAGATCTTCATCGCGGGCCTCGCCACCGAGACCAACACCTTCGCGCCCCTGCCCACCGGCCGCGCGGCCTTTCTGGCCGACTATGCCCGCCGGGACGGCAGCAAGAACCCGCCTCGCCTCAGCAACATCGCCCTCAAGGCCTGGCACGAGCAGGCCGAGGCGGATGGTCACAATGTCGTCGAGAGCCTCTCGACCTTCGCGCAGCCGGGCGGGATCACCCTGCGCGCCGTCTACGAGGAATTGCGCGACGCCCTGCTCGACGATCTCCGGGCGGCCAGGCCGGTCGATGCCGTGCTGCTGTTCATGCACGGCGCCATGGTCGCCGAGGGCACTGACGATTGCGAGGGCGACACCCTGGAGCGGGTCCGCGCCATCGTCGGCCCGGACGCGACGATCGGCGTCGAGCTCGACCTGCATTGCCATCTCACCGAGGCGATGCGGCGGAGCGCCGACGTGATCGTGATCTACAAGGAATACCCGCACACCGACATCGTCGACCGCGCCCGCGACCTCTATCCTCTCGTGGTGCGGACAGCCGCGAAAGACATCCGGCCGGTGATGGCCTATGCCGATTGCCGGATGATCAACATGTGGCGCACCACCCGCGAGCCGGTCGCCGGCTTCGTGCGCCGGATGGAGGCGCTGGAGGGCCGGGACGGCATCCTGTCGGTCTCCTTCGGGCACGGCTTCCCCTGGGGCGACGTGCCGGATGTCGGCGCGAAAATGCTGGTTGTCGCCGACGGCGATGCCGCCAAGGCGCAGGCGCTGGCAGATGAACTCGCCCGGGAGGTCTGGGCGATGCGCGAAGAGGCGGCGAGCCGCTGCGACAGCATCGATGCCGCCATCGACGCGGCCTTGGCCTCGGACGACCCGCGCCCGATGGTGCTGGCCGACTTCGCCGATAATGCGGGGGCCGGCGCGCCCTCCGATAACACCGCGATCCTGGCGCGCCTCGCCGAGCGCGGCATCACGGATGTGGCGCTCGGTCTGATCTGGGATCCCGGCGCGGTCGGGATCTGCCACGAGGCCGGGCTCGGCGCGACCTTCGTGCTGCGCATCGGCGGCAAGTGCGGCGTCACCTCGGGCGATCCCGTGGACCTGCGCATCACCGTGCGCGGCCTCTCCGAGGATCACAGCCAGGGCGGCCTCAGCGGCGGCCGGGCCCGCCTCGGGCCTGCCGCCTGGGTCGAGGCCGATGGGATCCACGTGGTCCTGACCCATATCCGCCAGCAGGCTTTCGCGCCCGACGCCTTCACGGGGCTCGGGCTCAGCCTCGACGACAAGCGAATCGTGGTGGTGAAGTCGATGCAGCATTTCTACGCCGCCTTCGCGCCGATCGCGAGCGAGGTCCGCTACGTCGCGGCGCCGGGGGCGGTCCCGCCGGATTACGGCGCGATCCCCTACACCAAGCGCTCGGGCCGCTACTGGCCCAAGGTGGTCGATCCCTTCGCCGAGTCCTCCGCCGAGAGCGCCCGATGATCCCGGACCTGCCGTTCGACGCCGAGTCCATCCTGGCGACGTTGCGCCCCTGGGTGGAATGCGAGAGCCCGACCCACGACGCGGCCGCGGTCAACCGGATGATGGGCCTGGCCGCCCGCGACCTCGCGGTCGCCGGGGCTGCGGTCGAGACCATCCCCGGCCGGATGGGCCTGAGCGATTGCGTCCGCGCCCGCTTCCCCCATCGCCATCGTGACCGGCCCGGCATCCTGGTGCTCGGGCATCTCGACACGGTGCATCCGGTCGGCACCCTCGGGAGCCTGCCCTGGCGGATCGCGGGCAACCGCGCCTACGGGCCGGGCATCCTCGACATGAAGGGCGGCAACGTGATCGCCCTCGCGGCGATCCGCGCGCTCACCGCCGCCGGTATCGAGACGCCGCTGCCGGTGACATTCCTGTTCACTGGCGACGAGGAGGTCGGCAGCCCCTCGACCCGGGACCTGATCGAGGCCGAGGCCGGCCGCCACGCCTTCGTGCTGGTGCCCGAGCCCGGCCAAGCCGACAACGGCGTCGTCACAGGCCGTTACGCCATCGCGCGCTTCGACCTGGAGGCCGTGGGCCGCCCGAGCCATGCCGGCGCCTCGCCCCACGAGGGCCGCTCGGCGATCCGTGCTATGGCGCGCATGATCCTGGCGATCGACAGCCTATCGGATGCGGATTGCACCTTCTCCACCGGGATCGTCTCGGGCGGGCAATGGGTCAATTGCGTCCCGACCCTGTGCCGCGGGCAGGCCCTGAGCATGGCCAAGCGTCAGGCCGATCTCGACCGCGGAGTCGCGCGGATGCTGGCCCTGTCTGGCGAGCAGGACGGCGTCCGCTTCTCGGTGACCCGGGGCGTCACCCGGCCGGTCTGGGAGCCCGATGCCGGCTGCCTGGCCCTCTACGAGCAGGCGCGGACCTTGAGCGAGGCGCTCGGCCAGCCCTTGCCCCATCGCAGCGCCGGCGGCGGCTCGGACGGAAACTTCACCGGCGCCAACGGCATCCCGACCCTCGACGGCCTCGGACCGCTGGGCCAGGGCTACCACACCCTCGACGAGCACGTGCTGATCGAGACGCTGCCCCAGCGGGCGCGGCTGTTCGCGGCTCTGCTCGCCAATCTCGGCACCGCGGGCCGATCGTGAGCCCCGATCCCGTGACGGTCGCGGTCGCCGGCGCCACCGGCGATCTCGGCCTGCGGATCGTGCGGGCGCTCCGGCGCGAGGGCGCAGCGGTCACCGCTCTCGTCCGGCCCGGGACGGATCAGGCCCGGGTCGCGCCGCTCCACGCGCTGGGCGCCCGCGTGGTCGAGGCTGGCCCCGGCCGCCCCGGCAACTGGCAGGTCGCGTGCACGGGGGCGGCCTGCGTGGTCTCGGCCTTCAACGGGTTGAGCGGGACCGTGATCGATGCGCAGACCGCTTTGCTGGAGGGTGCCGTCCGGGCCGGCGTGCCGCGCTTCATCCCCTCGGATTTCTCGATCGACTACGCCAAGACCGCGCCCGGCGGGAACCGCAACCTCGACCTGCGCCGCGCCTTCCGGGACCGTCTCGACGCCGCCTCGATCCAGGCGACCTCGGTGCTCAGCGGCGCGTTCATGGAATTGCTCGACGGGCAGGCGCCGCTGATCCTCCACCGCCCGCGCCGGGTGCTCTCCTGGGGCAGCGCCGACCAAATCCTCGACTTCACCACCAAGGACGACACCGCGGCCTTCACGGCCCGGGCCGCCCTGGATCCCGGGACCCCGCGCTGGCTGCGGATCGCCGGCGATAGCGTGAGCGCCCGCGACTTGGCCGAGGCGGCGAGCGCGGCCCGAGGCACGCGCTATCGGGTGCTGCGCGCCGGCAGCCTCGGCTCTCTGGGTCTGATGATCCGCGTCGCCCGCACCCTCGCTCCGGGGCGCGGCGCGGTGTTCCCGCCCTGGCAGGGCATGCAGTACCTGCGCGACATGTTCGAGGGCCGCGCCCGGCTCACGCCCCTCGACAACGACCGCTACCCGGACCTGCGCTGGACCAAAGTCCGAACCTTCCTGTCGGAGACCGCCGAGCCGCGCGGTCGGGCGTGAGATCAGGCGCGGCCCCAGCCGAGGGCCGCCACCGCCACGGCGCCGATCATCCCCCCGATCGTGCCGCCGCCGAAGAACCCGGCCAAGGCCAGCAGCGGGCCCGAGGACGCGGCCAAGGTGAAGACCAGGGCGCTTCCGACGCAGCCTGCGGTCGCGATCACGGACATGGGTGCCTCACACAACTATCAGTTGTATAAGCGAGGCCATTGCAATCCGGTTCCTGGGCGGCAGGCCGGATTGGGTCAGACTGGATCGATCGGCATCTCCGGCACGCCGGGCGCCTCGATCGCGGCGCCCGCGGCGAGGCACAGGTCTTCCCGGTAGCGGGCGGCGACGAGCTGCACGCCCACAGGCGTTCGGCCGACGAGGCCGGTGGTGACGGTGAGCGCCGGCACGCCGAGAGGCGCCAAGCCGACCTGCAGCAGGTTCGCCTCGAAGGCGCGCTCGATTCCGGCCTCGCCGGTGCGGTCGAGCCCGTCCGGGAACGGCAGCTCGGCCGAGACCGGCACCAGCAGCACCGGATGCTCGGCGAGGAACAGCGCCCATTCCCGGGCGAGCGTCGCCCGCCGGATCAGCGCCTTGGCGATGGCGTCGGGGGGCATCGCCTCCGCGGGCTCCCGGAAATACTCCAGCAGGTCGATGGCCGCCGCGTCGCCCTCGCGCTCGGCGGCCGCCCGGGTCGCGGCGTAGCCGTCGCCGAGCCAGAGCTGGAGCTGAAGGGCGCTCGCCTCGCGGATCGGCGGGGTGTCGGCGATCTCCTCGACCGTCCAGCCCGCGTCGGTGAGCCGCCGGGCGGCGTCACGCAACGCGGCCTCGACCTCCGGCACCACCGCGAGACCGCCGGGCCGCACGCACAGAGCCGCCCGGCGCGGCACCGCCGGTCCTTCTAGGGGCGCCGGCACCCACCACGGGTCGCGCGGATCGGGGGCCGCCATCACGTGGAGGGCGAGACGCAGATCGGCGATGCTGCGCGCCAGCGGTCCCGACACCGCCATGAGCTGCGGCCCGATCCCGCGCTCGGGCGACGAAGCGTTCCAGGCCGGGATCCGGCCGAGGCTCGGACGCAAGCCATGCACGCCGCAGGCATAGGCCGGGTAGCGCACCGAGCCGGCGATGTCGGTCCCGTGGGCGATCGCCCCGATCCCGGCCGCCACCGCGGCGCCGGCCCCGCCGGACGAGCCCCCGGGGGTCAGCGCGGGATCGCGCGGGTTCTTTGTCGCGCCATGGAGCTGGTTGGTGGTGAACCAGCGCAGCGAGAAGGCCGGCGTGTTGGTCCGCCCGAGCAACACCGCCCCGGCCCGACGGATATTCGCCACCACGGGATTGTCGTCGGCGGCCATGAGATCGCGCTGGAGCCGCAGCCCGTTCGTGGTGGCGAAGCCGCGCTGGTCGACATTGACCTTGATCGTCACCGGCACGCCCGCCAGCGGCCCGAGCGTGTCGCCCCGGGCGCGGGCGGCATCGACCGCGTCGGCCTGGGCCAGCACCTCCTCCGGGTGATGCGCGACCACGGCGTTGATCCGGCCATTGACCGCGTCGAGCCGCCCGAGGGCCGCCTGCGCCACCTCCCGGGCCGACACCTGACCGGTGCGGATCAGGTCCGAGAGGTCGGTCGCGGTCAGACGCCAGAGCTGCATGAGGGATCCCTTCGCCGAGCCCCGTGGGGCAGAGATTCGCGCCGGATCCGTGCCGCGCGCGGGCACGTCACGGTCCGACGCGGCCATATTCATTATGCAAGTGCCCGGCCGCATTTTTGAGCACTGGCCGATTGCGAATGGCGGCAACGGCTTGCCGCATTGCAACAGAATTAACTAAGCATTTCGCCGCAGCCGACCCTTGCCAGGCATAGAGTGATTGATAACCTCCTTACCGTTCGCGCGTTCGACCGGCCAGATCAGCAAAAAGGATCGCTCTCCTTCGACGAAGACAGGCAACCTCCAGCACAAGGCAGGCTTCCATGGCAGAGATGATTCGCGTCAAGCCGACTCACGACGGCACTTACACGGTCTATCGCGGGACCCTCGCGTTGATCAGCGGCCTGACCCGCCTGCAGGCCGAACGCTACGAAGCCAGCATCAGCCAGCAGCAACGGACCGAGCTCGCAGCCGCGAGCCTTTGATGACGCTGCCGAGGCCGCCCGCCCGGATCGGCGCGGCCGGCCTCGGGACCGACGACGCCAAGGCCGTCAGTCGAGATCGATCGGTCCCAGATCAGTGACGACACCCGCCGCATCGAGGCCGCGCCGCCGTGCGGTGACTGCGAAGCCGGCCCCATGCCGGGTGATTTCGTAGAGCAGGTAGGAGGCCCGGCGCGCCGCCAGGCCGCCATGCCCGTCCGGCCGCGCCGAGGCCGAGGGTGCGCCGATCACCGGCACGAAGCGGCCGTCCGGTCCCGGGACCAGGGCGCTGGTGGTGGTGTGGTTGTGGCCGTGCAGGATCAGGTCGGCGCCGGCCCGGGCGATCATCGCCGTGAAGGTGGCGGCATCCTTGAGTTCCCGCCCGGACGAGGCGCCTCCGGGCTGCGGCGGATGGTGGATCATCACCACCCGGAACGGCTTGCCCGGCTCGGTGGCGAGCGCTCGCAGCAGCGATTCGGCGGCGGCGAGCTGCGGCGGCCCGAGACGTCCAGTCGCCACGAACGGCTTGGTCGGGATCGCGCTCGAGAGGCCGATCAGCGCCACGGGGCCGCGCCGGCGCAGATAGGGAAAGCGGCCAGACGAGCCCGAATCGTCGCTCGTATAACCCTGGCAGGTCGCCAGCAGGCCCTCCAGGGAGCCGCGGACATAGGCGTCGTGATTCCCCGGCACGAAGCTCACCGTCTCGGGTGAGCCCAGGGCCTCCAGGAAGGTCCGCGCGGTCTCCCACTCGCTCGGCAGGCCGATATTGCAGAGGTCGCCCGTGCAGGCGACGTGCGCCACGCCCTGCTGCTTCAGGTCCGCCACCAGGGTTTCGAGCACCGTCATGTCGTGGCTGCGCGAGCGGCCGCGCCGCCAGTTGGCGTAGCCGGTGGCGCGCTTGCCGATGAGCTGGTGCAGGCGCACGCGGCCCAGCGGGCCGACATGGGGGTCGCTCAGATGGGCCAGGCGGAAGGTCAAGGCCGAGGATCAACGCTCGCGAGGGGCACGGGACGCGCTCCGCATCGCGGTCGCGAGCCCGCGCGTCAAGCGCTGCCGATCAGCATGCCCGTCGCGAGCACCAGCGCGCCGCCGAGCATCACCTGGATCGCCGCGCGCCAGAACGGCGTCGCCATGAAGCGGGTGCGGATCGCCGCAATCGCGACCAGCTCGACGATCACGACCAGCACCGCGAGGCTGGTGGCGAGGACGAACGGGTTCGGCCAGCCGGGCGGGAGTCGATCCGGAATCGCGTAGGGCAGCGTATGCCCGAGGCCGCCCAGTGTCGTCATCACACCGCAGACCAGTCCGCGCAGCCACGGATCGCCGCGCCCGGTGATGCTGCCATCGTCGGACAGGGCCTCCGTGAAGCCCATGCTGATGCCGGCCCCCACCGAGGCCGCGAGCCCGACCAGAAAGGTCGCCCCATTATGCCCGGTGGCGAAGGCGGCCGCGAAGATCGGCGCCAGGGTCGAGACCGACCCGTCGATCAGGCCGGCGAGGCCCGGCTGCACGTAGCGCAGGGCGAAGGCCTTCCGGGCTTCCGCGGCGGCGTCGGCCGGATCCTCAAGGGCAGCTGCCATGGTTCGCGCTCCTGTTTAGATGAATTCCAATCTATCTTTTAGAATTGGTCTAAACAAGACCGCGGCCGGTCTTTTCTCCGTGTTCGGTGTGGCTTCGCCCGGGCTGGGGCGTGGCGGACGGGCGGTCCCGGCTGACCGACCGGCGGCCGAGTTGCGTTGGCTCGGGCCGGGGGACTAGACCATGGGCGGACGAAACCGCGCCCGGTCGATTCGGGCCGCGCCGTTCCGACTGCCACAAGCGTCTCATGAATCTCGGCAAGCGTATCCTTCGCCATCCCGTCGTTCAGCGCATCCTCGGGCGCGCGGCGGCCGGGTATTTGCGCTTGGTGCGGGCGACCAACCGGTTCGAGGTCCAGGCCGGCTCGGCCGGCCCCGGTGACGCGGACGGGTGGATCGACGCGCAGGTGCCCCTGATCGCCGGCATGTGGCACGGCCAGCACATCATGATGCCGTTCATGCGCCGGCCGCGGGACCGGGTCGCGACGATCATCTCGAAGAACCCGGACGGCAACATCAACACCATCGCGCTGGAGCGGCTCGGCGTGCGCGTGATGCGGGCCTCCGGCGCCCGCGGCCGGGACCGGGCGACTGATGCCCGCGCCAAGGGCGGGGCCGAGGGCTTGCGGGCGATGCTGCGGGCCCTGAAGGCCGGCGAGTCGGTAGCCTTCAGTGCGGATGTGCCAAAAGTCTCGCGCCGCTGCGATGCCGGGATCCTGACGCTGGCGCGCTTCTCCGGCCGCCCGATCGTCCCAGCCGCCGTGGTGACGAGCCGGCATCTGCGCTTCAAGTCCTGGGACCGAGCCTGTCTCGGCCTCCCCTTCGGAAGGGGCGCGGTGGTGCTGGGTGACCCGATCTACGTCGCCCGCGACTGCGAGGGGGAAGAGTTCGAGGCGCTCCGACGCCACCTCGAAGCCGAGATGAACCGGGTTCATGCCCGCGCCTACGCGCTGGTCGGGCGGGCCGACCGCGCCGCGCTCTATCGCAATGGGTCTCCGGCCCTGGCGGCCGCCCCGGTGGGAGACTCCGCGTGAAGCTTCCGCCCATGACCCTGCCGCTGCTGGCCTACCGGACCGGCCTGCGCGTCGGCGAGCCCGCTCTGGCCGGGCTCCTCGCCTGGCGCGCCCATCACGGCAAGGAGGACCCGCTGCGGCTGCCCGAGCGGCGCGGCCTGCCCGGCCGGGCGCGCCCGGTCGGCCCCCTGGCCTGGATGCACGGGGCGAGCGTCGGCGAGGTCCTGTCGCTGATCGGGCTCGTGGAGGGCATGATCGCCCGAGGCTTCTCGGTCCTGGTGACCACGGGCACGCGCTCGGCCGCGGAGCTGATCGGCTCCCGCCTGCCGCCCGGCGCCGTGCACCAATACGTGCCGCTCGATGCCCCGCGTTGGGTGGCGCGGTTCCTCAGACACTGGCAGCCGAACCTCGCCATCGTGGCGGAATCCGAGATCTGGCCGAACACGATCCTGGACCTCGCCGCCCGCGAGATCCCGCTGATCCTGGTCAACGGCCGCATGTCGGAGCGGTCGTTCAAGGGCTGGGAGCGCTGCCCGCGCACCGCCAAGGCGTTGCTGTCGCGGATCGCGGTCTGCCTCACCCAGACCCAGGAGGATGGCGCCCGCTATGCCAAGCTCGGAGCCCCCCGGGTCAGCATCGCCGGCAATCTCAAATTCGACGCCCAGGTGCCGCCGGCGGATCCGCAGCAACTGGCTTATCTCGGCGACCTGATCGCCGACCGGCCGGTCTGGATCGCTGCGAGCACCCATGAGGGCGAGGACAGCATCGTCGCCTACGCCCACGCGGTGCTGAAGGCGCAGTTTCCGAGGCTCCTGACGATCCTCGCGCCCCGGCATCCGAGCCGGGGCGGCGATGCGGCTGAAGCCGCGGCCGCCTACGGGCTGCGCGGCACCCGACGGTCCAGCGGCGGGCGTCCCCACCCGTCGGTCGAGGTCTATATCGCCGACACGATCGGCGAGATGGGCCTGTTCTACCGGCTCGCGCCGCTGGCGTTCCTCGGCGGATCCCTGGTCCCGCATGGCGGCCAGAACCCGATCGAGCCGGTGCGTCTTGAGACGGCGGTCCTGCACGGGCCGCACATCGCGAATTTCGATACGGTCTATCGCGCCCTCGACCGGGCCGGCGCCGCCCTGCCGGTGCGGGACGGGGTCGAACTCGCCACCCTGGTCGGCGAACTCCTCGGGAATCCGACACGCCTCGGCGGCATGGTGCAGGCCGGGCCCCTCGCGCTGCGGCCGTTCGAGGGCGCGGTCGGGCGCACGCTCGCCGTGCTCGACCCCTTCGTGGCGCAGATGAAGCTTCAGCGGCTCGACCGGGGCGAGGTCGCCCGTCCGCTCGCGCGGGCCTGATGCGGCCACCGCGCTTCTGGGCGGCGGGCGCCGACCACTCGGTCGCGCGCGTCCTCGCGCCGCTCGGCGCGGCCTACGGCGCCCTCACCGCCCGGCGCATGGATCGGCCCGGTATACGGGCGGGCTGCCCAGTCCTGTGCCTGGGCAACTTCACCCTCGGCGGGGCCGGCAAGACCCCTGCCGCGATCACGGTCGCCGCCCTGCTCGCCGAACTCGGCCGCCGGCCGGCCTTCCTGTCCCGCGGCTATGGCGGGCGCCTCTCCGGACCGGTCCGGGTCGATCCGGACGGCCACGGGGCCGCGGATGTCGGCGACGAGCCGCTGCTCCTCGCCCGCCACGCGCCGACGGTCGTGTCCCGGGATAGGCCGGCCGGGGCGGCCCTGTGCCGGACGCTGGGCGCCGATGTGATCGTCATGGATGACGGATTGCAGAACCCGACGCTCGCCAAGGACCTCGCCTGGGCGGTGGTCGACGGCGGCGCCGGCATCGGCAACGGCCATCCGTTCCCGGCCGGCCCCTTGCGGGCGCCGCTCGCGCGGCAATGGCCCCATATCGCCGGCCTGATCCTGGTCGGCGACGGCGCCCCCGGCGCGTCTGTGGCGGAGCGCGCGGAAAGACGCGGGCTGCCGGTCCACCGGGCGCAACTGGTCCCGGACGCGGCCGACTTGGCAGGCCGGCGCTGCCTGGCCTTCGCGGGGATCGGTCGGCCGGAAAAGTTTTTCACGACCCTGCGGGGGACCGGAGCCGCCCTCGTCGCGGCACGGCCGTTCCCCGACCACCACCCCTATCGCGACGCGGATCTCGTAGCCCTGGCCGCCGAGGCGGACAGGCTCGGCGCGGAGCTCGTGACCACCGAGAAGGATGCGGTACGGCTTCCAACCGAATTCGCGGCCCGGGTCCGCGTACTGCGCGTGCGCCTCGTGCCGGACGATCTAGAAACCTTGCGCCGGCAGATCCGGCAGGCGCTGGAGAAGCCTACGGCCGACCGGTTTCCTTGAGCCGCGTCAGGATCGCCTCGGGCGACACGTAGGCCTCCTGCCGGGTGGCGCTCCAGTAGCGCAGCCCGTCCAGCGGGATCGACTCGCCGGTCACCGCGCAGCGCACGAAACTGCCCGGCTTGACCACCCGCATGGTGCCGTCCCCGTACTGGACGACCGCCTCGCCGTTCTGTCCACGTTCGTAGCGCCCTAGCACGTCCGCCTCCTGATCGATCCCATAGTCTACATGATCTGACGCGTTCGCTGAATCAGGCGAGCATCGAGGGAGTTTGGTCGGCGGCCAGCAGGGTCCGGGCGACGTCGGCATCGACATGCATGCGCGCGATCAGTGCCTCCGCGCTGGCGAACCGCTCCTCGCCGCGGATGTAGCCGACGCATTCCACGGCGATCTCGCGTCCGTACAGGTCGCCCGAAAAATCGAACAGATAGACTTCGAGGAGCGGCGCGCCGTCGTCGAAGGTCGGGCGGCGGCCGTAGCTCGCGACCCCGTCATGGATCTCGCCGGGCCCGAGACGCACGCGCACCGCGTAGATGCCGTGGGCCAGCCCGCAATCGGGCAGCATCACGTTGGCGGTGGGGAAGCCGAGCTGGCGGCCGCGCTTGTCGCCGTGGCGGACCTGGCCGAGCACGAACCAGCGATAGCCGAGGAGCGCGTTGGCCCGGGCGATGTCGCCCGACGCCAGGGCCGCCCGGATCGCGCTCGACGAGACCGGCTCGGTCTCGCCCGCCAGGGCGACCGGCTCGACGATCCGGCAGCCCAAACCCGCCTCGCGGCAGAGATCAGCCAGGATCGCCGGCGTGCCCTCGCGACCACGGCCGAAATGGAAATCGTGGCCGACCACCACGCCGGAGAGGCCGAGCGAGCCCTTCAGGAAGTCGAGCACGAAGGCGCGGGCGCCGGTGGCGGCGAGCGCCCCGTCGAAGCGGCGCACGATCAACCCGTCGAGGCCGAGATGCGCGAACACGATCTCCTTCGCGGCGAGCGAGGTCAGGCGGAACATCGGCGCGTCGGGCGCAAAATAGGCGCGCGGATGCGGCTCGAAGGTCAGCACCGCGGCCGGCCGGCCGGCCTCGCGCGCCGCCGCGCGCACGTTCTCCACCAAAACCCGATGGCCGCGATGGACGCCGTCGAAATTGCCGATCGCCGCGATGGCTCCGGCCAGGGCCGGCGGCACCGGCGCCTCCGCGCCGCAAATCGTAAAGGGCCGCATGGCCGGTTCGTCGCCTGAGGCCATCGATTCGGGGTCGGAGACTCGAAAAGGGTCGGATGGAAGCGCCTGCGCGGTCCGCGGCAGGCCCGACGGAGCCGGACCCTGCCGAAACGCGCCGGGAGGGTCAAGGGAACCGGCCGTCCTGCGACATCGCAGGGGTCGACGGCGAATGCCACACCCGCAGATTAACGGCTTCGCAATGCGCGTGCCCTATTTTAAATGTTGTGCAGCGCGGCTATTTTGCGGCGTTAGTGAAGCGTTCATCTTTTCGGGAGCCGCCGCGGCCTCCCGCCGGGCAATACGGAGCAGTTGGTCTATGGCTCTCGATCTGAGCATGCCGATCCTCGTTGTCGACGATTACCAGACGATGGTCCGAATCATTCGGAATCTACTGAAGCAACTCGGCTTTGAAGAGGTCGATGACGCTTCGGATGGTACGGCAGCACTGGCGCGCCTCAAGGACCGCAAGTATGGTCTGGTCATCTCCGACTGGAACATGGAGCCGATGACCGGCTACGAGCTGCTGCGTCACGTGCGCGCCGACGAAAATCTGCGGACGACGCCGTTCATCATGGTGACCGCCGAGTCGAAGACCGAGAACGTCATCGCCGCCAAGAAGGCCGGCGTGAACAATTATATCGTCAAGCCGTTCAACGCGGCGACGCTCAAGTCCAAGATCGAGGCCGTCTGCGGGAACTGATGAGTCCCGTGGCACGTCCCACGCGCCAACCGGCGAAGCCCCCGGCACGCCGGAAGACGCCCAAGAGCGATGCCGCCGGCATCGATGGTCGCCGATCCCAGGAGGAGAGCATGGCGTCAGTCGCCGCGCGACAGCCCGATATGCGGTTCCGTGAACCGCACGCCGTGATCTCCGAGTTGATTGAGATCGCGGATTACATCGCCCATTTGCGCGAGGAGATCGGCGCGCTTCGAGCGAACGAGATGAGCCGCGACCGCATTCCCATGGCTCATGAGGAACTCGGCAGCGTCGTCGCGGCCACGGCCGGGGCGACCAACACGATCATGGAGGCCGCGGAGGCGATGCTCAGCCTCCCGGACGGGCCGGGCTACCGGGACGCGGTCGAGGAGCGAATTAACACGATCTTCGAGGCCTGCGCCTTCCAGGACATCACCGGCCAGCGAATCGCCAAGGTCGTGGAGGCCCTGCGGCTGTTCGAACAGCGGCTTGCCCGCTTCGTCGGCGCCGTGAAGGCTCGGGACGCCGCCTCTACCGATCCGGTCGAGATGGCCCGCCGCGCCCGCGCCGAGGACCTGCTCCTCAACGGCCCCCAGGCCGTCGAGGAAACCCCGTCCCAGAACGACATCGACGCCATGTTCGCCTGACTGGTTCCGGGTCGGTCCGGGGAGCAGAGCGTCCTCGGTAACCCGAGGCCAGCAGGCGGCGTCGACGGAAGATTCCAGGAGCCACGCGTCGGGCAACCGACGCGTGGCTCCTGAGAGTCTTGATGGAGCGCAGGGTTTCGACGCAGAACCGCCGGGCATTCTTGCGAAACCTGCTGAGGTCCAGATCATGGCGGCGCGGCTCTGGTCCGATCTGACGACGGACGACTTCGCGCGGCGCGACATGCGGCGGGCCTTGGCGGTGCTGCCGGTGGCCGCCATCGAGCAGCACGGCCCGCATCTCCCGCTCGGCACCGACGCGATCATCGCCGAGGGCTACCTCGCCCGTGTCCGCGCGCGCGTGTCGGACGATCTCGACGTGCTGTTGCTGCCGGTGCAGGCTATCGGCAAATCCGACGAGCACGACGCGTTTCCGGGCACGCTCTCCCTCGACACCGGGACGGCGCTCGCCGCCTGGACCGGGATCGGCGCTGCGATCCATCGGGCCGGCTGCCGCAAGCTGGTGATCGTCACGAGCCACGGCGGCAACAGCGCCCTCATCGATCTCGTGGCTGGAGAACTGCGGGCGCGGTTCGGTTTGGTCGCGGTCACGACCGCCTGGGCGAGGTTCGGCTACCCGGACGGCCTGTTCCCCCCGGACGAAATCGCCCACGGCATCCATGCCGGCGGCGTCGAGACCGCGCTGATGCTGGCCCTGCGGCCGGATCTGGTGCGGACCGACCGGATCGCCGATTTCCCGCCCCGCAGCCGCGCGATGGTCCGGGATTTCACCCATCTGCGTGCCGGCCGCCCCGCCGCCTTCGCCTGGAAGGCCGGCGACCTGCATCCCTCCGGGGCCATAGGCGATGCCCGGCTGGGTTCCGCGGAGGCCGGGCAGGCGGCGCTCGATTACGGCGCCGCCGCCTTCGTCGAATTGCTGCGGGACGTGGATCGTTTCGAACTGGACGGCGCTGATCCGGCGTAACCGCCGCCGGAGTTCGGCCGAAAGGTCGGTCACGCGCCGGCATCCTTCGCCGGTGTCGGGAGGCCCGGCCATGAAAATCGTCGCGTTGATCTCCGCTGCCCTGCTGCTCGCCGCCAACCGTCCGGCCGCAGCCCTGGAGCGCCCCGTCGTCGTCGAGCTGTTCACCTCGCAGAGCTGCTCCTCCTGCCCGCCCGCGGAGGCGCTGATTGGCCGCCTGGCGCGAGAGGGCGCGGACGTGCTGCCGCTGGCCTTCCACGTCACCTACTGGAACCATCTCGACTGGCGCGACCCCTATTCCCTGCCGGCCGCCACCGCCCGCCAGAACGACTACGCCGCCCGGTTCGGCGGCCCGACCTACACGCCGCAGGCGGTGATCGACGGGCAGGCCGGTCTGGTCGGCTCCGACGAGGCCGGTCTGCGGGCGGCGATTGCGCAGGCGCGGGGCACCGGACAGACCGTCCGGGTGGCGCTGGCCCGTGACGGCAGCCGCCTGTCCGCCAAAGTGGGGCCTGGATCCGGTGCCGGCCGGATCCTGCTGATCGGGTTCGATCCGAGCCACACCAGCCGGGTCCTGCGCGGCGAGAATGCCGGGCGCACCCTCGAACAGGCCAATGTCGTCCGGTCGATCCAGGATCTCGGTCCCTGGTCCGGCGCTGCCGCGAGTTTCGAGGCCGCCGCGCCGGCGGGCGAGACCGCCGCCCTCCTCCTGCAGGCCGAGGATGGCCGCATCCTGGGCGCGGCCCGGTTGGGCGACCGCCTCGCCACGGCCGAGGGGAGCCCGCGATGATGCTGGCCATGCCGGGCTGCGTCGCCGGGGGCGGATGGGCGCTGGCGTCGGACTCCAACCCCGCGCTAGACTCGAGACAGGCCGGAGAACGGATCGGCGGTGGAGCCCGGATGGCGCTCGAAGGGGAACTGGCCGCTCTGATGGCGGCGGCGCAGGACGGTGACGCGGCCGCGTATCGGGCCCTGCTGAAGGCGTGCCTGCCTCTCGTCTCGGCGATCGCCCGGGCGCAGGGCGTGCGCGGCGAGGCGGTGGACGACGTCGTGCAGGACACGCTGATGACCGTGCATCGGGCGCGCGCCAGCTACGATCCGGCGCGGCCGTTCCTGCCGTGGCTGCGGGCCATCACCCAGCGCCGGGCGATTGACCGCCTGCGCCGGTCCGGCCGCCGGCCCCGGGAGGTCCACGATCCCCTCGCCTACGAGGCCGAAGCCGATCCCGGTCCCGAGCCCGGCCAGGGGCTGGAGGCGCGCGACCGGGCCGCGGCGCTGGCCCGCGCGGTCGCGTCCCTGCCGGACGGTCAGCGGCAGGCGGTGGAGCATCTCGGCCTGCGCGAGCTGTCGCTGGACGAGACTGCGGCCCTCACCGGGCGCAGCAAGGGCGCGCTCAAAGTCAATTTGCACCGGGCCCTCAAGGCCCTGCGCGCCAACCTGATGCAGGAGCGGCGCTGATGGCCGATCTCGCCCGCCACGAGCGGCTCGTCGAGGATCTCGCCGGAAGCCTGGAGCCGGTCCGGCCGCTGCATGCGCCCGCTCTCCGAGCCGCCCTGTGGCTCGGCGCGGCCCTGCTCATCGGGCTGGTCCTGGCGAGCCGGATCGACACCAACGGCTTCATGCTGCGCATGGGCGTGCCGGACCTCGCCCTGGCGGCGCTGGGCGCGGTGCTGACGGCGGCCTGCGCGGCTTTCGCCGCCTTCGCCACCAGCGTGCCCGGCCGCTCCCGGGCCTGGGCGCTGCTGCCGCTGCCGCCCTTGGCCCTCTGGATCGGGGCGAGCGGGTTCGGCTGCCTGCGCGACTGGATCGCCCCCGGCACCGGCCTTGCGCATCCGCAGGAGGTCGCCGGCTGCTTCAGCTTCCTGGTCTGCGTCTCGGTGCCGCTCTCGGCGCTGATCGTCGTGATGCTGCGCCGGGCCTGCCCGCTGCGGCCGAATCTCACGGCTGCCCTGGGCGGGCTGGCTGCCGCCGCCGCCGCCGCCGCGCTGCTGATGCCGTTCCACCCGCACGACGCCACTGCCTCGGATCTGCTGATCCACGCCGTCGCGGTGCTCGGGGTGATCGGCCTCAACGGCCTCGCGGGCGGGCGGCTCCTCGGCAGCCGCGTGGACCTGAGCTGAGCGTCAGCGCGCGTCCGGATCCGAACCCGGCCAGGCCACGATCCGGTCCGGCAACTCGTCGTCGGAAAACTCCTCCTCGTTGCCGGAGAGCCGGCCGCGGACGGAGATGCCGGCCTCGTGCACGCTGGACGCCCGGCCCGAGACCAGGGGGTGCCACGGATAGAGTGGCTCGCCGTCGCGGACGAGGCGATAGGCGCAGGTCGGCGGCAGCCACGGGATCGTGCGCACCGCCTCCGGGGTCAGGCGGACGCAATCGGGCACGCGCTTCTGGCGGCGGGCATAGTCGCGGCAGCGGCAGGTCAGCCCGTCGAGCAGGGTGCAGCCGATATCGGTGTGGTGGACCTCGCCGGTCTCGTCGTCCTCGAGCTTGATCAGGCAGCAGCGGCCGCACCCGTCGCAGAGGCTTTCCCACTCGGACGGCGTCATGGCTTCGAGGGTCTTGGTCCGCCAGAACGGCTCGGCGACCCCGCGGCGCAGCGCCTCGGGCTTGGACATCGGTGAATCTCGCGATCGGGAAGAGCGTGTCTCTGCCCGAGCCGGGGCCCCGGGGCAAGCGGGGCCGGGCCGCGACGAATCGCGAGACTGCGCAGAGCCTCGCCCACCGTTCCGGATCCTGCTAAGGATGGGCACGCCGCGCGGTGTCTCGGCCGCGGGATCCTGGCCCGCGGCGCGGGCGCTCGATCCTCCGCCGCCAAGATCCGCCGCAGAGGCGCTCGACAAGCCGGGTCCGACATCGTGCGCCTGCCGACGCTCACCGAGATCAAGATCCGCATCGAGCGCGCCGCCCTGGCGTTCGATGCCTGGGTCAATGCCAGCCTCTACGACAGCGGCCGGTCCACCGGCGCGGCCTATGAGCGCTTCCAGCGCGTCATGAGCCGGTTCGCCGTGCATGGCTGGAAGCGCTTCGCCCTCGACCTGACCAGCGAGGCCGTCACCCTCGGGGCCGGCGGCGCGGTGCTGCTGCTCGCCTTCGCGCAGCCCGCCTTCCAGCTGACCAGCGACAACTGGCTGAAGCAGCAGGACCTCGCGGTCACCTTCCTCGACCGCTACGGCATGGAAGTCGGCCGGCGCGGCATCAAGCACGACGACTCGCTCAAGCTCGACGAGTTTCCCGACATCATGATCAAGGCGCTGGTCTCCACCGAGGACCGGCGCTTCTACGAGCATTGGGGCATCGACCCGATCGGCACCCTGCGGGCGCTGGTCAACAATTCGCGCGGCGGCGGCGGCACGCAGGGCGGATCCTCGATCACCCAGCAGCTCGCCAAGAATCTCTTTTTGACGAACGAGCGCTCGCTCGAAAGAAAAATCAACGAGGCGTTCCTGGCCCTGTGGCTGGAGAGCCACCTCACCAAGAACGAGATCCTGAAGCTCTATCTCGATCGGGCCTATATGGGCGGCGGCACCTTCGGCGCCGTGGCGGCGGCGGATTACTATTTCGGCAAGCCGCTCAAGGACATCAGCCTGGCCGAGGCCGCCATGCTGGCCGGCCTGTTCAAGGCGCCGACGAAATACGCGCCCCACGTCAACCTGCCCGCCGCCCGCGCCCGGGCGGCCGACGTGCTGCACAACATGGTCGAGGCCGGGTTCGTCACCGAAGGCCAGATCCAGACGGCGCTCCGCAACCCGGCCACGCCGGTGACCCGCACCCGGGACATCACCGCCGACTACTACCTCGATTGGGCCTTCGGCGAGATCAAGGCCATGGCCGATGCGGGCAAGCTCCGCAGCGACCGGGTGCTCACCGTGAAGACGCCCCTCGACCTCGCGATCCAGAAGCGGGCCGACGACGTGGTCGCCGACATCCTGCGCAAGTCCGGCGACGCCTTCGACGTCGACGAGGCCGCCATGGTCATCCTCGACCCGGACGGGGCTTTGCGCGCCATGGTCGGCGGCGCGGATTACGGCGAGAGCCAGTTCAACCGCGCCACCGACGCGCTGCGCCAGCCCGGCTCCTCGTTCAAGCCCTACGTCTATTCCGCCGCCCTCGCCTCGGGCCTGTTCAAGCCCGAGACCGTTGTGGTCGACAGCCCGGTCTGCATCGGCAATTGGTGCCCGCAGAATTACGGCCGCTCCTATTCCGGGCGGGTGCCGATGTGGCTCGCCGTGGCGAAGTCGATCAACACGATCCCGATCAAGATCTCGATCGCGCTCGGCAAGGCCATGGGCATCAGCCACGAGGCCCGGGCCGCCAAGGCCGGCCGCGCCAAGATCATCGAGACCGCCCACCGGATGGGCATCACCTCGAACCTGATCGACACGGTCTCGATGCCGATCGGCTCCGACGAGGTGACGGTGATCGACCAGGCGGCGGGCTACGCGGTGTTCGCCAATGGCGGCTTCAAGGCCAAGCCCTACGCGGCCATGGAGGTGAAGAACTCGTCCGGCGAGGTGATCTACCGCCATGCCGACGAGCCGCCGGATCGGGTCCTGTCGCCCCAGGTGGTCGCCGACATGAACTTCATGCTCAACAAGGTCGTCGAGGAGGGCACCGGCAAGCGCGCCCAGCTCGAAGGCGTGAAGGTCGCCGGCAAGTCGGGCACCACCAATGCCTACCGGGATGCCTGGTTTGTCGGCTACACCGGCAATTATGTCGGCGCGGTCTGGTTCGGGAACGACGACCACACCTCGACCAACAAGCTCACCGGCGGCTCGCTCCCGGCCCAGCTCTGGCACGACGTGATGGAGCCGGCCCACCAAGGCATCGAGACCAAGGGCCTGCCGGGCCTGAAGGACAATCCGCGCGCCGCCCAGCAGCAGGCGTCGGGCGGGCCCACCGCCCCGATCGACCCCAATGCCAGCGCCTACGGCAAGCTCTCGCGCCGCTCCTTCGAGGTGATCGGCGGCCTCAACGGCCTGTTCCGCACCGTCGAGCGCGCCCCGGCCGGGGAGGCGCGGCCGGATGCCGGCGGCGGCGACAAGGCCACCCAGAAGACCGAGCGGAAGCCCGGCGACCGGGCGGCGGCGCCCCCCGCCCAGCCGCGGGAGGTCGCCGAGGGCGCCCGGTCCGTCGGCGGCCGCATCGAGCTGCGGTGATCCGATGAGGCTCGCGATCCCCGGAGGCCCCGGCCGCAGCGCCGCGGCCGAAGAACCCCGACCCGCGCCGACGACGCGCTCTCCCGGCGGCGCCGGCCGCTTCCTCGCCCGTGTCTGGCGCAAGAGCTCGGTGGCGGGCCTCGCGGTCTACGCCCTGGCGCTCGGCGGTGTGCTCGGCCTCGCCAGCGCCGATTGGGCGACGCGGGGCGGCTATCCGTTCGGCGGCGTGCAGGTCGGCGCCTGGACCGCCTGGCCTCGGGCCGGGGCGGCCAATGCCGATCCCTATACGCGGGCGGTCAACGCCCGCCGGGGCGAGATCCCCCTGGCGGTGGGCGAGGGCCTGCTGCTGACGGCGGCGGTGGACGACCAGGGCCGGGCCCTCGACGCCACCTGCTCCTACCGCATCGGCGGCGGCACGCCCCCGGCCCGGGCCTGGACCCTCACGGTCGCCGGCCGCGGCGCCCGCGATCCCGGCCGCCCGGCCGTGCGCGAAGGCTTCACCTCCACGGAGATCCTGCGCGCGGCCGATGGACGGTTCACGGTGGTGCTCGCCCCCGAGGTCCAGCCCGGGAACTGGCTGCCGAGCCCCCGGGACAGCGGCCCGGTGCGCCTGGCGCTTCGCCTCTACGACACCCCGGTCGCCGCCAGCGTCGGAACCCTCGATCGGGATTCGGTGCCGGCCATCACCCGCCTGGGATGCGCCTCGTGAACCTGCGCTTCGTCTACGCCACGCTGATCGGCCTGGTGCTCGCCGGGATCGTGCACATCGCAGCGGTGCTGGCGATCCCGGTCCTGTCCGAGAAGGATGCCGTCTCGCGCGCCGGGACCAGCGAGAACCTGGACCACCCGCAGCCGATCTACACGGTCGCCACCGGCGACGACCCCTCCCCGCCCGAGGCGTGGCTGCCGATCCCGGACCCGGCCGTGGCGGTGGGCGTCTGCGCCTACGACCTCGCCGACGGGCCGATGCGCGTCTCGGCCCGGACCGGGCCGCTGTCCCTGTCGCTGGCCGCCCATGCCCGGCGCGGCGCCTTCTACGCGGTGACCGACCAGGCCGCGGTGCGCGGCGCCCTCGACCTCGTGATCCTAACCCGCGCCCAGTACGACGAGGCGCTGGCCGAGGACGACGAGAACGACCCAAGCCGCGACGTGCGCATCGTCGCGCCGGATACGCGCGGCGTCGTGGTCGTCCGGGTGATCGCCGGCCTGCCGAGCCAGCGGCCCGGCGCCAACGCCGCGGTCCAGGCTGTCTCTTGCACCACCGACTCGGCGGCGGATGACACAAACGGCAAGGACCCGACGGCCAAGCCCGCGGGGCGGTAGCGGCTCAGTTCTTCGCGACGAGCGGCGGGGCCTCGGCGACCGGCACGATGGCGGCTTCGAGGCCGCAGCGCGCCGCGGCATCCGGCGGCAGCAGCGGGACCAGCAGGTTGCGGCGGGCGGCGAGCATGGCCAAGGACCGCTCGGCCGAGACCGATTCCGGCGCCGGCGCCTGGGCGAAGAGGTGCTCCAGGGCGTAGCGATAGCGCGCCAGCCGCAGGCCGGTCTCGATCCGCACCCAGGCGATCAGGCACCGGTTCTCGGCGACATGCTGGGCGGCGAGACGGATATCCGCGTCGTCGAGAGTCTTGGCGAAGGGCAGGCTGCGCAGCCGTGCGGCATCCGCGTCGATGACCCGGGCCGCCAGCGCCGTGAAGATCGGGATCAGCCGGGCATCGGCCGTGGCGTCGTCCGCGAGCTGGCGGTAGCGCGAAACGGGGGAGCGCGACGGCTCGGCAATCAGCGTGTCGTAATAGGCGCCGACCTCGTCGAATCGCCAGGTCGGGGTGGCGTGCGCGCTGGCCAGCCCCAGCAGGGCATCCTGGAAGGCCGAGAAGGTGCTGGCCGGCTGCACGAACCGCCAGGCGCGGTCGCGCAGGGCCTGCTCGTCGTCGGTGAGACCGGAATCGAGGATCAGGCGGCCGCGATCCCGCACCGAGAAGCTGCCCGTGGTGTCGATCAGGCCGTTCCAGACCCCGGTCCGGGGCCGGCCGAAATCGCCACTCTGGGTGCAGGCGGCGAGCAGCGCCAGAGCCGCGCCGGCGGGGAGGAGCAAGGTGGCCTTGCGGGTGCGGGTCGTGCGCCTGCCGGCGTCGGGCAGGATAGTCGGCCGGGGGCGGTCCGGGACAGGCATGATCAAACCGTCGGAAACAGCGCGGCCGGGCCGGTCGCCGTGCTCAGGAGGCGAGGCGCTCGTAGCGCACGCCGAGGAAGAACAGGATTTCGCCGCGCTGCTCGTCGGCGCGCGGCAGGCGGCGCGTCCGGCGTGCCTCGGCGCTGGGAAACGGGATCAGGAGCGCGGACGCGTCCGGCCGCGCGTCGTTGGCGGGCATCGGCGGTCGGAGCGCGCGCGTCACCCGCGGCGTGAATGGGGTCATGATCTCCGGCTCCTGTCGGCGGCTCGAGCGGCAGCGCCCGGGCCCTGCAGAGGGGGTCGGCAAGGGCTACAGAAACCATTCAGCATGACGTGGTTAACGGAGTCTTGCCGGCCATCCGGCGTATGTGGCGCGCGAATTGCGACGCTGTGTTCGCCCATGGCGGGCGTTTCCTCCCTTTGACTGAGGCCCTGTCCGAGCGCGGACGGGGCCTTTTTTCGCGTCGGTTCTCTGCGGCCTTGGCGCCACACCGGGGCGGAGCGTGACCGCGGCGTTCCGCGCTGGGAACCCATGCGGAGCTGCGGCGCTTGCCTACCGCCCTGCGCGACCGATATGCCGGACCCAAGCGGACGGGCTACCGCCGCATCGAATTTCCGCGCGATCGAGATTTGAGGACACCGCTGAATGCGACTCGTTCCGGAACGCACCCTGCACGCCTACCGTCGTCGCGGCCTCGCTGCTGCAGCCCTCGCCCTCGTCACGCTCGCCGCCGGCCCCGCCTACGCCCAGCGCGAGGATCAGGGTCTGCAACTCGGCTGCGCGAACGACTATTTCCGGCTCTGCGCCGGTGTCGATCCGAACAGCCAGGATGCCGACAAGTGCATGATGCGCAACCGCAAGCGCCTCTCGCCCGAGTGCCGCTCGGCGATCGGCGACTACGACAAGCGCACCGGCAGCAAGTCGCTGTCCGACGATTGAGGACGCGTCCGGTCGCGACACGCGCCGTTGGCGAGGGGCATTTTTGATGGGCCTGACCGTCGCCGTCCAGATGGACCCGATCCAGAATATCCGGATCGCGGGGGACACCACCTTCGCCCTGCTGCTGGAAGCCCAGCGGCGGGGGCATCGCCTCATCTATTACACGCCGGACCGGCTCTCGATGCAGGGCCGGCGCGTGACCGCCCGGGTCGAGGGGCTGACGGTCCAGGACGTCGAGGGCGCGCATTTCACGCTCACGCCGCCCGAGCGGATCGACCTCGCCGAGGCGGACGTGGTGCTGATGCGCCAGGACCCGCCCTTCGACATGGCCTACATCACGGCCACCCACATGCTGGAGCGGATCCATCCGGAGACGCTGGTGGTCAACGACCCCTTCGAGGTGCGCAACGCGCCCGAGAAGCTGTTCGTGCTCGACTTCCCCGAGCTGATGCCGCCGACGCTGATCAGCCGCGACAAGGCGGAGATCGAGGCGTTCCGGCTGGAGCACGGCACCGTGGCGATGAAGCCGCTGCACGGGCATGGCGGCGCGGCGGTGTTCAAGGTCACCGAGAAGGACCCGAATTTCGGCTCGATGTTCGACCTGTTCGCCACCACCTTCCGGGAGGCCTGGGTGATCCAGCGCTACCTCGACCGGGTGACCGAGGGCGACAAGCGCATCATCCTGGTCGACGGCGTGGCGATGGGCGCGGTCAACCGCGTGCCGGCGGCCAACGACATCCGCTCGAACATGGTCCGGGGCGGCGCCGCCTCGGCCTCGGAGCTGACCGAGCGCGAGCGCGAGATCTGCACGACGATCGGACCGGAATTGGCCCGGCGCGGCCTGATCCTGGTGGGGATCGACGTGATCGACGGTCACCTGACCGAGATCAACGTCACCTCCCCCACCGGCATCCGGGCGATCCAGCGGCTCGGCGGCCCCGACCTGTCGGTGGCGGTCTGGGACGCGATCGAGGCCCGGGTCGCGGCGCGCAAGGGCGTCTGAGCCGCGCTCACGTCTCCGCTTTCGGCGTCGCGTTGAGCTCGGCCCAGTCGAACTCCTCTTCCAACAAAAAATAAGCGTCGTCGCCGATCCGGCCTTGTCGGCGCAGGGACAGGACCGCGTTGCGGGCGGCCTCCACCGAGCGGCGGCGGGCGGCGTCCGAGGGCAGGCTCTCGGGGGCGCGACCCTCGTCATGGGCCTCGGCCTCCTCCAGCGCCGAGCGGAACTCGGCGCGCAGGGATTCGATCGCCGGCTCCGCGCCGGAATCCGAAAGGCTGTCGAGGGCGGCCTCGTAGGCAGCGGCCCGCGCCCAGCCGACCTCGCGCCCGACCGGATCATCGTCCTCGAGCTTCAGATGCGCCAGCAGCGGCCGCAGGGTCAGGCCCTGGACGATCAGCGTGCCGAGCACCGTGAAGAAGGCGGTGAACACCACGAGGTCCCGGTGCGGGAACTCCATCGGGAGCGCCAGGGCGGCCGCGACGGTGACGATGCCGCGCATCCCGGCCCAGGACAGAGCGAGCCCCGGCCCGTACTTCGCCCGTTCACCCGCCTGACGCAGGCCGAGGCCCTTGAGCCCGGTGGTCGGCAGGACCCAGGCCAGACGCGTCACCACCACGGTGACGAAGATCGCGGCGGCCAGGAACATGGCCTGCCACGCATCGCCGCCGGTGAGCCGGTCCTGGATCGGGTCGATCTGGATGCCGATCAGGATGAAGGCGAGGACGTTGAGCACGAACACCGCCGTGTCCCAGACCGCGTAGGAGATCACCCGGGTCCGCGGCGCCGTGATGCCCGGCGCCCGGCGGGCGACCGTGACCGCGAAGGTCACGATGGTCAGCACCCCCGACATCTCCAGCTTTTCGGCGGCCAGCCAGATCCCGAAGGCGGCGACGAACTGCATCACGATGGTGCTGGCCGGGTCGGTGACGCGGCGGGTCAGGGCGACGAAGGCGAGGCCCAGGCAGGGTCCGGCCGCCAGGCTCGCGACCACGCCGAGCAGGAAGGCGGGCGCCACCTCGGCCGGATGGAAGCCGTCCGACATCGCGGCGGCCACCGCCAGCCGGTAGATGATTAGCGAGGCCGCATCGTTGAGCAGGCTCTCGCCGCGCAGGATGGTGGCGAGGCGGTGCGGCATCGGCGCGTGCTTGAGCACCGCCAGGGCCGCCACGGCGTCCGGTGGCGCGACCACGGCGCCGAGCACGATGCAGGCGGCGATCGGCATGTCCGGCACGATGAGATGCGCCACGAACGCGACGGCGAGCGTCGTCACCGCCACGGCGCCCACCGCCAGCCCGAACACGGCGCGCCAATTGTCCCTCATGTCCCGGATCGAGGCGTCGAAGCCGGCATCGAGCAGGACGGGGGCGAGGAACAGAGCCAGCGCCAGCTCCGGATCGAGCCGCAGGTTTGGAACGCCGGGCACGAAGGCGAGGCCGACGCCGCCAAGGGCCAGGAAGGCCGGATACGGCGCGCCCAGCCGTCGCGCCAGCGCAGCCAACAGAACGGCGCCGAACAGGACGCCGACAACCCACTCGAAGATCACCATAATGCGGAAAGAGGGCGGGTGCCGCCACCGTTCCAGGGCGGCGCGGCGCCGCTTCAGTACTGGACGGTCGCCCGCACCCCGAGCACCGCCGCGTTGCGCAAGCGCCGCCCGTCCGGGCCGGCCACCCCGGCGCCCGGATGGAACACGTATTGGACGTCGGGCTGCACCGTGAAGCCCGGAACCACCACCGCCTGGTAGGTCGCCTCCAGCACCGTCTCGGCCCGCCGCCGCGGCATCGGGACGCCGGTGTAGAGGATCGTGTCCCGATCGGCCCGGCGGGCGTCGTCGCTGATCCGGGCCTGGGCGAGGCTCACGCCGATCGTGTCGTCGTCCCGGCCCTCGAACAGGCCCTTATAGGCGAGGCCGGTATCGACATAGGCGTCGACCAAGCTGGAGCGTGTCGGCGAGTAGGCGGCGCGCACGAAGAAGCCGAGGCCCTCGTCGTCCTTGCCGGATTCCCGATACAGGGTCTGGTCGTAGATCGCGTAGAGGCCGGCATTGCCCCGCAGCGGGCGGCCGATCCCGGTGGCGTTCGGGTCGGCCAGCGGCACGCCGGTGATGTCGTACCGCAGGCTGTCGAACCGGCCGAAATGCTGCCAGCCGCCTAGCGTGATGTCCCCGGGCAGGCCCTTGGCCCCCGGCTCGATATTGTACGCGTAGGTCGCCTCGGCGACGATCAGGGCCGGATCGTTGGTGCGGAAATTTGTGCCGGTGCGGTTGAGCCGCTGCGCCTCGGGATCCTTGCCCGGACGGTTCGCCCCGGCCGGGTCGCCGTCATAGAGCCCGACCTGGAGCGAGAAGCCGTTGCCGGGCACGTATTTCGCGCGGATCGCCGGGGCCGAGAGCGGGTAGGCCGGGCCGCCGCTCGGCAGGTCGAGCCCGGTGATCGCCGGCCAGCCGAAGGTCGAGTTCACGAAAAGGGTCGCGGTCTGGCTGACGAAGAACTCGGTGTCGGCGGCCTGCTGGCCGATCCGCAGGCCGAGCTGTCCGTCCATCAGGCTCTGGTCGAACCACAGCACGTAGAGGCGGCTCGACGGCAGTGCCTCGATGACGCTCGTGGTCAGCAGGTCGCCGACATAGTAGCGCGACAGGCCGGTGCCGTGGATGAAATAGGCGTTGGCATGGATCGTGGCGCCTTCCCAGCCCGCCAGCCGGTCGAGATCGAGGTTGAGCCGCAGGTTCAGGCGATCCTCGACGATCGCGCCCTGGCGGAGGCCGCCGGTCGGGTTGCCCAGCACGTCGGCGATGTAGGTCAGGCTGTACTCGATGCCCTGCGCCTTCAGCACTGGGCGGATCCCGAGGGGATCGCCCAGCGGCCCGAGCGAGGGCTCGATCGAGCGGACATAGCCGCCGGAGGCCTGGCTGGTGCTCTCCGGCTGCGAGACCGAGATGCGCGGATCGGCGCCCGCCCCCTCGAAGACCGTCTTCGCATGCTGCTGGGCCGCCGCCGGCGTCG
Source organism: Methylobacterium pseudosasicola (assembly GCF_900114535.1). Taxonomy (GTDB): domain Bacteria; phylum Pseudomonadota; class Alphaproteobacteria; order Rhizobiales; family Beijerinckiaceae; genus Methylobacterium; species Methylobacterium pseudosasicola. The sequence goes on along the minus strand of NZ_FOTK01000006.1, from coordinate 67,311 downwards.
CGGCGAGGGCAAGGCCCATCGCGAACCGGGGCAGATTCTTGAACGGCATCGGCCGCTTCCGCGCGACGGGCATCACCCTGTCTAACACGCCACCGCCCCGGCGGAGCGTGAGACCTTGCGGCGGCCGCACACTTGCCTAACGCTGCGACCGGAACACCACAGGACACACGATGCCCGAGACACCCGTCTTCTCCGACAGCGCCGTCGCCGCCCCCCACCACCTCGCCGCCTCGGCTGGCCGGACCGTGCTGGCGCAGGGCGGCAACGCCATCGAGGCGATGGTGGCGATGGCAGCCTCCATCGCCGTGGTCTACCCGCACATGAACAGCATCGGCGGCGACGGCTTCTGGCTGGTGCGCGAGCGCGGCGGCCGGGTGCGCGGCATCGAGGCCTGCGGGCCGGCCGGGCGCCTGGCCACGATCCAGCGCTACCGGGAGAAGGGCTACGACACGATCCCATCGCGCGGCCCCGACGCCATGGTGACGGTGGCGGGCGCGGTCGGCGGCTGGGAACTGGCGTTAGAGCTCTCCAAGGCGCTCGGCGGCCGGCTGCCCCTCGACGTGCTGCTCGCCGACGCGATCACCCAGGCCCGCGACGGCGTGCCGGTCTCGCCGAGCGAGGAGCGCTACAAGCCGCAACCCGGCGACACCCTGCACGAGGCCCCGGGCTTCGCCGCGACCTTTCTCAAAGACGGCAAGCCCTACCAAGCTGGTGAGATCCGCAAGCTGTCAGCCCTCGGGGCGACCCTGGAGCAACTCGCCCATGCCGGGCTCGATGATTTCTACCGGGGCGACATCGCCCACGAGATCGGCACCGATCTGGAGCGCCTCGGCGCGCCGGTGACCCGGGCCGACCTCGAAGCCTACCGCCCGGCCGAGCGCCGGCCGCTGGCCCTGCGCCGGCGCGACGCCACCCTGTTCAACTTCCCGCCCCCGACCCAGGGGCTGGCGGCTCTGATCATCCTCGGCCTGTTCGACCGGCTGACCATCGCAGCCCCGGACAGCCTGGCGCATTACCACGGGCTGATCGAGGCGACGAAGCGCGCCTTCGCGATCCGCGACCGGGTGGTGACCGATTTCGGCCGCCTGCGTCACGACGTGGACGATTTCCTGGAACCCGGCTTCCTCGCCGCGGAAGCCGCGCGGATCGACATGAAGCGCGCCGCCACGCTGCCCCTGCGCGATTCCCCCGGCGACACGGTCTGGATGGGAGCGATCGACCGGGACGGCCTGGCGGTCTCCTACATCCAGTCGGTCTACTGGGAATACGGCTCCGGGGTGGTGCTGCCGCGGACCGGGATCGACTGGCTCAACCGCGGCGTCTCGTTCTCCCTGGACCCGAACGCCGTGAACCCGCTGGAGCCGGGCCGGCGCCCGTTCCACACCCTGATCCCGGCGCTCGCCGCCTTCGACGATGGTCGGGTGATGGCCTACGGTTCGATGGGCGGCGACGGCCAGCCGCAGTTCCAGGCCCAGATCTTCTGCCGCTACGCCGATTACGGCTTCTCCGTCGCCGACGCGGTGGAGGCGCCGCGGCTGCTCTACGGCCGGACCTGGGGGGCGCCGTCGCTGAGCGTGAAGGTCGAGGACCGGTTCGACCCGGCGATCCTCTCGGCCCTGGAGCGCATGGGCCACCAGATCGAGCCGGTCGGCGTGCCCTACAGCGACACGCTGGGCCATGCCGGCATGCTGGTGCGCCGCGCCCGGGACGGGCGGATCGAGGCGATGCACGACCCGCGCTCGGATGGCGGCGCATTGGGGTTCTGAAGCCGCGCTAATCAGCCCGCCTGGACCAGCCAGCAGGCGGCGCGCAGGCTGACGGTGCCGCCCGCCGCGTGCGGGCGCAGGGCGGTGGTGACCGCGGACTCGGCTCGGGCGCGCAGATCGGGCGCGGCCTCGCGCACGAGATGCGAGGTCGGCCCCAGGTTGAGCGCCACATGCGCCGCGGCCTCCACCGCGTCGGCATCGGTGGCGCCCCGGCCGAGCACCACGTCCCGGTCGACCGCGTCGCACGCCACGGTCCCGAAGCCGGCCCCGCGCAGCAGTGCGACCAACGGGTCCGCCGCGGCGAAGCGGAACGGGCCGGGCGTGTCCGGCGGCGGAGGCGGCGGGATCTCGGGCAGCAGCGGCACCACCGCCTCGCGCGGCACCGTCACCCAGAGGTTTTCGGGGAGCGCCCGCCAGCACAGGAAGGTCAGCCGGCCCTCCGGACCCAGCATCCGGCGGATATTGGCGAAGGCCCGGGCCGAGTCCGGGAAGAACATCACCCCGAACCGCGACAGGGCTTGGCTGTAGGTCCCGAGATCGGCATGCTCCACATCCGCCTCGACGAACCGGATCGGTGCGGAGCCCGTCTCCGCCTCGGCGCGACTCCGGGCGACCGCCAGCAGCGGCGCCGAGATGTCCGCACCGGTCACCGCGCCCTGCGGCCCGACCCGGCGGGCGGCCTCCAGGGTCGTGGCGCCCGAGCCGCAGCCGATATCGAGCACGGAGTCACCGGGGCGCAGGGCCGCGCGGTCGAACAGGGCCTCGGTCAGCGGCGCGAACACCGCGTCGAGCACCGCCTGGTTGCGGGCCCAGCGGGTCCCGACCTCGCCGTTCCAGTACTCGGTCTGGGTGATGCCGCCGGTCATCGCCGCCCTCCCCTCAGGCCGTCGTGGCGGCGACCGACAAGTCGGGCTTGTGGTTCAGGGTCTGGAATACGACGCAGTAGCGCTCGGTCAGCTTGAGCAATTGCGCGAGTTTGTCCTCCGGCGCGTCGGTGTCCAGTTCGAAGACCAGCCGAATGCTGCGAAAGCCCACCGGCGCCTCCTTGTCGACGCCCAGCGTTCCGCGAAAATCGAGGTCGCCCTCGGCGCTCACCGTGCCGGACCGGAGCGGGATCTCCAGGGCGGTCGCTACCGCCTTCAGGGTGACACCGGCGCAGGCCACCAGGGCTTCAAGCAGCATATCGCCGGAGCACAGCTCCAAACCGGATCCGCCGCTGGCCGGGTGCAGCCCGGCCTCCGCGATGGCGCGGCCGGTCTCGACCTTGCAGGCGATCTTGGTGTCGTCCAGCGTGCCCCTGGCCTTCAGGGTGACCACAGCCGAATCCGGAGCCGAACGGTACTGGTCCTTGATCGGAGCCTGGAGGGCTCGCAAAGCGGTGGCGTCCATAGGGCGTCGTCCTCTGGGTGATCCGGGCTCCTCTTGGGCGGGAGCATCCCGGATGACGTATAGGGGCGCTGCTCAGGGACGGGAAGCGCGGCCCGTCAGCGCCGCCACCGCCTCGGCCAGGGCGTCGACCTGCGCCTCCTCGTGAGCCGCCGAAAACGCGACGCGCAGCCGCGCGGTCCCGGCCGGCACGGTCGGCGGGCGGATCGCCACCACGAGGAAGCCGGCGGCTTCCAGCGCCGCCGAGATGGCGAGGGCCGCCTGCGCGTCGCCGACCAGCACCGGCACCACGGCGCTCTCGGCCTCGGGCAGGCCCAGGCGAGCGGTGAAGCGCCGGGCGAGCGCCAGCGGCCGGGCCCGGCGCGCCGGCTCCTCCTCGAGGATCGCCAGGGCTTCGAGCGCCGCGGCGGCCGAGGCCGGGGGCAGGCCGGTGGTGTAGACGAAGCTCCGGGCGCGGCTGGTCATCAGGTCGATCACCGGCCGCGAGGCGCAGAGATAGCCGCCATAGGAGCCCAGCGCCTTCGACAGGGTGCCCATCTCCAGCGGCGCCCGCGGCCCGTCCTCGACCACGCCGATCCCGTGGGCGTCGTCCACCAGCGTCCAGGCGTCGAACTCCTCCGCGACGCCCAGAAGATCGCCGATCGGCGCCCGGTCGCCGTCCATGCTGAACACCCGCTCGGTCAGGACCAGGGCGCGGGCGTGATGCGGACGGTGCTCGGCCAGCACCTTCGCCAGATCGGCCGGATCGTTGTGGCGGAAGGTCAGCACCTTGGCCCCCGACAGCCGCGCCCCGGCCCACATGCAGGCATGGGACAGCGCGTCCAGCACCACGAGGTCGCCGCGCCCGGCGAGCGCCGGGGTGATGCCGAGATTGGCGAGATAGCCGCTGCCGAACACCAGGGCGGCCTCGGCGCCCTTGTGCTGCGCCAGCCGCGCCTCCAGCGCCCCGAGAACCGGATGGTCGCCGGTCACCAGCCGCGACCCGCCTGCCCCGGCCCCATAGGCCGCGACCGCTTCCTGCGCGGCGGCGATCACCCGCGGATGGTGCGACAGGCCGAGGTAATCGTTGCAGGAGAACGACACGAGCGCCCGGCCCCCGCGCGCCGCTGCGGCCCCGGACCCGCGCTCGGTGGGCGTCAGCCGCCGCCGCAGGCTGCCGGCCTCCAGGGCATCGAGTTTGGTGCGGGCGAAGGCGTCGAGGCTGTCCATCGGATGGGTGATGGGGCCGCGGGCGCGGCGGATGTCAAGGTGGAAGGGGTCGAGGTACGATTGACACGAAGGCTGTTCCAGTTATGGTACGTTCATTCCAGAACAGGAGTGGCTTTTGGCCCGGCCGAGAGAATTCGATGAGGCGTGCGTCCTCGACGCCGTGATGGAGACCTTCTGGCGGACCGGTTTCGAGGGCACCTCGGCGCAGGCGCTGGTCGACGCCACCGGCCTCGGTCGCGGAAGCCTCTACGCGGCCTATGCCAGCAAGACCGGGCTCTTCGAGCAGGCGCTGCGGCGCTACCAGCGGCGCGCGCAGGACCATGTCGATCAGCTTCGCCAGCCGGGCTCGCCCCTGGCGCGGCTGCGCGACCTGATGGAGGGCATCGTCGAGGCCGATTGCGCCGGATCGGACAGGCGCGGCTGCCTGGCGACCAACAGCGCCATCGAGATGTCCGGTCGCGATCCGCACGTGGCCGAGCTCGTGCGCGACAATTTCAGCATCCTGATTCGGGGGATCGCGGAGACGATCCGGCGCGGCCAGGACGCGGGCGAGATCCGCGACACCGCGGATGCCGAGACCCTGGCGCTGTTCGTGTTCAACGCCGTGCAGGGCTTGCGGGTGCTGGCTAAGACGACGCCCGCACAGGATCGTGCGACGCTGATCGCCGTCATCGACCAGACCTTGGCGGCGCTGAGGTGAGCGCCCCTTTTTTTAGCCAATTATGGAACGAATATTCCAAAACTAGCGCGCGCAGGAGATACCCATGACAGATCGCAAGCCTCCGGTGGCCGTCACCGTCCTCGGCACCGGCCTGATCGGCGCCGCCGTGTCCCGCAACCTCGCCCGCAAGGGTTTTCGTGTCCGGGTCTGGAACCGGACGCCCGAGAAGGCCCGCGCCCTCGCGGCGGATGGCGCCGAGCCGGTCGATCGGGCGGCCGATGCGGTTCGCGGCGCCGACATCGTCGTGACGGTTCTGAAAGATGGTCCCGCCGTGCGCGAAGCCATGACGGCGGCCTTGCCGGGCCTGCCCAAGGGGGCAATCTGGCTCCAGCTCAGCACCGTCGGCGTGGGCGCGATCGAGGCGCTCGCGGGCTTCTCCGCCGAAAACACCCTCGTCCTCTACGATGCGCCGGTGCAGGGCACCCGCCAGCCCGCCGAGCAGGGCCGGCTGGTGATTCTCGCCTCCGGGCCGGTCAGCCGGCGCCCCGAGGCCCAGACCGTCTTCGATGCCGTCGGCCAGCGCACGCTCTGGGTCTCCGAGGCGCCGGGCGGGGCCAGCAGGCTCAAGCTCGCCCTCAACGCGTTCGTGTTCGCCCTCACCCACGGCACGGCCGAATCGCTTGCCATTGCCAAGGTGCTCGGCCTCAATCCAGCCCTGGTGATCGAGGCCGTGACCGGCGGACCGCTCGACAGCCCCTATGTCCAGGCCAAGGGCGGCGCGATGCTCAACGGCGACTACGCCACCAGTTTTTCCGTCGCGAACGGGCTGAAGGATGCCGGGCTGGTCGTCGAAGCGCTCGCCGGAACGGGCATCCGCGCCGACTTGGCTGAAGCCGGTCTCGCCCGCTTCCGGCGGGCGGACCAGGCTGGCCATGGCGGCAAGGACATTGCCGCATCTTTTTTGGTCTGATGGGGGCTCCGATGACGGTCTCTGAAACCCTGCGCCCATCGACCGTGGGAGACGAGGCCGGTTCCGGGCGTCTCCCGGTCGTTCAGCTTCTTGCCTTCACCGTGGCGGGGTTCCTGGCCATCATGACCGAGACCTTGCCGGCCGGCCTGCTGCCGCAAATCGGTGCCGGTCTCGGCGTCTCCGAGGCGGTGGCGGGCCAGACGGTGACGCTGTACGCGCTGGGTTCGGTCGCCGCCGCCATCCCGGTGATCGCCGCGACGCGCAGCTGGAACCGCCGCCCGCTGTTCCTTCTGGCGATCCTGGGCCTGTTGATCTTCAACACGGTGACAGCCGTTTCCGCGGATTTTCGCCTGACGCTCGGCGCACGCTTCATCGCCGGGATGGCGGCGGGCGTCGTCTGGGGGCTGGTCGCCGGCTATGCCCGGCGCCTGGCGCCGTCGCATCTGCAGGGCCGCGCGCTTGCCATCGTCGGCGTCGGCCAGCCGATCGCGCTCTCTCTCGGCGTGCCCCTCGGGGCCTGGCTCGGCAGCCTGTCCGACTGGCGCTCGGTCTTCTGGATCCTGTCCGCGGTCGCCCTGTTCCTGCTCGCCTGGGTGCGGCTGGGCGTGCCCGACTTTCCCGGTCAGGCGCGGGATCGGCGCGTGCCGGTGCGCGATGTCGTCACGATCCCGGGCATCCGGACCGTCCTGCTGGTGCTGTTCGCCTGGATCCTCGCGCATAACAGCCTGTACACCTACGTCGCGCCGTTCCTCGGCACGACCAGCACCGATCTCAGGGTCGATCTCATCCTGCTCGTGTTCGGCGGCGCGTCGGTCGTCGGCATCTGGGCGACGGGCGTGCTGGTGGATCGCCACCTGCGCGCCCTGACGCTGCTGAGCCTCGCCGCCTTCTCGGCCGCGGCGCTGCTGCTGGCGCTCTCGCACGGATCGCCGGTCCTGGTTCTGGTCGGCGTCGTGATCTGGGGCCTGACCTTCGGAGGCGCCCCGACCTTGTTGCAGACGGCACTGGCCGATAGCGCCGGCGAGCAGGCCGACGTGGCGCAATCCATCTTCGTCACCGTCTTCAACCTGGCCGTGGCGGGCGGCGGCGTGGCCGGCGGATTGGTGGTGAATTGGGCCGGCGCCGATCGCCTGCCCTGGACGCTCCTGCCCTTGACCGTCCTCGCGCTGGCGACGACGTGGCGAGCGACGAGTCATGGTTTCCGGGTTGGGGGCCGGGGGGCGTGACGACGGCTGTCGCTCGAGCGCTGCGGCGCGGATTGGCTTCAGCGCGCTATCGATCTTCGCCGCGCCCCGGCACGGGACGAAGCTTTTCCCAGGCGCCGGGCGTCTTCTGCGCGCGGTTCGCCTGTCCCATCGTCGCCGTGAGGTAGATGAACAGGCCCGCGGCCAGGGCGAGAACCGGCCCGAGGGCCATGAGATAGAGATCCGACCAGCGCATTCCCGCAGGCTCCCGGGCCGGCATCGGGCCGTCATCACGGACTACGCTTCCCGCGCGTGGAGGATATGCGTCGCGGTGCACCGAAACCAGAGGGGGCGCTCCGCTTGACCACCCCCGCCAAGCCGCTCATCCCAGCGCCATGACGTCCGATCTCCCCTCCAAAAAAAACCTGTGGCGGCCCTACACGCAGATGCGGTTGGCGCCCTCGCCGCTGGAGGCGGTGGCGACGCGGGGCAGCCGCATCGTGCTGGCCGATGGCCGCGCGCTGGTGGACGGCATCGCGTCCTGGTGGACGGCGGTGCACGGCTACAACCATCCGCACATCGCCGAGGCGGTCGCCGACCAGCTGGCGCGGATGCCCCACGTCATGTTCGGCGGCCTGACTCATGCCCCGGCCGAGCGGCTGGCGGCGCGGCTCGCGGCGCTGCTGCCGGGGGATCTCGACCACGTGTTCTTCAGCGATTCGGGCTCGGTCGCCGTCGAGGTCGCGCTGAAGATGGCCGCCCAGATGTGGCTCAACCGTGGGGTGAGCGGCCGGACCAAGGTGCTGGCCTTCCGGGGCGGCTATCACGGCGACACGATGGGCGCGATGTCGGTCTGCGACCCCGAGGAGGGCATGCATCGCCGCTTCGGCGCCTACCTGCCCAGCCAGGTTTTTTGCGATCTGCCGCGCAGCGCCGCCGAGACCGCGGCGCTCGAGTCGGCGCTGGCCGCCCATCGCGAGACGCTGGCTGCCGTGATCGTCGAGCCGCTGGTTCAGGGCGCGGGCGGCATGGTCATGCACCCGCCGGAAGTGCTGGCGACGATCGCGCGCCTCGCCCGCAGCCACGGCCTGCCGCTCATCGCCGACGAGATCTTCACCGGGTTCGGCCGCACCGGCAGCCTCTTCGCCTGCGAACAGGCCGGGATCGTACCGGACATCATGTGCCTGTCGAAGGCGCTCACGGGCGGCACCATGGCGCTCGCCGCCACGGTCGCCCGGACGGCGGTGTTCGAGGCGTTCTGGTCCGAGGATCCCGCCGCGGCGCTGATGCACGGCCCGACCTTCATGGCCAATCCGCTGGCCTGCGCGGCCGCCAATGCCAGCCTCGACCTGTTCGAGACCGAGCCGCGCCTCGACCAGGCCCGCGCCATCGCGCACCGCCTCGCGGATGGGCTCGCCGGCCTGAAGGGCCTGCCCGGGGTGGCGGATGTCCGGACCCTTGGCGCCATCGGGGCGGTGCAATTCGCCCGCGCCCCCGACCTCCCCGCCCTCAAGGCGGCCTTCCTCGACCGGGGCGTCTGGGTGCGGCCGTTCGGCGACATCGTCTATCTCACCCCCGCCCTCACCATCGAGCCGGCGGATCTCGACCGGCTGATCGAGGCGGTCGTCGCCGTGGTGCCTGAGCAGGCGGCGGCCCTGTCCTGAGCGCGTCCGCAACACGGTCCCGCGAGGCGCGGCGGCGGCGGCCTGCAACCTGGAACCGTTTCTGCCGTTGGGCTCACGGCTGACCATGCGTGCGGCGGCCTACGCCGCCGGACGCTGCCGGAGGGAGTGTACAGTGGCGAGCGAGCAGACGGTTTCGGGCGGCGATCGGCCGGTGATCCTCCTCGTCGAGGACGAGGCGCTGACGATCATGGACCTCGGGGACGTGCTGGAGGATGGCGGTTACGACACGGTGCAATGTGCCTCCGCCGAGCGGGCGCTCAGCATTCTTCAGGCGCGCCCGGATATCTGCGGGCTGGTGACGGACGTGCAGCTCTCGGGGAAGACCGACGGCTTCGACTTGGCGAGTGCGGTGGCCGAGGCCCGCCCGCAATTGCCGATTCTCATCGTGTCCGGGCGGGCGGCCCCCGATCCGGCCCGGATGCCGGCGCATGCCGACTTCATCGCCCGGCCCTGCACGGGCGAGGATATCCTGGACCGGCTCCAGCGTCTGATGCCCTGCTGATGCACCAGGTTTTCGGCGCCCGTCATCGCAGCGTCACCCGTCCGCGCCACACGATCCCGAGCGGCCGCAGGACGGGAGTGGATCGTGCAGCTTCAGGATGGTCCGGCGGCCGCCGGCATAGATGCGGGCGCTCCGGTGGGCGACAGGCAGAAACGCGATCGTGAGATCAAGGACGCGGCCGCGTCGGAGGGCTCCTCCAAGAAGATGCGGCCGCCCAACGTGCGCAGCGTCGGCTGGGCGCTGGTGCAGGCGGCGCGCCTGCATCGGGCGCGCACCGGCGACCGGCTGGCCAAGCTCGGCCTCTTCGCCGGGCAGGAGCAGGTGGTGCAGGCCCTGGCCGCGGCCGGCACCATGACGATGGGCGATCTCGCCGCCCTCCTGCGGGTGCGGCCCCCCACCGCCTCGAAGACGGTGACCCGCCTCGCGGCGCTCGGCATCGTCGAGCGCCGGGCCGAATCGGGCGACGGGCGCGTGGTCCGGGTGCAGCTCACCGAGGCCGGCCTGGCGAAGGCCGAGGCGATCGAGCGGATCCAGGAAGAGGTTGAGGCGGAATTGCTCGACCATCTCGACAAGACCGACCGGCGCCGCCTGCGCAAGCTCCTGCGCAAGGCCGCCCGCGGCCTCGCCGAGGCGGCCGGCGCCTCCGGCCAGATCACCGAGGTCGACGCCGAGATCGAGGCGGAAGACGAGGCTGAGGCGCTCTCGATCTGAGAGCTTCAAAAGCATCATCCCGAAAGGTGGGTGCCACCTCTCGGGATGAACCTGTCGCAGGATGATGTCGGACAGCCGGGTTCCGCTTCAGGCCGCGCGCTTCCAGGCCGGGAACGGGTCCGGCAGGTGGCGATAGGCGTCCGGATCGAAGGCCGCATCCGTGCCGGTCTCCACCAGGCAGGCATCCAGGGCGGCGGTGAGCGCCTCCCGGTCCATGCCGGTGCCGATGAACACAAGTTCCTGGCGCCGGTCGCCCCAGACCTCGCTCCAGACCGCGTCGAGGCGCTCGCGGAACTCGAGCGCATCCGGCCAGCGCCGGCGCGGCACGGCCGACCACCAGAAACCCATCGCCGAAACGCGAGCCACGGCGCCCGCCAGCGAAAACTCCCCGACCCAGTCCGGCCGCGTCGCCAGCCAGAAATGGCCCTTGGCCCGGATCAGCCCCGGCCAGGTCGCGTTGACGAAGGCGTTGAACCGCTCCGGATCGAACGGCCGCCGGGCCCGATAGACGAACGAGGAAATCCCGTATTCCTCCGTCTCCGGCACGTGTTCGTGGGCGCCGTACAGCTCCTTGAACCAGAGCGGGTGAGCCTGCGCCTTCTCCTCGTCGAACCGCCCCGTATCCAGGATCGCGTCGAGGGGCGCACGCCCGTGATCGGTCTCGACGATATGGGCGTCGGCGTTCAGGCCGCGCACCACCGAGCGGACCAGGGCGAGGTGCTGGGCCGAGACGTCCGGTGCCTTGTTGATCACCACCACGTCGGCGAACTCGATCTGCTCCACCAGCAGGTCGACCAGGGTGCGGGTATCCTCGGCGCCCGCGGTCTCGCCGCGCTCGCGCAGGAAGGCGGCCGAGCCGTAATCCTTGAGCAGGTTCACCGCGTCGACCACCGTCACCATCGTGTCGAGGCGGGCGAGATCGGAGAGCGAACGGCCCGCCTCGTCCCGGAACGAGAAGGTCGAGGCGATGGGCAGCGGCTCGGCGATGCCGGTGCCCTCGATCAGCAGGTAGTCGAACCGCCCCGCCTCGGACAGGCGCCGGACTTCCTCCAGCAGGTCGTCCCGCAGGGTGCAGCAGATGCAGCCGTTGGTCATCTCGACCAGCGTCTCGTCGGTCCGGGACAGGTCGGCGCCGCCGGCCCGCACGAGGTCGGCGTCGATGTTCACGTCGCTCATGTCGTTGACGATCACGGCGACCCGGCGGCCGTCGCGATTGTTGAGGACATGGTTAAGCAGCGTCGTCTTGCCGGCCCCGAGGAAGCCGGAGAGGACGGTGACGGGAAGGCGGGGATCGGGCTTGGTCATAGTCCGAGAAAAACGTTATAACGTTTCAAAGTCAACCGCCGCCGGAGGCCTCTGTGAAAGGCCGCCGGACCAGAATGTTGCAATGATGTAACGTTTCCAATCGATCGCTGCGGGACACGCGATCCGCCCTTGCATCAATCCACTTCGAGGCGTGAATGAAACATTATAACACCGTGTGAGTCTCGATGCCTTCTTCGCTCCGTCTCGCTTTCCTGGCCGGCACGATCCTGTCCGCCCCCCTGTGCACCGGTTTTCTGACGGCTCCGGCGCAGGCGCAGTCGGCTGTGACCCTCGACCAGATCAGCGTCACTAGCCCCAGCCCGATCCAGACCGGTCAGCCCACGGTCGGGACCACGGCCCCGCTCCAGACCGGCATCCTGCCGGTGGCGACCAATACGTTCTCGCCCGTCACCGTGGTGACCCAGGACCAGATCGCCCGCGACCAGCCCCGGACCCTGGGCGACGCCCTGTTCGACCGGCCCGGCATCTCCTCCACCACCTACGCGCCGGGCGCGGCCTCGCGGCCGATCATCCGCGGCCTCGACAATGCCCGGGTGCGCATCCAGGAGAACGGCATCGTCAACGGCGGCGTCTCGGATCTCGGCGAGGACCACGCGGTGCCGGTGAACCCGCTGGTCTCCGACCGGATCGAGGTGATCCGCGGTCCCGCGACCCTGCGCTACGGCTCCGGCGCCATCGGCGGCGTGGTCTCGGCCGACAACAACCGGGTGCCGACCTTCATCCCGGCCAACGGCGTGCAGGGGCAGGTCACCAGCGGCTTTTCCAGCGTCGATAACGGCCGGCTCGGCGCCGCCACCGTGGATGCCGGCGGCGACGGGATCGCGGTCCATGCCGACGGGTTCCGGACCGCCAACGACAGCTACGCGATCCCCGGGGGGATCCAGCGCAACTCCTACAACGAATCGCAGGGCGGCGCGGTTGGCATCTCGGCGATCGGCGACCGCGGCTTCGTCGGAATCTCGTTCAGCCACTACGACGCGATCTACGCGATCCCGGGCGGCGTGGCCGAACAGGACCGCACCCGCCTGACCCCGAACCAGGACCGTGTCCTGTCGCGGGGCGAGTACCGGCCACTGGACGGGCCGTTCGAGGTGATCCGCTACTGGGCGGGCTACTCGGTCTACCGCCACAACGAGGTCGGCATCGGCGAGGACGGGATCGAGGGCATCCAGGCGATCTTCAAGAACCGCGAGGCCGAGGGGCGCCTGGAGCTCCAGCACGTCCCGGTCGATACGCCCTTCGGCCGGCTCACCGGCGCGCTCGGCTTCCAGTCGGACCGGCGGGTGATCAACACCCAGCTCGAATCGTTCCTGCCCAAGACCGAGTCCCGGGCCAACGCGGTCTACCTGTTCGAGGAGCTGGAGCTGCGCCCCGGCACGCGGCTCCAGGCGGCGGGCCGCTACGAGGTCGATCGGCTGTCGAGCACGGCCGCGCAATTCCCCGCGGACTTCACCCCGGTCGACGGACAAGATCCGTTCCAATACGCCCGGACCCGGCGCTTCGCCCCGAAGAGCGCCAGCATCGGCGCCCTCCAGGACCTGCCCTTCGGCTTCGTGGCGAGCCTCAACGGCTCCTATGTCGAGCGCGGACCCACCGGCTACGAGCTGTTCTCGCAGGGGCCGCACGACGCCACCGCGACCTTCGAGATCGGCAATCCGGACCTCAAGAAGGAGCGCGCCCGCACGATCGAGGCGAGCATCCGCCGGGCCGAGGGGCCGCTGCGCCTCGACGCCACCGGCTATTACACGCGCTATACCGGCTTCATCTACCGCAACTTCACTGGGCTGACCTGCGGCGACGACTTCGCCTCCTGCGGCAGCGACACCGAGAACCGGCAGGTCGTCTACCAGCAGCAGAACGCCACCTTCTACGGCGCCGAGATCATCGGCCAGTACGACCTCCTGCCGGTCGGCAACGGTTTTGCCGGCATCGAGGCGCAGTTCGACTTCGTGCGCGCCCAGTTCGACAACGGCACCAACGTGCCGCGCATCCCGCCCTACCGGCTCGGCGGCGGCGTCTACCTGCGGGCGGACGGCTGGTTCGCCCGGGTGAACCTGCTCCACGCCTTCGACCACCAGGCGACCGCCCTGTTCGAGACCCCCACCCCCGGCTACGACGACCTGCGCGCCGAGCTGAGCTACACGAAGGCGATCGACCCGGCGGTCTACGGCGCAAGCACGATCACCCTCGGCGTCCAGGGCCGCAACCTGCTCGACGCCGACATCCGCAACTCGACCTCGTTCAAGAAGGACGAGATTTTGTTGCCGGGCCGGAACGTGCGGTTGTTTTTGACCGCGCGGTTCTAGGGAGAACCCAGGGCGGCGCGCGATCCCCGTAGGTGGCGCATCACTGGGTCACTTCGCTGCGCTCGTGATGACGGTGAGGGCCGTGCTGACAGCGGCCTCCGATCGAACGGCCGGAAGATGCTCCATGCTGCCGAGGCTGTGAACCCGAGCGGTCGCGCGGCTATAATCGCGCCGTCCCGATGGCCGGCCCGGACGAGAGCTGAATGGCGAGCGCATCTGCACCGATCCGCGTCGGCCTGATCGGCTACGGTTATGCCGGCAAGACCTTCCACGCCCCGCTGATCCGGGCAGTTCCGACGCTCGACCTCCGGGTGGTCGCATCGCGCGACCCCGCCAAGGTCCGGTCCGACCTGCCCGGAATGGCCGTCGTCACCGATCCCGCCGCGGTCGCCACGTCGGACGGCGTCGACCTCGTGGTGATCGCCTCGCCCAACGACACGCACGCGCCCCTGGCCCGGATCGCTCTGGAGGCTGGCAAGCACGTGGTCGTCGACAAGCCCTTCACCCTCGACCTTGCGGAGGCGCGCGGCCTGGTCGCGCTGGCGCGGCGCCACGGTCGGATGCTGTCCGTCTTCCACAACCGGCGCTGGGACAGCGATTATCTCACCGTCCGAAAAGCCATCGCCGCGGGTGCCATCGGCAAGGTCCGGCACTTCGAATCGCATTTCGACCGGTTCCGCCCACAGGTCCGCGATCGGTGGCGGGAGGGGGCCGGCCCCGGCGGCGGGATCTGGTACGATCTCGGGCCCCACCTCGTCGATCAAGCGCTCCAGCTGTTCCGCCTACCCGACCGGATGACCGCCAACCTGGCGCGACTGCGTCCCGGTGCGCTCGCCGACGATTGGGCCCATGTGGTGCTGGACTATCCGGACCTGCGCGTGGTGTTGCAGGCCAGCATGCTGGTCGCCGGCGGATCGCCCCGCTTCGTCGTCCACGGCGAGGCTGGCAGCCTCATTAAGGAGCGCCTCGATATCCAGGAGCAGCAGCTCCTGGCCGGCATGGCCCCTGGCGCGTCGGGATGGGGCGCGGATCCGGACGGGCTCGCGATCCACGACGGCACCGGGCATGTGGAGCGTATGCCGGCGGTCGCCGGCGACCAGCGGCGCTACTACGAAGGCGTGGCGCGCCAGCTCACCCGGGGCGCGATCGAGTCTTCAGCGGCGCTGGAGGCGCTTCAGGTGATGGCCTGCATCGAGGCGGCCCTGATCTCGGCGCGGACCGGGACGTCCGTCGCGCCGGCGCTCACGGCGGAAGAGCGGGATATAACCCGGATCGCGGGGTATGGCGCCGCATCGCCACGCGCGTGAGGCGGAAGGGCGTAGCCAAACTCAAGTCGACGCCTTGTAACTGAATGCCGCTCTTCGGTGCGCTAGGGAGGCGCACAGCCCGTTATTCCGGGGCGCCGCAGGCGAGCCCGGAATCCAGAACCGGCGACGGTGCAAGCGCCTGCTCCACCTATGGTTCTGGATTCCGGGCTCCGCTTCGCGGCCCCGGAATGACGGTGTGGTTTGCTGGGCCGTCGCGTGTCTCCGCTCAGCGAGCCACCGAACGGAAACTCCGGCCCAGCCGCCGCCAACCCGCCACGAGGCCGGTGAGCGCGATCCCGGCCGCGAGCAGGTTCAGGACCCACTGCGCGGCGTCGCGCAGGGCGGGCCGGCCTGTGAGGAACGGCAGGTCGAGGCGGTGCGGGGCGTCGAACAGCCAGCGGTTGATGCGGCCGGAGCGGTCCAGCCGCTGGAGGATCGTGCCGTCGCGCGGGTCGATGTGGAGCCAGGTGGCGGCCGGGTCGTCGAAGCGCAGGCGCAGGACCGGCAGGGGCCGCGGGTCCACCCCGTGCGGATACCAGTAGGAATCGTAATCGACGATCTGCCGGGCGGCCCGGAGGTGTCCCTCCGGAATGGCCGCGGCGGCGGCTTCCGCCAGGGTGGCGGCGTCGGGACCAGGGCCGCCGTCCGGGGCGACGGCGCAGAGGCTGCCGGGCGCCTCGGCGATCAGCCACCAGCGGCCGCCGATCGCGGTGAAGCGTACGGCCCGGGCGTCCGGGCCGGCGAGTTTTGAGAGTCGCCGGACATCGACGCCGATGGCGCCGGGCGTCCCGACGTAGGCGGTGCTCATTCCGCCGGGCGGGGCGCTCGACGCGAACCAGCGGTTCGGGTTCATGGAGATCCAGCCGCTCAGGATGAACGCCCCGAGCCCCAGCCCGCCCACGAGGCCGAACAGGTGGTGCCAACGCGCCAGCCCGCGATAGGGCGTCACGGTGCCCCTGGCGTAGCGGCGGCGCAGGCGCAGGCGCCAGATCCCGATGGTGAGGCCGCTGAGCGCCCCGAGGGCGGCCAAGCCCGAGAGCCACAGCAGCACCGTGCGCCACAGCTCCGCCCGGGCGCGCAAAGGCGTCAGGTAGATCCAGTGCGGCACCGAGCCGAGCCAGTTCCAGGCGCGCTCGGACCGGGTCGTGTCGAGGGCGATCTCGCCGGTGACCTGCGAGACGTAGAGCTCAGTCCCCGCGGGATCGCCGAGGGCGACCTTGTGGAACGGCCGGAGCGGGTCGTAGCGGGCGGTGACGGTCCACTGGTCCCGCTCCACCGGCTCGACGCGGGCGCCCGGCCATTCCCCGGCGGCGAGCCGCAAGGCCGCCTCCGCGTCGACCGGGCCGAGCCGCGTGCCGGTCCGGCCTGAGATCGTCGCCCGCGCCCCGTCGCGACCGGTGATCCGGTAGACCGGCTCGGCGCCGCGCATCTCCAGGTCGAACGCCGCCGGCACGCCCGCGACACCGCCGGCCGGGAGCGCCGCATCGGGCGCGACCGCGACGTCGCCCCAGGCGATCGGTGCCAGGCGCGCGAGGCGCTCAGGCGGCGTGAGCGCCGGGAACGGCACGTAGAGCATCACCAGCCCGGAGCCGATCCACAGGGCGAAGAACAGGGCCGTTGCGATCCCCGCCCAGCGGTGGAACAGGAGCAGCCAGCGGCGCGCGATTTTGCCGGCCCAGCGCCTCACCAAGTCACCGTGTAGGCGAGCTCCACCGAGCGCGGCCGGCCGAGCAGCCAGTTGGTGCCGACGCCGTTCACGGCGTTGCCGCTGATCGCGTAGACCTTGTCGAACAGGTTGTAGACCCGCAGGCTCAGGCGCGAATCCGCAGTCACTTGATGGTCGAGCACAAGATTGACGAGGTTGTAGGCCGGCCGCCGGGCCGTGTTGGAGAAATCGCTGTAGACCTGTCCCACATTCTGGAGCCCCACGCGCGCCGTCCAGTCGCGCGAAAAATCCCAGGTCAGCCAAAGATTGGCGACCCGCTCGGGCACGTCGATCGGCTGGTTGCCGGCATACGAGACGGTCGTGCCGTTCACGCTCTGGTCGAAGGCGTCGTATTGCGCGTGCAGCAGCGCGAGATTGCCGTCGAGCCGCCAGCCGGGGGCGAACTGCCAGCCCAGCGCCAGCTCGAAGCCCTGGGAGGATTGGCTCCCGACCTGGGTCGACAGCGTCGGCTGGCCCGGCACGGCCGAGATCAGGTTGTCCTTGACGATCCGGTAGCCAGCCACCGTCCATTCGAGGGCTCCGTCGAAGGCGAGCCCCTTGGCACCGATTTCGATCTGCGTGCCGGTGGCGAGCTGGAACCCCGCGAGCGACTGATTGAGCGTGATGAGGCTGTTCACCGGGTCGGTGGCGAAGCTGTACTGCGCGTAGAGCGCGCTGTCCGGCGTCGGGTTGTAGACGAGGCCGAACCGATAGCCGAGGGCCCGGTAGGTCTTCTCGAATTGCGATCCGGTCTGCAGGTCCTGCCGTTGCAGCGTCGGCACGTCGAGCCGCACGCCCGTGAGGAACGAGAGTTTTTCGGACAGGATCACCCGGTCCTCGGCGAAGACCGAGGCCTGGCTGGTCTGCGTGGCGTAGGCCGGACGCGCCCGACCGTCCTGCGGGAAATAGCCCGGATCGTAGCCGGTCAGCGGCACGCTGGTGGGCTGGTCGAAGTAGAAATTGTTCGTGTGGCGGAAGTCGATGTGGTTCACGTCGAACCCGACCGCGAATGCGTTCGGCAGGCCGAACAGGCTGCCCTTGACGCTGGCGTCCAGGCGATTCCCGACCTGCTCCTGGCTGTGGTAGATCTCAAGATAATCGCCGCGATCGACCAGTCCAGTCCCGCGGTTGTAGCTGTATTGCTCGGTATCGAGCCAGTGACGCCGGCTGGTGAGACGGTAGGCGGTGTTGCGCACGGTAATGTCGGCCGAGGGCGTCCACTCGGTCTTGAACTGGGTCCAGTTATCCGCCCAGGTGATCTTCGCGTCGCGGACGTTGTAGTTGTTGAACCGGATCAGGTCCGGGATTTTTCCTTCGACCAGGGGCGTGCCCCAATAGCGCGTGGGCTCTTGGTAGCCGAGATCGTGGCTGACCGTGAAGGCGAGGTCCGGGCTCGGCTGGAACAGAAGGGCGGCCGAGACCGCGAGGTTGCGGAAATCGCCCTCCGGCCGGATCCAGCCATCCGCGCGGTTGCCGCTGACGTTGAGACGATACGCGAAGGTCTCGCCGAATTCCTCCCGGCCGAGCGCGCCGCCGGAATCCAGCGCAAGCCGCGCGACGCCGTCGGTGCCGATGACCGCGCGGGCGGTGTTGATCGGCACGAAGACCGGCTTCTTGGGCACGACGTTGATCACCCCGCCGATGGCGCCGTCGCCGTAGAGCACCGAGGACGGCCCACGCAGCACCTCGATGCGCTCGACGTTCCAGGTGTCGAACGGGAACGTGACCGTGTTGGCGCCGACATAGAAGCGGGTGCCGTCGTAGAGCTGCTGGATCGAGTTCGGCCCCGCGAAGCCGCGGGCAGTGAACGCGCCGTTGCCGTTGCCCGGCGCCGCGATCGTGGTGATGCCGGTGGCGTCCTGCGTCACGGCCTCGGCGATCGTGTCCTGGCCGCGCAGCCGCGCGGTCTCGCCGGACACGATGTCGACGCTTGCGGGTGTCTCCAGCGGCGTCAGGCCGAGCCGGCTCGCGGTCCGGTCGGGGGTGCGCAGGTTCAGCCCGATCGGGGCGGCGCGGGTCAGGCTGACGCCGCCCTCCCCCTCGACGGAGAGCTGATCGAGGGCGACGGTCTCCTGGGATGCGGCCGGGCTTGCCAGGAAGGTGAGGAGGGCACCGCAGAGCGACGCGCTCCGGCTGCGGGGCGGGTTGTTGGATCGTGACATGGCGTGTGTAGGTCCGTGCGCGGCGACCGCCGGCCCGGATGCCCTAAAGGCAACGTAATAACATTGCAATCATCAGTGCGTGCTGGAACCCGCTCCGCCACGGCGCAGGGCCTCGGACGAAGGATCGGGCCGCGCGGGAACGCGGCCGGGATCGGCACGACATAGGAGGGCATCGAGAACCGGGACGCGGGCGCGCTTGCTGTGGCACGTCACCGCGAACGAGGCCGCGCCGACCGTGCTCGCGCACGACCGGCTCGACACCCGCCAGGACACCCCGCCCAGCGCGTTTCGCGTGTGACCACGGCTGACGGCAGGTCTCCTGGCTCGCGGGTCGCCGCCCTCGCACCGTCTTCCCGGGCCAAAGAACCCAGTGACGTGGTGGTGAAGGGCTCACCGCTCACAGTTGCGGGGACAGCCGCGGTTTCGGGAAAGACTCCCTCACCGCGTTCCCTTTTGATCCCCGAAGGGAACCGTCAGGCCGTAGCTTGGCTGTATGGCGGCGGGGCGTCAAGCGTGTGGATATCTGCGGTTGTCGCCGAGCCGCTGGCGCCCGAGGCCGGGTGGGCTGGACGCACGAATGGAGGCGCGCTGCGCGACCGGTCTTGATGAGCCGGCGTTGGCAATATTTGGCATCTTATCGGCAAAAATATTTCTTATTTTTGATGTTTTTGTCGCGTCGCTCGCCTATCAAAGTTGCATTTTACCCAATCGTTTCGGATAGGTGTTTCAATTGCATTTTGCCCCGTAAGTTGAGTCGATATTATTTCTGTGGAACCAGTGATGATCTGTCGCGTAAACGAGTCGCTGCGGTCAATTGAGGTGCCACGCAACACGCCGTTCCTCAGGGCCGCGGGCTATTTCTCTTTCGAGGGATGTAACGCAGGCCGTTATCGACAAGGAGGACGCGATGAGCATCACCTATCGACTGGAAAATCCAGGCCATCCGGGCGGGTTCGTGCGCCGCAATATTCTGGAGCCGCGCAACCTGACCGTCATGGCCGCGGCCAGCTTGCTCAACGTGACGCGCCAATCGCTGTCCGACTTCCTCACTGAGAAGACCGCCCTCACGGCGGAACTGGCCCTGCGCCTCGAGAAGGTGTTCGGGTGCCGGATGGAAACGCTGATGGACATGCAGACCCGCTTCGACATCGCCGAAGCCCGCAAGCGCGAGTCGAACATCCAGCGCGAACTCGCGGCTAGAACTGGAGTCCAGGCGTCCGCCAGACGTTCTCAGCCGATCGTCAAGCGCGTGTACGCGTTCGGATGACGTTGACCTATCGCTGCCCCGGCCGGGCATCCGGAACGCTTGGCCGTGGGCATAAGCTGCGGGCGGACGTTTCCACTCTCCGAGCAGCTCCCATCGCGGACGACCTGTCGCGTCGTTGGGAACTGATCCTGTTGCACCGCGTGACTGCCGTGCCTCAGATCTTGAGCGAGGCCGTGGCGGCCCTTGCCCCATCTTCCCGTGGCCATGACTCGGTGGCGTGGGGATGAAGGGCGCAGCATTTGCAAATGCGTCTGGCGCGGGGTCCGGGAGCGAACTCTGCACCGCCGAGCTTGCTTTTCGATCTCCGAGGGGACCCGTCAGGGCCCTGTTAAGCCTGAGGTTGGCGTTTCGCCGAACCTGTGGACAACCGCACCTGCCGGCGATGTTGCCCGTACGAAATTTTGTCGCGCGATCGTCAAAAAAGAAAATTCTAAGACCGTAGGACGTTCTCTTTCTGGCTTTGCTGCCACGTTCGTGGGAGGAGGTGTTTTTTTCGATGTTCTATTCTGCATTACACAGATTAGGTCATCCTGGTTGTTTTGTGAATTGTGCACTCGCATTCTGCGTTGATTGACATCGCGCGGTCCCCTTGATACTCGCCGCTTCGCCAATCGTTCGAGAAACCATGCTGTCTTGGCGGGTAGTGAAAATTGCAAAACGATAGGCGAGTAACGTACTTCATAGAAGATTACCCCAGCGAGCCGGTATATTTACTGACATGTGGGGTAGGTGATGCATTATTCTGTTGGTGCTGAAAAACCCGTCCATCGGGCCGGATATCCCTCGCAGATTTTTAGAGGAGAATGGTGTGAGCACAGTCTACAGATTGGAAAATCCATGCCATCCGGGTGGGTTTCTCCGGCGCAATATTTTTGAGCCGAACAACCTGACCGTGATGGGCATGGCCAGCATGCTCGGTATCACCCGTCAATCGCTGTCCGATTTCCTCAATGAGAAGACAGGGCTGAATGCCGAACTGGCCTTTCGAATCGAGAAGGCGTTCGGGTTCAATATGGAAATGATGATGGAGATGCAGAGCCGCTTCGACATCGCTCTGGTGCGCAGGCGCGAGAAGAAAATGCAGGACGAATTGCTCGCCAGGGCCAGGTCCCAGCCGAAGAAGACGGGGCCCCAGCTTGTCAGGACAAAACCCCAGATCGTCGCTTCCAATCGTCAGCGCGCCGCCAGTTGAGGTTCGCTGGCCGCATCTGCGCGGTCCGGCATTCGGAATGCCGGGCCCAGTTACCGAGATGACGGAAGGACTTGACTGTATGTCCTTCCTGAGCAGCCCCGCTGGGCAGGCGAACGCGGGCCTGCTTTAGGACCCCGCTGAGCACCTTTGCGAAACCTGCTAAGACCTTACACCAGCATTGCGGCGAGCGCGGCCAAGTACTCCATTCCGATCATCCGACAGGCGAGCCGTCACGGCCTTCGCCTGCGAGCTTTCGGAGTCGAAACACCACACGACCATTCGAAATTCCGCGCCGTGTCGGATGCGTCGGTGCACGGCGCAGCGGGGAACGGCGATACGATCCAGTCTAGAAGATCCTGCCAGGTCCCCCGCAGCTCCGATCGTTGTCGCGCTCCGAGGGGCGGGATACGACGCCCGCATGACCATCTGGCGCCCGCCTTCGGAGATTCGCGTGAAGGCCTTGGGCCTGCCCTGGCGGGGGCGTCGGCTGCTCGTAGCGGAGGTCTATGCCGACGACGGGCGCCTGAAGGGCGTGCGGCCGCTCGGGGGCAGCGTCGCGTTCGGCGAGCGGGCGGAGGCGGCGCTCGTGCGGGAATTCCGGGAGGAACTCGGCCTCACGGTGCAGGTGCTCGGCGCGCCGTTCATGATGGAAAATCTTTACACGCACGAGGGCAGCCCGGGCCACGAGGTGCTGTTCCTGTTCCCGGTCGCCCTGCCGCCCGGCCCGCTCGACACGCAGGAGTGTATCGTCTTCCACGAGGATTGCGGCACGGCTTGCGTCGCGCGCTGGTACGATCTGGAAGAGCTGGATCGCGACGGCGGGCCCGAGCTCTATCCAAGCGGGCTCAAGGCGCGGCTTCTTGCCGAGGGGCGGCCGTAGCCTCGGACGCGTCGGACCGCAGGGATGTGCGGCCCATTCCGGTCCCTGTCACCTGCAGGAAGCCGCTGCTAAGCTTCCCGGTGGGATCAGCCGCGCCGAGTCCGCCTCCGTGCCCCCTGCGATCACCCCATCGGCCCTCGATCTGATCGGCAACACGCCCCTGATCGCCCTCGACCGAGCCCATCCGGGGCCGGGCCGCATCCTGGCCAAAGCTGAGTTCATGCAGCCCGGCGGGAGCGTGAAGGACCGGGCGGCCCGGGCCATCCTGCTCGCCGCCCGGGCGGATGGCCGCCTGGTCCGGGGGGCGCCCGTGGTCGAGATGACCAGCGGTAATATGGGGGCGGGCCTCGCCGTGGCCTGCGCGGCGCTCGGGCATCCGCTGGTCGTCACCCTGTCGGCGGGGAACAGCCCGCAGCGGGCGCGGATGCTCGAAGCCCTCGGGGCGGAGGTCGTCCTGGTGCCGCAGGTCGATGGCCTGCCCGGGCAGGTGACCGGGGCCGATGTCGCGGCCGCCGCCGAAGAGGCGGGGCGACTCGCCCGGGAACGCGGCGGTTTCTACGTCGATCAGTTCCACGCCTCGGAAGGCGTCGGGATCCACCGGGACACGACCGGCCCGGAGATCTGGGCGCAGTCCGGTGGCCGGGTCGATGCCTGGGTCGCGTCCGTGGGGACTGGGGCGACCTTCCTCGGGGTTGCGGCGGCGCTGCGGGCGCGTAACCCCCAGGTGGTCTGCGCGGCGGTGGAGCCCGATGGCTGCCGGCCGCTCGCGGGCGAGCCCGTCACCAAGCCGCGCCACGTCCTGCAGGGGACGGGCTACGGCAGCGTGCCGCCGCATTGGGATCCGGGGCTGATGGATCTCGCCGTCTCGGTCACCGACGACGAGGCCGCCCATTGGCGCCGGCTGCTGGCGATCCGGGAGGGCCTGCATGTCGGCTACTCGGCTGCCGCCAATGTCTGCGCGGCTGCGGCTCTGCTCGCCTCGGGCCGCCTGCCGGCCGACGCGGTCGCCGTCACGGTGCTGTGCGACACCGGGCTCAAGTACTGAGGGTTGTGAGGCTGGGCACCGTCGCCTTTGCCGCTGCGCCCCCGCGATGCTAGAGCCGGGCGACCCCATCGGTCCGGGTCCTCCGCGACGCCGCGGCCGATGCGCCCGGACGTTCCGTCCGAAGCGGAGACGGGTGCTGGCGGAATCATGACGACACGACCACCCCCACGCGGCGGCCCGAAGGGGCGCAAGCCCCCGGCCGGTAAGTTCCCGCTGTATAGCGAGCGCGCCCGCACCGGCCCGCGCACCAGCGCCCGCGACGCCGCCGAGCGCGCCGCCCGCAATCGCGGCGACGATGCCGGCGCGCGCGATCCCTGGACCGCGCCGGGCACGCCCCACGCCGTCGCTGCGGCCGCGGCGGCTGCCGCGAAGCCGCGGCCGGCCCGGGACGAGCGCAAGGATGCCCCGCCCCCGCGCAAGGCGCCGCCCCGGCCGAGCGCCAGGCCGGCCGCGAAAGCGCAGAACCGATCCGTCGAGTCGCGTCCGGAACCCAAGTCTTCGCCCCCCGCCCCGCCCGCCGGCCCGACCCGGCGCGAGCAGCGCGCCGCCGCCTCCGCGACCCTCGCGTCGGGGGTACAGACCCTGACGGTGGAACCGGACGAGGCGGGCATGCGTATCGACCGCTTCCTCACCGCGCGCTTCCCGCTCCTGCCCTTCACCCGGGTCCAGAGCATCGTCCGCAAGGGCGAGTTGCGGGTCGACGGCAAGCGCGCCAAGCCCAACGACCGGCTGGAGCCGGGCATGAGCGTGCGCGTGCCGCCGCTGCGCCTCGACCAGCCGACCGAGAGACCGCGCAGCGCCGCCCGGGAGCAGGACGATGCCGAGTTCATCCGCTCGCTGATCCTCTACGAGGACGCCGACATGATGATCCTCAACAAGCCCTTCGGCCTCGCAGTCCAGGGCGGCTCAGGCACGGTCCGCCATGTCGACGGGCTGCTCGCCGCGCTGACTGGACCGGACGGCCAGAAGCCGCGGCTGGTCCACCGGCTCGACAAGGATACGGCCGGCTGCCTGATCATCGCCAAGACGCGGCTGGCGGCGGCCACCCTCGCGAAGAGCTTCCGCTCGCGGGCGGCGCGAAAAATCTACTGGGCGCTCACGGCGGGCGTGCCGCGGGTGCGGCAGGGGCGGGTCTCGACCTACCTCGCCAAGGACGAGCCGACCGATGCCGATGCGCGCATGCGGGTCGCCAAGCACGGCGACGAGGGCGCGAGCCACGCCCTGACCTATTACGCCATGGTCGATCAGGCCGCCCAAAAACTGTCCTGGCTGTCGTTCAAGCCGGTGACCGGGCGGACCCACCAGCTGCGCGCCCACGCGGCCCATATCGGCCACCCGATCGTCGGCGATCCGAAATACTTCTCGGTGGAGAACTGGGAGCTGCCTGGCGGCATCCAGAACCGGCTGCACCTGCTCGCCCGCCGGATCGTGATCCCGCATCCGCGCACCGGCCGGCCCGTGGATGTCAGCGCGCCGCTGCCGCCGCACATGGCCCAGAGCTGGAATCTTCTAGGCTTCGACGCCTCCCGCTACGACCCGATCGTCGAGGCGCCGGAGAGCTGAGCCCGCAGCCACGGCACGATCGCCTCCGCCAGGGCGTCGGGGGCCTCCATCGGCAGCATGTGGCCGGAGCCGTCGATCACCGTCAGGGTAGCGCCGGGAATGCCGGCCTGCAGCTCTCGCGCCTCGTCGAGGCTGCGCAGGCCGTCCTGGGCGGCGGCGACCACCAGGGTCGGGCAGGCGATGGCGCCGAGCCGGTCCAGGTCGCTGTCGCGCGGCTGCCCGGCCTGGCGCAGGAACACGTCCCCGCCGAGGCGGTCGCCCATCGCGCGGATGCGGGCGATTAGGGCCGCGTCGCCGACCCGGTCCGGATGGACCGAGCCCAGGATCGCCGTCCGGCTGAGCCCTGAGAACCCTTGGCTGCGGACGTTCGCCACCGCCGCCGCCTTCCGGCGCGCCTGGGCCGGGGTGTCGGCCCGGGCCGAGGTCGCGATCAGCACCAGCGCCCGGACCCGCTCGGGCGCGAGCCGGGCGATCGCCCGCGCCACGTAGCCGCCCATCGAGAAGCCGACCAGGGCGAATCGCTCCGGCGCCTCCGCGATGACCCGGTGCGCCATGGCGTCGATGCCGGCGTCCCGGGTGAGGTCGCCGTGCTGCACCGGCCCGAGGGGCGCGAGGTGCGGGAGCATGTCCGTCCAGAGGTCGGGATCGGTCATGAAGCCGGGGAGCAGGACGAGGGTCATGGCGCGCTCATGCGGGTCGACCGCCCGAAAAATCCGGTGACGCGCGGCCCGCGATCCGGAGGTGTCGCGCCCGGCACGCCTTGGCAATCGGCCGCCTCGCCTCATATGCTGATCCGTGACCCGCCGTTCCGCCGCGGGGCCGATTTCCCGCGGTTCGAGACCCTGACGCATGAAGCTCGCGACGCTGGCCTGCCTCGCCGCCCTCTGCCTGGTCGGGCCGGCTGCCCATGCCGCGCCGGGCGAGGCCGCCAAGCCGGCCGCGCCGGCGAATGCCGCCCCGCCGGCCAACGCGCCGAAGCCCGCTCAGCCGATCCCCGCGGCCGATGTGCCGCCTCCGGCCGCGACTCCTGCCCCGTCCGCGGCCCAGCCGCAGGCCGTGCCGCGTCCGGCGTCGAGCGGCCGGGCCGAGCGTCGGCGGCGGTCCTACGCGGCCTGCAACCGCGCCTCCCATCAGCGCGGCCTGCGCGGTGGCCGCCGGCGGCGGTTCCTGATCCGCTGCCGGCTCGGTTACGAGCGCACCCACGGCCAGGCGGCGCAGCCGGGTGCCGCCCAGCCGGTCCAGCCGGGCCGCAAGCCGTGACCGGCCGCCCCGTGCCGGGGGCGCCCGGGCGATGAAGCTCATCGTCTTCGATGTCGACGGCACCCTGGTCGACAGCCAGCACCTGATCGTCGCCGCGCAGGGGCTCGCCTTCGCGGAGAACGGTCTGCCGGCCCCGGGCCGGCGTGAAGCGCTCTCGGTGGTAGGGCTGTCTCTGCCGCAGGCGTTCCGGCGCCTCGTCGGAGAGGACGGGCCGATCGCGGAGCTCTCCGAGAGCTACAAACAGGCCTACAACCGCCTGCGGGTCGATCCCGCCTACGAGGAGCCGCTGTTTCCCGGGATGGGCGAGTTGCTGGCCCGGCTGCATGCCCGCGAGGACGTGCTGATCGGTCTCGCCACCGGCAAGTCGCGCCGGGGCGTGGACCGCCTGATCGAGCATCACGGCTGGGCCGACTGGTTCGCCACCACCCAGAGCGCCGACGACGCGCCGTCGAAGCCCGACCCGACCATGCTGCGCCAGGCGATGGCGGAGGCCGGCTGCACCCCCGAGGCCACCATCATGGTCGGCGACACCACCTTCGACATCGGCATGGGCGTCTCGGCCGGGGCCGTCGCCATCGGGGTCGGCTGGGGCTATCACCCGGCCGGCGCCCTCTACGGGGCCGGGGCGGTCACGGTGGTCTCGAGCGCCGGTGCGCTGGAGGGGCTGTTTTCCGGGGGGGGGCCTCCGAGCCCGCCCGCTTCGCCGTCATTGCGAGCGTAGCGAAGCGACCCAGGGACTCGCACCGCTCGGAGAACGCTCGCCGCCCTGGGTTGCTTCACTCCGCTCGCAATGACGGTGCGATGTCCAGCGAGGCTCGCCGACGAACCCCAAAACCCCTATCTCGGATCCATGAGCGATCTGACGAACGACTGGCTCGGCGAACCGGGCGGCTCGGAACGACCCGACCCGATGCGGTCGGCCCGCGGCCATGCCAAGCCCGCCCTGCCGAAACGATTCTACAAGGAGGCCGGCTTCGCCGAGGGTGCGGACGGGTTCCGGCTGACCCTCGACGGCCGTCCGGCCAACACCCCCGCCCGCAACCCGTTGAGCCTGCCGACCCGGGCCCTGGCGGAGAAGGTCGCGGCCGAATGGGCGGCCCAGGAGATGGCGATCGACCCGGCCAGGATGCCGCTGACCCGGCTGGCGAATACCAGCATCGACGGCGTCGCCCCCCGGCACGCGGCGGTGGTCGAGGATCTCTGCGCCTATGCGGGCACCGACCTCGTCGCGTATCGGGCCGGGGATCCGGAGCGCTTGGTCTCGGCTCAGGCCGCCGCCTGGGATCCGATCCTCGACTGGGCCCGGGAGACTTTCGGTGCCCGGGTGATCCTCAGCGAGGGCGTGATGCATGTGGAGCAACCGCCCGACACCGTCCGGGCGCTGTCCGAGGCGGTCGCCGCGGTGGAGAGCCCGTTCCGGCTGGCCGGCCTGCACACGCTGACGACGCTGACCGGCTCCCTGCTGATCGCGCTCGCGGTTTTGCGCGGCCGGCTGACCCCGGCGGAGGCCTGGGACGCCGCCCATGTCGATGAGACCTATCAGGCGGCTGTCTGGGGCCGCGATTCCGAGGCCGAAGCGCGGCTGGCGATCCGCCGGGTGGAATTCGAGGCCGCGGCCGAGCTCATCGCCAGTGTCTGAACCAAATCAGGGTGGATTGCGCAGATGCAATTGCGCAACAATCCCGAACTCGCTGCCGCACCAAAGCGGAGCCGGCTGACATCCCGCGAGGATTGACTTAGGGTCCGAAGAATTCAGTCATCGGATCACCAATGCGCGCCGATCCTTGTCATCGTAACCGTTTCGAAGATGAACTCGCTGCGCTCCTTGCCACCAAGCACGCGTCCGACGACGCGGAGGCCCGCGAGGCGCTGTTCGCGGCCCTGTCGCGGCTGGAACGTCAGGCGCTGATCGCCGGCGCCGCGGATCCGACCCTGCACAAGATCGCCGAGGCGCGGTTCCTGGTGGGCATCCTGCGCGACTCGATGCGCCCGTCGCGGATCGCGCCGCTGCGGAGCCTGCTGCGGCTGGCGGCGGAGACGCGCTGTGTCGTAGAGGGCGAGCCGGCCTGAGTCGCGGCCCGACCTTTCACGGCCGTCATTGCGAGCGGAGCGAAGCAACCCAGGGCAGCGCGCGATCCCCGAAGGTGGCGCTTCACTGGGTTGCTTCGCTCCGCTCGCAATGACGGTGGCGATCGTCGCGCCGACCGCTCACCCCGCCGGCTGAGCCAGCGCATCCCGCACCTTCCCCTCCAGTGAGGCGGGCTTGGCCGACGGCGCGAACCGGGCGATCACCGCGCCGTTCCGGCCGACCAAAAACTTCGTAAAATTCCACTTGATCGCCTTGGAGCCGAACAGCCCTGAGCGGGCCTGCTTCAAGTGGTCGAACAGGGGCTCGGCCTCTGGGCCGTTCACCGCGATCTTGCCGAGCACGGGAAAGCTGACATCGTAGGTCAGGGAGCAGAAGCTCGCGATCTCGGCGGCGTCCCCTGGCTCCTGGGCGCCGAACTGATTGCAGGGGAAACCCAGCACCGTCAGCCCCTCGGCCCGGTGCGCCCGCCACAGCGCCTCCAGCCCGGCATATTGCGGGGTGAAGCCGCAGCGCGAGGCGGTGTTCACAATGAGCAGCACCTCGCCGCGATGCTGCGCGAGGGGGTACGGGCTCCCGTCCGCCGCGGGAACGGTGAAATCGTGGATCGTCGTCATGCCCGATCAGTCGGGCAAACCGGCGGGGGCCGCAAGGCCCTTACGCGGCCTTGACCTTCTGCACGTCGAAACTCGGCCCCTGCGGGGTCATCCGGTCGTGCGAGACGATCCGCTCGTCCGGCCCGACCACCCCGAGGCTGACGTCGCGGTCCGGCAGGACCACCGTGGTGGTCTTGTTGACGTGCACCAGCACATGCCGGCGCAACGGCACCGAGGCCACCGCCCAGCGCTTGAGCTGGCCGTAATAGGGCTCCCGGCGCCAGGCATTGGCCTGGCCGGGATCGACCTGCACGTTCATGTTGCGCGAGAGCGGGTCCAGGGTGAGCACCATCTTGGCGCGGTCGGGCTTCCATTCCGGCCCGAGCCAGCTCTCGGTCATCCAGAGGCAGTGGAACGCCCGGCAATGGTCGGGGCGCGTCGCGTGGATCGCGCAGCCCTGGCCCGCCTTGGTGTGGCGGCACCATTGGCCCGCCACGCTCTCCACCGCCGGCACGTCGTAGACCTTGCAGCACAGGGTGCAGGCGCCGCAGGCGCGCCCGGGGGCCGGCTGCGCCACGAAGGATTCGGGATTCAGCATGGATCGTGCGTCGCGCCGGTCAAACACGGTGGCATGCGTCCGGCAACGGCCGGGCGCGGGGCCGCCGGACTACCTGCACGGGCATCGGGTCGGTAGTGTGGCGGCTTACCTGGGATGAGGACGGTGAGAACGATGCTCTCGAATCTCGCGACCCGCGACGTCGAAACCCTGCTCCACCCCTATACCAACCTCTCGACCCACCGGCACACCGGCCCGCTGGTGCTGGAGCGCGGCGAAGGCGTCCACGTCTACGACACGGAGGGCCGCGGCTATATCGAGGGCATGTCGGGCCTGTGGTGCACGGCGCTCGGCTACTCGAACGCGGAGCTGGTCGAGGCCGCCCGGGTCCAGATGGGCCGGCTGCCCTTCACCCACCTGTTCTCCGGCCGCAGCCACGATCCCGGGATCGAGCTGGCCGAGACCCTGAAGGAGCTGATGCCGGTCCCGACCTCGAAGATCTTCTTCACGTCGTCCGGGTCCGAGGCCAACGACACCCAGGTCAAGCTCACCTGGTACTACAACAACGCGCTGGGCCGGCCGCAGAAGAAAAAAATCATCGCGCGGCAGAAGGGCTATCACGGTGTCACCGTGGCCAGCGCCTCGATGACTGGCCTGACCGCGAACCATGCCGACTGGGACCTGCCGCTGCCGGGCTTTTTGCATGTGTCCTGCCCGCATTTCTATCGCGGCGCCGAGCCCGGCGAGACCGAGGAGGCCTATTCGGCCCGCCTCGCCGCCGAGCTGGAACAGACCATCCTGCGCGAGGGGCCGGAGACGGTGGCCGCCTTCATCGCCGAGCCGGTGATGGGCGCCGGTGGGGCGATCGTGCCGCCGCGGGGCTATTTTCCGGCGATCCAGGCGGTGTTGGCGAAGTACGACGTGCGGATGATCGCCGACGAGGTGATCTGCGGCTTCGGCCGGCTCGGCACCTGGTTCGGCAGCGAGGCCCTGGGGATACGGCCGGCTTCGGTCTCCTTCGCCAAGGCCCTGACCTCGGCTTACATGCCGCTCGGCGGCGTCAGCATCGACGAGCCGCTCTACCAGGCGATGATCGGCCAGAGCGAGAAGCTCGGCACGTTCGGGCACGGAACAACCTATTCCGGTCACCCGGTGGCGGCCGCGGTGGCGCTCAAGGCGATCGAGATCTACCGGCGCGACCGGGTGATCGAGGGTGCCGCCGAGAAGGCGCCGCACTTCCAGCGCCGGCTCGCGGCGCTCGCCGACCACGACATCGTCGGCGAGGCCGGCGGCATCGGCCTGATCGGCGGGCTGGAGATCGTCGCCGACAAGGGGAGCAAGCGCCAGTACGACCCGAAGGCCGGCGTGGCGGCCCGCTGTGTCGCCTTCGCGCAAGCCGAGGGCCTGATCGTGCGGTCGCTGGCCGGCGACCGGGTCGCCGTCTGCCCGCCGCTGATCATCACCCCCGACGAGATCGACGCGCTGTTCGATCGGCTCGGCCGGGCGCTCGACCGCACTCGCGACTGGATCCGGGCCGAGGGGCTGGAGGCGATGCCGGGCTGAACCCGGCGGCGCGGCTCACACCGGGTCGCGCTGCGCCTCCGCCTGGGCGGTGGTCTGAAGCCCCAACGGGGTCAGCGGCGTGATTCGCAGGGTGGTGATCCGGTTCTTGGCCTTCCGGATCACCTGGAAGCGGAAGCCGTGGAAGTTGAAGGCCGTGCCCTGGTCCGGGATGGTCCGGGCCTCGTGGATGACGAGGCCCGCGATGGTGGTGGCCTCGTCGTCGGGCAGGTTCCAGTCCATGGCGCGGTTGAGGTCGCGGATCGGGACGCCGCCATCGACATTGACCGATCCGTCGCCCTGCGGACGCACGCCCGAGACGGTGACGTCGTGCTCGTCGGCGATCTCGCCGACGATCTCCTCCAGGATGTCCTCCAGGGTCACGAGGCCCATCACCTCGCCGTACTCGTCGACGACCAGGGCGAAGTGGGTCTTCTTCGTGAGGAAGGCCTTGAGCTGGGCGCGCAGCGAGGTCGTGCCCGGCACGAACCAGGTCTCCAGCGCCAGGGCCTCGACCTTCAGCCCCGACGCGTCGCCGCCGGCCGCGTCGAGGGCGCGCAGCAGGTCCTTGGCGTGGAGCACGCCGACGATGTTCTCAGGGGTTCCGCGCCACAGAGGCATGCGGGTATAGGGCGAGGCCAGCACCGCCCGGACGATGTCCTCGGAGGGCTGGTCGGCGTCGATCGCCCGCATCTTGGTGCGGTGGACCATCACGTCCGAGACCGACAGGTTCGACAGGTCGAGCAGGCCGCCGAGCATGTCGCGCTCGGCCTTGGCGACGCCGCCCTCCCGGTGCATCAGCGCCACCTGCCCGCGCAACTCCTCGGCGGGGGTGAGGATCGACTGGTGGTCGCCGATGGTGACGCCGAACGGCTTCAGCATCAGCCGCACCAGGTGCTCGATGGCGATCGCCGCCGGGCCCATGATCGCCACCGCGAAGGCCACCGGCCGGGCGGTGAGCAGGGCCGCCTTGTCGGGCTTGGAGATGGCCAGCGTCTTCGGCAGCACCTCGGCGAAGACGATGACCAGCACCGACATGCCGACGGTGGCGTAGATCACGCCGCTCTTGCCGAACAGGGCGGTGAGCACGCTGGTGGTGAAGGCCGAGGCGCCGATCGCCACGATGTTGTAGCCGATCAGCATGGCGCCGATGAAGCGCTCGCGGATCGCCAGGATGCGGTTGACGATCGCCGCCCGCGGGTCGCCCGCCTGCTCCAGGGCGTGCATTCGCGCCCGGGACGCGGCCGTGAAGGCGGTCTCGGCGCCTGCGAAGAAGGCCGAGAGTAGCAGCGAGATCACCACGATGCTCGCGGCGAACCACAGGTCGATATGGGTATCCATCGGTTCCAAGAGGCACGACTCGTGCGGCGGGAAGGCCGCCCATATAGCGCCTCGCGCGGCTTATTGCGCGCCGATCCGACGCACCGTCCACGTCGCCCAATAGACCGGCCGGCCGTAAAGGCTCGACGCGTCGCGTCCGGAGGCCGAAGGGGCCAGCCGGTCGAGCCAGGTCAGGAACCCGGCCTTGCCTGGATAGACCGCCGGGGTGTCGAGATTGCCCTGCGCGTCGGTCATCCAGAAATGCGCGCTGCGGTCGTAACGCCCGCTGCCGTCGCCCCCTGAGCGCAGCCCGAGATAAGATGGTGAGCGGCCGGCCTCCACCGGGTCGGCGTAGAGGGTGAGCGCCCCGATCCCGTCGAGGTTCAGGTCGGGGGTGTATTGCAGGCAGATATCGGCCACGGGGCCGCCCGGGGCGTTGGCCGGCCGCTGGCAGGTATAGGACACTGCCCAGCGCTGCATGCCCTTGGCCCGCGCCACCCGGACCACGCTGCCCGGCGGCAACGGCCCGGCGAGTTTTTTCGCCGCCGACCAGACTTTTGCGGCCGACAGATCCTTGGCGGTGCGCAGGTAGAGCGCGGTCCGCCGCTTCTCGGGCGGGAGGCCGCAATCCTCGGGCAGCACGTCGGTGTAGACGTAGTGATAGGTCCGGTCGACGATGCTGATCGAGCCGGCCAGCCCGTGGGTCTCGAAGGCCGGCGCCGGGCAGGCGGAGGCGATCGGCTTGCCGGCCTCGTCGGCCACCGGGGCGGGATTGGGCGGCGCGCCGCGCCCGCCGGGGGTGAACGGCGTCCAGGCGAGGCCGTAGCCGTCCGGGCTGCGGCTGCGGATCTCGAAGGTCTGGAAGTCGAGGGTCCGGGCCGCGATTTGCACCCGGCGCCTGATGTCGGCCGGCTGCGCCGCCGGCTCGTCCCGCTCCGCCCGGCGACCGCGCCGCCGGGTCGGCGCGTCGTCATCCGGCTCGCCGCCGACCCGCTCCTGTCCGAGCAGGAAGACGTAGCTGTAGGCTTCCCCGGCCCAGTCGCGACCCGAGACCGCGATCGGGTCCCGCGGGCCGATGCCCTCGACGGTCGGGGCCGGCTCGGACGAGCCGCGCTTGGCCGCACGCTCCTCCGGGAGATCGACCCAGAACCGGTCGGCCGAAGGCGGCAGCGTCGTGGCCAGCGCCTCCGGGCTGCGGCCGGTGCGCAGCGACCCGCCGTCGCGGCTGTCTGTGGCGCGCCGCTCCGGGCAGGGCTCGTCCCGGCGGCGCGACTGCAGCGGGCTCTGGCCCTGGAAGATCATCTGCAGGGGCCCCGGCGCCTCGGCCCGGGGCAGCCGAAAGACCTGGACGCCGCGCACGAACGCGCAGGGCGCCGGCGCGATCAGCACGCCCTCGGCCTCGGCCCCGTCGCGGCAGATCTCCAGCCCGCCGCCGCCGGTGATGTAGCAGCTCGGCGCGCTGGCTTCGGCGCCCGCGGCCCGGGCCTTGGCCGGGAATGGCGCCGCGAAGGCGGCCGCGAGGATCGAAACCGCCAGCCGCGTCGCCGCTCGCACGGCAGCCCGCCGGGGTTGGTCGGAGCGAAGTGAAAAAAGATCGATGGTATCGGCAGGAGTCGTCCCGGCAGCGTTAAAAGTTGTCACGTCTATCGCCGCTGTCGATCCGGTTATTCGGAAGGTCTGGCTGCCTCTAGCCTACGGTCGTGCAGCCGGGAAGTGGCGCGGACCACGCATCCCCGCCCGGTTCATCGGGCGCAGCGAACTCGGCGCGCCTTCGCCCGTTGTCGCCGCTTGAGGGCATGAGCGCCCGCTTCTGTCAGCCTCCGGAGACCAGCGCATGGATATCGCCGTCGACACCATCACCGACATCGTTCTGCGGCTGCGCGCCGTCGAGGTGAAGGAGGGCAACACCGATCCGGATTCCGGCTCGAACCCGATCGACGACGGCTCCACCGACGTCCTGATGTCGGGCGGTGACGACGCCACGGAATCCGAGGTCCGCGGCGCCATCGCCGGACTCGACGACGATGCCCGGGCCGAACTGCTGGCGCTGTTCTATATCGGCCGCGGCGACATGGAGCCGGAGGAATGGGGCGACGCGGTCCGCTTCGCCCGCGAGCGTGAGGCCGCCGGCGAGGGCGCCGTGAAGGAATTGCTCGGCGCGCCGGATGCGGGCGACCTCCTGGAGGAGGGCCTCGACGCCATGGGGCTCAGCCCCGAACTGCCCCAGGCCTGATCCCCGACGGGAGAAAGCTGGCATGGCTTCCCGGGTTCGCCGCGGCGCCACCAAGGCGCTGCGGGTCCTCACACGCCCGGTTCGCCGTGCCCAGGGGCGTGGCGGCACGAGTCCCGGCGGCCTCGTGGTCGAGCCCTATCGCGGCTACGGCTCCCGCGACGAGATCTTTCTGATCGGCCGGGTGTTTCGGCAATCCCCGGGCATCCCCGGGGAGGATCCGGATTCCCTACGGGCGCAGTGGCGCGACCTGCGCCGCCGCATCGCCCGGCGCACCGTCGCCGGCGCCGCGATCACGGCCCGGTTCGGCGGCGACGCGGCCCGCGTCGAGACCGACCGCGACGGCTATTTCCGCCTGCACCTGCATCCGCGCGCGCTGCCCGGGCGCCCCGGGGCCTGGCAGCCGGTGGAACTCGTCCTGGAGGACGAGCCGCCGATCCAGGCCGAGGGGGCGGTGTTCATCCCACCCAATGGGTGCCGCTGCGTGGTGATCAGCGATATCGACGACACGGTGATGCATACTGGCGTCGCCAACAAGCTGAAGATGCTCTGGCGCCTGTTCGTCGAGGATGCCGACAGCCGGGTCGCGTTCCCGGGCGTCGCCGCTCTGTACCGCGCCCTGCACGCGGGCGCCGGCGGGGCCGAGGGCAACCCGATGCTCTATGTCTCCCGCGCCCCCTGGGGCCTCTACGAGATGCTCTCCGAGTTCTTTCAGCGGCACGGCATCCCGGTTGGGCCTGTGCTGTTCCTGCGGGAATGGGGCCTGTCTTGGACGCACCCGCTGCCGCGCCGGGCCACCGACCACAAGCAGGCGCTGATCCGCCACATGCTCAGCCTCTACCGCGACCTGCCCTTCGTGCTGATCGGCGATAGCGGCCAGCACGACCCGGAGGTCTACGCCCAGATCGTCGAGGAGCATCCCGGCCGAGTGCTCGCCGTCTACATCCGCAACGTCTCCAACGACGCCGCCCGGGTCGAAGAAATCGTCCGGCTCGCCGGGGCCGTGGCCCGCTCGGGCTCCAGCCTGGTTCTGGCCGCCGACAGCGTCGCCATGGCCGAGCACGCCGCCGGGATCGGCCTGATCGCCGCCGAAGCCGTGGCCCGCGTCGCTGACGAGCATGCCGGCGCCGAGGCGGCCCCCCGCCGCGAGACCGCCCGCATCACCGCCGAGCCCGCAACCCCGGGCGAGGCCACCACCGAGGCCGCGATCTCCCCCGACGCCGTGGCGGACGCCCTGGTCGGCGACGGAACCGTGCCCGCCACCGTGGTGGTGGAGCCCGAACACCCGTCCACCCTGCCCCGCGTGGCGGGGTGATTCTTTTTGGGGGGAGCGAGCTGTCCCCCACACCGTCATTGCGAGCGCAGCGAAGCGACCCAGGGCAACGCGCGATCTTAGAACGTTGCGCATCACTGGGTTGCTTCGCTGCGCTCGCAATGACGGTCCTGCGTTCAAAGGTTCGTGCAACGCTCGAACCCTAGGACGAAAAACAGGTCCCATCCTGCCCTCACCCCCTGTATCCCTGACGGCCGAGCGCCCCCTGCCCGCAACGACGGGCCATCGCGAGAAGTCGCTCGCTGGAGGAAACCCGATGCGCCTGAGCCTGTCCGCTGTGCTGATGATCGCGTTCGGCACGCATGCCGCCTTCGGGCAGGCGGCGCCCGAGCCAGACTTCAGACGACTCGAAGCCGAGATCGGGGCGGCCAATGCCGCGCCCGGGCCCCGCACGGTGCCGGGCCGGGTCATCCCCGTGCCCGACACGACCAGCCCGGATTTCCGCAATGCCGTCGCGGCGCCCTACCGGGTGCCGGCCTGGAACGCGAACCCGCCGGATGCCGCCGGTTGGAAGGCTTTGGTCGATCGGCTGGCGGCGGCGGGCGCGGCCACCCTGCCGGCTTTGCGCGAAAAACTGAACGTCACCAGCGAGGCCGCGGTGATCGGCGGCGTGAAGGTGTTCGTGGTCCAGCCCAGGACGATCCCCGAGGCCAACCGCAACCGGCTGCTGCTGCACATCCACGGCGGCGGCTACGTCTACAACCCGGGCGAGGCGGGCACCCTGGAGGCGATCCTGATGGCCGGGCTCGGCGGCTACAAGGTGGTCTCGGTGGATTACCGTATGCCGCCGGACGCCCCCTACCCCGCCGCCATGGACGACGCCACCGCGGTCTGGAAGGCGATGCTCGGCATGCAGAAGCCGCAGAACATGGGCGTGTTCGGCACCTCCACGGGCGGCGGCATGACGCTGGCGCTGATGCTGCGCGCCAAGCAGGAGGGCCTGGCGCTGCCCGCCGCGATCGGGCTGGGCACCCCCTGGTCGGACATGACCGAGACCGGCGACACGTACCGGACCAACGAGTGGCTCGACAACGTGCTGGTGAGCTATTCCGGCTACCTGACCCCCGCCGCCAAGCTCTACGCCGCCGGGCGCGACCTGAAGGATCCGCAGCTTTCGCCGATCAACGGCGACTTCGCCGGCCTCCCCCCGGCGATCCTGATCAGCGGCACCCGCGACCTGTTCCTGTCGAACACGGTACGCACCCATCGGAAGTTGCGCGCCGCCGGGATCGAGGCGGATCTGCAGCTGTTCGAGGGCATGTCGCACGCCCAGTACCTCGCCGCCCCGAATGCGCCGGAGACCAAGGAGGTGTTCGGCGAGATGGCTCGGTTCCTGGACGCGCATCTGGCCCGCTGAGAGCCCGGGTCTCCGCACCTTGTGATAGGGCGCGCTCTCCCCATGTTGCAATGCAGCATTTCGGAGAACGCGCTTCTCGTCCCGAGCGGGTCTCCTAGGTTGGGGCGCTCGCGTGCCGGCCCCCACTCGTCCCGATCTCCGGAGCCCATTCGTGCAAACCTATACGCTCGCGATTGCCGACGGCGTCCTGTTCGCCTGCCTGCCCGACGAGGCCGACATCTCGGCCGCGATCACGGACGCCACCGCCACCAATTACGGTTTCGGCCTGAGCCTCGACATCGTCCGCGGCGCGACCTTGACCAACGCCAAGGGCCCGAAGGACGAGGTCGTCTGGCAGGAAGGCTCCGACAGCGAGCTTCTGGACGAACAGGGCCGCCGCTACCGCTACGCGGTGCGCCGCAATTCCTGAGCGATTGTCCCGGCGCTCCTGATACAGGGACGCGTGCGGATGCTATGCGCTCTCCATGGGAGAGGGCGCGATCAGCGACGGGTGGCGGGGCGGTCTGGCCCGCTTCCTGGTCCTGTACGCCGTCCTCTACGGCGCCTACGGCCTCCTAACGCCAATTCTTCCGGGCTTCCTGGCGGCGCGCGGCCTCAGTCCGGGCCAGATCGGCATCCTCCTCGCCGTCGCTGGCGCACTCAGGCTTGGGGTCGGCCCTCTGGCCGGTGCCTTCGCCGACCGGCGCCGGGCCGGACGCCCCGTCCTGGCGGCGAGCGTCGCGCTGGCCGGCCTTGCCGTCCTGGCGCACCTGCCCGGCGCGGGCTTCTGGCAGCTCCTCGGGCCGGCCCTCCTGTACGCCGCCGGGACCGCCGCGCCGCCGCCCCTCGCCGACGCCCTGGCGCTCGCCGCCGCCCGGGGTGGCGCGGTGTTCCAGTACGGCTGGGTCCGGGGCGCCGGCTCGGCCGCCTTCATCGCCGCCACCGGCGCCGCCGGCTGGCTGATCGGCGCGTTCGGCCTGGCCGCCGCCCTGGTGGCGAGCGGCCTCCTGTTCATCGCCGCGTCCGGGGCGGCCCTGGCGCTGCCGGTCCGGGACGGTTCGGCGAAGGCCAATGGTTGGCCGGGCCAAAACTTCGCAGCGTTGCTGCGGCTGCCGCGCTTCCGTCGCATCCTCTTCGCGGGTTCGCTGGTGATCGGCGCCCATGCCCTTCACGACGGTTTCGCCATGATCCTGTGGCGCGGCGCCGGGATCGGGGCCGGCACCGCCGGGCTGATCTGGTCCGGATCGGTGGCCGCCGAGGTGCTGGTCTTTCTGCTCGCCGGTCCCCCGCTCCTGGCGCGGATCGGCCTGCCCGCCGGGATCGCGGTGGCGGCCTGCGCCGGTGCCCTGCGCTGGGCGGTGCTCGCCTCCACCACCGCGATCCCCCTCGTCGCCGCTGCGGAGTCCCTGCACGGGCTGAGCTTCGCCCTCCTGCACCTCGCCTGTCTCGGCCTGATCGAGGCCACCACACCCCCGGAACTCCGGGCGACCGCACTGGCGCTCTACGGGACCGTAGCGCTGGGCCTGTCCGGCGTGCTCGCGACCCTGGCCTCGGGCGCGCTCTACGGGGCGTTCGGCGCCTCGGCCTTCTGGGCGATGGCCGCGCTCAGCCTCGCCGCCCTGCCGGTCGTGTCGGGTCTGCGTGACCGCTGAAGCCGCGGGTTCTTTTCCCGGCCCTGTGGTACGGACCCGGAACGGACCCGCCCGATACGCCCCGCATGCCCTTTGTCGCCGAGATCCTGATCCCGCTGGCGCTCGATGCGCCCTACAGCTACGTCGTGCCCGGCACCCTCGACCTTTCGGTCGGCGACGTGGTGCAGGTCCCGCTCGGCCCCCGCGAGATCGTGGGCGTGGTCTGGGGCCTGGCCGAGACGCCGGGCGGCTCGAACCTGCGCCCGGTCACCGGCCGCCTGCCCTACGCGCCCCTCTCCGAGCCCCTGCGCAGCCTGGTCGACTGGATCGCCCGCTACACCCTGGCCCCGAAGGGCTCGGCGCTCGCCATGGTGCTGCGCCTGCCCGACGAGGCCGCCGCCGCCGAGACCGCCCGGGTGGCGGTGCGCCTCACCGACAAGCAGCCGACCCGGCCGACCGCGGCTCGGGCCAAGGTCCTGGCAGTGGCGGTGGACCGGGAGCTGCGCGGCAAGAGCGCGCTCGCCAAGGAAGCCGGGGTCTCGCTCTCGGTGGTAGACGGCCTGATCGACGACGGCGTCCTGGAGACCGTCGCGGTGGAGCCCGAGCCGGTCGCCCCGCGGCCGGATCCCGACTTCCCGCGGACGCCGCTCTCCCCCGCCCAGGCCGAGGCGGTGACCGAACTGGTCGAGCCGTTCCCCTGGCAACAGCCCGAGGCCGAGGCGGCTGACAATCGGCCGATCCTGCTCGAAGGGGTCACCGGCTCGGGCAAGACCGAGGTGTATTTCGAGGCGGTGGCCGCCTGCATCCGGGCGGGCCGGCAGGCGCTGATCCTAATGCCCGAGATCGCCCTGACGGCCCAGTTCCTCGACCGCTTCGCCCAGCGCTTCGGGGTCCGGCCGGCGGCCTGGCATTCCGGCATCGGTGGCAAGCGACGGGAGCGCCTGCGGGCGGCCGTGGCGGCCGGCGAGGCCCTGGTGGTGGTGGGCGCCCGCTCGGCCCTGTTCCTGCCGTTCGCCCACCTCGGCCTGATCGTGGTCGATGAGGAGCACGAGGCCGCCTACAAGCAGGAGGACGGCGTCCACTACCACGCCCGCGACATGGCGGTGGTGCGCGGGCGCCTGGAAGGCTGCCCGGTGGTGCTCGCCTCGGCGACGCCGTCGATCGAGACCCGGGTGAACGCGGCGCGGGGGCGCTACCGGCACGTGGTGTTGCCGGAGCGCTTCGGCGGCCGACGCCTGCCCGACATCGCCGCCATCGACATGCGCAAGGACCAGCCCGAGCGCGGCCGCTTCCTCAGCCCGCCGCTGGTCAACGCCGTGAAGCACACCCTGGAGCGTGGCGAGCAGGCGCTGCTGTTCCTCAACCGCCGGGGCTACGCGCCGCTCACCCTATGCCGGGCCTGCGGGCATCGCTACCAGTGCAAGAACTGCTCGACCTGGCTCGTGGAGCACCGGTTCCGGCGGGCGCTCGTCTGCCACCAATGCGGCTATACCGAGCGGCGGCCCGATGCCTGCACCGAGTGCGGCACCTTCGACAACCTCACGGCCTGCGGCCCCGGGGTCGAGCGGATCGCCGAGGAGGCCGCCGGGCTGTTCCCTGACCGCCGCATCATCGTCCTGTCGAGCGATTTTCCGGGCGGTGCCGACCGGCTGCGGCAGGAACTTGAGGCGGTGGCGGCCGGGGAATGCGACCTCGTGATCGGCACGCAGCTGGTGGCCAAAGGCCATAACTTCCCCAGCCTGACCCTGGTCGGGGTGCTGGATGCGGATATCGGCCTGACCTCGGGCGATCCCCGGGCGGCGGAGCGCACCTTCCAGCTGCTCCAGCAGGTCACCGGCCGGGCCGGGCGCGGCGACAAGCCCGGCCGGGCGCTGGTCCAGACCTATCAGCCCGAACACCCGGTGATCGCCTCGCTGCTGTCCGGGGATGCCGAGCGCTTCTACCAGGAGGAGATCCAGGCCCGGGAGGCGGCGGGCCTGCCACCGTTCGGGCGGCTCGCCGCCCTGATCGTCTCGGCCGCCGAGCGGGAGGTCGCGGAGGCCCACGGCCAGGCGCTCGCCCGCGCCGCCGACCCGCCCGAGGGCGTGATGGTGCTCGGACCGGCCGAGGCGCCCCTTGCCCTGGTCCGGGGCCGCTACCGGTTCCGGCTGCTGGTGAAGACCGAGCGCAACGTCGACATGCAGGCCTATCTGCGCGCCTGGATCGCCCGCGGCCCGAAAGTGCGCGGCAACGTCAAGGTCGCGATCGATGTCGACCCGCAAAGCTTTTTGTAAGACACTGCGGGCACGGGCAGCGGATCCGAAGCCGGCTACCGGCGGCGGAACGCGTGCGGTTCCCGGAGGAGCGATCAGTGCTGACCTATACCAAGACGCCGGATTCGAACGTCGCCGAGATCGTGGTCGACGGCAAGATCTCCGACGAGGAGATGAACGCCGCCATGACCGCCATGAAGGCGGACCTCGACAAGGGCGGCAAGCTCAAGCTGCTCGAGGATATCCGCGCCTTCGAGGGCATGGAGCCGGCGGCTTTCTTCAAGGACCCGCGCTTCGGCATCTCGATGATGAAGAGCGTCAGCCACGTTGCCCTGGTGACCGATGCCCCCTGGCTGAAGGCCCTGGCCGAGACCTTCAACTTCGTCTCGCCGACCCAGATCAAGGTGTTCGAGCGCGCCCGTCTGGCCGAGGCCCGCACCTGGCTCGCCGGCGCCGCCTGAAGACGATCAATCAGCCTGCGCGGTGCGGTCATCCCGGCGCCGCGCGGTCCAGCGGCCGGAGCACAGGGAGGCGACCTTCCAGGTGCCCGAGCCGCTGCCGGCCTGGAGCCGGCCGGTCCCGGTGCCGCTCGCCGTCCCATTGGTGACGGCGAGCCCGACGCTGCCATCGGCGCCGACATGGCCGCTGACGCGAGCGCCCGCCCCGCCCGAGACCAGCTGCACCTGCCCCTCCCGGATCGCCAGGGCGTAGGAATAGCGGGCGCTGCACAGGCCGCTCTCCGTCACCAGCTCCACCGACCACGTCCCGTTGTTCGCGCCCGGCCCGGCCGAAGCCGGCAGCGACACGGCGGAGGACAGGCCGGCGGCGAGAGCCGCAGCGGCGACCAGCTTGATCATGCAGGAGTCTCTTTCAGCAAAGCACGCGCCGCCCGTCCTGGCGCGCCGGGTCACACTCGTCGATGGAGGATGACTCTATGCTGAATGCGAGAAGCGGCGAGAGTATGACCGCGCGGTTTGTGAGATGAGATCATGATCCGCGCGCGGCTGGGACGGGAATAGCCACGCTGCGTTTTGGGATTGCTTGGCGGTATTGGCGAATCGGGCCGGCGTTCGCTCGAAGATCGTATTTGGACGGTCGATGGATGAGCACGGCGGCCGGACCCATGCGCGTCTTCCTCCCCCTCTGCGGGGGAGGGTGGCCCACGAAAGGGGGTCGGGAGAGGAGAGCGACGATGCAGAATGTGGCTCCGGCCCGCAC
The DNA here is from genome assembly GCF_900114535.1 of Methylobacterium pseudosasicola. Lineage (GTDB taxonomy): Bacteria > Pseudomonadota > Alphaproteobacteria > Rhizobiales > Beijerinckiaceae > Methylobacterium > Methylobacterium pseudosasicola. Next base: position 25,106 of record NZ_FOTK01000006.1, on the reverse strand, counting down.
ATCTGCTCTGCCTCTTTCGGACGCCGGGTTCCCCTCTCCCGACCCGGCCTGACGGCCGGCCCACCCTCCCCCGCAGAGGGGGGAGGGAAACGCGCGCCATGGTTGGAGCGGGTTTTGTGTCGGCGGTCTACGGACGATGCGGGAACTGTCGCGTGAAGCCGGGTGCTCTCACGGCAGGCTTTCGAGGCCGCCGTTCAACCTCTCGCGACCCCCTGACTCACTCAATCCGTGAGCGGGCGCGCCTCTTCCGGCAGCATGATCGGGATGCCGTCGCGGATCGGGTAGGCGAGCTTGGCGGAGCGGCTGATCAGCTCCTGGCGGGCGGAATCGTAGTCCAGCGTGCCCTTGGTCAGCGGGCAGACCAGGATCTCCAAGAGCTTCGGGTCCACGCGCGTCGCCTCGACGGGGTTGGTGAGGTCGTTGGTCATGACAATCGTGCAGCCTATTGCATCGTCGGCTCGGGCCCGGAGCCGCGAACCAGTTCCATCTGCGTGACCGCGATCAGGATCTCCGCCCGGGTCTTGAGGTCCGGGGCCTCCAGCATCGCCTGCTTCTCGCGCACGCCGAACGGGCTCATCATGCAGAGGGCGTTGACCAGCGCCTCGTCGGGCGCCTCGTCGATCCCGGCCCAATCCACCTTCAAGTCGTTCGAGTCCACAAAGTCGCGCAGCGCCTTGAGCACGCCATCGCGGTCGACCTGTTCCTCGCCCGCCCGGGGCTCGAAGTCCACCGCGAAGTCGTCATAGGAGACGTGGCAGCGGCGGTAGGTGCTGGTGGAGGCCAACTCGCTCTCGACCCGAAACCGGCTGATCCCGGTCAGCGAGACGAGGTAGCGGCCGTCGCCGGTCTCGGCATATTGCGTGATCCGCCCGGCGCAGCCGACGCGAAAAAGCTTCGGGTTGGCCGCGCCCGATCCTTCGGGATCGGGCTGGATCATGCCGATGATCCGGTCCGTGCGCATCGCGTCGTCGATCATCGACAGATAGCGCGGCTCGAAGATGTTGAGGGGCATCTGGCCGCGCGGAAGCAGCAGCGCACCGGGCAGCGGAAACACCGGGATAACGGCGGGGCAATCCGCCGGGCCTTTGTAGCTCGCATGGGTGCTCATGGCGCCTCCCCGATGGGCCCGAAGCCGGGCCGGATAATCCGCCCCGGTGCGAGCCGAAGCGTCATGAGAACAGGAGCGCCGAGAGCTTGCGCCGTCCGCGGATCGTGTCGGGATCCATCACGCCCCAGGCTTCGAAGAACTGCAGGAGCTGCTTGCGGGCCGCGTCCTCGTTCCAGTCCTTGTCGCGCTTGCGCAGCTCGATCAGGTGATCGACCGCCTGACCGCGCTCGCCCGCGGCGGCGAGCCCCAGGGCGAGGTCGAACCGCGCCTGGTGCGCGTCCGGATTGGCCTCGACCTCCCGCTGCAGACCCGCGAGATCGCCGAGCGAGGCGGCCTGCTCGGCGAGTTCGAGGGCGGCGCGGATGCCGGTGAGCGCCGGGTCGGCGGCCTTCGCCTCCGGGACCATGGCCAGCACGCGCTTGGCGTTCTCGATCTCGCCCGCGTCGAGCTGCATCTTGGCGAGGCCGGCGAGCGCCGTCACGTTGTCGGGCTGCTGCTCCAGCACCGCGGCATAGATCTCGGAGGCGCCGGCAAGGTCGCCCTCCTCGATCAGGGCGGCGGCGTCGGCCAAGGCCGCCTCGACCGGATCCTGGGCCGGGCCGGCGACTCGGGCGATCAGCTCCTTGATCTGGCTCTCGGGCACCGCGCCCATGAAGCCGTCGACGGGCTGGCCCTTCTGGAAGACGATCACCGCCGGGATCGACTGGATGCCGAGCTGGCCGGCGATCGAGGGATGGTCGTCGATGTTCATCTTGACCAGGGCGACCGCGCCCTTGGCCGCCTTGACCACCTTTTCCAGGACCGGCGTGAGCTGCTTGCAGGGGCCGCACCAGGGCGCCCAGAAATCGACCAGGACCGGCCGATGCATCGACTCGGCGATGACATCCTGCCGGAAGCCCGCAGTGGTCGTGTCCTTGATCAGGGCATCGGTATCGCCGGCCGGGGCAGCGCCGCCGGCGAAGGTGTCATTCAGCATTGGCCTGGCTTCGGAACTTTTTTCGTGGAGCGCCTTAGATGGGGCTTCGGAGGCGCTCTGACCAGCCCAAACTCAGCGGGCCGGCGCCGCGGGGGGCGCCTTCTCCGCGGCTTTGGCGGCGGTCACGAAGGTCCCCGCATAAGCGTGGCCGTCCGCGGTGCTCGCCTCGCAGGTGATCGCGGTGCGGCCGGGCTCCGGCGTGGAGAACCGGCAGGCGCCGATTGCCAGCGTCGGCGCGCCGTCCTTGCCGACCATCACCAGGTTGATCGGCTGCAGCGGGTCGGTCTCCTCGGTGGCCTCCTGCTGGGCGCCGTTGCCGCTGAAGCTCAGCGCCTGTCCGTCAGCCGCGGAGAAATCGAAGCTCGTGCGGTTCCTGCTCACCGCGTTGACCAGCACGTTGCTGCAGGACGCGCTGAGATCGCGTCCGTCGACGACCAGCTTCTCGCAGGCCCCCTCTAGCTTGAGCGCCGCCTGGGCCTGCGCCGCGCTCGGCAGGCTGAGAAGGGCGCAGAGCAGCGCAAGGCGCAGGCGTGTGGTCATGGCGGGCCGGGTCTCCTCCGTTTGCCGTCGAACTAGGCGTGCGGCGCCGCCTGTCGAGGGAGGCGCGCCGATCGGTCCGATCCATCCGGCACCCTAGCCGAAGCGCAGGGCCCGGTCGTTGGGCGCGGAGAAGTCCAGATCCGGCCCCAGGGGCACGATCCCGGTCGGATTGATGGTCGGGTGGCTCTCGTAATAGTGGCGCTTGATGTGGGTGAGATTCACGGTCGGGGCCACGCCGTGGAGCGCGTAGAGGTCGCGCAGGTAGTTCGACAGGTTCGGATAATCGGCGATCCGGCGGCGGTTGCACTTGAAGTGCCCGACATAGACCGCATCGAACCGCACCAGCGTGGTGAACAGCCGGATATCGGCCTCGGTCAGCCTGTCGCCGCAGAGGTAGCGGCTCCGGTCGAGGCGATCTTCCAAGGCGTCGAGTTCGGCGAACAGGGCCTCGAATGCGGCCGCGTAGGCGTCCTGCGCGGTGGCGAAGCCGGCCTTGTAGACGCCGTTGTTCACCCGGTCGTAGACCCGCGCGTTGATCGAATCGATCGTGGCACGCAGGTCCTCCGGGTACAGGTCCGGCCCGGACCCCCCGAAGGCGCCGTTCAGCATCCGTAGGATCTCCGCGGATTCGTTCGACACGATCGTGCCGCGCTGCCGATCCCAAAGCACAGGCACCGTAACCCGCCCGGTATAGGTCGGGTCGGCTGCCCGGTAGACCTCGTAGAGGCGGGTCGCGTGATGGATCGGGTCCGGCGTCGCCCCCGGCGTGTCGCCGAACACCCAGCCCTCCCCGCCCATATGCGGATCGACCACGGAGACGGTGATCGCCTCCTCCAGCCCCTTGAGGGCGCGCCCGATCAGGGTGCGGTGGGCCCAGGGGCAGGCGAGCGAGACGTAGAGGTGATAGCGCCCCGGCTCGGCCTTGAAGCCGCCCTCCCCCGAGGGGCCGGGCGCGCCGTCCGCGGTCACCCAGTTGCGGAAGGATGAGGCCTTCCGCTCGAACCGGCCGCCGGTGGAGGCGGTGTCGTACCACTGGTCGCGCCAGACGCCGTCGACGAGGAGGCCCATGGGTGATGTCCCGTTTCGAGATGCGATCGAGGCGAGATGGGCGCCGCGCGCCGCGCGGAAAGGGTCATGCGCCGGACGACCCGTCCCGGTTGCGATTCGCTTAAGAGCCGCGTGCAACGCAGGCCTGCGCCCGCGCTTCTGTTGCAGTGCAGCATAATCGGCCATTTACACGACACCCGCCTGCCGCTGCGCGTCCGCAGCGACCCCGGCCCGGCGGGAGACTGGATGGAGCTGAGAGATGTCGTTCGCGCTGGTGCCCGTCGCAGAGGCGGCCCTGTTCACCCTGGGGTGCCTGATCATCCACACCCTCCGGCGGCACGCGGACCTCGTCACGGCGACGCTGGCCTGCGTGGCGACGCTGCTTATCCTGATGATCGGCATCGCCTGCGCGCCGGAATCCTTCGCCAAGTACCAGGCGGCGAGCATCACCGACTACGCCTACCTGGATACGGCGATCTACTGAGCGGCAGCGACCTTCGCCGCCCTCATCTGTGCCACGCGTCCGCCGGTCCCGCGCTGGCCCGAGACCGTCACGTCGAAATCGTCCTTCGGGAGCCGGGCGAGGAAGCGCTCGGCCAACTCGAAGAGCAGGATGTCGGGGCGCACGCGCTCGATGTAGGGCCAATCCAGGCTTGCCGACCAGACGAAGTGGACTTCGCGAAAACTCTCGGCCAGCAGCCCGGTCAGCAGGAACGGGTCGAAATGCGCGCAGGAATCGCCGAATAGGACGAGGCGGCGCGGATCGGCGCCCTCCGTCTCGTTCCGGTAGACGACGTGGGCGCCGACATGCGCCTCCCGGTCCCGTCCTTCCGCCTCGTAGGCGGCGAGCATCGGGCCGACCTCGACCCGCTTCGCGTCGCGCTGCAGCATGAGCCGGTCCAGCCGCTCCCGGGGAGGCTCGCGCAGCTTCTCGCCGAGATCCATAACCGCGTCCGAGACGATGTGCGGCCGCGCCCCGATATCGGCCGGCGGGATCGCCCCGAGGGCGCGCATGATCTCGCGATAGGCCAGCAGGCAACCCTGGATGGTCCAGTGCGTATCGGTGCGCAGGTACAGCGGCACCGGGCCGTCGCGGCCCGCCCGGAGCGGAGCCAGGAGATCGAGGTAGGCCGGGTGCCGGGCGAGGCGCCGGGCCAAGCGCCGGGTCGAGGCCTTGGCCGGGGCGTAGCGCAACCCCTCGACCTTGTCGTCGTAGACCGACAGCTTCTCAGGCACGATCACGTGCAGGCAGCGGATCCCGAGGCTTTCCGCGCGCCGGGACCGGGCTTCGATCAGTCGCGCCCAGCCGCGCAGCAGCAGCCAGTGCCGCAGGCCGCCCCGGTAGCGATCCATGACGCGGTTGCTGCCGCCGATGAGGAACAGCCATCCGTCCCGGCCGACATGTACGCTCTCCCTGCCTGAAGCCATGGCCGTGCTTTAGAGCCGTTCCCAACCGCCATGCAATCGGGACGGCTCCGACCGCTCGGCGACACGGGCCCCCCGCCGAACCGGCTTCCCCCTCGGCGGCGAGCGCTTCGGCCGCACCGCGCCGGGACACCTGAGCCGGACCCGGTGCAGTAGGCGCGCGTTCGACAGGTATGTCGCCCACCTCACTCCTGATGCCTGCTTCGGCGGCCGAAAGCCCCGGTGCGTCCCGCGCCCGTCCAGCCCGGCTCTGGCGCCCGCGCCGGGTCCTGGTGACGCCGGCCGCGCTCGATTTCGCCCATGGCCGGGTCATGGCGGAGCGCGCCGAGGCGATGGGCCTGCCGGTGGAACGGCTCGCCTCCAACCGCCTCACCGGCCTGCGCGATCCCGATCCGCGCAGGGCCTATACCTCGGCCAAAGCGACCCTCGCGATCACGGTGGCGCCGCCGACCAAGCTGCGGCTCCAGCCGATCCCGCCCTCGGCCGACTGGCGGTTCGACCTGGCGGAGGGCTGCCCGGCCCATTGCCAGTATTGCTACCTCGCCGGCTCGCTCCAGGGGCCGCCGGTCACCCGCGCCTACGCCAATCTCGACGCGATCCTCGACAACCTCGCAGCCTATGCCGGCCAGGGCGCCGTCACCTCGGCCTCCGCCGAGCGGGCGCATGAGGGGACGACCTTCGAGGCCTCCTGCTACACCGACCCGCTGGGGATCGAGCACCTCACGGGCTCGCTCTCGGCGGCGATCCGGCATTTCGGTGCCTGGGATGGGCCGGTGCAGCTGCGCTTCACCACGAAATTTGCCGCCGTGGCCCCGCTCCTCGACCTGCCGCACAACCGGCGCACGCGCATCCGCTTCTCGGTCAATGCCCGCCCCGCTTCGCGCTACGAGGGCGGCACCGATCCGCTCGACGCGCGGCTCGCCGCGATGGGCGCCATGGCCCGGGCCGGCTATCCCGTCGGCCTGACCATCGCGCCGATCATCCCGGTGGAGGGCTGGGAGGACGCCTATGCCGGCCTGATTCGCGACGCCGCCGACGCGTTGGCCGGCATCCCCGATCTCGACCTGACTGCCGAGCTGATCACTCACCGGTTCACGCCGATCTCGAAGGCGGTCCTGCGCGGCTGGTATCCGGGCTCGGACCTGCCCCTCGACGAGGCCGACCGGGTGGAGAAGCGCACCAAGTTCGGCACGGTGAAGCATGTCTTCCCGAAGGCGCTGATGCAGGCGATGCGAGCCCATCTCACCGAGCGCCTGACCCGCGACCTGCCGGCCGCGCGGGTGCTGTACTGGACCTGAGCGGGTTCAGGCGCCATGTCGCCCCGCATGCATGACGCGGCCCCCCTGATCCTGACCCTCGCCTTCGACGAGCCGACCTTCGCGCGTTTCGACGGTGAGCGGCGGCGGAATTTCCCCGAAGCCCTGAACCTCATCCCGGCGCACGCGACCCTGTTCCACCACTTGCCGGGGGACAAGGAGCGCGGCGTGATCGAGGCGGTGTCGACCCTGGCCCGCACGGTGCTGGCCCCGGAGGTCGCCGTCACCGGCCTGCGCTTCACCGGGCGGGGCGTGGCCTACGTGCTCGAATCCGAATCGCTGTCGAATTTCCGGGCCCGGCTCGCCAAGACCTTCGAGCCCCACCTCACCGCGCAGGACCGCCAGGGCTGGCGCCCGCACGTGACCGTGCAGAACAAGGTCGCCCCCGACAAGGCGCGTGCGCTCCACGCCGATCTGGCCGCCGGGTTCGCGCCGTTCCACTTCACGGCGCCCGCGACCCGGCTGTGGCGCTATCTCGGCGGCCCCTGGGAGGCGGTCGCTGTCCTGGCCTTCGGAGAGAATGCCTGATGGTCCACACGCGCAACGCGGGGAGCGCGCCATGAGGGCGCCGAGTCGTCTGCAGCATAATCCCCTGACCGGGCGGGCGATGGCGGTCTGGCTGCGCCTGCGGCTCAACGAGGTCGGCCCGCTGGTCGCCCTCCTGGGCGTCAGCATTCTCGGCTACGGGTTCTTCTACCTGGCTCACGAGGTCGGCGAGGGATCGACCGCGGCGCTCGACCGCAAGATCCTGCTCGCCCTGCGCAACCCGGCCGACCTCTCCGACCCGATTGGGCCGCCCTGGCTCGAGGAGACGATGCGCGACATCACCGGGCTCGGCAGCGTCTTCACGGTGCTGTTCCTGACCTGCGCGGTGGCGGCCTATCTGGCGGTGTCCGGGCGGAAGCGGATCGGCGTGTTCGTGCTCGCCGCGGTCGGCGGCGGCGAGCTGGTCTCGACGGTGCTGAAGCTGTTTTACCAGCGGCCGCGGCCGGATCTGGTGCCCCACGGCATGGAGGTGTTCACCGCGAGCTTCCCGAGCGGCCACGCCACCATGTCGGCCATCGCCTACCTGACTCTGGCGACCCTCGTCGCCCGGATCGACCGCAACCGGCGCGTTAAGGCCCTGGTGCTTGGGCTCGGGGTCGGCCTGACGCTGCTCGTCGGCCTCAGCCGGATCTATCTGGGGGTCCACTGGCCGAGCGACGTGCTGGCCGGCTGGTGCATCGGCGCGGCCTGGGCGTCGCTCTGCTGGTTCGTCGCCCTCCAGCTTCAGAGGCGGGGCGAGGTCGAGGCGCCGGACCCGCCACCCCCGGCCTGACAACGGAATTAAGGTAAACCGGAGGTTAAGGTGGACCTCAGGGTGCGATCCGGGCTCGATTGAGGTTGTCGATGCGACCGATATCGTGAGGACCGCGATCGTGATCGAGCGCCGCCAAACCGCCCGCCGCCGCGTCTGCCTCGGTGGACGCGTCCGGATTGCCGCCTTCCTGCCGGAGATCGACTGCGTCGTCCGCGACGTCTCGCTCGGCGGCGCCCGGATCGGCGTCCCGGTCGAGGCCACGCTGCCGGATTGCTTCGACCTGTTCATCCCCTGCCGCAACGAGACCCGGCGGGCCTTCGTGGCGTGGCGGGCGGGTGCGATGGTCGGCATCGGCTTCGCGGAGACGCGGGCGGCGTCCGAGCCGGAGGCGCTGGTCCGTCGCCTCGCCGACAGCGAGGCCAAGGTCGCGCGTCTGCGCGCCGCGCTGCTCGGGGGAAACGACCGGGGGCTCGCCGGCGTTCACTGACGGGACAGCGCCGATGGCGGACGCTCGCCCCATGTCGCGGCGATTCGGGGCCGCGGCCCCAAGTCAGCGAAACGGCGAGGCTCATGGCGGACGACACCCGGCTCTCACGACGTACCCTCTTGGCCGCGGGGGGCGCCCTGGCCGGCGCCGGCCTCGGCGGTGCGGCCCAGGCGGCGCAGCCCGGTCCGGCGGTCCCGGCCGATACCGGCGCGGTCCAGGGCGGGCGCGTGATGTTTCCGAACTGGCGCGGCCAGGCCGACCGTCCGCCGGCCCCGAGCCCGGCGCCCCAGCCCCCAAGCCAGCGCGTCGGCTACTGCGTGGTCGGCCTCGGGCGGCTGAGCCTCGACGAGATCCTTCCGGCCTTCGGAGCGGCCAAGCGCTCGCGGCTCGCCGCGGTGATGTCGGGAACGCCCGACAAGGCCAAGCTCGTGGCCCGGCAATACGGGCTGCCGGAGGATGCCGTCTACGGCTACGACGAGTGGGACCGGCTCAAGGCCAATCCCGCGGTCCAGGCGGTCTACATCGTCACCCCCAACAGCGTGCATCGGGACAACGTCCTGGCCGCGGCGGCGGCGGGCAAGCAGGTGCTGTGCGAGAAGCCGATGGCGGTGGCGTCGCAAGAGTGCCGCGACATGATCGCGGCCTGCAACCAGGCCAACGTCAAGCTGATGATCGCCTATCGTTGCCAGTACGAGCCGCATAACCGCGCGGTGATCAAGCTCGCCCGCTCGGGCGAGTTCGGGCGCCCGCGGATGATCCAGGCGTTCAACGGCCAGACCACCGGGCTGCCGGAGCAGTGGCGTCTCAAGAAGGCGCTGGCGGGCGGCGGCTCCCTGCCGGATATCGGGCTCTACTGCCTCAACACCACCCGGGCGGTGCTCGGCGAGGAGCCGGACCTGATCCAGGCCCAGATCTACTCGCCGCCGGACGATCCGAAGTTCCGCGAGGTCGAGGAGACCGTGAGCTTCACGATGCACTTCCCCTCCGGCGTGATCGCGCAATGCACGTCGAGCTACGGCGTTTACGAGGCGCGCAGCCTGACGCTGCATACCGGCAACGCCGCGGTCGATCTGCAGAACGCCTTCGCGTATGAGGGCCAGCGCCTGTTCATCTCTCATCGCGACGGCAAGTCCGGTGCCCGCGACGAGAAGGTTCTGAGCCCGAAGAACCAGTTCGCCCTGGAGATGGATCACTTCTCCCGGTGCATCCAAGAGAACCTGCGCCCTCGCACCCCCGGCGAGGAGGGGCTCCAGGACCAGGTGCTGATGGAGGCGATCTACGAATCCGCCCGCACCGGCGCCCCGGTCAAGGTCGGTCCCCCCACGGGCGCCGGCACAGGTCTCGACGTGACCCGGGGACCGGAGCCTGAGGAGCCGAGTTGAGGCTCCTCAGGCCACGCGCTTGCGCGGGAGGCTCTTCTTTTTCAGGCCCGGAGGCCTCGGCGCCACGTCGGAGGGGCGCCGGTCGAGGGCGAGGTGGAAGAAGAGCGCCTTATCGATGTCGACGTGGTTCAATCGGAAGCTCCAGATCTCCCGAACACCCTCCGTCAGCGTTTTCGGCAGAGACGCGAGGTCATCGAGAGCTTGCTTCGACGTGTTGAAGTAGAACAGATTGTCCCGGTTGATCCGATCGGCAAAGCCATTCTGACGGACTGCCTCTGCGAATCTGAGGACTGACAGAGGGCCGTAAACCTGTACGTTGGGGCTCGCGATCCCCAACATCCACGTGTCGTACGACGATCGCTTGAACCACATCGCGGCGGCGACAGGCAATCCGGCCTCCTCCAGCGCTGCAACGAACCGGCGGCCGACCTCGATATCCTCGTCTACCAGTGACGTCTTATCCATGGCATCACACCGGAGCGCCGCCGCACGACGGCATCGGGCATATCCGATGCCTCCTCGTCTGACCATTCGGCGTACCGGGACTCGATCGTCCACTTTGCCACGATATCCCAGGCATCGAGAAACGACGGGTCGCGCTTCTCATCGATCTGCCGTTGATCGCGCAGATCGGCGAGGATCACGAGCTTCGACAAATCGTGCGTGTGGATGTCGTTGACGAATTGCCGGAGCGGCCATGTCCCGCTCCGGAACGATCGCGCGATCCGCGCCTTGAGGGCGCATTCGACGGCCAGCCCGGCCAGGTAATAGGCGGCGCTGGAGTGTCCGGCCGCAGCAAGGGTCTGTGCGGCGCGGAGATGGTCCTCGGATCGCCCCTTCCAAGCCTGCCAGTTCATGCCGTGCCCGAATCGCCGCCTCAGAACGGCAGCAGGATATCCACGATCTGCTGCCCGTAGCGGGGCTGCTGCACGTCGGTGATCTGGCCGCGGCCGCCATAGGCGATGCGGGCCTGGGCGATCTTGGTCGAGTCGATGGTGTTGTCCGATTCGATGTCCTCGGGCCGGACCACGCCGGCCACCACCATCTCGCGGACCTCGAAGTTCACCCGGATCTCCTGCTTGCCCTCGACCACGAGGTTGCCGTTGGGCAGGACCTGGGTGACCACCGCGGCGACGTTCGTGGTCACGGTCTCTGCCCGTTGGACCGAGCCGGCGCCGTCATTGGCGGTGGCCGAGGTCGCCGACAGGAGCGCGGTGCTGCCGACGCCGAAGGACTTGCCGACGGCGTTGTTCTCCAGCCCCAGGGCGTTCGGCAGGCCGAAACTCTCGGTGTTGGCCCGGGACCGCTTGGTCTCGTTGCTGATGTTGGCCTGGTCGGTGACGTTGACCTTCACGGTCAGCAGGTCGCCCAGCCGGGCCGCGCGCTGGTCCTTGAAGAACGCCCGGGAGCCGGTGCGCCAGAGGGAGTTCGGCGCGTAGGAGACCGGCTGCACGTCGGGCATCGGCATCCGCACCGGCTTGTAGCCGGGCTGCGTCGTGGGATCCTCGATGGCCGACAGAGCCGGCGTGGCGCCGACCTGGGACAGCCGGTCGGCGGTGTTGCAGGCGCCAAGCGCGCCGGCGATCAGCGCGGCGGCGAGCGGGTTCAGGACAAGGCGACTGGCCATCGGGGAAACTCGTTCACGCATCGAGAAAGGCGATCAGCGCAGGGACGCCGTCGCCTGGACTTGCGGGGCTGCGGCAGCCTGTTGGGCGACCGGGCCGGGGCCGACAGAGACGCGGCCGGGGCCGATCACGGTCGCCTGGAGCACCTTCTTCGAGGCAACGTTCACGACGTTGACGACGGCGCCCATGCGGCCGGCCTCGTTGGCGAGGCCGCGCATCGACAGGCTGACGCTGGCGGTCTCGTACACGATGGTCACGCTCTCGCCCCGGGCGACGAGCTCCGGCAGAGCGGTATCAGAGACCCGCAGCACCGAGCCAGCCGGGAGCGCGTGCTGGGCGACTTCGCCCACCACCGTACTGGCGCCGGCCTGCGCGTCGCTCGCCACGGCCTCGCGGGGGCGGCGCTCGACAACGAGGTCGCTTTCGCGCACCGGGTCGCCGCGGTTGAGGGCCCGGGTCAGCACCGCCACCTCACGCAGCTCGATCACGACACCCGAGACCCGCAGCGACGCCTGCCGCTCGCCGAGGCTCACGAGGCCCGAGACCCGGCGCGAGCGCGGATCGTAGGTCAGGTCGAGGGCGGCGGCCTGGCCGGCGAGGTCCACGGGCGCCAGCAGGGTCGGGCCGTCGCCGTCGAAGCGGACGGCCACGTTGCGCGGGTCGAGGCCGTAGCCCGATTCCAGGCCGCGCTTGAGCGCCGCCTCGAGTTCCGGCGGCCCCAGGCGCCGGGCGGCGCGCTGCACGGCGATCTGCATCCGGCCGCCGGTCTCGATGCCGGTGAGGCCCAGGGCGGCGGCGGCCTCGACGATGCGGCGGGTCTGGATCGTCCCGGTGGCGCCCAAAGCCGGCGAGCGGAACAGCGGGCGGGCGGCGAGGAAGTCCGGCGCGCCCTCGACGAGGTCGGCGAGCGCCAGGACGTCGCCCCGCGCGGTCACATCGCCGCGCAGCCGCGGCTGCGTCTTCTGCGTCTCGCTTGGCTGCATCCCGGGCTCGGCCATGGCGGGGATCGCCAGCGCGCCGATGGCCGCGAAGGTCATGAAGGCGAGCGCCGCGCGCAGCAGCACCGCGGCGCCGGGGGTGGGCACCCGCGGGCGGGCACGGCGCACGATCGGGCTGAGGTCGCTCTCGTCCGACGCCGTGCTGACGAGCGGAAGATCGGCGAGAGCGGAGTCGGGATGGAAGCCAGCATACATGAGCGGAGACCTGAAGTGAGGGCAGGACGCGCGGTCAGCTGCGGAACATCTGCGAGGTGGTGGAGAGCATCTGGTCGGCGGCGGTGACGACCTTCGAGTTCATCTCGTAGGCGCGCTGCGCGGCGATCAGCGACGAGATCTCGGTGACGGCGTTGACGTTCGCTTCTTCCAAGTAGCTCTGCTGAAGGTTACCGAACCCTTCCGCCCCCGGCAGGCCGCTGATCGCCGGCCCGGAGGCCGCGGTCTCGATGAACAGGTTGTCGCCGATCGATTCGAGGCCGACCTTGTTGACGAAGCGCGAGAGCTGGAATTGGCCCAGAGCCTGTGGCGCGGTCTGCCCAGGCAGCGTCGCCTGGACGGCGCCGGTGGCGCTGATCGTCACGGCCGTCGCCGTCTGCGGCACGGTGATCGCCGGATCGAGCAGGTAGCCGTCGCGGGTGACGAGCTGGCCGGTGGCCGACAGGTCGAAGGAGCCGTCCCGGGAATAGGCGGTGCGGCCGTCCGGCATCGTCACCCGGAAGAAGCCCTCGCCCCGGACGGCGACGTCGTAATCCTTCTCGGTCGAGCTCAGCGTGCCCTGCGACATGACGCGGGCCGTGGAGGTCGTCTTTACGCCTGAGCCGAGGGCGAGGCCGGCGGGCAGCTGAGTGTTCTGCTCGGAGGTCGAGGAGCCGGCCCGGCGCAGGTTCTGGTAGAGCAGATCCTGGAAGTGCACCTGCTGGCGCTTGTAGCCGGTGGTCCGAAGGTTCGCGATGTTGTTGGAGATGACCTGGACGTTGAGTTCCTGGGCCGCCATGCCGGTGGCGGCTGAATAGAGGGCGCGCATCGGTCAGGCCCCCTTACGCGACGTCGGCGAGGCGGCGGATCGCCGTGCCCCGCAGGTCGTCGAGGCGGGTGATCATGCTCGACACCATGGCGTAGGAGCGGTTCACGTCCATCAGCCGGGTCATCTCGATGACGGGCCGCACGTTCGAGCGCTCGAGCGCGCCGGATTCCACGCGGCCGTCGATCCCGGCCGGGCGCGCCGGCTCCGGGGAGGCGTAGAGGTTGCCGCCCTCGTTGGTGAGCCGCTGCGGGTTGGCGAAGGTGACGAGCTTGATCTTGCCGCGGATGCCGAGATTGGTCGACACGGTGCCGTCGGTCCCGATCGTCAGGCCGGTCTCCTGCGGGTTGATGGTGATCGGCCCGCCGTCGCCCGCCACCTTGTAGCCGTCGCTGGTGACGAGGGCTCCGGTCTGGTCGACCTCGAAGGCGCCGTTGCGGGTGTAGCGCTCGCCCTGCGGCGACTGGACCGCGATGAAAGCCGAGCCTTTGACGGCGACGTTGAGCGGGTTGCCGGTCTGCTCGATCGGCCCCTGCCCCAGGTCGAGGGTGGTGCCCTGGTCGATGACGTAGGACAGCCGTCGGTCGGGCCGGGCGAAGGAATCCGCGCTCGCCACCGGCATTAGGTATTCCTGGAAGCGCGTGCTCCGGCCCTTGAAGCCGGTGGTCGACACGTTCGCCATGTTGTTGGAGATCACGTCCAGCTCGCGCTGGAGCGCCATCTGGCTCGACACGCCGACGAAGAGGGCATTCTGCATCGTGGACTCTGACACTCGCGTGCCGCGGTGGCGGCAACGATCCATTCAGCATCCGCTGTGCCAACACCTGAAAAACCGATTTTGCTTGCAAATGTAAGGATTTACGCAGGCATCCGGTAACCTGCCCGATGGGTCGGGCCTGCGCCGCGGCAATCCTGGCCCGGCAGGATTTGCCCCCTTAACGACACGTTAACCGTAATGCTTCGATATCCGAGCGTACCCGGCACGCGGATATCCGCGATAGAGCATTATTTCCCATGGCCAAGAAGCCCCAGAAGGCCGCCGTAGATGGCGAGGCCGGTGCCGACGCCGCCCCCAAGAGCAAGAAGATGCTCTTCATCATCATCGGGGCCGTCGCTCTGCTGGTGGTGGTCGGCGGTGGCGGGGCCTTCATGATGATGGGCCAAGGCGGCAACGCCGAAGGCAAGGCGGCGGCTGCCGGGGGCGGCGGGCATGGGGGTGGTCACGGCGGCGGCGGGCACGGGGAGGCCGCCAAGGGCGTCGGCCCCGACGGCAAGAAGCCGATCGTGTTCGTCGAGCTGCGCGAGATGCTGCTGAACCTCAGCCCCGACATGCCCCAGGAGAAGGCCAAATACGCCAAGCTGCGGCTCGCCCTGGAGCTCAAGGATGCCGGGGTCGAGGAGGAGGTGAAGCCCCTGATGCCGCGCATCGAGGACACCCTCCAGGTCTACATGCGCGAGCTGCGCGTCAGCGACCTCACCGGCTCGGTCGGTCTCTACCGGCTGCGCGAGGAGCTGCTGCGGCGGGTCAACGTCGCCGTCTACCCCGCCAAGGTCGAGGCGGTGCTGTTCAAGGACGTGATCGTCCAGTGAGCCAGCCGATGACCCTGTCGGTCGCCACCAACCAGGCCTTGAGCGGACGCGCCTGATGGAACCCGAGGACGAACTCCCCGAAGACGATTGGTCGGCCGCCCTTCTGGAGCAGGGCGCCGAGGGCGGCGACACGTCGCTCGCCGAGGAATGGGGCGCGGCGCTCGCCGAGCAGGGCACCACGCGCAACGCCGGAGACGTCGCCGCCGAATGGGCGACGATGATCGAGGACGGGGAGAGCGACAACCTCCCCGAGCTCGCCGGCAACGACCGGGTGCTGAACCAGGACGAGATCGACGGCGTCCTCGGCTTCTCCATGCGCGAGCTCTCGGCCTCAGGGGCCGGGGGCGTTCAGGCCATCGTCGATTCGGGCGTCGTCCAGTACGAACGCCTGCCGATGCTGGAGATCGTCTTCGACCGGATGATCCGGTTGCTGTCGACCTCCCTGCGCAACCTGTTCCAGGACAACGTCGAGGTGACACTGGACAACATCACCTCGGTGCGGTTCGGCGACTACCTCAACGCGATCCCGCTGCCGACTCTGCTAGGCGTTTTTCGCGCCGAGCAGTGGGAGAATTCGGGCCTCGTCACGGTCGATTCCAACCTCGCCTACGCGACCTTCGACCTCCTGCTCGGGGGCAAGCGCGGCGGCTCGTCGAGCCGCCTCGACGGACGGCCGTTCACGTCGATCGAGATGACGCTGGTGCGCCGGCTCGTGGAGATCATCCTGGGCGACCTGGAACAGTCGTTCCAGCCGCTCTCGCCGGTGACCTTCGACATCGACCGGATCGAGACCAACCCGCGCTTCGCCACCATCACCCGGCCCGGCAACGCCGCGATCCTGATCAGCCTGCGCCTCGACGTCGATGGGCGCGGCGGCATGCTGCAGATCCTGTTCCCCTACGCGACCATCGAGCCGATCCGGGAGCTGCTGACCCAGAGCTTCATGGGCGAGAAGCTCGGCCGCGACCACGTCTGGGAGGGCCATCTCGCCACCGAGATCTGGCAGGCCGATGTGACCATGCAGGCGGTGCTGCACGAGATGATGCTGCCGCTCAAGCAGGTGATGCGCCTCAAGGTCGGCGACACCCTGATGTTCGACGCCAAGCCCTCCGACCTGATCGCCGTGCGCTGCGGCGACTGGGCCCTGACCCAGGGACGGATCGGCCAGGTCGACGGCAACATCGCCGTCCAGGTCACGCGGCCCCTGCGCCGCTCGCGCACGACCATCCAGGCCTACGAGGCCTCGATGAACAGCCATTCCGATGTTTAGCGTGCGGGCCCGATCATGAGTCTCTTCGTCACGCTCGCCGCCGACATCCTGGTCGCGGTCCTGCTCGCGGCCACCATCGTCACGTGCCTGCGCCTGTCGCGCCGGATCAGCCAGCTCAAGGGTGACGAGGCGGCGCTGCGCCAGACCATCGGCGACCTGATGGTCGCCACCGGCACGGCCGAGCGCGCCATCGCGGGGCTGCGCTCGGCGATCGACGACGGCGACCGCACCCTCACCAACCGGATCGAGGCCGCCACCGCCCGCTCCGCCGAGCTGGCCGCGCAGGTCGAGGCCGGGGAAACCGTGGTGATGCGCATCGGCGCGATCGTCGCGCAGATGCGGGCCGTGCCGGTCCGGGCCGAGCCGCCGCCGGCCCCGCCGCCCGCGCCCGAGATGCCCGCCGCCCGCCCCGAGCCCGCGAGCCCGAACGGTGAACGCCTCGGCGCTGCCGCCGCGGCCGCCCTGGCGATGAGCGAGCGCGCCCTGGCCCGTGTGCGGGCGCGCGCCGCGTGACCGGCGTCCCGGCTCCAAAGATTCCGAAGGCGCCCAAGCCCGTCCCGAAGGCGCCGCGCCCGGCCGCCACGGCCCTGCGCCGCTCGCGTCTGACGCCTGTGCGGCCGATGCGGCTGCGCCTGATCGATGCCGTGGCGATCGCCGCCGGCGGCCTGCTGCTGCTCAAGCTGCTGACCCTGCTGCAGGTCGGCCTGCCGGGCGCCGGAACCCTGCCCGAATACGGCCGGGCGGTGGCCCGGGCGCGCACCGGCTACGAGCCGCCCGATCCCGTCACCACCGGCTCGGTCGGCGCCAAGGAGGAGGCCCCCGCAGCGCCGGCTGAAAAACCGCCGGACATGCCCGCCCCCGAGCCAGCCAAGGCGGCATCCGGTTCCCCGACCGAGCGCGCGCTCCTGGAAAAGCTCGGCGCCCGGCGCGACGCGCTGCGCCAGAAGAACGAGGAGCTGGAGCTGCGCGAGAAAATGCTCAACGAGGCCGAGCGCAAGCTCGAGACCGGGCTGGGCGACCTCAAGCAGGCGGAGGAGAAGGTCGATTTGGCTGCCAAGGCCCGCGAGGAGGCCGAGAAGCAGGGCCTGAAGAACATCGTCACGATGTACGAGTCGATGAAGCCGAAGGATGCCGCCCGGGTGTTCGATCGCCTCGGCCAAGACGTGCTGGTGCCGATCGTCCTGGCCATGAACCCGCGCAAGATGTCCGAGATCCTGGCGGTGATGCAGCCCGATACGGCCGAGCGTCTGACCGTGACCCTCGCCAACCGCGCCCGCGGCGTCGGCGGCGCCCAGGCACAGGCCGGTGCGGGCCTGCCGGCAAACGAATTGCCGGCGATCGATCCTGGGGCGCCGCTGCCGCGGTAGGCGAAAGATCGACGGCTGTGTGAGACGTTCAGAACCATCGTCGAGCCCTCACAACGGTCAGGTCATCACGAGGGTCGGGTTTCCAACTTTCCGGTCCGACCACAAACACGGCCCCACGTTCTGATGGACAAAATCATCCGCTGGCGCCGGATGGACTCCTTCCGCATGGATTGGGCAGGATATTCTATGTTGTATCCTTGGCCTGATTATAGTAATATATATATCGCTGATTGAAATTAAGTATATAGGTCGAGTCGTAATGTCGTTCAAAACATTACTCTTGTCCGGCATGGCAGTCATCGGCAATAAGCTGTTCAACAGTCTTGCTGTTCAAAAAATTCTATTTAACGCTATCCGTCTCAATAGAAGGGAAGTTCAACACCTCGTGTCGAACCCTGATGCCGCATTTCTTGCGTATTGCCTGGCGCGCAGGACGCGATCGAAATCGCAGATCCTGCAGGATCTCTGGGTCTGTTTCGAGCTTGGCGAGAAAACGAACGGCTACTTCGTCGAGTTCGGGGCGACCAACGGCAGCAAGAACAGCAACACGTGGCTGCTGGAAAAAACACTTGGGTGGAAAGGCATTCTCGCGGAGCCGAATCCGATCTGGCACGCTGCGTTGGCGGCTGAGCGGAGCGCTGCGATCGAACACAGATGCGTCTCGTCGCGGTCGCACGAGACGGTCACTTTCCTCGCGACCAACGATACGGACCCGGAATTGAGCGGTATCGCCCGCCATGCCGATGCCGACCATTTCGCCGAAACGCGCAGCCGGGGTCAACGGATCGAGATCGAGACGATATCGCTGGATGACCTACTGGATGCGTATTCGGCTCCAAACTGCATCGACTATCTGTCGATCGACACGGAGGGCAGCGAACTCGACATCCTGTCCGCTTACAGCTTCAGCCGCACATTCAACGTGATCTCTGTGGAGAACAACCCAAAGAACGAGGCGGCCATCGACGAACTCCTCGCATTAAAGGGCTATGTCAGGGTGTTTCGCCAGTTCTCTCAGTGGGATAGCTGGTACGTATCTGGGTCGCTGAGGGCTGGGCTTGAGGTGGTCGTCGCAGCTCCGGACGCGTAGTCGTCTGTTCTGCAGGCCGTCGGCCATGCATGTCCGGAGAGCCGCTGCCTGATCTGGCAAGGGGCAAGTCCTTTGGGTCCGTTTCCACCCTGTTTCCACGACTGGCTATGGTCTGACCCGGGACGCCGCAGGCCGAGTGTTGCCAAGACGCGCGATGCGAATCAGGCCAAGCGCTATCTCGTCCTCGACCTCAATCTGAGCCGCCGTTCAGTGAAACGACGCGCGCGTCTGGGCGACGCGTGGGCTACACCGCGATTTGTTCGATCCCGGCGATGACCTCTTCCAAGCCGGGGCGCTCCTCCGGATTGGCCTGGAGGCAGGCCTCGGCCAGGGGCCGCAGCCCGTAAGGCGCCACGTGGCACCGGTCGACCAGTTCGTTCATCAGGATCCCGACCGCACGCACCTCGACCCGCCTCAGCGCGGCGCCCTCTGCTCCGGCGGCTAACGCCGAGGCGGCACCGAAATCGCTGAGCACGGCCGCGCCGGTTTCGGCATCCCACAGCGTGTTGTGGGCGTAGACATCGCCGTGGATCAGGCCGCGCCCGTGCAGGTGGGCCACGGCCTCCGCCACGGCGCTGGCGATCTTCAAGGCCTTCTCGGTATTGAGGCGCAGGGCCGGATCGTAAACATCGCGGCTGCAACTCGCGAGGCTCGGCGGGCCGGCCAGCACGCGCCACTGCGCCGGCAGCAGCCGTAGCAGCAGCCCCTGCGCACCGTCGGGATGGTCGACGAGCCGGCCGAGAGCACCGGTGAGCGCCGCATGGGTGCCGGCAGCGAGGCAGGCCTCCATCTCGCGCTCCGGCAGGCCGTCGCTGGTCATGGCGCCCTTGAACAGCTTGAGCGCCACCGCCTGCGGGCCGAACGGATCGTGCCAGACTGTGCGATAGACCCGGCCCGAGGCCCCCTCCCCGAGCAGGTCGCCGATCTCCAGCGCCGCCCAGGGCACGGGTGTCGATGGATTGGGCTCCGTGATGGGCTCGGCGGGATTGCCCGCATAGGAGATCCAGGCGAGGCGCGGCAGGCGCGCCAGCCAGGGCGGCAGGGTATCGAGCCGGTTGCAGGACAGGCGGATCAGCTCGAGGTTGTCCGCAGCCGCGAGGCTCGCGGGCAGACGCGCGATCCGATTGCCCGCCAGCATCAGCTTCTGCAGCAGGGGCCGCTCGCCAAGGGCGTCCGGCAGGGTCTCGATGGCGTTATCGGTGAGGGTGAGCCAGCGCAGGTCGCGCGGCAGCGCCTCCGCCGGCACCTCTCGGATTCCGCAGCCGCGGAAGCCCAGCTGGCTAAGCGTCGGGCAATCGCCCAGAACCGGCGGCAGGCGCTCGAACCGGTTGCCGGAGGCGAACAGGACCCGCAGGTGGTTCAGGCGGCCGAGATCGTCCGGTAGGTCGGTGAAGCCGCCCCGGCCGAGATCCAGCACCTCCAGGGTGTCGGCGAGGCCAAAAATCTCGCGGGGAAATTCGGAAAGCCCATCGGGCAGCCGCAGCTCCCGGGCGCCCGCAAGAGCGCCGCGCCGCAGGGCGGCGAGGGTTTCAGTTCGGTCCAAAGTGTCAGCCCCGCTTGAAGAAGGCGTCGGCCGCGCCCTGCGCCGCCTGCTTCGCCGCCCGCGCCGCCTCGATCCGGGCGATCTCCTCCCGCAGCAGCGCGATGCGCGCGTCGAGGTCGGAGAGCGAGAGCGTGTCGAGGGTCTGCCCGATCTCGTGGGCCACGGCCTCGCGCGGCCGGTCGTCGTCGTCTCGCATGATGCGGCTCCCTACAGGAATACGCGACCGGCGCCGTCCCAGGGGAGCCCGAGATGGGCCGCCAGGGTGGCGCCGATATCGGCGAACGTGTCCCGCCGGCCGATCGCCCGAGGGACGATTCCGGGGCCGAAGGCCAGGACCGGCACCTGCTCACGGGTATGGTCGGTCCCGGTCCAGGTCGGGTCGTTGCCGTGGTCGGCGGTGATGACCGCGAGGTCGCCGGCCTTCAGCGCCGCCAGGATCTCGGGGATGCGGGCGTCGAACGCCTCCAGCTCGGCGGCGTAGCCCGGCACGTCCCGGCGATGGCCGTGCTCCGTGTCGAAATCCACCAGGTTGACGAAGATCAGGCCGCCGTCGGGCAGGTCGGCCAGGGCGTCGAGCCCAGCCTGCAGGCAGGCGGCGTTGGCGCCGGGCTTGATCTCGCGGCCGGTGGCGCGGTGGGCGAAGATGTCGCCGATCTTGCCGACGCTGACCACCGCCCGCCCCGCGGCTTCGGCCCGGTCGAGCAGCGTGAGGCCGGGGGGCTCTACGGCAAAGTCCTTGCGGTTGCCGGTGCGGCGGAAACCCGTGTCCACCGAGCCCACGAACGGCCGGGCGATCACCCGGCAGACCCGGTAGGGATCGCACAGGCGGCGCGCCAGCCGGCACAGCGCGTAGAGCCGCTCCAGCCCGAACGCCTCCTCGTGGGCGGCGATCTGGAAGACGCTGTCGGCCGAGGTGTAGCAGATCGGCTTCGCCGTCCGGACATGCTCGGTGCCGAGTTCGTCGATGATGGCGACGCCCGGCGCGTGCCGGTCCCCCAGGATACCGGGCAGGCCGCCCTCGGCGATCAGGGCCTCGACCAGGGCCGACGGGAAGGCCGGCCGCGTGTCCGGAAAATGGCCCCAGGGTTCGGGCAGCGGCAGGCCGGTGATCTCCCAATGGCCCGAAGGCGTGTCCTTGCCGGCGGCCGTCTCGACAGCGTGGCCGTAGGCGCCGCGCGGATTCCCCTGCGGCGCGAGGTTCGGCGGGATCCGGCCGGAGGCCCCGGCGGCGGCGAGGCCGAGCCCGAGTTCGGCGAGATGGGGCAGACGCAGGAGCCCGCTGCGAAGGCCTTTCCGATCGCCGCGCCCGATCGCGCAGGCCTCGGCGATGTGCCCGAGCGTGTCGGACCCGGCATCGCCATAGGCGGCGGCATCCGGGGCGCCGCCGATGCCGACGGAATCGAGCACAATGAGGAGGGCGCGGGTCACGTCAGGCGGGCTCCAACTCGGCGGCGACATCGCTGTCGAGGGCGAAGGCGGCCTTGAACAGAGCCCGGGTGTAGGGCGTCTGTGGGTCGGAAAAGATCGTCTCGGCGGGGCCTTCCTCGACCACGCGGCCGTTCTGCATCACCACCACGTAGTTCGCGAGCGCCCGGACCACCTTCAGGTCGTGGCTGATGAACAGGTAGGCCAGCCCGCGCGCGCTCTGCAGGTCGCGCAGCAGCGTCACGATCTGCGCTTGCACCGAGCGGTCGAGCGCCGAAGTCGGCTCGTCCAGCACGACGAAGCGGGGGTTGAGCACCATGGCCCGGGCGATGGCGATGCGCTGGCGCTGGCCGCCGGAGAATTCATGCGGGTAGCGGTCCATGGCGGCCGGGTCGAGCCCGACATCGGTGAGCGCCTTGGACACCACCGCCCGGTGCTCCGCCCGGGAGCGCGCCGCGCCCTGCACGATCAGCCCTTCGGCGACGATATCGGCCACCGACATGCGCGGCGAGAGCGAGCCATAGGGGTCCTGGAAGACCACCTGCATGTCCCGGCGAAGCGGCCGCATCTGCGCGACAGTGAGCCCATCGATGGGCTTGCCGAGGAACACGATCGGCCCCTCCGAGGCGGTGAGGCGCAGCAAAGCCAGCCCGAGCGTGGTCTTGCCGGATCCGGATTCGCCAACGACGCCAACGGTTTCGCCGGACCGGACCTTGAGCGAGACCCCGTCCACCGCCTTGACGTAGCCGGTGACGCGCCGGAACGCCCCCGATTTGAGCGGGAACCAGACCTTGAGCGGCCCGGCCTCCACGAGCGGCGGCGCGTCGGCCGGGACCGGGTTGGCCCGGCCCTTCGGCTCCGAGGCGATGAGGCGGCGGGTGTAGTCGTGCTGCGGGTTGGCGAAGACCGACCTAGTCTCGCCGGCCTCGACGATCTTACCCTTCAGCATCACGCAGACCCGGTCGGCGATGCGCTCGACGATGCCGAGATCGTGGGTGATGAACAGCAGCGCCATGCCGAGGCGCTTCTGCAGGTCGGCGAGCAGCGCCAGGATCTGGGCCTGCACCGTCACATCGAGGGCGGTGGTCGGCTCGTCGGCGACCAGCAGGTCCGGTTCGCAGGCGAGCGCCATGGCGATCATCACCCGCTGGCGCTGGCCGCCGGAGAGCTCGTGCGGGTAGGCGCCCATGCGGCGTTCGGCGTCGCGCAGGCCAACCAGTTCCAGGAGCTCGAGAATTCTTTTGCGCGCGGCCTTGCCCGAGAGGCCGCGATGGAGGCCCAGCACCTCGCCGATCTGCCGCTCGATCGTGTGGAGCGGGTTCAGCGATGTCATCGGCTCCTGGAACACCATGGTGATGTCGGCGCCGCGCACGTCGCGCATCTGGCGCTCCGGCAGGCTCATCAAGTCCCTGCCCTGGAACAGGATTTTGCCGCTCTGGCGGGCCGCGCCGTCGAGCAGCCGCAGGATCGCCAGGGCGGTCACCGACTTGCCGGAGCCCGATTCGCCCACCAGCGCCACGGTCTCGCCCCGGCGGATGGTGAAGCCGATCGAATCGACCGCCGCCGTCTCGCCCTCCCGGGAGCGGAAGGCGACGGACAGGCCCTCGACGGACAGGAGCGGCGGGGTTTCGGCCTCGGACATGGCACCCTTATAGCGCGGCCGGGACCCTAGCCTACCCGGCCAGAGATGCGCGATCATGCGCGTGGTCTGCAGCCCGGGGATTCGCCATGCCCGATCACGTCGAAGAATTGGCCGCCCGGATCTGGGAACACTTCGGCGGCCCTTCGCAGGCTGCCCGAACCCTTCGAAATATCGGCACCGGCGCCCTCCCCTCCTGCTTCCGGGCGACTGACCTCGCCGCGGCCTCGATTGCAACCGCCGGCCTGGCGCTCGCGGAGGTTGCTGGCCTCGACGGGCCGATCACGGTGGACCGGCGGCTCGCCTCCGCCTGGTTCGCGACCTCGCTGCGGCCGGACGGCTGGCGGGTTCCGGCCCCCTGGGACCCGGTGGCCGGCGATTACCGGGCCCGGGACGGCTGGATCCGGCTCCACACCAACGCCCCGCACCACCGGGCGGCGGCCGAGCGGGTGCTCGGCGCGCAAGGTGACCGGGCCGGCATGGCGCAGGCCGTGGCCGGCTGGGACAAGGCGGCGCTGGAGGCGGCGATCCTGGCCGAGGGCGGTTGCGCGGCCGAGATGCGCGGGCGCGACGCCTGGGCGGCCCATCCCCAGGGCCGGGCGGTGGCGGACGAACCCCTGGTGGCGTTCACCCCCGTGTCCGACCGGACCGCGTCGCGCTGGCGCCCCCGGCCGGAGCGTCCGCTCATGGGCCTGAAAGTCCTCGACCTGACCCGGGTGCTGGCCGGCCCGGTGGCGACCCGGTTCCTGGCCGGGTTCGGGGCGGACGTGCTGCGGATCGATTCGCCCGACTGGAGCGAGCCGGCCATCGAGCCCGAGGTGACGCTCGGAAAGACCTGTTCCCGCCTCGACCTGCGCCGGCAGGCCGATCGGGCGACCTTCGAGGGTCTGCTGGCGGGGGCGGACGTGCTGGTCCACGGCTACCGCCCCGGCGCCCTCGACGGGCTCGGCTACGGCCCGGAGGCGCGCCGCGCCCTGGCCCCGGGCCTCGTCGACGTGTCGCTCGACGCCTATGGCTGGACCGGCCCCTGGGCCGGACGGCGCGGCTTCGACAGCCTGGTGCAGATGAGCTGCGGCCTCGCCGAGGCCGGCCAGGCCTGGCGCCAGGCCGAAGTGCCGGTGCCGCTCCCGGTCCAGGCCCTCGACCACGCCACCGGCTACCTGATGGCGGCTTCGGTGCTCCAGCTGCTGGCCCGGCGCCTGTCGGACGGCACCGGCGGCCAGGCCCGGCTGTCGCTGGCCCGGACCGCGGACCTCCTGATCGCCGCCGGCCCAGCCGAGCCGGAGCCGGCGCTCGCCCCCGAGACCCCGGAGGATCTGGCCCCGGAGATCGAGGCGACCTCCTGGGGCCTGGCCCGCCGCCTGCGCCCGCCGCTCACGGTAGCCGGGACCGCGATGCGCTGGGACCGGGCCGCGCGCCGGCTGGGGGATGATGCGCCGGCCTGGGCGGGTGAGCCGGGGGTCGGCGCGCGATAGGGCGGAATGCGTGGGCGGAGGTCTAACTTTGGTGTCGGCAGCTTTCGACCCAGGCCGTGTCAAAACGCCGGGAATGGGCTTTGCGCTCGGGTGACCCCCAATCTTGCGAGAATGGGCGTTCCATGGCTTGGAGCGACCTTTTGTGGTCGAGCGACAATCCGTTTGAGTTGAAGGCGCTGTTGGACGGCTTTTCAGTTCCTCAGTGAGCGATCCAAGGCTCTTGCTCAGGCGGGAATGGCTTCTAAGAGCTTCCGGCTTCCCAGGATGTTGAGAACACGCGTCAGATTGTAGGCCAAGACCTGAAGTGCCATCTCGGTCGAGACGCGCGGCAACGTCTTGGTCAGGAAGTGCGTCGCCCCCATCCGCGCCTTCAGCGTGCCAAAGGGGTGCTCGACCGTCTCGCGCCGGACCCGCATGGCCAGCGGATCGCCGTCCAACCGGCGCTGCACGGCCTCCAGCACGTCCTCGTGCTCCCACCGTGTCAC
>NZ_FOTK01000075.1 GCF_900114535.1 Methylobacterium pseudosasicola | reverse complement strand
CCTCGCGCCCGTCCGGCAGCAGGCCGTCCTGGGCGGCGCGCATGGCGGAGTTGAAGAAGGACTGGCGGTCGAGGCGCATGAGCCCCGGGTTGTTCTGGACCGCGGTGAGCAGGACGCGCTTGAAGCGCTCGACCGGGATGTGCGCGGGCAGCGCCGCCTTGAACTGTTCCTCGCGGTTCGCAATCTGGTCGTTCAGCACGACGATGGGGTTGGCGGTGCGCTCGGCAACGGCGGTGCTCATGCCGCGAGGTCCTTCTGCTTGATGCGGGTGATGCGGATGGGGCGCGTGACGCGGGCCGCGACCTCGTAGGCCTTGGTCTCCTGCGTCTTCAGGCTGATCTTCCAGCCCGGCAGCGTGGCGCCGGCGGCGAAGCCGACCTTGGCGCGGATCTCGGCGTCGATCGCCTTGCAGCGCTCGTCGTCGGCCTTCATCCGGGCCTTCGTGGCGTCGCGTTCATCGAGCAGCTCCGGCAGGGCGTTGTCGCTCGAGAGGTCGATGGTCTGGCCGGTATCGCCCTGCAGGCGGGCCGCCAGCGAGGCGTCGCGCTTCCAGTCCGGCTCGGGCACGCCACCAGCCGCGACCGTTGCCCAGAACTCGGCAACCGCCCGGCGCAGCGTGTCGATGACCCCGGCGTGAATCGGGACCTCGATGATCTCCAGGGTGACGTCATGGCTGACGACGAGCGCGCCGACGGCGGCCCACTTCGCGCCGAGCAGATGCGCCTCGGTGATGACCTGCAGAGCGTAGCCGACCGGCAGCTCGACCTCGCCGGTATCGACCTCGCGCCAGTTGCGCGAGAAGATCGACCGCTCAACCGACTTCACCTGGACGGTGCCGAGACCGAAGTGCGGGCATTCGACGATGGTGTCGGGCGTGGCGCCGAGCCGGGCCGCCGGGTCGCGGAAGTAGTCGCGGTTCGACTGGATCCGCCACTCGGGCTTCTGCTCGCGCATCAGCTCGATCGCGACCGGCTCCAGAAGCCGACCGCGCCGAATCGGACCGGTCTCCTCGGCAAGTTCGCTGATCCGCCCAGTCTTCAGGGCGTGCAGCTCGTAGGCCGACATGAACGGGTGCGCGCCGACGAGGCTCGCGACCGTGGACGCCGTCACGTCCTGCGCCCGGGCGGCCAGCCACGCCTCGCGCGTGGTGAAGGGGATTCGGGTGATCTTCACGGCGGTCACTCCGCCGCCTGCGGCCGGGTCTGCGCCATGAACCGGTCGCTTTCCGCCTGCACCGCCGCGATGTGCGCCGGGTCCAGCCGGTCCTCGACCGCGGCGAACCCGCAGAGCCGGTTCAGGGCGAGCGCCGCGATCTCGGCCGCGTCGCGGCGCGTGGCCGTGCCCGAGATCGTCGGAGAGACGATCAGCAGGATGTCGTCGGCGCGATCAACGATGCAGCCAGGATTGTGGGGACTGGACTTGTACGGCCCGGGCTTACCCAGGAGCGCCATGCGGCGCGCGAAGTCGTTGGCGGTCTGCATGGTCGGCTCCTGTGTGCGGGTGAGGACGGCGCCGAGCAGCGCGATCATTGCGGCGTCGAAGGGGGTCAGGATCACCGGGGTCACTCCGGCTGGAGATCAGCGACGATGCGGGCGCGCTCGCGGGCGTCCGGCTCAATGCGGTGAAGGTGCAGCTCACTGACCGCCCTCGGCAGGCCAGCTTGGAAGGCTCGGGCCGCGTGCGCATCGGCGATGGCCGAGACCCGGACCGGCTGGGCGAGGCCCTTCGAGTTGCCGGTACCGTCGCGGCGGACGGCGATCACCACAGCACCAGGCAGATCGTCGGTCTCGACCTCGGCCATCGAGCGGATGGTGACGGCGTAGGTCCGGCCCGAGGTGCCGCGCCACTTCGAGATTGGCCACGGGAGCGAGTCCCTCAGGTGCGCGGTGGTGCGGAGCCGCTCCTCGCGCGGCAGGGTTTGGGCGGCCGACATCACGCGGCCTCCAACAGGCTCTGCGCCTCGAAGTCAGAAACGGCAGCCACCTCGTCGGAGGCCTCCAGCGCGAGCGAATCGGCGTGGTCCTGGGCGGCGAAACATGCCTCGGCCCAGCAATCGAAGTCGTCGCCGAGCGGGCCGTAGGGACTGCGCAGGGCGTAGCCGGCGCGGGTCCGCGTGACGGAGTAGCCGGCGGGAAGGTCAAGGGCGGCCATCAGCGGACCTCCATCGACAAGCAGCGACCGGTCCGGGCGAAGTGACCGCCAGCAGCAAGGTGCGCGGCGACCGCCTGCTCAGCGGTGAGAGCGCGCGGGGAAAGGTCCGGCCGCAGGTCGTTGCGGGACACGCCGGTGGCGACAGCGACCGTGTCGACATGGCCGGCCGGGCAGAACGTCCACCCGTTAACCGTGGTGGCGTGCAGGCTCAGCTGTTGGGCCAAGCGGGCGGCGCCACCGGCGGCGGCAACCGCTCGGCGCAGGGCGGCCGCGGCGCGCATCATCTGCGCGGTCGAGGAGAAGCGCGGGCGGGCGGCCATCACGCAGCCCTCGCGGCTTGCTGCTTACGGGCGACCGGGCGCCAGTAGGCCGGCATTGCCGGCTCGAACATCTGATACGGGCCGCCGACATCGCGCTCGACGAACCACTTCTCGCCCAGGCGCTTAGCGCGGCTGACGTCGAGGCTACCGGCCAGCACGGAAATCTCGACGATCTGCCCATCGGCGGGCAGCTGGTCGCGCGGGGAGATCCAGTCGGCAACCATCAGCGAACGCCCTGCGAGATGCGGCGGGCGACCAGGATGTGGTCGACGAGGTTCGCGACCGCGAACGGGCCCAGCCCGACGGTGATCGCGCCGAGGGCGGCGTACAGAACCAGCGCGGTGCAGCTGGCGTGATCGAGGTGGGCGGCAACGGCGGTGAGCATCACAGCACCTCCGCCGAAACCGCCGGCGACACGTGCGTCCATGTCTCACCGCGACGGATCTTTCGGACTGTATTCGGCGCCACGCCCATATCGGCAGCCAGTGCTCGGCCGGAGGTCCGCTCTGTTTTGATGCGTAGAACGTCGTCTCTCGTCAGCTTCCGATAGCGACCGACGCCGCCGAAGGGCTGGTGAGTCCTGTTCTTGACGGATTGATCGACGTTGTTGTCGAGCGCCGAGCCGAGAAACAGATGCTCGACGTTGATGCAGGTCGGGTTATCGCAGCGATGGCAGACGAGATGGCCGTCTGGGATCGGACCATTCGCAAAGGCGTAGGCGACCCGGTGAGCAGCGACTTTAAACCGGTCGATGTAGAATTGCCCGTAGCGTCCGCGATCAGTCGTGCCCGTGAACAGAAGGCACCCATCCAGACCGGGGATGACCTTCGCCGCCAAACGGCGGGCGATCTGATCGCGCCTCTGATCGAATAGCCTTTCGAGGTCCATTCCCATCTCCATCGGCTCGGTGAGCGGCGATGGGGATAGGTAAGCAGAACTTTCCTCGCGCTGCAAGCGAAAAAGGTAAGCCCTACTTTCCTGACGTTATCCACATTCGTCCACAGCGAACCGATTGACCGCCTCGACTCTTGGCCCGTTTTGAGGCCAGCATCAGAACACAACAGGAACAAAAACGAGGCCCGGATGGCAGCCCTGCCACGCGACATGCCGTCCGAGCTGGCGGACGTGATCGGGATTTACATCCATTGCGAGGATTGCGGCCGAAAGTCCTATTGGCCGGGGTATAAGGTAAGGGCTGCGGAACAAAAGGGTTTTCGGACAGTACAGACACTCGGCAGCCGCTTTCGCTGCCACGTATGCGAGGCACAGGGCGGCGGTGGCCGGAACGTAAGTCTTAGATTGGTTGAGCGGGGCCAGGTTTAATCTTATTGCAAGGGATAATATCTGTGCCGCTGAAGCCAATCGTTGCTCACAACGTCCAGTTGTTCGTGCTGGTCAAGGGAAAGCTCGCAGCCGGTAATATCGTAGACTGCAAGAGCCCGGCGGACGCATGTCGCGTCGCTGAAGAGAAGGTCCGGGTCGGCCGTGCGATCGGCGCGGCCGCCTTCACCCGCACGGTCGTGGATCCGGACTACGACGATGGCGGAGAGCCGGTCACGCTGGCGATCTTCGGGAGGGTGCCGCCTGGGGTGGCGGATCAGCTGCCGTTTTGAGCACACTGCGGACAAACTATCTGTGTTATCACACCGCCAATCAACAGTTCGTTCGAGCGCGCAGAATGAATGCGAATTCGCAAATCGAAATCACCGCCCAGATGATTGATGCCGGGGCGGAGATTGTTTGGGAATATCGAGGATTTGGGTCAAGTTTTGTGGCAGAGCAGGTTTATCTGGCCATGCGAAGCTTGGCTCCGGACTACCTGCAGACCGATCAAAATCTGAATTCAATTTCCGAAAAGTTAGAGCACCCCAAACGTTAGATCCGTACTGCCACGTTTCATATGAAGCATCTGCCATGTACCTCAAGTCAGAAACATTCCAACTGCGCGTTCTATAATCCAGTAAGTCTTTAGTAAATCCTTTGATTGTTACAAGTTCGCTATTTTGTACGATATTATCAAAACGAGAATGCGCAAAGCTATCTCTATAGGTCTTGCAAATGGCCGCGCATGAAAGAAAATGCTTGACATATTCCGCTTCTTCTACTGGTAACTTGGGTATAATGGCATTTCTGACGATTTCAAATCGGGTATCATCGCGCATATTTTTGCATATGAATTCGAATTCCGGGCTGTCATTACTGCATGCATAAGAGGCGAGCTGATAAAAAACGTACTCAATTTGAGACCAGCAATGTATGATAATACCTATTGCATGAAAGTGATCTTTTAGGCCAATAGAGTAGCGTGGCCAGTTATCATCAGCGCTGCTCATGTATGAGATCCCCAACAACTATATCGTCTAAGCATTAGATTTGATTGCCCTTAGTTCGCGCCACCTACATCTTCCCGCATTACTCTCAGCCCCGCCTCCACGATCCCCAGCAGGTACTCCAGCCCATTCACCCCCATCGGCACACCCACCTGCTGTCCTTCCACGGTGGTCACCACCAGGACGGCCAGAGCCTCCCCGACCATCAGCTCGGGATCGGGAAGGCAGATCGGCAGGGTGAAGTCGGTCTGGGCGCCGTCGAGCTGGACGGGGGCGGCCTTGTCGGAGCGGAAGGTGACGTCCTCGGTCATGGCGATCAGATCCCGATCAGCTCAGTCCATGGGATCACCCGATGAAGCCGGGCTACGTCGGCCTCAGCGAACACCAGTTCCTTCGCAGGATTGAACTGCTCTACGACGATCTTCCCGCCACTACGGCGGACGAGGCGCTTGACGAAAGCATCACCCGGCTCAACCTCGCTCTCGCCCTTCAGTTCGACGACAACATAGTCCCGATTTTTTGGTCGGCGGTGAGGGTCGACGTAAGCCGGGTCGCCATCCTCAAACCGCGGCACCATGCTATCGCCAACAACGTAGACGACGAAGACGTCCTTCTTGCCCTCGATGCCGGGCGGTCGGGGCGCGTAGTCAATTGTCTGTCCATTGAAGCGAAAATCGCCTTCGTCGCCACCGACACCGGTGCCAAGGACAGGGACGTCGCGCGGCCCATTCAGTTTCGGCAGATCGATCTTCTGAGGCTTGCTCGGTCGCCGCACATTCGGTTGAGGCTTAAGGGGCTCAACAGGCGGCCCATCCAGAAAGAGCATTTCGCCCCGCATCGCTGCGGATAGATCGATTCCAAGGAAATCGGCCAAGCGGGGAAGGCGGTCACGTTGCGGACCGCTATCACTGGTCTCCCAAATCGTCACCGCGTTCCGCGTGATGCCGAACTCAGCCGCGATCTGGGCCTGCGTGATGCTGCGGGCCTTCCGAGCTTCTTTTATGACGTTGCCGAGCGGAGTGGGCATACCCGACAGCGTGTAAGCAACCCTTTCACGCTCGCTAGGCCAGAATTTCTTACCTGCCATCTTGTCGGGAAGGTAAGTTTGGCTTACCCTTCTCCGTTATGGAACCGACCGCACTCCAACGAGCGATCGAAGCTGCCGGCGGCACGAAGGCGCTGAGCCGCAAAATCGGGATTTCTTCACAGGCCATCAGCCAGTGGCAGGAGTGCCCGCCGCTTCGCGTGCTTGGGGTCGAGGAAGCCAGCGGAATCTCGCGGCACGAGCTGCGTCCAGATCTATACCCGATTGCTTCAGACACCGCTCCTGCTCCCCTCGCTGCGAGCGCCGCCTGATGCCGGCCGCTCGCGACCTCACCCTCGACGAGCACGGCGTGAAGCGCGCTGGCCACTACGTCGTGACCTGCGGCGTGGCACCGGCAGGCGGCATCTTCATCGTCGCCGACATGTTCACGCGGCTCGACGCCGAGGCCGCCGACCACTTGGCCGCTCTCCTGCGCGAGCACGCGCACAACGAGCGTGTCGTCGAGACCGCTCGGTTGGTCTGCGCGGAGGCCACCCGATGATCGTGCTCATGCAGATCTGGGCTCTGTCCGCCGCCGTGCTTCTGGTCGGGTGTCTGCTCCGGCTGCACCCGGTGACGGTGGCGATTATGCTGCCGCCGATCACCTGCATGTTCCTGGTCGTGCGGGTGCTCGCATGACCACACCATTCCCATCGCGCTCCGGCGCGTCAGACCTCGACCAGGGCGTCCCCAGGACCGTCCTGAGCGGAACCCGTTCGCCGGGCATGGGCCGAGAAAGCCCCGGTACCTTTTCCGCATCCCTGCCTTCTGCCCGCCAAGACGTCGGCCGGGATGCTGTTCGTGTGCCTGCGTATCTCTCCTTTCCGCAGGGTGATCGCTGATGTCGGCCGCCTCCTGCATCCCCGGCCAGTCCTCCTCGTCCCCGTCGTCCCCGATGTTCACAGCATCGAGGAAGAGCATGCGAACGTCTGAGTCTGTTGTGCGAAAAATTGGGGTTCTCGAGCCCCAGGTTTTCGGAGCGCGGATCGCCGGATTCCTGAGGTCGATCCACCCGCAGAAGACCGCCATCTGCGTCGAGGCCGAGACCCGGATCTCGTCGCGCACGGTGTCGAAGTGGCTGGAGGGCGCCTCGTCGCCTGCCGGCAACGCCTACCACCGCCTGATCGAGGTCTACGGGCCCGAGCTGTTCGTGTTCGTAAACCCGGACGCTTCGCCCGCTTCCTTGCGCGAGGCAGCCCTCATGTGCCGGCAGGCGCGCCTCGAGCGCCAGGTCGAGGAGAAGCAGCGCGAGATCGCCGCGCTGAGGGCCGCCCGATGAAGTTCGAGGCCGCCATCCTCCGCGCGATCGCGCATCTGCTGCAGCACATCGCCGACAGCATGATCTGGTTCGGCAGCGCCGTGATCGACGGAGCTGCGTCGGTTCTCCGCGTCTCGCGGTCCTGCATGGACCGCGCCCGCGAGTGGGACCCCCGCCTCTGGGACCGCGACCACGATCCCCGCAGCGACACCCGGGAGCGCCGGCCGTGACGCTCTTCGCTCTCCGCTTCCCCGGCTGAAAGGCCCGCCCACGCGGGGCGCTCCCGCGCGACAGGAGCACACGATGTTCGACCAACAGCCCGAGATCGACATCGCCGTGGACTACACGGTCAACGTCGTCGCCAGCTACGTCCGCGGCAACCACGTCGCGGCGTCCGAGCTGCCGGCGCTGATCGGGGCCGTGCACGCGGCGATCGTCGACCTCGGCAAGGCCGCCGCCTCGGTTGAGGCCGACGTCGCCAAACCCAGCCCGGCCGAGATCCGCAAGTCCATCCGGCCCGACGGCTTGGTCAGCTTCATCGACGGCCGCTCCTACAAGACCCTGAAGCGCCACCTCAACGGCAATGGGCTCGACCCGCACGCCTACCGCCAGCGCTTCGGTTTGCCCGCCGACTACCCGATGGTCTCGGCCGACTATTCCGCAAGGCGCTCCGCGATCTCGAAGGCCATGGGCCTCGGCCGGAGCCCGCGGCCGCTGCAGGCCGTCGCCTGACCCACCCCTAAGCGCAACACGAGGCGGGTCGAGCCCGCAAGGAGAGAGCTATGGCCGAAAAACTGAAGAATCCGAAAGCCAAAGCCGGGATCCACCCGGAGGTGCTGAAGTCGCTCATCTCGAAATGCGACTCGATGAAAGCCGACATGGACGAGTCCCGCGGTGAGCTGGGCGCGGCCGTGAAGGATGCCGAGGAGGTCCACGGCATCAACCGCAAGGCGTTCAAGCTGGTCCTGTCGCTGAAGCGGATGGAGCAGGACAAGCGGGACGAGTTCCTGAAGTCGCTGATCGACTACGTCGAGAAGCTCGACCTCGGCCCGCAGGCGGACCTCTTCGACGAGGGCGACGAGGCCGGCCGCCGCGCCGCGCAGGAATCCGCCACCGCCGCCGAGGATACGGCCGCCGAGAACGCCCGCCGCCTCAAGGGCGGCATCAAGCAGCTGGCGCACTGAGCCATGGCGCTGCCGAAGATCCTCGCCCTCGACTTGGCCACCCGCCTTGGGTGGGCCTGCGGTTCGCCCGACGGGGAGCCGACCTATGGGTCCAAGCTGCTTCCGTCCACCGGGCCCGAGATCGGACGCTTCGGCGACGCCTACGACGAGTGGCTCCTCGACATGATCACGCTGGAGAATCCGGCGCTGGTCGTGTTCGAGGCGCCATTCGTCAGCGGCACTGGCAACGCGAACACCGCACGCAAGCTCATGGGACTGTGCTGGCAGACCGAGCTCGCCTGCTACCGCCGGCAGATCCGCTGCATGGAGCACGGCAACACCAGCGTGAAGAAGCTCTTCGCCGGCAGCGGCCGCGCTGAGAAGCACGAGATGATCGCGGCGGCCCAGCGGCATGGCTGGAATCCGAAGGACGACCACGCCGCCGACGCCCTCGGCCTGTGGGCCTGCGCTGTTCACGAGAAGGCGCCGAAGTACTCGCGCCTGAAGCTCGGCGCCCTCGGCGCTGTGAGGGCGGCATGATTCCGACCGGCCACACGTCCGTTATGGCGTCCAGGCGGGAGCCGCCGGACAGCCTCGACTTCTTCCCGACGCCACCATGGGCGACGCGCGCGTTGTGCGAGCACGTGCTCCCGCACCTCGGTCTGCAGCAAGACATGCAGTTCGACGCGTGCTGGGACCCGGCCTGCGGCGAAGGCCACATGTTCGAGGTGCTCCTGGAGTACTTCGGCGGCGGCGGCTGGGGCTCGGACATCTTCGATTACGGGCGAGACTACCGCGTCGAGGACTTCCTCGACGACCGAACCGTAATCGGCTCGCCCGAAGACGGGATGGCGCCAGAGTTCATCATCACCAACCCGCCGTTCCGCCCGGCCACCGCCTTCACCCTACGCGCGCTTACGCTGGCGCCAGTTGTCGCGATGCTGCTGCGCACCGTGTGGGTTGAGGGCGTCGAGCGCTATGAGACCCTGTTCCGCGATCGGCCGCCGACGCTGTTCGCACCATTCGTCGAGCGCGTGCCGATGACGAAGGGCCGATGGGATCCGGACGCCGGTACGGCCACGTCCTATGCCTGGTTCGTATGGGTTCGCGGGCGCGCTCCGCAGGCACCGTTCTGGATTCCGCCCGGCTGCCGTAGGGCGCTCACCCGCCCCGACGATGCAGCGCGCTTCGGTGTCCAGGCATCCTCGCCGCTCTTCGACCTCGCGGCGGCGGAGTAGCACCATGGCCCGCGATCCCGCCGCTGTTCTCGCGTTCCGGCAGCCCGAAGGCCAAGCCGTCCCGCCGCACAACATCGAGGCCGAACAGGCGCTCATCGGCATTTTGATGATGAAGCCGGAGCACGTACCGGCCGTCGCCCAGATCGTCCAGCCCGAGCACTTCTACTTCGCCGATCACCAGGAGGTGTTCGGGATCATTGAGGCGCTGGTGGCGGCCGGCAGTTCACCCACGCCCATTGCGGTGAAGGGCTATCTGCAGCGGCCGAACGTCGGTGAGCGCCCAGCCATCGCCTATCTCGCGGGCTGCACTGGCGAGTTGCTGAATTGGGACGCCGTCGGCTACGCGCAGATCGTCCGCGATCTCGCGTCGCGCCGAGCGCTCCTAACGATCGCCGACGAGCTCGCCGAAAAGGCCCGGACCTCGATTCCCGGCACGCTGGCGCAGGGCATCATTGACGAGACCGAGCAGGCGCTGCTCGACGTCCGCGCCGTCGTTCCTCAGGCTCACCTTGCCGGCCAGACGACAGCGCAGGGCACGGCCTGGATGATGGAGCGCATCTCCGGGCTGCGGTCCGGCCTGCTGCAGGTGACTTCGATCAGCACCGGCATCCCCGATCTGGACCGGGCCACCAACGGCGGCTTCCAGCGCGGGCAGCTCTACCTCCTGTCGGCCCGGCCCGGCATGGGCAAGACGGTCGCCCTGACCTCGCTCTCGCGCCTCGCGGCCCGGGACGCCGGCGTGCTCGTCTACCAGTGCGAGGTGACCCGGGATCAGCAATGGGCCCGGTATCTCGCCGACCTCTCCTACGTCCACAATCGGCCGCTGACGTTCGGCAAGATCATGGCCGGCGTCGACCTCGACGACGAGGAGGTCTGGCGCCTGGAGGATGCCGCCAAGCGGCTCGACCAGTTGCACCTCAAGCTCGAATGCGAGCCGTCGGTCAGCGTCGCGCAAATCACGTTCGGGGTGAAGCAGGAGAAGCGCCGGCTCGCCAAGCTGGGCGTGCGCCTCGGCGTCGTCTTCATCGACTACCTGAAATACATCAAGGCGTCGGACCGCTATCAGGGCAACCGCGTCCTGGAGATCGGCGAGATCTCCGGCTCGCTGAAGCAGCTCGCGAAAGCCGAAGACGTCTGCATCGTCTTGCTGACCCAGCTCAACCGCCAGGTCGAGGCGGAGGGCCGCGCTGACCGCCGCCCGGGCCTCGCCGACCTCCGGGACTCGGGCGAGCTGGAGCAGGACGCCGACACGGTGATCTTCCTCTACCGCGAGGCCTACTACCTCGAGAAGAAGTTCAAGGCGACCGGCGACGCCGAGATCGGCGCCCGCCTGTTCGAGCGCCAGAACAGCCTCGAGATGATCCTCGGCAAGAACCGCTCCGGCCCGGCGACGACCGTCGATCTCTGGGTCGACGTGGCCTCCTCCAAGATCGCACCCACCACACAGGGGCTTGCCCGATGACCGAACGCGCCGATCTTCCCGCGCCGCTGGTCCCCGCCGACATTGATATCGCGGGCCTTTCCAGCTTCCTCCTCGACATCGACCGGCTGTTCCATTCCGAGCTCTGGGCGCTGTCCACGGGCGAAGAGTTCAAGGCCGCAGTCGCGCTCTGGGGGCACGCCTGGCGGCAGCGTCCGGCCGGCTCGCTGCCCAACGACGACCGCCTCCTGGCCGCATTCTCCGGGGCCGGCGGACGCTGGAAAAAGGTCAAGGCGATCGCGTTGCGCGGGTTCGTCCTGTGCTCCGATAATCGCTTCTATCATCGGGTTTTATGCGAGGACGTGCTCAGAGCCGCGAAATCGAAGGATGCGCGGAAGGAGAGGACTGCGGCGGCGACCCGCGCTCGTCAGGCGAAGAGTGAGCCGGACCAAACCCCTCCATCCGGCGGCAAAAAACCCAATGGTATCAACGAAACGCCCGACCGTAACGTTGGTCGTAACGGTCAACGTAACGAAGGACGTGACGACCAACGTCACGATGTACGTCACGAACGACGTGACGAAACCGTGGCGATCACGTCACGGTCACCGTTACGTTCACCCATAGCAGGGCATAGCAGTACAGAAGAAGAGAATAACCCGGCGGCGGCCTGTGAACCTGTACCGTCGCGCGCCGCCGCGCCGCCGCCGCTGGCCTGGAATTGCCGGGAAAATTTCGACCGGGTCGAACGCCGTTGCCGGGAGGTGCTGCCCCGGGATTGGGTCCAGGACCTCGTCGTCAGCCCGATGGCTCGACTGGAGGCCGATGGCGTCGACCTTGAGGCCGAGATCGTCCCTGTCCTGCTCGACCTCGCCGCCTGCCGTCGGACCCCGATTCGGACCTGGTCGCTGCTCGCCAACACCGTCGCCGAGCGGGTCGCCACCCAGCGGTCGATGCGCACCGCGGAGGGCCTGTCGCCGGTGCCCGCCGCGCCGGTCGCCGACGACGAGAAGATCGACCTCGGCTCGCCCTACGGCGCTTACCCCGAGGCCACGCTGCGGATCGTGGTCGCCAAGCACCGCGAGATGGGTGGCTGGGTCGAGCACCTGTTCGGGCCGCCGCCCGGCCGGCCCGGCTGCAAGATCCCGCCCCGCCTGCTGCTAGAGGCCGCGTGATGGGCCGCCCCAGCACCCGCCCCGCCCCGAAATCCGGCGCCGCGCTGCGCTACGAGCGCCTGCGTCGGGAAGCGACCGAAGCGCTGCGAGCCCAGGCCGCGCAGCACGTCGAGGTCACCGCCCCGCCGCGGCCGGCGCATCCCGTCGGCGCCTGGCCAATCGCCGACCTTCGCGAAGGCCAGTGCCGGTTCCCCTGCACCAGCTTCCGGGCCCAGCCCGCCGATCACCGGTTCTGCGGCGAGCCCGTGGCCTGGAAGGGCGGCAAGCCGACCAGCTGGTGCCGGGAGCACCTGCCGGTCGTGAGCGGCGCGCCGGGGCGGCATGCCGGCGGGGCGAGCGTGGCCGATGTCGAGGCCCTAGAAGCGGCGAAGGGAGCGT
The DNA here is from genome assembly GCF_900114535.1 of Methylobacterium pseudosasicola. Lineage (GTDB taxonomy): Bacteria > Pseudomonadota > Alphaproteobacteria > Rhizobiales > Beijerinckiaceae > Methylobacterium > Methylobacterium pseudosasicola. Next base: position 1,807 of record NZ_FOTK01000075.1, on the reverse strand, counting down.
AGCGTGGTCGGACGCCGGATGACCCAGAGGCAGCGCCTCAAGCAGAAGCTGGAGCGTGAGCGGGCGCACAAGGCGTTCATGCGCCGCGGCGAGATCCTGCACGACGAGCGGGCCCAGCGTGACGCTGCGGACGCCGAAAAGGGGTCGGACGCCAAGCCGACCGAGACCCCACGGGAGCGGCACCAGCGCGAGCAGCGGGAGCGCGAAGCCGAGCGCATCGCCGCCCGGCGGGCCGAGCATGAACTGCCCGAGGGCAAGCAGTGGGCGATGGTCGAGGCCTGCGCCGGGCACGCCGGGGAGCTATGCGAGCGGCTCCGGAAGGCCGGTATCCCGTTCTTCCGGCCAAGGGACGACATTGAGCAGCGGCTCGCCACCGGGCAGGTCCGGAAGATCCGGGTGGCGCTGTTCGACCGCACCGTGTTCGTTGGCATCGATCACCGGGACGATCTGGATCGGCTGGCGCAGCGGTACCCGTGGCTGATGGAGCGGCGGGTCTATGGCGCGATGCCGGGGCTGCGGCAGGACCGGGAGTGGGCGTGGACCGTCGAGCGCGTCGAGCGACGGGAGAGCGGCTTTGACATCGTCCCGGTCACGGTCCCGGACCAGGAGATGCGCGTCTTCGCCGAGGAACTGATCGGCGCCGCCCCGATCCTAGATGATCTGGACCGGATCGAGATCGGCGAGACCGTGCAGGTGGTCGATGGCCCGTTCGCCAGCTTTGACGGCGTGATCGAGGAAACCGACACGGCGCGGAACCGGTACAAGGTCTCGGTCAACATCTTCGGTCGCGGCACTCCGGTGGAGTTGGAGCGGCAACAGTTCGAGCGGGCGTGATCCACAGCCTGCGGTTGACTCATCGGCCGGGCTCTGAATCTATGCGGCCTTCACCGCACGCGGTGTTGGTCTCTGCTCGTACTCCCCGCCAGGGTTGAGAACAGATGAGACGAGGGGGCTTCGAGCCACCCTCACTGCTACTGCTATGGCCTCACGAAATAGATGATGGTCATCTGCTGGCTCCCATCTCCCAAACGAGAGAGGGGGCCGAAGCCCCCTCCGATCAGGCCGCCCGGGCCTTGTACCGGACGATCCCGCAGGAGTTGAGCAGATCGACCCGCTTGTGAGCCTCGTGCTCGCTGATCTTGGTGAGAACGATCTTGTTGAGCTTGGTATCGATGATCTGGAAGGACTTGTTCATTTGCTTGGTTCCTCGCTGCTGATGACCAAGTAATACTTCAGAGCACTTCGAACGTCAACAAGCATTAGCGCAGTAGCGCGAAGTTTTTTCTCGCGCGCTCAAGTATAGACAAAGACCGGAAGGTTGAAGCCGGTCACCTTCGACATGAATGGACGCAAGTAAAGGGGCCGTCGATGCGCGTCTTGCTACCCGCTCCCGGCCCTGACGAATGCGGCGCGTGCCGCTACGGCGCTCTGCACCCCGACGACCACTCGGTCGGTCAGTGCCGCATCAGCCGCCCCACCATGGGCGACCAGACAGCAGAAGCTATGTGGCCCCTCGTACAGGCCACCGACTTCTGCGGTGAGTACGAACGGCGCTACGTTGTAGAGGCACAGCCCCCATGCCCTGTGGATGCACACGGCGCCGCATAGCCTTCGCAGGCGCCATCCGCTCCACCCTGCGCGGCGCACCTGGTGCCATCGCACCCGCCGCCCGCATGATCGTCCGCACCACCGTCGAGGACGTCGAGGCCATGGCCCGGCGGATAGTGACCGGTCGGGCGGGGGTGGGATCTGGTATACCAAAGGGCCGCGACCATCCCAATCCGTGACATTTGAGCAACAGTCGGGG
>NZ_FOTK01000007.1 GCF_900114535.1 Methylobacterium pseudosasicola | reverse complement strand
CCAAGACGGCTTACATCGCTCCAGGCTCACCATGGGAGAATGGCTACGTCGAAAGCTTCAACGCACGGATTCGTGACGAACTTCTAAACGGCGAAATCTTCTACACACTCAGGGAGGCGCAGATCGTGATCGAAAGCTGGAGGCGGCACTACAACACCGTACGCCCGCACGCCTCACTGGGATACCGGCCGCCGGCACCGGAAGTGTTCATGCCAGCCTTCACCGCTTGGCCGGCTGCGCTCGCCCGACCAGCTCCGCCGGCCAAGCTACCCGTGGTGGAGCGGCCAACCGTGCACTAACTTTAACCTTGGACCACCCCGTGGGGGCCGATCATTATCCCCGCACGTTTCGGGCCCGAGCCCCCTCACTACGACGAGCCGTCGATACGCCCGATAACGCAAATCTCGGCCGGATTTACGCGTCCTTAACCCTGCTTTCGCAATCTCCGCGCGACGGGAGGGCGTGGAATGCTCGATCAATATGGCGGGCGGGCACGCGGTGCTGCGCCGGCGGCGGCCTCCATGCGCAGCTTGGCGAAGGCCCGGGACCATCGGGCGGCCGGCCGTTTCGACCGGGCCGAATCCAGCCTGCGGCGCATGCTCGGCGCCGAGCCCGACCATCCCGAAGCGCATTACGAGCTAGGCCAACTCGCGGCGAGCCGCGCGCCGGAGAAGGCCGTGCCCCATTTCGTCACGGCGTTGCGGGGGGCGCCCGAGCGCCCGGGCTACTGGCTGGCGCTGGCCACCGCGCTGCTCGCCGTCGACCGGCAGCCGGACGCGCGGGCGATCCTGGAGCGCTACAGGGCGCAGAGTTTCGGTCCCGAGGCAAAGACCCTCGACGCGGCCTTCATGGAGCGCACCTTCGCGGCCGCGCAGATTCACTACGACCGGGGTGAGTACCGCCCGGCGGAGGCGCTGCTGGATCTCGTGCTCCTCCTCGACGACACCCACGCCCATGCGACCTACCTCGCCGGCGCCGTCGCGGCCCGCACGAACCGCCCCGAGCTCGCCTACGACCTGATCAGCATCGCGCTCTACCGCGAGCCCGAGAATGCGCTGTTCTTCAGCGGCCTCAGCTCGGTCCTCACCAATCGCGGCGACCACGATGGCGCCATCTCCGCCCTGGAGAAGGCCCTCGAGCTCGATCCGGATCTCGCGATGGCGCATGCCAACCTCGCCGGCGTCTACCAACGCCGGTTCCGGTACGGCGAGGCCCTGCGGCACGCCGAGCGCGCGATCGACCTGGAGCCCGGCAATGCCGGCGCGCACAGCAATCGCGGCAGCGCCCTGCTGGCCCTCGGGCGCCTGGGCGAGGCGGTGGAGGCTTTCGACCGCGCCCTCGGTCTCGATCCGACCAAGCTGTTCGTCGCCTCCAACCGCCTGTTCGCCAAGCTGTACGCCGCCGATATCCCGCATGCGGAATACGCCGCCGACGCGCTGGCCTATGGCCGCCGCTACGCCGACCTGCTCCTGCGCCGCCGCCCCTTCGCCAACGATCGCGACCCGGATCGCCGCCTGCGCGTCGGCTTCGTCTCGGGCGATTTCTGCAACCACGCCCTGGTCCGCTTCTTCGAGCCGTATCTGCGCGCCATCGATCGGGACGGCATCACGGTGCTGGCCTACATGACGCATGCGAGCGAGGACGCGGTCTCGGAGCAGCTCAAGACGCTGTTCGACGGCTGGCTCAACCTCGCCGGCCTCGACGACGACCAGGCGGCCGATCGGATCGAGGCCGACGCCATCGACATCCTGGTCGACCTGTCCGGCCACAGCGCCGGCAATCGCCTGCTGGTCTTCGCCCGCAAGCCCGCGCCCGTGCAGGTGACCTGGATCGGGCATCCCGGCACCACGGGGCTGACAGCGATCGATTATCGCCTCACGGACCCGACCACCGATCCGGTCGGCCTCGCAGAGCCCGTGCATGCGGAGCGGCTCTGGCGCCTGCCGCGGGTGACCGCCACCTATGCCGGCGTCGACGATCTTCCGCCGGTGCGCGCGCGGGCGCCGTTCGAGGATGCGGGCCACATCACCTTCGGCTGCTTCAACCGCCTGACCAAGGTCTGCGACGACGCGCTGAAGACCTGGGCCGCGATCCTGTCGGCGGTCTCGGATGCGCGGCTGTTCATGGTGGTGGGCGACATCGGCACGCCGGAGGTCCGCGAGTCGGTCGAGACGCGTCTCACCGCGGCGGGCCTGCCCCTCGATCGGGTGATCTTCCAGCCGCGGGTCAACAGCGGCTACCACGAACTCTACCACCGGGTGGATATCGCCCTGGATCCGTACCCATATAACGGCGGTACGACGAGCTACGATACCCTGTCGATGGGCGTGCCGTTCGTGACGCTGCGCGGCGGCCACGCGGCGGCGCGCACCGGCGTCTCGGTGCTCACCGCGATGGGCCTACCCGAGCTGATCGCCGACAGCCAGGCGGATTACGTGGCGATCGCCCGGGATCTGGCCTGCGATCGTGAGCGCTTGCGGACGGTCCGGCATGGGCTGCGCGAGCGCCTGCATGCCAGCCCGCTGATGGACCATGCCGGCCTCGCCGCCGATGTCGACGCGGCGTTCCGGGGGATGTGGCGGGCCTGGCTGTCCGAGGGGCAGGCCTGAGGCGCGACCCAGACGGAAGCAAGGCGGTGGATCCCGTCTGGGATCGGCGGAGCGTCGGCGCCCGCGCGAAGAGGTTGCGACGTCGCTAGTGCCGCGCTCGATCGCGCCAGGCGCAGGGGTGATCGATCGTTTATCCGACGCGCTGAACGGCTTTCACGGTCCGGTGCCGCGCGTTCCGAGCCCCGTGTTGCCCGCCGGATCTTGCGCACACTGTTCAGCGGATTCCGGGAGCGTCAAAACCTGTGACGCGGCTCTCGGCTGATCACAACGATCCTGTTTGTCCCGCGCGTGAGGGCCGCCCATGATCCGCCTTTGGGCCGCAGGGCCCAGGCCCTGATGGCGAAGCTCGGGTCGGCCGCAGGCGCTGTCAAATGGATCGACTTGGCATTTGACCGCCGAATATCAGTCGAGCTCATAGTCGTCTTGCTAAGCAATCAGGACTTGGCCTCGTCAATGACAGAAATAAAACGATCGCAATCTTGATATAGAGCGGGAGCAAGAGTTCGAACAATTTCTATTCGTTCGCGAAAAAAACTTATTAACGATGTCTCGCAGATACATTTTTTGGAGAATCGAATTAAGGTCTCAGCAAGTCGCCGGGCGATACACCGCAGGAGCCGCCAATAAGACGGCTTCGCGATCAAAAGGATCGACCCGATGTCTTCCAGCGTCACCCTCACCGCCGCCACCCGCCAGAACCTGCTCTCCCTGCAGGATACGGCCTCGCTGACCGCGACCACTCAGAACCGGCTCTCCACCGGCCTGAAGGTCTCCTCGGCCCTCGACAATCCGGTAAGCTTCTTCACCTCCCAGTCCCTCAGCCAGCGTTCGGGCGACCTCGGCAACCTGCTCGACGGTATCTCCAACGGCATCCAGTCGATCCAGGCCGCCAACCAGGGCATCACCTCGATCCAGAAGCTGGTCGATCAGGCCAAGTCAGTCGCCAACCAGGCCCTGTCCACCCAGATCACCACCACCGGCACCGCCTCGACCGCCTACTCGGCCCCGGCCGCCAACACCACGCTCAACCTCTACGTCAACGGCTCGGCGACCACCGTTGCCCTGGCCTCGACCGACACCCTCGACCAGGCCCTGACCAAGCTCAACACCGCAGTCGGCGCCGGCAGCTTCTCCAAGAGCACCGACGGCACCAAGATCGTGATGAACGCGTCCTCGGACGTGGAATTCAAGAGCTCGGCCGATCAGACGGCCCTCGGCTTCTCCGGCGGCACGGCCTCTTCCGGCCCGACCTACGGCACGACCACGGCGGTCGGCCAGAGCTCGGACCTGAGCGTGTCCGGCGTCTCGGCCCGGGCGACGCTGGCTTCGCAGTACAACAGCCTGCTGACCCAGATCGATCAGCTCGCCGGTGATTCGAGCTACAACGGCACGAACCTGATCAACGGCAAGGGCGACAACAACAACCTGACGATCAAGTTCAACCCGAAGGGCAACTCGAACCTCACGGTCACGGCGACCGACGAGACTTCGAGCGGCCTCGGCCTGACCTCGATCACCAGCACGTCGGCGAAGACCTCGACGGTCGGGCAGGGCAACTTCCTGCTCAACGGCGACATCAACACGACCCTGGGCAAGCTGACGACCGCGTCCAGCCAGCTGCGTACCGATGCTTCGACCTTCGGTTCGAACCTGTCGGTGGTGCAGAACCGTCAGGACTTCAGCAAGAACCTGATCAACGTGCTCGATACCGGCTCGTCGAACCTGACGGCGGCGGATCTGAACCAGGAGGCTGCGAACTCGCAGGCCCTGTCGACCCGTCAGTCGCTGGGCATCTCGGCCCTGTCGCTGGCCAACACGGCTCAGCAGGGCATCCTGCAGCTCCTGCGCTAAGTCTCAGCCACATCGACACCGAGACGGCCGGGGCCTTGCCCCGGCCGTTTCTTTTTGTGCGCCCGGGTCAGTTTCTTTTGGACGGGGCGGCCCCCGCCCGCCGGAGCGCGTCGGCCAAGGCCCCACCGCCGGTTGCCGGCGTCGGCTTGGATTGCATCCGCCGCGGGTCGGGGGCGGGTTCGCTGGCGCGCCGTGGCTGCGCGCCCGCCTCGATCGGGTCGTCGAGCCGCATCGACAAGGCGATGCGCTTGCGCGGGACATCGACGCTCAGCACCAGGACCCGGACGACCTCGCCGGTCCGGACCACTTCGGCGGGCGAGGCGATGCGCCGGCGTGCCATCGCGGAGATGTGGACCAAACCGTCCTGGTGGACGCCGATATCCACGAAGGCGCCGAAGGCCGCGACGTTGGTGACTACGCCTTCGAGCTGCATGCCGGGCCGGAGATCGCCGATTGTCTCGACGCCCTCCTGAAAACTTGCCGTCTTGAAGGCCGGGCGCGGATCGCGGCCGGGCTTCTCCAGCTCGCTGATGATGTCGCGCACGGTCGGCGGCCCGAAGCGGTCGTCGGCGAAGGCCTCGGGGGCGAGCTGGCTCAGGGTCGCGGTGTTGCCGAGCAGCACGCGGATGTCGCTCTTGGTCGCCTGCAGGATCCGGCGCACCACCGGATAGGATTCCGGGTGGACCCCGGAGGCGTCGAGCGGATCGTCGCCGCCCTGGATGCGCAGGAAGCCGGCGGCCAGCTCGAAGGTCTTGGGACCGAGACCCTGCACCTTCTTGAGGGCCGTCCGCGTCCGGAATGGGCCGTTGGCGTCCCGGTGCGCCACGATCCGGTCGGCCATCGACGCGCCGAGGCCCGAGACCTGGGCGAGCAGGGCCGGGGAGGCGGTGTTCACATCGACGCCCACCGCGTTCACCGCATCCTCGACCACCGCCGAGAGCTGGCGCGACAGCTTCGTCTCGCTGACGTCGTGCTGGTACTGCCCGACCCCGATCGATTTCGGATCGATCTTCACCAGTTCGGCGAGGGGATCCTGGAGCCGGCGGGCGATCGAGGCGGCGCCGCGATGGGACACGTCGAGATCAGGCAACTCCCGCGAGGCGATCTCCGAGGCCGAGTAGACCGAGGCGCCGGCCTCCGAGACGGTAACTTTCGCGAGCGTCAGGTCGGGATTGGCCGCCACGATCTCGGCGGCCAGCCGCTCGGTCTCCCGGGAGGCCGTGCCGTTGCCGATGGCGATCAATTCGACCCGGTGCTGGCGGCAGAGCCGACCGAGGCTCGCAACCGCCTCCTTCCAGCGCCGCTGCGGCTCGTGCGGGTAGGTGGTCTCCACCGCCACGATCCGGCCGGTCGCATCCGCCACCGCGACCTTCACGCCGTTCCGGTAGCCGGGATCGAGCCCCAGCGTCGCCCGCCCACCGGCGGGGGCGGCGAGCAGCAGATCTTTCAGGTTGCCGGCAAAGACTTTTACAGCCTCGTCCTCGGCGCGCTCGAACAGGCGGGTGCGCAGATCCTGCTTGATCCCGGTCCGAATCTTGGTGCGCCAGGCGGTGCGCACGACCTCCATCAGCCAGGCATCCCCCGGCCGACCTCGGGCCGCGATGCGATGCCGGCTGCAGATCGCGGTCTCGAACGGACCGGGCTTCCCGGGTTCCGAATCCTCGCCTTCGGCAGCGAGATCGACATCGAGCACGCCTTCGCGTTCTCCGCGAAAGATCGCCAGGATCCGATGCGACGGCATCCGTTCCAGGCACTCGCTCCATGCGAAGTAATCCGAAAATTTCGCGCCTTCGGCAGCCTTGCCCTTGCGCATCTTCGAAGCAAGTTGGCCGCAGCGCCAGAAATCCGCGCGCAGCCGGCCGACCAAGTCGGCATCCTCGGCAAAATGCTCGATCAGGATCGCCTTGGCGCCTTCCAGGGCGGCCTCCGTATCGGCGATGCCCGTGTCGGCGGACACGAACGGCGCCGCGGCGCGCTCAGGCGCGATCTCGGGCTTCGCCAGCAGCGCCTGGGCCAGGGGCTCGAGCCCGGCCTCCCGGGCGGTATGGGCCTTTGAACGACGCTTGGGCCGGTAGGGCAGGTAGAGATCTTCCAGCCGCGCCTTGGTGTCGGCGGCGGCGAGGGCGACGGCGAGCGGCGGCGTCAGCTTGCCCTGGGCGCGGATGCTCTCGACGATGGTGGTCCGGCGCTCGTTGAGGTCGCGCAGGTAGCCGAGGCGCTCGTCGAGCTTGCGTAGCTGCGCGTCGTCGAGGCCGCCGGTATTCTCCTTGCGGTAGCGGGCGATGAACGGGACGGTCGCGCCACCATCGAGCAGCGCCACGGTGGCGGCGACCTGCGCTTCCCCGACCCCGAGTTCTTCGGCGATCAGCGCGTTCACGGATGTCATGCGGGCTCCGGCGGGCGAAGGGCGGGGCCCTGCCATAGCCGCCGCACGGTCGGATGCAAGGCGCCGGGGGAAAGCCGGTCAGTCGTCGTCGGTCTTGGCATCAGCGGCGGCTTTGATGGCGCGGGCGAAGTCCAGAACGCGAAGCCTTTCCGACGAGTCCGCGATCGAAAGCCACAGGCCGAGCAATTCTTCGGCGTCCGCGAGATGGTCGGGCGGCGTCTCGCCGAAGAAAACCTCGGTCGAGCATCCGAGCGTCTTCGCAAGGTTCTGGAGTGTTCGGCGCGACCGTTCGACCGAGGTTCCGCTGCCGTCCGCCATCGATTCGGTCCGCTTCGTCGCCTCGGCCAGAGAGGCCGCACACACGACCGCTGATTTGGGGCAACAGGTGAGGGGAGGACGGTCCGTCGAACGAGGCACCTGCCGCATGCAGGAGCCGGGGTGACGACCGGACCATGAGGCGCGGAGGCTGCAGAACGAAGCAGGAAGCTTGCATCCTGTCGCAGTGGGATCGAACCGGTTCCGGGTAACCCGGTCAAGGGATGCGGTGCGACATTCCGGCCTGCGTACGGTATCAGACATTTCAACGGCTAAGCGCGGTGGACGTTCCCGAGCGGGCATCGGGAGCCGCGGGATTCTCGGATGCATCACCGGGATCGGGGGCCGTCATCCCCCTGTCACCGGTCCATGCTGAGCTTTTGGCGGCACGTTGTGAATCGGCGGTGAGCCAGTGCGCTTCGAGATTCGCGCCAGCAACCGATCGCACTGGTCCTGGGTCCTCGTGAACGAGACCGAGGAGACGGTGGTCGAGTCCCGGCGCGATTTCCCGTCCCAGGCGCAGGCGACGGCGGCCGCGATGGCCTTCGCGCAGCTCGTGGCGCGGGCCGGGCGAAACCTCGCCGGTGTCCCCCGCGCCAACGGCTTTCTGTGAGGTGTCCCGGCTCAGGCCCGGTGACGCAGCAGCCCCATCACGCTCCAGCAGGCGATGAAGCAGCCGACGCCCATGGCGCCGAGGCAGCTGATGGTGCGCACCGGCTCGCCGCGGGCCAGCACGATGGCGAGGGCGAGGGGCAGCAACAGCAACGCGAGCAACAGGGTCATGGACAACTCCGTTCGACCCGGTCGACCCTAGGACCCGATGGTTAATCGGTCCTGACGGATGCGGCCTGTGGGGCGCCCCAGGTGGTCGCATCGATCCGGGCCGTGCCCCAGCCGGTCCCGACCGCGATGCTGAGGGGCAGCAGCAGACGGCCGCCGGGGACGGGGGCGAGGCGGACCCGCAGATCGTCGTTCTCAGCCATCCGCCGAACCGACGAGCCCTTCGCCCGGTGGCCGGCGACCGGAACCCAGCGGATCCGGCAATCGAGAGCCGGGCCGCGATACGGGCCGGTGGTCACTGTCACGACCGCGCCGCGCGACAGCACGAGATCGGCCCGCACCGCCCCGTCGAAGACCGGGATGCGGCGGTCGCACAGGGATGGCACCAGCGGACCGGGCCCGACTGGCACGGCGAGCATGCCGATCGGATCGGTGACGCTACGCGTGTCGGCCGCGGTCACCGGGACCCGGTCGGGCTTCGGCACCGGTGCCGGCTCGACCTCAGACTTGCGCACGGTCCCGGCCTCGAAGGCGACATGGACGAGGACCGGCATCGTGCCGTAGTGGCTGTCGATCCGGAAGTCGGCCGGCACCGTGCCGTTGGCGGAGAGGTGTCCTTTCGAGCGGGCGCTGCCGGAACCCTGGAAGAACCAGCCGGCCAGGCCGGACAGGCCACCGTCGAGGCCGATCGCGTATCGTTCGCCCGTGAGATCCGCGGTGAGGTCGGCCTGGCCGACCGGAACGTTCAGGAAGCTCAAGCTGTAATGCGCGACGAAGCGCTGCCCCGGCTCCGCCGCCAGCGCGCCGCCGCCTGTGTGCTCCAGAAGCAGGGCCATCGCGACAGCACCAAACACGCGCCACCGCGCGACGATCGATCCGCGTCCGCGCTCGACCCGATCCGGTAAGACGGTGCCGCTCACCCTGATCCCCGTGCCGTCATGCGACGATCCAAGTTTCAACGGGACATCGCCCCGTTACGCCCCGATCCGGATGACCACCTTCCGCCGCTCGGGGGCCGCCTGCAAGATGAGGCGATAGCCAGGGCGCGGTCGTCGGTGCGCCACCTGGATCGGCGCCCAGGAAAACGCCCGGGGTGCCGCTCACCCGCCCCGATACTGATCGTCGCTCACGGGTTCCAGCCAGGTCACCGCCTTGCCGTCCTGGCGCTCCTGGATCGCGATGTGGCTCATCGCCGTCGTGGCGGTGGCGCCGTGCCAGTGCCTCTCGCCGGGCTCGAACCAGATCACGTCGCCCGCCGCGATCTCCTCGACCGGGCCGCCTTCCCGCTGGACCCAGCCGCGGCCGAAGGTGACGATCAGCGTCTGGCCGAGCGGGTGCGTGTGCCAGTTGGTGCGTGCCCCCGGCTCGAACGTCACATGCGCCCCTGCCACCCGGGCGGGATCCGGCGCGGAGAAGAGCGGATCGATCCGGACCGTACCGCTAAACCAGTCGGACGGGCCGGGCCCCGACGGTTGCGAGCCGCTGCGCTTGATCTCCATGCGCTATCTCCATCGGTTTCGTGTGCGACGATTCTCAGAGAACCAGCACGCGCGACGCGGGTCCAGCGAGTCTCGGCCATCCGTACCTGCGGGATGCCCGGAGGAGCGGCGGCGCAACAGGCGACAGATCATGGCGCCGCCCCTCCGAGCAACGCTGACGCCGCCCTAATCCAGCCGCACCAGCCGGTCGAGCAACGCCCGGTCGTGCAGCAGCGCCATGCGCTCCTTGGGCGACAGCCAGGCCCGGGCCTCGGCCACGGTCTCGGCCTCGCAGATCTTGGCGGTGGCCAGCGTCTGGTCCGGGTCGATAGCGCCGCGGGGGCGCGACAGGCCGGCGGGCAGCATGGTTGCGTGGGCTTCGGCCAGTTCCGGGTCGGCGTGGATGGCCGCCAGGGCGTCGGCGTCGTCGAGGCCTTGCGCCGCGTTGCGGGCGGCCAGGGTGCCGGCCCGGATTGCGATCTCCGGCGGGGAGGCCTCCTCGGGTGTGGCGAGCAGGAGGCGGCGCTTGAGGGCGAGGCCGAGGCCGAGTTGGCCGCTCGCCCAGGAGATCGGGATCGCCAGCACGAGGCCCAGGATCGTCGGGCTCATCCAGAGGAACAGCGAGGTCGCGAGCGCGAAGGCCGCGATCCCGGCGACGAGACCGAGGACCATGTGCCAGCGGTGCCGGGCGACGATGTCGCGCAGCGGGATCGAGCCGTCGTCCCGGCGCTGCGGGTTCCAGCCGGTGTCGCGGCCGAGCAGGATGCCCATCACCGAGCCGGACTGGATCACCATCGCCACCGGGGCGACCAGGGCGGAGAGCAGGATCTCGACCAGGCTCGACAGGATCAGCCGGCCGGCGCCGCCGCAGGCCCGGCGCACCGGGCCGTCGAGGAGAGCCAGGATCAGGCCGAGGATTTTCGGGGCCAGCAGCACCGCCATGGTCAGGCCGAACAGCTGGAGCGCGCGAACCGGGTCGAACCGCGGGAAGACCGGCGAGAATCCGGCGCCGCCGAAATAGTCCGGCCGCTCGGTGGCGGTCTGCAGGACGAGCAGGATGCCGACCACGAGCTGGCACAGCCAGAACGGCGAGGCGAGGTAGCCGGCAATGCCGGTGGCGAAGTGCTGCCGGGTCGCCGGGTGCAGGCCGGCGGCGCCGATCACCCTTGCATGCTGGAGGTTGCCCTGCGCCCAGCGGCGGTCGCGCACCGCCACGTCGATCAGCGAGGGCGGGCTCTCCTCGTAGGAGCCCGGCAGGCGGTGCAGCATGTAGACCGCCCAGCCGGCCCGGCGGATCAGCGCCGCCTCGACGAAGTCGTGGGACAGGATGTGCCCGCCGAAGGGCGGCTTTCCGGGGAGGTCCGGCAGGCCGCAGGATTGCGCGAAGGCGCGGGTCCGGATGATGGCGTTGTGGCCCCAGTAATTGCCGTCGCGCCCCGACCAGGCCGACAGCCCGGCGGCGATCACCGGCCCGTAGATCCGGGCGGCGAATTGCTGGAGCCGGGCGAACAGGGTGTTGCGGTTGATGATCAGCGGCAGGGTCTGGATGATGCCGGCATCCGGGTCGGCCTCCATGGCGGTGGCCAGAGCGACGATCGCCGGGCCGCTCATAAGGCTGTCGGCATCGAGCACCAGCATGTGGTCATAGTGCCCGCCCCAGCGGGTGACGAAGTCGCCGATATTGCCGGCCTTGCGGTGATGGTTCTTGGGCCGGTGGCGGTAATACAGCCGGGCGCCGGGGCCGAGGCGGCCGCGCAGGTCGAGGAAGGCGCGCTCCTCGGCGATCCAGGCATCGGCCTGCGTCGAATCCGAGAGTACGAACCAGTCGAAATGGTCTCCGAGCCCGGTGGCCTCCACGGCCTCGCGCATGGCCTCGACGCCCGCAAAAGTCCGGGCGGTGGCCTCGTTGTAGACCGGCATCAGCACGGCGGTGCGGGTGTGGAGCGCGGTCGGGACCGGATCCGGCCGCTTCCGGCGCAACAGCAGCGCGAAGCCGAGCAGGCCGCTGGTGAAGGCGAGCGCGATCCACGAGAAGGTCAGGCAGAACAGCACCACCAGGACGAGCTGGAGGGCGGTCGGGCTGCCGGAGACCGACACGGTCTCGACCATCTGCCAGCCGCCGTAGCCGGTGAGCGCCAGGGCGCCGCCGAACACGAACAGCCGGGAAGCCCAGGGCGACCTGTGCCTGCGCGTCGGCCGGTGGGCGGCGGCGCGATCCCAGCGCGCGAGATCCTGCACCGGCATCGCCAGGGGCGCCTCAGGCGGCATCGCGGCCTGTCTGTCGGGACGCGCGGCGCCGGCATCCGGGCGGGAGGCGGGCGGCGGCAGGGTGATGGTCTCGTCCAGGTGCACGGTCGGGTGTGATCCTCGGGGTGATGGGCGGAACGAAGTTACGGCGTCCAGCGGTACAACCAGGTCTCGCTGGCTCTTTCCTGACCGCGCCGGAGCCCGAGACGCAATTCGCTCGCCCGCTCGCTGCCGGGATCGAGCTCGAACAGCACCCGCAGGGTACGGCGCTCGGGGTAGTGGAAGCGGTCCTGCCGGGTGATCGTCCCGGTCGATGCGCTGAGCGCGATCTCGATCTCCTCGGGCCGGGCCAGCCCGTCGCCCTCGAAATCGACTGCGAACAGGCGCCGGTTGCCGGAGCTGCCGCGGCCGGCGCGGCTGTCCGTCACCCGGGCGAGGTCCGGGGGCAGGGGATCGGGCCAGCCCTTGGACCAGTGCTGGCGGCAGACGAAGCGCATCTCGCCGCCCTTGGCGAGCTTCGCCTTCGGGCGCCAATAGGCGAAGACGTTCTCGTTCAGCTCGGAATCGCTCGGGATCTCGAGAAGCGTCACCGCGCCCTCGCTCCAATCGTCCTGGGGCTCGATCCAGAGGGACGGGCGCTGCTCCCAGTGCCGCCGGTCGTCCTCGAAATCGGCATAGGCGCGGGCGCGCTGCATCAGGCCGAAGCCCTTCGGCCCCCGGTCGAGGAAGGCCGAGACCTGCAGCGCTTCCGGGTTGTGCACCGGGCGCCAGATCGGCTCGCCGGAGCCGTTGCGGATCGCCAGCCCCTCCACCGAGAAGGCGGCGGCGCGCAGGTCGTCGACCTTCTGCCGGTCGAGGGCTCCGAACAGGTAGCTGCCCTGCATGCCGCCGAGCCCGATATGGTCGAGCTCGGCCCGCGCGAACACGGTGCCATCGATCCCGGCTACGGACGCCTCCTTGCCCGGCGTCAGCGTCAGCCGGAACGCGGCGGCGGCGGATTCGGACTCCACCAGCGCGTGGACGATGATCGGCTGCCCGGGCGCGGGCGCCTCGATGATCAGGGCCCGGAACAGCGGGAATTCCTCGCCCCGGGAATCCGCCGGCCGCAAGGCGAGCGCCCGGGCGTTGATGCCGAAATCCTGGCCCTCGGCCACCAGGCGGAAGAACGAGGCGCCCTGGAACAGCGCGAAGTTCGAGACCGCGCCGCCGTCGCCGAACCGGGCGCGCAGGCGGAAGCCCGAGAAGGCGGTGTCGGCGGTCAGGTCCGGCAGGGCGATGTTGGCGGCGATCAGGCTGTCCTTGTCGTAGGGAATCGGCTGGACCAGCCCGTTCTCCACCACGAACAACGAGACCGGCGTGTCGAAGATCGAGCCGCGCAACAGCGGCTCGATCTCGTAGCCGAAATCCCGTCCGGCCCAGACGGCGCGGCCCGGCACCGGGTGGATCGCCTCGTAGGCGTCCCGGGACAGGCCCTTCAGCACCGCCGGCACGTCGTCGGTCTTCGGCGCCACGTAGGCGGAGGCGGCCCGGGCGCGAGCGATGTCGAGAAGGGTGTTGGCCTCGAACGGCGCCCCGGCGCCCGGCAGGGTGGTGGCCGGGTTCGCGCCCCCCGGCTCGGCCGCGCGGGCGATCGCCGGCAGGAACGCCGCGGCGCTGCCCACGGCCCCGGCCAGAACGGCACGGCGGGTGGGACAAGCGGCGGATCCGGCGGCGGTATTCATGCAGGTCTTCGTCTCAGGTGGCGGAACGATGCCTGTATACCGGGAGGTCGGCTGAACCCAGGGTTAAGCGGCGGTCCTGACGGAACGGGGGCGGCTCCGTTGACTTAGCGCAAGCCGGCTCTCTAATTCCGGGGCCTGAATCACACGGGGGAGGCAGCATGGGATCGTTGCGGGTCACGGGCCACGGCGTGGATCTCGGAGAGAGTCTGCGCGGCCGTATCGACGAGCGGATTTCCGCGACGCTCGACAAATACCTCGACTCGCACATGAACGATTCCTGCACTGGCCACGTCACGCTCAGGCGCGATGGAACCGCGTACCGGACGGGTTGCGTGCTCCACCTCGCCTCGGGTCTGACCATCGAGGCGGTGGGCGTGTCCCACGATGCCCGGTCGAGCTTCGAGCAGACCGCCGACAAGCTCGAGACGCGTTTGCGTCGCTACAAGCATCGGTTGAAGCAGCATGCCAACGGCCCGAGCGAAGCCGCGGCGATCGAGGCAGCCTACGCGGTGTTCGCCCCGCCCGAGGAGGCGAACGACGACGAGCCGGAGGATGGCGACGCCCACCCGCCGATCGTCGCCGAGAGCACCAAGACCCTGCAGCGCCGGACCATCGGCGAGGCGGTCACGGCCCTCGACATGACGGGATCCCCAGTGGTTGTGTTCGTCCACGCTGGCACCGGGCGCGTCAACGTCGTATACCGGCGCAGCGACGGTGCGATCGGCTGGGTGGACCCGCCGGGCGCCGTCGACTGACGCGTGTGGACCGTGGGAACGGAGCCGGAACCGGCCCGTTCTTCGGCCCATTGATAAGTCGGGGGCGTGGTGCGAGACGCCTCCGCGACGAGGCCCGTTCCGACGTGGACGGGTGACGGGGCAACGGTCGATCGATGCCAATTCTGGAATTCCTCGACCCCGAATCGGTCGTGCCGTCCCTGCGCGCGCGCGCCAAGAAGCAGGTGCTTCAGGATCTCGCGGCGCAGGCGGTTCGCCGGCTGCCGGCGCTCGAGGAGCGGCCCGTCTTCGACACGCTGCTCCAGCGCGAGCGGCTCGGCTCGACCGGGATCGGCGACGGCGTCGCGATCCCGCACGGCAAGCTGCCGGGTCTCGACCGGCTGTTCGGCCTGTTCGCGCGGTTCGACCGGCCGGTGGATTTCGAGGCCCTGGACGGCCAGCCGGTTGATATCGCCTTCCTGCTGCTCGCTCCCGAGGGGGCGGGCGCCGACCACCTGAAGGCCCTTGCGCAGGTCGCCCGGGTCCTGCGCGAGCCCGGCATGCTCAACCATATTCGCGCCGCCCGCGATTCCAGCGCCCTCTACGCGCTCCTGACCCGTTCGACGGCGCCGCAGGCCGCCTGATGCCGATGATTTTTCGTCTTGCCGCGAGCTTCGTTGTCCTCGCGAGCCTGCCCGAACTCGCGCAGGCGCAGAACGAGGCGACCTGCGGGCGCGACGTCCTGGTGGCGCAGTCGATGCAGCGCCAGGCCCTGGAACAGCTCGAACAGGCGGACGGCGACGACGCCAAGAACTGCCGCGTCTGGCGTCGCCATGTCGATACGATGCGCCGGGTCGCCAGCGTCTACGGCCGTTGCCTCTCGGGCTCGGAACGCGCCCAACGGCTCGCCCAGGTACAGGGCTCCGACCGGGAGTTTTCCGCGGCGATCAAGGCGCAATGCGGCGGGCGGTGAGGGCTGTTGCTAAAGATTATTGCGTCTTTAACGGTGCCGGATCTCCTCGGCGCTCCATCACACTCACTGTCATCCCGGGGCCGCGAAGCGGAGCCCGGGATCCAGAGCCGCTGGTGGAGCAGAGCCTTGCGCCGTCGGAGGCTCTGGATTCCGGGCTCGCCTACGGCGCCCTGGAATGACGGGATTGGTTCGATCAATCGGACTGCACTTCTGCCGATCGATGTGATCGGCTAGCAGCGCGCAGTTCGAAAAAATTCAATCGATGCCGCGCATCATCAGCGGCTCGGCGACCATCTTCACCGGCTTGCCGCGGCCGATCAGGATTGCCGCCCGGGACCGCTCCGGATCGTCCTCGAAGCGCGTGCGCACCCAGCTCGCCAGGAATTTTACGTATTCCGAGGCCAGGAGCCTCGCCGTAGGCGGGCTCTGCCACCAGCGGTCGGCGTCGAGCCCCTCGGTGACGACGGGGTGCGGCAGGACGCGGTCGCTGTCCTGGAGGGCGTGGTCCAGCTCGATCAGCGTTCGCGGCATGTGGTAGTTCGAGGTCACCACCGCGACCGTGTTGAAGCGGTGCGCCCGCATCCAGCGTCGGGTCTCAATGGCGTTGCCGATGGTGTTGCGCGCCCGGTAGTCGAGATCGACGCAGCAGGCGATCAGGGCGCGCTGGGTCGGGTTCAGCCGGGCGATCTCGTCGCGGCTGGTGCGCTCGTTGACACCGGTGATCAGCAGGCGCCGTCCGTAGCCGCCGGCCAGGAGGTCGATCGCGTCGCCGATGCGCTGCGCCCCGCCGGTCAGCGCCACGATTCCGTCGGCCCGGTCGGCCGGGCTGCGCTCGTGCCGGGCGAGGGCGCTGACGAAGACCAGGAAGCCCGCAAACAGCGCGAGGGCGCCGAGGCCCCCGCCGAGGCCGCAGGCCCAGAGGGCGAGCCGGCGCCGGGCTGGCGCGGCAGCGCGGCGGGGGCAAACCCCGTCATGCCAGGCCCAGCCGATCGCCTCGGTCGGGTAAGGGTCCGGTGCGCGTAGCATACGCGTGGTCATCCTCCGGAGGATCGGCGCCGATTGCGGCGGCCCGGAGGCAGCCCGCTCGGCCCCATCCACACCGCTGCGATAACCTTTCCCAATCGTTAACGTTGTGCCGAGACCCCCTGTTTCCCCTGTCTGCTCATGTTGTTGCACGGTCAGGAGAGGAACCGCCGCACGGTGATCCGAGACACCACCCCCGTCACGAGCGACGCGATCACCCCGATCAGGATCACGCTGGCATAGCCGCGCAGCCCGACCTGGAAGGCGCCGAACAGGGCCTCGACCTCCTGGCCGGCCGGACCCGAGCGGGCCGCCCGGGCGAGCAGGCCGGCGATCGCGAAGGCGAGGATCGCCAAACCGGCGCCGATCGCGCCGCCGCGCAGGCCCAGCCCGAAGAACCGGCGCTGGAAGGCGCGGGCGATGTAATCGTCGTCGGCACCGACGAAATGGAGCACCTCCACCACCTCGCGGTTGCCCGCCATGGCGCCCCGCGTCGCGAAGGTCACGGCGAGTCCGGTGGCGACCAGCACCAGCACCACCATGCCGATGCCGATGCCTACGAAGGCGTTGGCGGCGGTGGAGAGCCGCTGAAGCCAGAGGGCGTGGTCGTCGAGGCTCGCCACGCCGGGGAGGGCCTCTGTAAGGCGGGTGCGCAGGCGCTTCAGGTCCGCGCTCCGGTTGTCGGCGAGCTTGAGGGCGATCAGGCGTGGGACCGGCAGGTCGGACAGGTCGAGGCCGCTGCCGAGCCAGGGTTCCAGCAGCCGCTCGGCCTCCGCCTTGGAGAAGACGCGCGCCTCGGCGATCCCGGGCTCGGATTTGGCGATCGTCTCGGCCCGGGCCACGTCGGCATCAACGTCCCGGCCGGGACCGGGCCGCACCTGGATCGTCACCTCCTGGGCGACGTCGCCCTGCCATTGCCCGGCATTGGTGGCGACGATCTCGGCGGCGCCGGCGCAGAGGCCGGCCAGGAAGGTCAGGATCGCGATCACCGCCGCGAGCGAGCGTCCGGCCGCGGTGTCGGTGGGGACGAGGGCGGCGTTGCGGCGCAGGTTCGTCGGCAGGCTCGGATCGGCAGAACCGGACGGGGACTCGGCCTGGGCCCGGGTGGTGGCCGGCGCGCTCATTCCTCGATCCGCAGCCGGCCTTCGCCCAGCACCATGCGGCGGGCGTCGACGGCGTCCATGATGCCGAAATCGTGGGTGGCGATGATAACCGAGGTTCCGAGCTTGTTGAGTTCCAGGAACAACCGCAGCAGCCGGCGCCCGAGCCCGGGATCGACGTTGCCGGTGGGCTCGTCGGCGAGCAGCAGGTCCGGCCGGGCGATCAGCGCCCGAGCGATGGCGGCGCGCTGCTTCTCGCCGCCCGACAGGAGCGGCGGCAGGGCATGCATGCGCTCGCCGAGCCCGACCCAACGCAGCAGCTCGACCACTTCGGCGCGGTAGCTCGCCTCGGACCGGCCCTGGACGCGCAGCGGCAGCGCTACGTTCTCGTAGGTGGTGAGGTGATCGAGCAGGCGAAAATCCTGGAACACCACGCCCATGCGCCGCCGCAGACCGGTGAGCGCCTTGGCCGAGATGCCGCTCACTTCCTCGCCGAAGATCGAGACGAGGCCCCGGGTCGGGCGCACGGACAGCAGGATCAGGCGCAGCAGCGTCGTCTTGCCGGCGCCCGACGGGCCCGTGAGGAACTGGAACGAGCGCGGCGCGATCCGGAAGCTCACATCCGACAGCACCTCCGGCCCGAGGCCGTAGCGCATGCCGACATTCTCGAACTGCACCACCGGCCGCTCCGCGCCGGGCAGCAGGCTCTTCATGCTCGCCTGTACGTTCAAAGCCGTGCCGGGTTTCGCCGATCCATGGTTCGGAAATCGCCGGATGGGCGGGCGTTTTCAAGGCCGGTGCCGTTTCACCGACGCTTAACCCTGTTCAGGCACGGTTTCGCAACTGATGTGCAGTCCGGCTGCGGCCTGTCCGATCGGAAACGGTCCCCGATGGAACGAATGGCGCGCGTATGCTGATCGTCTGCCCGAGCTGCGCGAGCGAGTACCGGCTTGAGGCCGGCAAGGTCGGCATGGACGGACGCTCGGTCCGCTGCGCCGCCTGCCGCGAGACCTGGTTCATCACCCCCGCCGACGTGCTGGCCGGCCATGAAGCGGAACTGGCGGAGACCAGCGAGGCGGAGCCGGACCCGGTGGCCGATGCCGCTTGGCAGGAGGCTTCGGCCACCGTCCGGGCGGCCTCCGACACGTCCGAGGCACCGCCCACCCGCCGCCGGGCTCCGGTGCGCCCGACGACCCGCGAGGGCTGGCGCGGTATCCCGGGCCTGTCACCCTCCCTGGCCGTGGGCCTGACGCTGCTGGCGGCTCTGCCGCTCCTGTGCTTGGCCCGAACCAGCGTGGTCCGGGTCGTCCCGCAGAGCGCCGCCTTGTTCGCCCGGGTCGGGCTGCCGGTGAATGTCCGGGGCATCGAGATCCGCGACGTGGTGGCGTTCAGCAACCCCGCCGAGGACGGCCGGCCGGCGGAACTGGTGATCGAGGGGGATCTCGTCGGGATCGCCCGGACCGACATGCCGGTCTCGGCCCTGAGCGCCGAGATCCGCGATGCCGGCGGTCGCGTGGTCCGGACCTTTCCGGTGGCTGCGCCCCGGGCGGTGCTCGGTACCGCCGAGACGGCCCGGTTCCGCGGAACTCTCACGAGCCCCCCCGCTTCCGGCCGCGCCTTGGTGCTGCGCTTCGCCGATGCCGAGCCGTCGCGCGGGCCGTGACGGGGAACCCGCGGCGCGGGTCGATCCTGAGGCGTTGCCGCCACGCCGACCCGGCATTTCTCTGTGGCGGGGTCCGCACTCGGTTCGGCCTTGCGCCCCGTTGGCGGGCTCATGTCGCGAAGTGCTGAGGTGTTTCTGCTCCTAAGTGCGGAATTTTGACGCATGTATGTTATTAGAGGAGCAATTATCCTTATTCATTTAATCTGATATCCATCGATAGATCGATCAATTTTATTTCTTTGAGGCGTCCGATTTGTGTACGGAGCGGCCCAAAAGCGAGATTTTTGCACGAAAAGGCATTTTTGCGGCCCTTGGCCTGCCTGTTGCTTATTGTTGTCGGATCTGAAATTGTAAGCCTGCTGTTGCATTAACGACTAATAGCTTTCACCTAAATCTAAAATTGCGGGATCAATATTTTCCGTGAACAACAAGGATAAAATCCCGTTTTTCGTTCAAACGACTGAGTCCGTAGAGCAAAAGCAGGCCTTCGACTATTGGCGCAATACCGTCATGGTCGGAACGGAGGTCGTGCCGATCGATCCGGCCCTGCCATTCTCGGCGGCTCGAACGATCGTGGCTTCCGCGCATGGCGCGATCTCCCGCACGGTCAGCGACCCCTACAGCCTGGAGCGCACCGCGCAGCATGTGCGCCGCGACGGGCGTGAAGAGGTCGGCATCATGCTGATTCGACGCGGGAGCGGCTATATCGAGCAGGGCAACAACGGGGCGCTGCTGCAAGCCGGCGACATCACCTTCCATGCCTGGGACCGGCCGGGGGCCGGGGCCGGCCTCGACAATTTCGAGGAGCTGCGCCTCACGGTGCCCCGCGCCACCTTCCTCGAGCAGGTCGGCAACATGTACGATTTCGGCGGCCGAAAGCTGGCCGCGTCGCCGCTGAGCGGGATGTTTTCCACTTATCTGCAGACCTTCGCCAAGTCCGTTCAGCACATGTCGGTCGCGGAGAGCGGCATCGCCGTCGAGGGGGCGCTTTACCTGCTGCGCGGCGTCATCAACGGGCAGGAGGCGCGCGATGACGGAGAGCTCTCCTCCGAGGCGGTGCGCTCCCTGGCGCTCGCCCATATCCAGCGGCGCCTGCACGATCCCGAATTCAGCCCGAACGCCCTGGCCGCCTCTCTGCGGGTCTCCCGCAGCCGCCTCTACGCCGCCTTCGCCGGCGGGGAGGGCGTCGCGGCGACGATCCGCGACGCGCGGCTCGACCGTGCCCACGACCGGCTCGTGATGATGCGCAAGACCGGCGCCCGGATCGCCTCGATCATGGCGAGCTGCGGCTTCACCGATCCGGCCGCCTTCAGCCGCGCGTTCCGCCAACGCTTCGGCCTCTCGCCGCGGGACCTCGTCGCTCAGGGCGCCGGCTGATCGGATTGGATTCGGCGTGAGAATGGCGCGGCGATCCGGCCCGTGGTGATCCCTGGGCCATCGAGACGCCGAGCATCGATCGATCGCGAAGACGGCTTCGATCACGGGTTCGTAGGAGGGGCATCATCGGCAGATGGCTGGATTGCTTGCGATACACGCCCCATCCACAGGTTGACCGAAGATGGGCGAGATAATGAAACCGTGCACTCAAATCCGTGAGGATATGGTTTGATTTACTTACTTAAAATGCTGAATTTTGCCAAAAATATCATATGCCGTTCTGTGGTTTTGCGAGCTTTCTATTAACGAAAACCGATAAATGACTCAAAGCCTTCAACCCATCCGTGCAACTTAAAATTTGCCCTGAAATATGATTTCGAGGTGGTTCTTATTCGGCAATTCAATCTATGTACGATTAAGTATTTGATTTATTCCAAGTAAAAAGTGATCGATGACGAATGCCAGCGATTGAAAAAGCAGTGTGCAAGCAGCATTGGCCGTCTTCAGTCAGCCTGTGCTTTCCTATTGCCTGCGGATGTTCGATCTGAGACTCTAGGTCCGCGCTCGCCGAGGCGAGCGATCACCTGGGCTCAGACCCGGGACCTTGAGGCAGATCCACCGTGAACGCCAAGAAAACGGTCCCGATCTTTTTCGGAACGACCGATTCCGTCGAGCCGAAACAAGCGTTCGACTATTGGCGCAGCACGGTCGTCACCGGCACGGATCTGTCGCAGCTTGATTCGGCCAAGCCGTTCTCGGCCTCGCGTCTGGTCGCGTCCTCGAGCCACGGCGCGATCTTTCACACGGTCAGCAGCCCGTACAGTCTGGAACGTCGGCCTCTCCATCTGCGCCAGGATGGCCGCGACGAAGTCGGCATCATGCTGATCCTTCACGGGAGCGGTTACCTGGAGCAGGTCAACAACGGTTCGCTGCTCGGCCCCGGCGACATCAGCTTTCAGACCTGGGGACGGCCCGGCGCTGCGGGAGCCCTGACCGAATTCGAGGAGATCCGCCTCACGGTGCCCCGGGCCACCTTCTTGGCCCAGGTCGGCAACGTCGACGATTTCGCCGCCCGGAAATTCGCCGCCGGCCCGCTGAACCAGCTCTTCGCCGCCTATATGCGCACCTTCGCGGAGTCTGTCGCTCAGATGTCGGATTCGGAGACCGGCATCGCCGTCGAAGGCGCGCTCCATCTGCTGCGCGGCGTCATCAACGGCCGGAACGCGCAGGCGGATGGTGAACTCTCGGTCAACGCGCTCCGCTCCCTGGCGCTGGCGCGGATCGAGCATCGCCTGCACGATCCCGAATTCGGGCCGGATACCCTGGCGGCGGACCTTCGGGTCTCCCGCAGCCGCCTCTACGCGGCCTTCGCCGGCGGGGAGGGGATCGCGGCCACGATCCGCGAGGCACGTCTCAACCGCGCCCACGACCGGATCGTGATGATGCGGAAGGCGGGCGCCCGGATCGCGTCGATCATGGCGAGTTGCGGCTTCACCGACCCGGCCGCCTTCAGCCGCGCGTTCCGCCAGCGCTTCGGCCTGTCACCCCGGGACCTCATCGCGCAGGGGTGCGACTGATCGGGTCTGGGGCGGCGCTCGCGCGGCAGATTGGTCATCCGGCCGATGCAGCGGTGCCGCCCTTGCGTGCGATCGAGCACCGCGTTGGCCAGGGGGCCGTCACATAGGATTGCCCTGGGCGGCGCCAGGACAGCAAGCCTCATGCATCGGCCGCTTGGTCGATTGCGCAGAGTCGTTGGATCTGAGACGCCGTGATCGCTCTAGCTGGAGCCGGTAAGACATCCGGGACGGTTCGAGCGTTGCGAGGCGAGCGCACCGTGCGTGGCAAGGATAAAGTCCCGGTCTTCATCGCTGAGACGGGCTCCGTCGAGCAGCCCAAGGCGTTCGCGTACTGGCGCGATACGGTGATGTCCGCTGCGGACATCACGCCGTTCGACCCGATTGCGCCATTCTCGGCCAGTCGCATGGTTGCGGCCTCCGCGCATGGAACGCTCCTCCGCACCGTCAGCGGCCCGATCGGTGTCGACCGCGACATGCGCCACATCCGCCGGGATGGTCGCGACGAGATGTCGATCATGCTGATCGTGGCGGGCGAGGGCTATGTCGAGCAGGGCAACCACGGCACGCTCTTACGGGCCGGCGACGTGGCGTTCCACGCCATGGGCCAGCCTGGGGCCGCCGGCAGCCGGAAAGGCTACGAGGAGATCCGCCTCGTGGTGCCGCGCGCCACTTTCCTGGCGCAGGTCGGCAACACGCAGGACCTGGTCGGTCGCAAGCTCGGCGCGACGCCCGCGCGTGGGCTGCTGTCGGCCTATCTGAACGCGTTCACGACGTCGGTTTCCAACATGTCGGAAGCGGAGACCGGTATCGCCGTCGAAGGCATGCTGCATCTGCTCCGCGGCGTGATCCACGGGCGGACCGCGCCGGCCGATGGCGAGCTCTCCGCCGAGGCGGTGCGCTCCCTGGCGCTCGCCCATATTCAGCGGCGCCTGCACGAACCCGAATTCAGCCCGAACGCCCTGGCCGCCTCCCTGCGGGTCTCCCGCAGCCGCCTCTACGCGGCCTTCGCCGGCGGGCAGGGGATCGCGGCGACGATCCGCGACGCGCGGCTCGACCGCGCCCACGATCGGATCGTGATGATGCGGAACACCGGCGCCCGGATTGCCTCGATCATGGCGAGCTGCGGCTTCACCGATCCGGCCGCCTTCAGCCGCGCGTTCCGCCGGCGCTTCGGCCTCTCACCCCGGGACCTCGTCGCCCAGGGCGCCGGCTAACACCGGCACGGCTTCGTCGCTTGCAGGATCGAGTCAGGCAAAGCTGCGCAAGCCGGTCGGGCCGATCCGCGTTGATCTCCGGGGGCCTGCCGATCTGGCGTGCGTTCGGGCACCGCTTCGGGCCAGCGCGCGGCCCATAAAAAAACCGCATCCGGCGGCAAGACAATTTGCCTAACGCGGGGACTTCTTGGCCGATGGCATGGAGCTGCCGGATTTGGAACGGCATGCGTCATGCAAGCTTAACCGGGGCGATTTTTGGTCTGCAGGATGGTTTACGACGTGAGGGTCTCGTGAATGTCAAACATACAGTCCCGATACTTATTCAGTCGACGGACGCCGTAAAGCCAAGCAACGCGTTCGAGTATTGGTGCGATACCGTAATGCCGGCCGGGGATATCACGGCGTTCGACTCCATCGTACCCTTCTCGGCCAGCCGCATGCTCGCGGCGTCCGCACACGGCACGATCATGCGCACCGTCAGCGGCCCGATCGATGTCGAACGCGCGGCGCGGCACATCCGCCGCGACGGGGGCGACGAGATCTCGATCATGCTGATCACCGCCGGGCAGGGCTATGTCGAGCAGGGCAACAACGGCACGCTCCTGCGCACCGGCGACGTCGCGTTCCGCGCGATGGGCCAGCCGGGCGCTGCCGGAAGCCGGGACGGCTACGAGGAGATCCGCCTGATGGTGTCGCGCGCCGCCTTCCTGGAGCAGGTCGGGAATCCGCAGGATGTCGCGGGGCGCAAGCTCGGCAACACGCCGCTGAACGGGCTGCTGAAGGCCTATCTCGGCTCGCTGGCGACGTCGGTTTCCGACATGTCGGACGCGGAGACCGGTATCGCCGTCGAAGGCGTGCTGCACCTGCTCCGGGGCATCCTCCACGGGCAATCCGAGCCCGGCACTGGTGAGCTTTCGACGGAGGCACTGCGCTCGTTGGCGCTCGCGCATATCCAGCGTCGGCTGCACGAGCCCGACTTCGGTCCGAATGCCCTTGCCGAAGCCCTGCAGGTCTCGCGCAGCCGCCTCTACGCGGCCTTTGCCGGCGGGGAGGGGATCGCGGCCACGATCCGCGATGCGCGGCTCGACCGCGCCCACGACCGGATCGTGATGATGCAGACAACCGGCGCCCGGATCGGGTCGATCATGGTGAGTTGCGGCTTCACCGATCCGGCGACCTTCAGCCGCGCGTTCCGCCAGCGCTTCGGCTTCGCGCCGCGCGACCTCGTCGCCCAGGGCGCAGGCTGGGGCGCGGTCCCGAAAGGCACTTACCGGCCGGAGGACTCGCGGCGTCTGGCAGTGCCGTTGCGCGCGTAGCAGCCTGGCGCACTGTCAATCCTCGAATGCCGAGGGGATGACGCCAAGGATTGGACGGGGCTTGGGATCAGATCTGCCCACCGCGCGGATCGGCGACCGGACGCCCGGGTGTCGCCGAGTCCGCGGCCGACCGGGCCAGGCCGGCGACGCGCTGTACCAGCCGGATTGCCGCGACGCCGACCCGCGCCAGCCGGATCTGGCCCGGGAGCTGGCGTGGGCCGATCGGGCGGTACACCAGGCGCGGGCTCGCGCGCTCGGCCTCCGCGATGGCCTGCCCGAGCGGAAGCGCGGCGATCCGGCCGGCTTCAGCGGGGGCGATCCCGATGGCGCGAGCCCAGGCCGGGTTCGCGCGCAGGCTGCCCTTGCCGTGCAGGCGCCGGAACCGCCGCCGCCAGAGGTAGCGGCGCACCACCCGGGGGAAGGTCTCCATTCGGGCATCGCATAGGGCGTCCGGCTCCTCGCAGCGGGAGCGGATCGTGTCGGCGACCCCGCCCGGGGCGCGGCCAGTGAGCCAGGCCGAGATGGTCACGCAGACATCGGTGGCGTGCCGGACGCGCAAGCCGTGCTCGATCAGCCGCGCGATGAAGGCGCCATCCTCGCCGAGCGGGATCTCCGGCATGCCGCCGACTGCCAGATAGGCCGTGCGGGTCACCGCCAGGGTCGCGCCGATCGCGGTCCGGTGGCAGGGCCAGGGATCGTGCGGATCCGGATCGATCCGGGCCTCGGCCTCGGTGATCAGGGCGTCGTAGATGTCCTCAAGGCGGCCGCGGGCGGGCAGGGACGGCGGCAGCAAAGCAGCTTCCGCGGCGTCCAGCTCGACCCGCCCGGCCACCGCGTCGGCGCCGGCCTCGATGGCGGCGCGGTTGCGGGCGACCCAGTTCGGCGGCACGCGGCTATCCGCATCCGTCGACAGGATCATCCCCGCATTCCCCGCATCCCCCAGCCAGTCCGCCGCCGCATCCATGGCTTTGCGCCGGGCCCAGCCGGCATGCGCGCCGGAAAAATCCTCGGTCTCGACCCGCACCGGTATCGAGAGCGTCGGCAGCAGACGGGACACGAAGGCGTCGGTCCCGTCGGTGCAATTGTTCAGGAACAGCACCAGCCCGAGGCTTCCCGGGGCGAGCCCGACCTGGGCGTCGATGGCTCTGAGGCAGGCCTCGATCCGCTCGACCTCGTTGCGCACCGGGATCGCGATGATCGCGCTCGGTCCGGAAGCGTTGTGCGGGGTGGTGCGCGTCACCGGGTACGGTCTCCGTCTCGCCCCGTGACGAATCGGAACGGGGGCGAGCCGGCTATGCCGGACAGTGCCTGAACGAAACCGGAAGGTTTTCTGGGTCGATCGGTCGAGGGCGGCCGTTCAGAGCGTCTTCTCCAGCAGACCCTCGATCCATTCCGGCTGGGTCTCGCCCACCGAGCGGCCGGTCTCGGTCTCGCCCTTGTAGGCGATCAACGTGCTCTGCATGCGCGCGTTGAACCGGCGCAGCAGGTCCTTCTGGCTGTCGAAGTCGATGTCGAAGATCTGAAGGTCCTTGAAGCGCGGCTCCGCGGCGAGCCGCGCCAGGATCGGCTTCTGGGTCTTGCAGATCGGGCACCAGGGCGCGCTGACCTCCACCAGGATCGGCTTGCCGCTCTTCTGTGCGGCCTCGAAGGCCGCGGCCGAGAACGGCAACGTCTCGCCGGCCAGGGCGGGCGACAGGCAGGCGGCGAGACCTGAGCAGGCCAGCGCAAGGATGCCGCGGCGGCGCATCGTCATGGGTTTCCTCCGGCGGCACCGATTGTGTGTCGACTTTCGGTGTCCGTCCGGTCGTCGTTACACGAACGACAGGGAAACGCTGCCGCGACGGCGCGGCTCCCGGGGCTGCGGTCCGTCACATCATCGAGAGGTCTCGCCCGAGCGGTCCTGCTGGACCAGGTCGGCGATGTCCTGCGCGTCCACCGCATCCATCGGACGCCGGATCCGCAGAGCCCGGGTCGGGGCGCCGGCGCGCATCACGAGCACGATCGTTTCCATGTCCGGGCAGCCGGGATCCGCGCAGGCGATCTCGTTCACCGCCAGCGCGTCGGCCTCGGTCAGACCGAGGGCGACGATCAGGTCCCGTTTCAACCGCGACGCGATCTCGGCGCGTTCCGCCGAGCGCGTGCGCCATGCTTTCAGACTCACGAAAGCCATGCCGAATGGTCTTCCCTCTGGCGAAGGCCGCAGTGATATGCCCGTCTTCGGAGAGGGCGATGCGATTCGGCCGAGCGCGATCCGATCCTGGTGCGCCTTTTGGGGTACCTCACAAAACGCCCGTTCCCGGAGAGTCTTGTTCCGCACGACGCGGCGCAGCGGGAGTTGTGTGAGAGGCTCTGCGGCGGGTCAAGCGATCGGCGCCCGTTCGCCACCGCAACAAACGCCGTGCTTCGACCGTAATGCCTGCGCGCGCGCAGAGGACACCAGAACTTGCGACCCTGGCGAGACGGACCGGGCGACCGGCGGAGCTATCACCACGGGAACCTCAAGGAGGCCCTGATCGAGGCCGCGCGCCGGTTCATCGCCGAGCGCGGGATCGGCGGCTTCGCGCTGGTCGACGCCGCCCGCCTCGTCGGGGTGACGCCGGCGGCCCTGTACCGGCACTTCCGCGGTCGTGAGGCGCTGCTGGAAGAGCTGGCCGGGCGCGGCTTCGCGGAACTCGCCGCCCGTCTGGCCCGGGCGCTGACCTCCCGGGGCACGCCGCTCGAACGCTTCACCCGCATGGGCGAAGCCTACCTGGCCTTCGCCGAAGAGGAGCCGGCCTATTATGCCGCGATCTTCGAGACCCGCGGCCTCCCCGCCGAGCCGACCGGGGCGGAGGCGCCCCCCGGGCGGCCGTCCCCGTTCGACCTCCTGGTCGAGGCCCTGCAGGCGACCTTTGCGGATGGGTTCGGCGGCGTTGCGCCCCGATTCATCGCCCTCGAAGTCTGGGCTCTGGCCCACGGCATTGCGACCCTCTCGGCTGCCGGGCACTTGCCGCGGGGACCCGGCTTCCCGGACAAGTACGAATTGCTCCGCGCCGGGGTCCTCGCTCTGGTTCACGGAGTCGCGCAGCCGGGCGAGCGCCCCCGGTCTTGAAAGGCCGCCCGGGCACCCGCATGTTAACTCCGTTCACATGAACAGCGGAGCCAAGCCGTGACCACGCAAACCTCCTCTCCCTGGGCGACCGGCAAGCTCTGCCGTTCCGGCCCGTTTCCCCGTCGTTCCCTCGAAATCGGCGCGATCGTCGTCGGCTTCATCTACTGGTGGCCGATCGGCCTCGCCCTTGTCGCCTGGAAGATCGCCGGCTACCCGGCCTTCGCAGAACTGCGCGATGCCGCCCGTCGGGGCGTCGCCGGCTTCGAGGGCAGCGGACGTCCGGCCTCGCGCTTCGCCCGGGCCTTCGAGGCGGCCAATACCAGCGGCACCGGCAACGCCGCGTTCGACGCCTATCGCCGCGCCGAGCTCGATCGGCTCGAAGCGCAGCGTAAGGCCCTGGAAGACGAGAGCCGCGCCTTCGCGGAGTTCGTCGAGGAGCTGAAGCGGGCCAAGGACCGCGAGCAGTTCGACGCCTTCATGGCCAAGCGCCGGGGCGAGGGCGGCTCCTACACCGCCTGAGGCTTCCGCTTCGTGGGACCCGGCCGACGAGCCGGGTCCCGCCTTCGATAGGCGTTACGCCGCCCGCACCGTGTCGAGGAAGCGGGAGACTTCGGCGCGGAGGTGCTCGGACTGGCGCGACAGCTCCGAGGCCGCGCCGAGGACCTGGGTCGCTGACCGTCCGGTCTCCTCGGCGGCATCGGCGACGCCCGAGATGTTGCTGGTGACCTCGCCGGTGCCCTGAGCCGCCTGACCGACGTTGCGGACGATCTCCTGCGTCGCTGCACCCTGCTCCTCGACCGCGGCGGCAATCGAGGTCGCCACGGTGCTGATCTCCTGGATCCGCGCGGTGATCGAGCTGATCGCCGTCACCGCCTGACCGGTGGAGGCCTGGACCCGGGCGATCTGGCCGCCGATCTCCTCCGTCGCCTTGGCGGTTTGCTCGGCCAGGGCCTTCACCTCGGAAGCCACCACGGCGAAGCCCCGCCCGGCATCGCCGGCCCGCGCCGCCTCGATGGTCGCGTTCAGCGCCAGCAGGTTGGTCTGTCCCGCGATCGAGGAGATCAGCCCGACCACGTCGCCGATCCGGGCAACGGCGCTGCTCAGCTCGTGGACCAGCGTGCCGGTCTGCCCGGCCTCATCGACCGCGCTCTGCGCGAGCTTGGCCGAGCTGTCCATCTGCCGGCCGATCTCCTGTACGGAGGAGCCGAGTTCCTCGGTCGCGGCGGCGACGGTGTTGACGTTGCTGGCGGCTTCTTCGGCGGCAGCAGCCACCGCGCCGGACTGGGCGGAAGTCTCCCCGGCCATGGCCGACATCGCGCCCGCGGTGGCCTGGAGTTCGGTGGCCGAGGACGACACCATGCCGATGATGCCGCCGACCGCCTGCTCGAAGCTGTCGGCCATCTGGCGCATACCGGCCTTACGCTGCTCCTCGGCGGCGAGCCGCGCCTGCGCGGTCTCCGCCTCCAGCGCGCGGGTGCGGATCAGGTTGTCCTTGAACACCTCCACGGCCGCCGCCATCGCGCCGATCTCGTCGCGCCGGTTCCGGGCCGGAATCGACACGCCAGTATCGCCGCCCGCAAGCTGAGACATGGCGGAGGTCATGTGCTGGATCGGCCGCGAGATGCGGAATCGGCAGAACGCTGCGGCCGCCAGCGCCGCGACGACGGATAGGAGGCCGTTGCCCCAGGCGGCCGCAGTCGCGGTCTTCGCCCGGTCCATGGCAATCTCGACCTCCCGGGTCGCATTCCGCTCGTTCACCGCGACCAGGCGC
Organism: Methylobacterium pseudosasicola; assembly: GCF_900114535.1. Taxonomy (GTDB): domain Bacteria; phylum Pseudomonadota; class Alphaproteobacteria; order Rhizobiales; family Beijerinckiaceae; genus Methylobacterium; species Methylobacterium pseudosasicola. The sequence goes on along the minus strand of NZ_FOTK01000007.1, from coordinate 182,158 downwards.
GCGAGCGTCGCGCGCGCATCATCATAGAGCTTGACCGTGTCGGCGTTGGTGAGCAGCGCGAGCGCGTCGGCCTGCTTGCCGGTCGCGATCAGGCGGCGCATCTCGCCGTCCGTCCGCTCGTAACGGCTCCACAGGCTGCCGAAATCGTCGTACAGCGTCCGCTCGTCGGGGCCGGAAATCAGGCCCTCGTAGGCCCTGCGCCGCTCTGCCAGCTGCGTCAGCGTCGTCGCGACTTGAGCCTCGCCCCCCCTGAGATGATCGGGATCGTTGGACAGCGTCATCAGGCGAAATTGCTTGATGCGCACCTCCGAGGCCGCGATTTCGACCTCGTTGATCCGCGTCACCGAGGGCAGCCAGTTGCCGGCAATCTCGGTCATCGATTTCCGGATGTCGGCGAGCTCGATGATCGACAGGATGCCCTGTCCTGCGGCGAGCAGGGCGAACAACCCGAAAATCGCGGCGAGAGTAGTCCTGAGGGAAAGGCGCATAGATTTGACCGAGTTCATCAAGGAAGTCGCAATTTACAAGTTGTGCAGGCAGTCAAAAATTTTCCTACCACAGGACCTATTGCAAAGATGCGTCATTTCGATCTGCAACTCCTGGGTGCACTAAGACGATCTATGTGTCTAAACCCGGACTGATCTATATTTTAGGAAATAAATGCAGTTCATGAAGTAAATTTATTCTTATCGCGCCGATTTAAAAAATCGCATCCGTTTTGAATTTGTGTCACGTTTGCGTGATCCTGGCGATTTCACAGCCCAGTATTCTAAATTCATATTTCAAAACGGTTGTAATTACATGCAATACGATGCGGTTATTATTTGTTTTCCTGAAAATATATAAATCATTCGTCGTCGAATATCAGCAAGCATGCCGAATTCATCGCGAAGTAGCGGTTGAGCGGCAATCACGGGTCCGCCTGTATGGTCCCTCCCGATCGCGCCGCCGCGAGCGATGGCCCCTGACGGCGTCGGCCTTGTCCCCGGTCCATACCGATCTGAATACGCCTATTCGGACCGAGTCACGTTGCGCCCCGGCGCAGGCTCCGGCATTCCTGCCCCTTCGAAAGAGAGGGACGAGCGATGCCGACAAGTCGGGTCACGGTGGTCGATCACCCTCTGGTGCAGCACAAGCTGACCTATCTGCGGGACAAGAACCGGTCGACCAAGGGTTTTCGCCAGATCCTGAACGAGATCGGCATGCTGCTGGCCTATGAGGTGACGCGGGACCTGCCGCTGGAGCCGGTCACCATCGAGACGCCGATCCAGCCGATGGAAGGCCGGCAGATCCAGGGCAAGAAACTGGTCTTCGCCCCGATTCTGCGGGCCGGGGTCGGCTTCCTCGACGGCATGCTGTCGCTGGTCCCTTCGGCGCGGGTCGCCCATGTCGGGCTCTACCGCGATCCCGAGACGCTCGACGCGGTCGAGTACTACTTCAAGGCGCCATCGGATCTCGCCGACCGGACCGTGCTGGTGCTCGATCCGATGCTCGCCACGGCGAATTCCGCCATCGCGGCCCTGGACCGGCTAAAGGCCCGGGGCGCGTCGGATCTGCGCTTCGTCTGCCTCCTGGCCGCCCCGGAAGGGCTCGCTAAGTTCCAGGCCGCGCATCCGGACGTGCCGATCTGGACCGCGGCCATCGACAGCCATCTGAACGATCACGGCTACATCGTGCCGGGCCTCGGCGATGCCGGAGACCGGATGTACGGCACACGATAATCCGCGGTCAGCGCCTGTCCGTCGCGTCTTATGGGCCTCAATCAGAGATGATCGCGGCAGCGACCCGCGAAAGATTCCCGTAGATGTATCGGCGATCCCGGGAGGTGGGCTTCGAGGCCAGGCGCTCTTCGATCGTCCGGGGCTTCAGGATGAAGGACGTGATGGGCATCCATCCCTCGGAACCGTCTTCCTAATACGATCGCGCAGCCAACAGGCTCTCGGCCTGGGCCCGATCGTGAAGGCGTTGAGACGGGCCGTTCCGCCGGAACCGTGCTTGCCAAGCGCCTCCGTTGCCCCAAGGTGAGCCAAACCGCGCTTCGTGAGCGCGGCCCGGAAACACCCACGCGTTGAGGAATCTTCGATGGCCAGCTCCGCCCTGCCCGAAACCATGCGCCGGATCCATTTCACGGGTCCGGGCGGACCGGAGGTGATTGCGGTCGAGACCGCGCCGCTGCCGAGCCCGGGGCCGGGACAGGTGCTGATCGAGGTGGTCGCTGCCGGGGTGAACCGGCCGGACGTGATGCAGCGCGCCGGCCTGTATCCGCCGCCGCCCGGCGCCACCGAAATCCCGGGCCTCGAGGTCGCCGGCCGCATCGCCGCGCTCGGGGAGGGGGTCGACGGCCTCTCGATCGGCGAGGAGGTCTGCGCGCTGGTGATCAGCGGCGGCTACGCCGAGTTCGCCGTCGCCGAGGCGTCCCATTGTCTGCCCCGCCCGAAGGCGCTGTCGCTGGTCGACGCGGCCGGGCTGCCGGAGACCTTCTTCACGGTCTATTCCAACGTCGTGCAGCGCGGCCGGCTCGCCAAGGGCGAGCATTTTCTGGTGCATGGCGGGTCGAGCGGCATCGGCGCCACCGCGATCCAGATCGCCAAGCATGTCGGGGCTGAGGTGTTCGCCACCGCGGGCTCGGCCGAGAAGTGCAAATTCTGCGAAGAGCTCGGGGCCGATGCGGCGATCGACTACAAGCAGGCCGACTTCGCTGAGGAGATCAAACGCCTGACCGACGGGCGCGGCGTCGACGTCATTCTCGACATGATCGGCGCGAGCTACCTCGCCCGCAATCTCAGGTCTCTGGCCCCAGATGGCCGCCTCGTGATGATCGCCCTGATGGGCGGCTACAAGGTCGATGGCCTGAACATCACCCCGATCATGCGCAACCGCCTGACCTTCACGGGCTCGACCCTGCGGCCTCGCCCGAAGGCCGACAAGGCCGCCATCGCCGAGGGGCTGCGCAAGGATGTCTGGCCGGAGCTGGAGGCCGGGCGCATCCGGTCGGTTACGCACGCCACCTTCCCGCTGGAGCAGGCGCAGAAGGCCCATGAGCTGATGGAATCGAGCGCCCATCTCGGCAAGATCCTGCTCACCACCGGCCGCTAGAGGCTTCGATCTGGCGCGTTCGCTTGCGCCCGAACCGGCATCCCTGTCGGCGGCGAGCGCGCTAACCTCAGCGATTGCTAGGAACCCGTCTTGGCGACGCCGCGTTGGCGGCCGGTAACGAAATCGTGTCGCGCGCGTCGCGTTCGGGTGGGAGGAACTGGATATGGCCGAGAAACTGAACCCGCAGGATGGCCGGCAGGGCGAGCGCGGCAAGCCCGTGCTCTGGGTCCTAGTCGCCAGCCTCGTCCTGCTGGCGATCGCCACGGTTGGCCTGCTGACCTGGAACGGCGCCAATGCGCCGAAGGATTACGCCAGCCAGAGCCAGGACGCGTCGCGCCGCGAAGTGACCGGCTCGGTCAACGGCCAGTCCGGCGGCGCCGCGCCGTCGAACAGCAATGGGGTCCCGGGCGGCAACCCGTCCTACCCGCAGCCGGCCCAGCCCAACGCGAACGGCGGCACGGCCAAGTGATGTTTTGATGTGTGGGGCGGCGCCGCGCGCCGTCCCCGTCGTCAACCCGAAGCGACGAACCGTCAGCGGGTCGGGATCGGCGTCGGCCCGCGATAGTCGTAAAACCCGCGCTTGGCCTTCCGGCCGAGCCAGCCGGCTTCGACATACTTCACCAGAAGCGGGCAGGGCCGATATTTCGAATCAGCGAGCCCTTCGTACAGCACCTGCATCACCGACAGGCAGGTATCCAGCCCGATGAAATCGGCGAGCTGGAGCGGCCCCATCGGGTGATTGGCACCGAGCTTCATGGCGGTGTCGATCGACTCGACCGATCCGACGCCCTCGTAGAGCGTGTAGATCGCCTCGTTGATCATCGGCAGCAGGATCCGATTGACAATGAAGGCCGGGAAATCCTCCGACATCGTCGAGATCTTGCCGAGCTTGGCGATGAACGCCTTGGCCGATTCGTAGGTCGAGTCCTCGGTGGCGATGCCGCGGATCAGCTCCACGAGCTGCATCACCGGCACCGGGTTCATGAAGTGGATGCCGATGAACCGCTCCGGCCGGTCGGTGGCCGCGGCGAGGCGGGTGATCGAGATCGACGAGGTGTTGGTCGCCACGATCGCGTCCGGGCGGAGCGAGGCGCAGAGGCTGGAGAAGATCTCGCGCTTGGTCGCCTCGTTCTCGGTGGCGGCCTCGATGACGAGATCGCTCGGCCCGAGATCGGCGAAGCTGTGGGCGGCCTTGATGCGGCCCCGGATCTCCCGACTCTCGCCCTCGCCGAGGGTGCCCTTCGAGACGAGGCGCGCGAGACCGCCGTCGATCGACCCCAGGCCGTTCTCGAGGCGGGTCGGATCCCGGTCGTTCAGCAGCACGTCGAGACCGGCGGTGGCGCAGACCTGCGCGATGCCGCTCCCCATCTGGCCCGCGCCGATGATGCCGACCCGCTTGATCTCCATGTCCATCTGTCGACCTGTGCCCCCATACGGACGTTGCTGCGCGACTGCCCAAGGGGGTGGACTGCGCCAACGCCGCGGCCCGCGCGAAGACGGGCCGTCCCAGACTTCTAGACCATTCTTGTTCGCAGAAGGAACCCGCGGATACCCGCGTGGCGACAATGCTCGCCCGGTGAACCCGGCCGGGCGAGCAAGGCTGCTACTGACCCTTCGCCTTCCCGATCTCGGATTGCAGGTCCGGCACGACCTGGAACAGGTCGCCGACCAGGCCGTAATCGGCGACCTGGAAGATCGGTGCGTCCTCGTCCTTGTTGATGGCGACGATGACCTTCGAATCCTTCATCCCGGCGAGGTGCTGGATCGCCCCGGAGATGCCCACAGCGACGTAGAGGTCCGGCGCCACGACCTTGCCGGTCTGGCCGACCTGCCAGTCGTTCGGCGCGTAGCCGGCATCCACCGCCGCGCGCGAGGCGCCAACCGCGGCGCCCAGCGCATCCGCCAGCGGCTCGATCAGCGCATGGAATTTCTCCGAGGAGCCGAGCGAGCGACCGCCCGACACGATGATCCGGGCCGAGGCCAGTTCCGGCCGGTCAGACTTGGCGATCTCCTCGCCCTTGAAGGTCGAGCCGCCGGCCTCCGGCGCCGCCGCGGAAACCGGCTCGACGGGGGCTGCGGTGCCGCCCTCTTCGGCTGCCTTGAACGCCGCCGTGCGGACCGTGATCACGGTCTTGCCGGCGGGGATCTGCACGGTCTGGATGGCGTTGCCGGCGTAGATCGGCCGCTCGAACGTGTCGGGCGCGACGACCTTGATGATGTCCGAGACCTGCGCGACGTCGAGCAGGGCGGCCACGCGCGGCAGCACGTTCTTGCCCGTGGTCGAGGCCGAGGCGATGATGATGTCGTAGGGCTCGGCGATCGACGCGATCAGCGCCGCCACCGGCTCGGCGAGGTCGTGATCGTAGACCGCGTCCTCCGAATTCAGGACCTTCTCGACACCGTCGAGCTTGCCCGCCGCCTCAGCCACCGCCTTCGAATTGCTGCCCAGCACGAGGGCATGGACCGGCGCGCCGATACCCTTGGCGGCGGTCAGCGCCTTCAGGGTGCCGTCCTTGATCTGCCCGTTGCCGTGCTCGACGAAGAGGAGAGTGGTCATGTGCGCGTGAACCTCGGTTGCGGCTGGCCGCGCTCGACCGTCTCGACGGGAACGCGGCCCAGCTCAAAAAGAATCAGATGACGCCGGCTTCGACCTTGAGCTTCTGCACGAGTTCGGCCGCGGACCCGACCTTGACGCCGGCGGAGCGTCCCGGCGGCTCGGCGGTCTTCAGAACCTTGAGCCGCGGGGTCACGTCGACGCCCAGACCCTCGGGGTTCAACTCCTCAAGCGGCTTCTTCTTGGCCTTCATGATGTTGGGCAAGCTCGCATAGCGCGGCTCGTTCAGGCGCAGGTCGGTGGTGACGATCGCCGGGAGCTTGAGGCTCACGGTCTGGAGACCGCCATCGACCTCGCGGGTCACGTCGAGGCTGCCCTCGGAGGCTTCGATCTTGTACGCGAAGGTGCCCTGCGGCCAGCCGAGCAGCGCGCCCAGCATCTGGCCGGTCTGGTTCGAGTCGTCGTCGATCGCCTGTTTGCCGAGGATCACCAGCTGGGGCGATTCCTTCTCGACGACGGCCTTCAGGAGCTTGGCTACCGCCAGCGGCTCGCAATTCACGTCGGTCTTGACCAGAATTGCCCGGTCGGCGCCCATGGCGAGGGCGGTGCGCAGGGTTTCCTGCGCCTGCTGCGGGCCGATCGAGACGGCCACGATCTCGGTGACGGTGCCCTTCTCCTTCAGACGGATCGCCTCCTCGACGGCGATCTCGTCGAAGGGGTTCATCGACATCTTGACGTTGGCGAGCTCGACCCCGGAGCCATCGGCTTTCACGCGAATCTTGACGTTGTAGTCCACCACCCGCTTGACGGGCACCAGCACCTTCATGGCGGTCTCGATCCTTCCCCGGAATTTTTGTCGTCGTCTCCAGTCGGTCCGCAGGCGCTGGAAGCGCCAGAACCGAGGCTACGCAAGGCGGCCGGACCGTAACGGCCACATTTCCGCCTTGTCAACGCGGGGCGATGGCTCGGCGGGGCTGAGGTTGGGATCTACGGATCGACGGGACCGCCGGGCCAATGCTTCGTCGGCTCGTCCGCATCACCAGATGGCGGGGCCAGCCATTCTCTCGCTTTTCGCTTCCTCGGCCGGAATGCAAGGACGAAGGCCGCACCGATGGCCAAGGTACCGATGGCGATCCCGAGGACGATTTGAGCCCATTGAGGCATATCGTCTCCCGGATTCCCGACCGACTCCGCCTCAGCGATTGGCGCCCGGCACCCACAGCACATCGTCGGCTCCGTCCGCGTTCGCAGTGCGGCTCGCCACGAACAAGAAATCCGAGAGGCGGTTCAGATACTGGATCGCCTCGGGCGAGACGGCCTCGCCCTCCCGGTCGGCGAGGTTCACCGCCAGCCGCTCGGCGCGCCGGCAGACGGTGCGGGCGAGGTGCAGCGCCGCCGAGGCCGGCGAGCCGCCGGGCAGCACGAAGGATTTCAGCGGCGGGATGGTCGCGTTCAGGGCGTCGATGTCGCGCTCCAGCCGCTCGACCTGGCTGGCGACGATTCGCAGCGGCTCGTAGGGGAGGGGCTCCGGGCTCGGCGGGGTGGCGAGGTCGGCGCCCAGATCGAACAGGTCGTTCTGGATCGCCCCGAGCATCGCGTCGAGGTTTCCTTCGGTGTGCAGACGGACCATGCCGATGCAGGCATTGGTCTCGTCGACGGTGCCGTAGGTCTCGACCCGCAGGTCCGCCTTGGATCGGCGCTGACCATCCGCCAGCGCGGTGGTGCCCTTGTCGCCGGTGCGTGTGTAGATCCGGTTGAGCTTGACCAAGGTACCCGCGCCCCGAAGCGCTCGCCCCGTCGGCGAGTCCGTGAGCGCTAGGGCGTAGAGCCGTTCCGGCGGCGGCGCAATCAGCCGAAACTTAGAACGTGTAGCCGATCTTGCCGCCGAAATTGGTCAGGCCGCGGTTGTTCGCGCAGAGACCGGCATTCGACATGTGCTCGACGGTCGCCATGACGCTCCAGTGCTCGGTCAGGCGGTAGCCCAAAGCCGCGGCCTCGCGGAACATCGGCGAGCAGCCCAGGGTGTTGAAGCCGTAGGGCGTCTGCGCCTTGGGGCCGGTATAGCCGTTATGCGCAACGCCGCCGAAGAAGCCGTCCAGGAAGACGCGCCGGCCGAAGGTCTCGGGGAAGATTTCGACGGTCCAGGTGGCGCCGATATAGGCGTAGCTGGTCCGGCCGCCGGTGTTGTAGCTGCCGCCTACCGTCGGGCGCGGCACGAAGGCCTGCCAGAACGGATCCGGGCTGATCTGCGGCTTGGCGAACAGGATCTCGCCGTTGACGTTCGCCTTGCTGAAGCCCGGGAGCTTGCCTTCCGCGCTGCCGGGATCCTGCACCGCGCCGCCGATCCGCACTTCCGAGACGATGCTGAGCGGCTGGGCCGGCGCAGCGTAGGCTGCCGGCAGCGGGGGCGCATCGGCCGCGAAGGCCGGCAGGATCGCCGCACCCGTGATGAGGCTGACGGTGCAGATACGGAAGGCGGCAATCATGGGGCTCGGCCGGTTAGGCTTGGCGAACTAGCTCTACCGAGCGTAGCACGAGCCCCGCTCAGGCCCGCGGCCAATTCATCCCGGTCTCCCGCGAAAGCCGCGCGGTGCGGCGGCTCGGTCACACTGCTGGGTCGATGCGTGCCAGGGTTGCCGATTCACGCGGCGCTCAGGCGGAGCGCCACCAGACGACGCCCATGATGATCAGGATCGCCACGAACTGAAGCAGCACACGCAGGCGCATCAGCTTCTGCGAGAGGTTGGCGCTGCCGCCCCGCATCATGTTGGCGAGGCCGAACAGCAGCACCACGGCGACCGCCGCGCAGGCGACGAAGACGAGCAGATTGGACGACATGCGGGCGGGAATCCGAATCCGGCGGGCACCGGGATCCGGCGCGCCGCCGCTTGGCGAGACGATGGGCGTTCGACGCGCCGTCAGGGATCGCCGGTTCGGCGCCTAGGGGCGTGTCATGAGACGGAGATAGGGCACGCCCCCATTTAATTGCGCCGGAGCAGGCGCTCGAAATAGTCGAGTTCCTCCCGCGGTCGGGTGGGATCGCCGAGCTTCCGCCGCAACTCCTCCATGATGCGGCGAGCGCGCTGGACGGCCGACTCGTCGGCGGTCGGGACCCGGACGCGCCCGTCGCTCATATCGCGGCCCTTGGTCGGGCGGCCGAGCGGGTCATCGTCGCGGGCGCCGGCCTGGCCCTGCTGGCCGGGCTGCTGCCCGCCCTCTTGCTGGCCTTCGCCCTGGCCCTCGGCGATTTCCTGCATCTGCTGCGCCATGCCCTCGGCGCCCTTCTTAAGCCCTTCGAGCGCGCGGCCCTGGGCGTCGACCGCCTCGTCGGCATCGCCCTGCTTCAGGGCGTTCTCGGCCTCGCGCATGGCGTCCTCGGCGTCGGAGAGACCCTGTTCCCCCCGCATGCCGTTCTCTTTCATGCGCTGCTCGAGATCCTCCAGCCGCTGGCGGAGGGCCTGCTGGCGATCGCCGACACTGCCCTGCTGTCCCTGTTGGCCTTCGCCCTGCTGCCCCTGACCTTGCTGGCCCTGTCCTTGTTGTCCCTGGCCTTGCTGACCTTGGCCCTGCTTGCCCTGCCCCTGCTGCGGCTTGCCCTGCTGGCCGCCCCTGCCTTGCTGGCCCTGCTGCTGCTGGCCGCGATTCGACGGGCGCTGGCTGCCCCGGGGCTCCTGGCCATCCTTGAAGGTCTCGTCGCGCAGGCCCTGCTGCTCGCGCGCCATGGCATCGAGGTCGCGCATCTGCTTCTGCATCTCGCGGTTGGCCTGGTCGGACTTCCCGCCCTTCTCCGCGGTCTGCAGGTTTTCCAGGATGTTGCGCAGCTGCTCCATCAGGCGTTGCGCCTCGGCGGTGTCGCCGCGCTTCATGGCCTCGGCCATGTCTTGGATCATCTTGTCGAGATCCTCGGGCGTGACCGTCTTGGATTGCTGGTTGTTCTGGCTCTTCTCGCCCGGATCGCGCGGCTGGCGGCTCTGCTTCTCGGCCATCTGTGACAGGAACTTGTCGAGCGCCTGCTTCAGGTCCTGCGTCAGACGCTTGATCTCGTCGTCCGGCGCGTTGCGCTCGATCGCCTCCTTCAGCCGGTCCTGGGCCTGCCGCAGCTGCTTCTCGGCGTCAGACAGATCGCCGTCCTCGATCTTGAGGGCCATCTCCCAGAGGAGATCGGCCACGTCGATCAGGTCGGCATCGGTCTTGGCCTTGCGCAGGCGCTCCGTCGCAGTCTTGAGGCCGAGGAAGATCGGCGGCTGCGGCGTGAACATGGTGGGGGCGACCAGGAGCGCATCGAGGGCGCCCTGGACCCAGAGCCGGTCGGTATCGGGCGCGGTCACGAGGCGGCGGCGATCCTCGGCGAGCGCGCGCGCCAGCGGATCCCGGAACGGCCGGGCCGGCAAGGTGATCTCGGCGGCCGGGGTCCGACCTTCCTGGCCGGCCTCGTCCTTGACGACGATCTGGTAGCGCACCCGCGCCCCCGACCACGGGCTGTCGGTCAGATCGACCAAGGTCTTGGTATCGGTCTCGCCCGAGGCGTCGCCGGGCAGCGCCAGGCTGATCCGCGGAATCGGCGCCAGGGAGCGGCCGGCTTTCAGCGGCTCGATCACGCCCTCGGCGGAGCTGATCCCGTAATCATCCTTGGCCCGGTAGGTGAGGTTGAAGGTACCGCGGCCGTTCACCTCGGGGCCGCCCACGGCGGTCACCTCGGGCGGCTTGTCGGGGATCGCCTCGACGGTCAGGCGCTGGCGCCCGGCCGGGGTGACGATCACCAGCTCGGCGCCGCCGACGATCCGGTAGCGCTCTTCGCGCAGGTCCGGCCGCTCCTCCTGCCCGGGGATCGGAGACAACCCGGCATTCGGCGTCAGCGTCGTGTTCGCTGCCGCCCGGCCCTGGCCGGCGATCCGCACGATCAGCTGCGCGTTGAACGGCGCCCGCAGGTGCTGGTCGCTGCCATCCATGGCGATGAGGAGCGGCGGCAGCCGCGTGTAGAGCGGCGGATCGATCCAGCCGTCGACGCGGAAATTCGGGCCCGGGGCGACCGGCTCGTGCCAGTCGAACGCGGCGCCGATCCGCTCGCGCCATTCGGGACCGGCCACGAACAGGCTGGCCACCGCGGCGACCACCATGCCAGCACGCAGGGCGTAGGGGTCGCGCCGGGTCATGCCGGGGCGCGGCAATCCGACCTTGAAAGCGGCGACCGCCTGGGCGGCCCGTCGCTGATGCAGCGCCCAGAGGGTGCGGCTGCCCGGATCGCCGGCGCCGACCGCCAGGGAATCCTGTGCCGCCGAGGCCGGCCCGTGACGGAGCGCCGGATCACGCGAAGCCGCTTCCCGGTCCAGCCGGGCCAGGGCGACCCGGCGATCCGGCCGCGCGAGATGCACGAGGGGCAGGAGCGCCGCGATCAGCAGGAGGGCCAGGATTGCGAGGCCGATCTGGCGCCAGAGCGGGGCGAGATCGAGCCACAGGCCGACCCAGGACAGGGCCAGGAATAGCAGGAGGACGCCGAGCCCGCGCCAGAGCACCGGCCAAGCCTGCTCCCACAGGGACGCCGCCCGCGCCTGAGCCACGAGCCGGTCGAGCCGCGCGGCGGCTGCCTGTCCCGTGTCGGTGCCGGTCGTGCCGGCGCTTCTGCCGAAGCCGTCCCTGTCGATCACGCCGACCGTTCCGCCTCACGCCTGAGGATCTATTTGCGGTGCCCGGGGAGATCCGAACTCCGATATCCAGAGGCTAGCATGGTGGGCCGCGCCGGTCGGCGGGTCAAATCGGCGCGACCGCGGGCTACGAAGCCGCCTTGGTGGCCACAAGCATGTTGCCGCAGGCCAGCTCGGAAAAAGCATCCGGCGGAAGCGCGTTCAGGAACTTCCACCACAGCGGGTCTTGCTGATCCATCGAGACCAAGTCACTGACCTTCATCTGCGCGAACTCGTGGCGCAGTTGCGGGTCTTTGAGGTGGTGTGCGAAGCGCCCCAGAATCCACTGGATGGTGTAAGCGGCCGTCTGGTGGGCTCCCGTGAAAGCCAGATCGGTCTTGAACCCGTTGTCCTCGAAGAGGCTAACGAGACCTTCGCGCGTGGCATTGAAGAAATGCGACGGGTAGCCATGAACCGGCTGCAGAAACGGCCAGTCGATGAAGACTTGGCCGTTCGGCTTGAGCATGCGCGCTATCTCCTGCACGACCAGCCAGGGTTTACGCGTGTGTTCAAGAATAGCGAAACATCCAATGCCCGACAAAGTGCCCGATCGGATGGGATAGAGACAGTTCGGCTCGACAATCAGATCAGCAGAACGTGAAGGGTATACCTCAAGATAGAGACAGTTCTCGAAGGTGCGCTCCCGGTAACCGCACCCGAGGTCAAGGAATAATTCGTCAGGGCAAGCCCGGATAAGATTGTCGAACATTTCAACATTATGATTGGCGCTTTCGCTCGCGTAATCACTTAAATCAAAATGTCGAACTGTCGTAAATATCGGGAATGATCCGCTCGAATACTCATCGAATGGTGCCTGGAGGGCAGATTTAAAGCGATCGTATTTCTCTTTGCGCAAGTTGCGCATGACGACGCGTCCTCTTGTCGGAAGTCCTATGAAGGACCGAAGGGGCGTTGTTAGTCGTCGAAGACTGCTTCGAGCTTGCGTCGGTTCCGGCCGCCAAACTTCACTGATGCGGGGCCAAAAAACTTCGAAGGGCCGCGTTTCGGCTCCGTCTATGAACTCCAATCAGTTATGCGCCTGGATAAAATTCCGCACCTGCGGGTAGATCTGTGTCTCCCAGCGCTTGCCGGCGAATACGCCGTAATGGCCGACGCCGGCCTGGAGGTGGTGCGTCCGCATGTAGGGGGCGAGCCCGGTACAGAGGTCGTGGGCCGCCATGGTCTGGCCGGGGGCGCAGATGTCGTCGCGCTCGCCCTCGACGGTCATCAGCGCGGTGCGGCGGATCGATCGCAGGTCGATCGGCTCGCCGCGATAGCTCAGCTCGTTCTTGGCCAGGGTGTAATCCTGGAACACGGTCTTGACCGTCTCGAGGTAGAACTCCGCTGCCAGATCGAGGACGGCGAAATACTCGTCGTAGAAGGTCTCGATCGCCTCGGCCTTAGCCTCCTCGCCGTTGGCCATGTGCCAGAACAGGTCGCTATGGCCCTGGACGTGGCGCTTGGCGTTCATCGACATGAACGCCGAGACTTGCACGAAGCCCGGATAGACCTTCCGACCGGCGCCCTTGTGGCGGCTGGGAACCGTCGCGATCAGGTTCTTCTCGAACCATTCGATCGGCTTCGAGGTCGCGAGCTCGTTCACGCCAGTCGGGTTGATCCGGCAATCCACCGGCCCGGCCATCAGGGTCATGCTGCGCGGGGCCGCCGCGTCCTTGGCCTGCGCCATCGCAGCGGCGGCGACCAGCGCCTGCACGGCCGGCTGGCAGACCGCGACCACGTGCGAGCCCTCGCCCATGACCTGAAGGAAGTGGACGAGGTGGGCGACGTAATCGTCGAAGCCGAACCGGCCTTCCGAGAGGGGCACGTCCCGGGCGTTGTGCCAGTCCGTGATGTAGACGTCGTGGTCGGGCAGCATCGCGCGCACGGTGGCGCGCAGCAGTGTGGCGAAGTGGCCCGAGAGCGGCGCGACCATCAGCACCTTGGGCTGTTCGGTGTGGATGTCCTTCTTAAAATGCAGCAGCGTCCCGAACGGCGTGACCTCGACGGCCTCCTCGCTCACCGGCACGCTGCGGTTGCCGACGGTGACCGCCTCGATCCCGTAAGCCGGCCGCGCGAAGGTCAGGCCCGCGCGCATCATCATGCGGGCATTGGCCGACATCCAACGAGCCGGCTCGCTCCAGCTGATCCAGGGCGACCAGGCATCGTTCAACATTCGACCCCAGGCCCGGGTCTGGGCGGCGAGGTCTGTCTGAAGGTCGAACGCATCGTACAACATTGGGCGGGCACTCGCGGGCGCCCGGCCCGGCACGCGGGCGATCGGGACGGCAAACTTGGGCGGATGCCGGTATGGGAGATGCATCAGCATGGCCGAGGAGCATCGGGCCCCCGCCCTGAGCCTGCAACTGTCCAAAAGGCTGAGACCCACAGGAAAGCGCGGGCCGTGGCTTTGATGCACCAACTCTAAACTGTGGGGTCTGCGGGGCCGGACAGGGCCGTCAGCAAAACACCCTACCCGGGGGCAAGTCCGTCCGGCTTACGAGGCGCGGCGGATTATCGGGGCGGGCTCGGCCTCGGTCCGGCGGTGCTCGCAGGCGATCTTGAGGTAGCGGTCGCCACCGCCGGGCAGCCCCGCTTGAGCTGCCAGGGTCTGGGCGTGCATCAGGCACTCCATCGGCGTGTGGGCAGGCGAAACGATGATGTCGAGGGCGGTATCGCGGGAGCAATCCTGCGCCAGCAGGGTGCCGGCACAGACCAGGGCAACGGACAGCAATTCGGACATGACGGACCTCGGCTTCGATGGATCGAAAGGTCCGCGGGGTGCTCTGGCGTCCGAGCCACCGCGTTGTTGTTGCCTGGTCGTTTCCTCGCCTATTCCGAGATCCTGAAGCATGCGGCGTGCCAGCCGCGATGAATATTGCGAATCGATTGATTTCGCCGGGCTCAATCCCGCGTGGAAAGCCACTGGGTCTCCGGCTCGACGGCCGGGAGGAGGGCGGCGACGGCGTCGAGGTCGACGACGTAATGATCGGTGAGGGCCTGCCACATCTCTGCCGACGAGCTGACCTGGGGCCTCAGGCCATCGAGAGCCCGGGCGAGGAGCGCGGCGTTCACGAGCTTCGGGCGCGTCAGGAGCGGATCAGCGTTCAGCATCGGAATCGATCCCGTTTCGATGCTCGCACTCTCGCCGTGCTTTGGTTAATGGACGGTTACGGATCGGCGCGAAACCTTGTGGTCTTCTTAAGCCGACCTCATAAAGACTTGTTGGCCAAACAATTGTCGGTTGAGCGGAGACCTCGACTGCGTCCCTCGCGAGAGACTCGTTGTGCGAGGGTTCATCCGTCCGGAAAGCCTCGTGCCGGCACGCCTCGACCGGTGCTGATCGGTCCGGTTCACAAGCCCGACCCCATCCCTTATCAGGCGGGGGAGATCGAGACGGCCCGGGCAGAACCGGGGAGGTTCCGCCCCTTCGCGCGATCATCCGCACCGCGGGGCGGGCTCGACCGAACGTGCGAGCGGAACATCATGGACGCCACACCTGAAGCGATCGGCGCGACACAGGGGCCGGCCACCCGGTTCGTGCTCGCCTCCGGCTCGCCGCGCCGCCTGGCGCTGCTGCAGCAGATCGGCATCGAGCCGGATTCGCTTCTGCCCGCCGATATCGACGAGACGCCCCGCAAGGCCGAGCCGCCGCGCGAACTGGCCCGTCGCCTCGCCCGCACCAAGCTCGCCGCTGCGGAGGACGCGCTGCATCACCAGGACCAGAAGGTGCCGACCTGGCTCCTCGCCGCCGACACCGTGGTGGCGGTGGGGCGCCGCGTCCTGCCCAAGGCCGAGGGGCCGGACGAGGCCGCCGATTGCCTGCGCCTCCTCTCCGGACGGCCGCACCGGGTCTTCACGGCGATCTGCCTGCTGTCGCCGAACGGAAGGCGGGAGCGGATCGTCGAGACCCGCGTGCGCTTCAAGCGCCTCTCCGGCCGCGACATCCAGGGCTATCTCGCTTCGGGCGAATGGCGCGGGAAGGCAGGCGGCTACGCAATCCAGGGCCTCGCCGGAGCCTTCGTGGTCAAGCTCGTCGGCTCGTACAGCGCCGTGGTCGGACTGCCGCTCTACGAGACCATGAGCCTGCTCGACGGCGAGGGCTATCCGGTCCGGGCCGCCTGGGGCAGCCTCGCATGATCGAGATTCCCATTCCGCGAGAGCGCCGCCCCGCCTGCCCGATCTGTCGGCGCCCCGAGACCGAGGAATTCCGCCCGTTCTGCTCGCAGCGCTGCGCCGATGTCGATCTCGGCCGCTGGCTGAACGAGCGCTACGCGATTCCCGAAGAACTCGATCCTGACGCGCCGCCTCCGGAGCCGGATCAGGAGAGCTAAAATTTTTCCGGCCCCGCCGTCACGCCGATGTCACGGCAAGGCTGGACAGGCCGGAAACTCCCCACTATACCCCGCGGCGTCCGAGGCGCACAGCGGCGCGGACGTCGCCCAGGTAGCTCAGTTGGTAGAGCATGCGACTGAAAATCGCAGTGTCGGTGGTTCGATTCCGCCCCTGGGCACCATCATCCCGCTGAGCGGTGGATGGTGCTTTTCTAATCTATCCACAACAGTTTTGAAATGTTCTGCCCGTGAAGGCCCTAGGCACGCGCCGGGCTGAGCCTGTGCTCCTGTCGGAACGCGCCTCGGGATAGAGATTCTTCAGGTCATCCGCTTCAGGATCGACGGATTGCGAACGGTTCGTCGGCTTGTGCCGGCACGGACGATGCCTGTCTGCGTAATGCTTGGATTATCACCGCTCACGACAGGCATCACCTGTAAGCGCCCACGCGTTACGAAACGCTTCTGATCGATCGGCAGTCCGCGCTGAAAGCGAGCGCGACCCATCGCTCATCAAAAATCCTGCTCACCGGCGCAGTCAAATTTTTTGGTATGCCAGCCGAGTGGCATCCCAGGACAAGCTTCGCTACGCTGCCGGTCACACCGCCGGAGCGGCCATGCGGAAAGCCAGAACCCGTACGCCATACGGGTTCGCCGCAGGACAAGACGAAGACGGACCTTGGGAGTCGAAGCATGCCCCGCAACATCCTGATCCTGGGGGCGTCGTACGGCTCTCTGCTGGCGACCAAACTTCTGATGGCCGGGCACAACGTGACCCTGGTCTGCCGCCGGAAGACCGCCGACCTGATCAACCGGGAGGGGACCGAGGTCCGCATCAAGCTGCGGGACGAGCCGAACCATCGCGCGATCCTGTCGCGCGACCTACCCGGCACCCTGGACGCCGCCCCGCCGGAGGATATCGACCCGTCGCGCTACGATCTGGTCGGCCTCGCCATGCAGGAGCCGCAATACAATAACCACACGATCCGGGTGCTGATGATCAAGATCGCGGCGGCGAAGCTGCCATGCCTGTCGATCATGAACATGCCGCCGCTGCCCTATCTCAAGCGGATCCCGGCGCTCGCCGCGATGGACCTCGAGGACGCCTACACCAATGCCGGCGTCTGGGACCGGTTCGAGCCTGGGCTGGTCTCACTCTGCTCGCCCGATCCGCAGGCCTTCCGTCCGCCGGACGAGGAGGCCAACGTGCTCCACGTCGGGCTGCCGACGAACTTCAAGGCCGCCACCTTCGCGGATGAGGCGCATAATCGGCTGCTGCGCGAGCTGGAGGCCGATATCGACGCCGTGCGCCTCGACGGCCAGGACGTGCCGGTGAAGCTCAAGGTGTTCGATTCGCTGTTCGTCCCGCTGGCGAAATGGTCGATGCTGCTCACCGGCAACTACCGCTGCATCACCCCGCAAGAGCCGCAATCGATCCGCGACGCGGTGCATGGCGACCTCGCCAAGTCCCGGGCCATCTACGAGCACGTGGACGGCATCGCCCGGCAACTCGGTGCCGACCCGCAGGATCAGGTCCCGTTCGAGAAATACGCTAAGGCCGCCGAGAGCCTGCTCAAGCCGTCCTCGGCCGCCCGGGCGGTGGCGAACGGCACGCCGTTCATCGAGCGCGTCGACCTGCTGGTGAAGCTGATTTCGCACCAGCTCGGCTCCCCCGATGCCGAGATCGATCGCACGGTCCAGATCGTCGACCGCAAGCTCGACGAGCGGGTGATCGAGGGCTGATCCATCGTCGCGCGCGGTGCCAGTCGCATTTCGCGCGCGCCGTCCGTGAATAGTTTGCCGGATATGGTTGTAGGCGGCCCCAGGCCCAGGTAGACGCGCCCGCTCGGAAGTGGGAGGCGAGGGGCGTGGATGGGCGATGACGTGGCCGCTCTCCTCCTGGCGCTGGCCACCGAGAATGCCGAGCTGCGTGCCCAGCTGGCCGCCGCCCAGGACATGCTGATGGAAACGGCGATCGATGCCGGCCATCTGCATGCTCGGATCGAGGCGGTCCAGGTCGAGCGCGATTCCTGGCGCGCGGAGGCGGAACGGTTGTCCCGGCCGAGCACCGGAACCGGCTCACGGTGACGCGATGGACTCTTGACGATCGCGAAACCCGCCCGACAGGCACATCGGCGCTGGTACTGGAGCGGAGCTCGGTCATAGCATCGGAGAGACCGGGCAGGCGCCACGCGTTACAATCGCGCAAAAGTTGCGGTGAGATGTGATTATTCTTCTTGAAGTTGTTACGTGATGGCCTAAACCCGGTTCGATTCCGGTCCGGAACCAGACCCTGCATGCCAAAACCGAAGTTCTCCGAAAACCGGACTTGTGCGGCGTTCCAGGGCGCGCTCGACGCGCTGGATGTGATCGGCAACTGGTCATGGGATGCCGACACGGACCGCATCCAGGCTGATCTGTTCGTGGCGCTGCTGTTCAACGTCGATCCCAAGGAGGCCGAGGCTGGCCTGCCCCTCGACGCCTTCCTCGCCAGCATCCACCCGGAGGATCGGGACCGGGTGCAGGCCCATATCCACAGGGGCGGCCGCGGCGGTGGGCTCTACGTCATCGAGTATCGGGTCTGCTCGGCCGACGGCGTCACCCGCTGGGTGCTGGGCCGGGGCCGCTTCCTGCACGACCATCGGGGGCAGCCGGTCAGCGGCCGCGGGATCATCGTGGACATCACCGATGTCCGGATGGGCGAGGCCAGCAGCGGCGCCGTCGAGATGACCGAGTTCCATGAGCCCGAGCCGCCGCTGGAGCGCGCGGCCGATTTCGCCATGGCTGCCCATCAGGCGATCTGCGAACTGGAGGACCCGGCTCTCAAGGCCCGGGCGGACGCACTCCTGCTCGATCTCGGCCGCAAGCTCGCCGAGCAGGAGCAGCGCCTGCGCCGGACGCAGATGAACTGAGGCCGGCTCGGGCAGGATTCAGGCCGGGTCCGGGTCGGTCAGGTGCAGGTAGGCCGGGTCGAACTCGGCCGCGGCCTTCAATCCTTCCCAATCGTGGACGATCAGACGCCGGCTGCGCAGCGTGATCAATCCGGCTTCCTTCAGGTCGCGGATCGTGCGGTTGACGTGCACCGGCGTGATCCCGAGGGCATCCGCCAGCTCCGGCTGGATCATCGGCATCTCGCAGCTCCGATCCGGGGCGAGGCCGACGACGCCCAGGCGGATCACCAACTCGCAGAACAGATGGGCCATGCGGGCATAGGCGTCGCGCCGGCCGGTGTTGAGCATCCACTCGCGAACCATGGCGGCGTCGATCAGCGTCGCGCGCCACAGGACGTCGTCCAACCTTGGAAACGCGCGCAGCAATGCCCGCACCGCATCGTGCTGGACGAAGCCGACCCGGCACGGACCGACCGTGCCGATGCTGATGTCGAGGACCTTGAGGTGCAGGCTCTGGATGTCGGGTATGTCGCCGGCGACGTGGTACGCCATGACCTGCCGCTTGCCGCCCAGCGTCGTCTTGTAGGTGCAGGCGATCCCCTCGAACACCGCGAAGCAGCGTGCGGGACGATCGCCCTCGCGCACGATGTCCTGATACGCCTCGAACTGCGTCATCTGGAGGGGCAGGGCGAGAAGCGCAGCCCGTTCGTCGTCCGTGAGTGTGAAGAGGGCGATACTTTCGATCTTGCGGACAAACGGATGCTTGTCGTTCTGGTGAAGAGTTCCCGTCATCGCGCCTCCGCCGACCGGCGGGTCCCCTCGGTCTCGCCGTGATCGGCGCTCAAGGGCGCGCCGATCCAGGCACGACATAGCAGCCACACTTCCCCTCTGCCATAGTGGATTGATTGGTACTCACCGCCGGAAACTGTGCACAAATGCACAGTTTCGCAGTAGGATAGTGATGCTCACGGCGGCTGGCGTATGGGTGCTGAAGCAGCGTTCGAAGCCAAGAAGCCCTCAAGTCTCGATTGGTCGATAATCGTCGAGCCGGCAGATCCGACGCACGTCGAGGTGGCTTGGACCCGACTGGTCCGGTCCACCGGTTCCGCACAAGCCGGACACAAGCTTAATCTCGTCGATGAGTTCTAACGCATCACGCTGGCCAGCCGTGATCTCGTGACCCGCTGCGATGCGGATCGCTCTGAGGATACGTTGGCGTTGGACCGTTCAGCTTTAAGCACCGGTTCGCGCAGCCGTGCCGATCGCTCGTCTTGTGTGAATCTGCCATCCGAGCAGGGTTTTCCCATACGGACGAAAAATTTAAGTTGAGTTCCAGAACGCGCAGCAAATACGTTTTAGACGGCGAATAGCAATAATATAAATAGGTATTATTGATGTCAAACAATTTATTTAGATAGCGCAATTATGCAGAATAATGTGACTTTCATTGAATTCGTGTTTAGTCGATTCGGAAAACTAACGAATTTTATTCAAAATGACCGACCAGATGTTATAAAAATTTCATTCACAGGGAATTATATTAAACTTACAGATAGGAGAGAATTTTGAAAATATCGACATTGATCATTTTAGTCACTGCAGCAATCAGCACCGTATGCGTGACTGTAACTGGGCAATTGGTTTTCAAAGAACACCACGATTACGGGGGCAGCATCGATTCCCGGACTGGAGCCTCAGTGTCCCGGGCGTTGCTCGCAGCTTCGACGCGGATCTCCCAGGAACGCGGGCCGACCAATGCGGCCCTCGGAAGCGAGCAGCCTCTGGCTGCCGCGACCGAGAAGGCCCTGACTGAGATCCGTGGCGCGACCGACGCGGCGTTGCGCGATGCCGCATCGGATGTCGCGGCGTTGCCGGTGCAGTGGAAGACACAGACGGATGCTGCTTTGGCGGATGCCACGCGCCTCCTCGGCGCCGCGCGCCGACGGGTCGACGGCCTGACGGGCCAGCCCCTGTCGCAGCGGCGCCCGGAGGAGGTGGCCGAGGTGGTGGCCGCCCTGATCGCCGTTCCGCCGGCCCTGGATGCGGCCCTGAACGCCACGGATGATATGGCGGTGACGGCCGATTCGCGCCTCGGCTCCTGGATGACGATGACGCGGACCGCCACCGAACTGCGCGACGTCGCGGGTCAGATCGGCTCGGTGTTCACACCGGCCCTGGTGGGCAAACGGGCGATGACCATCGCCGAGATCGGCCAGTACAACCGCCTGAGCGGGCAGGTCGATGCCCAGATCCGGCAGATGCTCCTGGCGCGGGGCAAGATCGGCGAGGATGCCCGGGTCGACGAGTTCCTGAGGACGCTTCAAACCAAGTACGTGGAGGGCGGCCGGCGCCTCGCGGCCGGGATCGTCGAGCAGAGCCTCGCTGGGCGCCCCTCCGACCTCACGGTGCAGGAATTCGGCGCGCAATATGTGCCGGCGATGCGGTCAATCATCGAATTGCGGGAGCGCCTGTTCGACTTGGTTTCCGATCAGATCGAGCGGCGGATCGAAGCGGCGCGGATCCGCCTGTACGTCTACCTGCTGTGCGGTCTCGCCGTGATCGCGATCTGTGCCGGCGTGATCGTCCTGTGCATCCGCAAGGTATCGTTCCCGATACAGCGGATGGCGCAGGTGATGCGCCGGATTTCCGATGGCGACACCGAGATCCGCGTCCCCGATACAGAGACGAAGAACGAGATCGGCGCAATGGCGGCCGCCGTACAGGTGTTCAAGGAAAACCTGATCCGCACCCGTGCGCTGGAGGCCGAGGCCGCCGCGGCCCGCGTCGCCGCCGAGGCGGAGCGCAAGGCCGGCATGCGGCAGATGGCGGAGGCGTTCGAGCAGGCGGTGGGCGGTATCATCGGCATGGTGTCGTCCTCCGCCACGGAGCTTCAGGTGACGGCGGGCGCAATGTCGAGCATGGCCGGCCAGACCTCCGCTCAGTCCGGAGCCGCAGCTGCAGCCGCCGACGAGGCGGCCAGCAACGTCAACACCGTGGCGGCGGCAGCCGAGGAGCTGGGTTCGTCGGTCCAGGAGATCGGCCGGCAGGTGGACGGTTCGGCCAAGCTCGCGAACAACGCCGTCGACGAGGCCGGGCAGACCGCCCGCTTCGTACAGGAGTTGAGCGAGGCCGCGGGCCGGATCGGCGATGTGGTGCAACTGATCTCCGACATTGCCGGCCAGACCAACCTGCTTGCCTTGAACGCCACGATCGAGGCGGCCCGGGCCGGGGAGGCGGGCCGGGGCTTCGCCGTTGTGGCCGCGGAGGTGAAGGCCCTCGCCGAGCAGACTGCGAGGGCGACCGAAGAGATCGGTCAACAGATCGGCCAGATCCAGGGTGTGACCGGCCAAGCCGTCTCGGCCATCGGCGCGATCACGGCGCGCATTCAGGAGATCAGCGGCGTGGCAACTTCCATTGCCGCCGCCGTGGAGGAGCAGGGCGCGGCCACGCAGGAGATCGTCCGCAACGTCGCACAGGCGGCCGCCGGCACGGGTGAGGTCACCAGCAACATCGCCGGTGTCGCGGGAGCGGCCGAAGAGACCGGTGCGGCGGCCGATCAGGTCCTAGTCGCGGCCTCGGAGCTCTCGCGCCAGTCCGAGCACCTCACCGCCGAGGTCGCGCGGTTCCTCGACACGGTCCGTGCCGCCTGATTGATCCGCGCGGTGTGCATGTGTAGCGGGCGGCCTGCGGGGGCTGGAAATCTCCGGCCCGTCCGCGCACACACGCGGGGCGGCGCGGTTGCCGTGCAGCCTGACGGAACGGTTCGATGAACACGGCAGATCTCGCCCCGTACGCCCATCAGGTCCTGCGCGAGGCGACCCTGCCCGAGCTGCCGAACCATTACCGCGGCAAGGTCCGGGACAATTACGACCTGCCGGGCGGCCGGCGCATCCTCATCACCTCGGACCGGATCAGCGCCTTCGATCGGGCGCTCGCCGCGATCCCGTTCAAGGGCCAGGTGCTGACCCAGACCGCGCGCTACTGGTTCGAGCGCACCGCCGATCTCTGCCCGAACCACGTGCTCGCCTATCCGGATCCGAACGTCGTGGTCGGCCGCCGGCTCGAGATTCTGCCCGTGGAGGTGGTGGTGCGCGGCTACCTCGCGGGCACGACCTCGACCTCGGTCCTCACGCGCTACCGGGCCGGCGAGCGGGAGATGTACGGGCATCGCTTCCCCGACGGGATGCGCCCGAACGAGCGCCTGACGCAGGCAATTATTACGCCCACCACAAAGGCGTTCGATGGGGGCCACGACGAGCCCCTGACCGAGACCGAGATCTTGGAGCGCGAACTGCTCACCCCGGAGCAGTGGCGCACCGTGTCCGAGGCGGCCCTGGCCCTGTTCGCCCGCGGCCAGGAACTGGCGGCCGAGCGCGGCCTGATCCTGGCGGATACGAAATACGAGTTCGGCACCGACCTGGAGGGCCGGATCGTCCTGGCCGACGAGATCCACACGCCGGACAGCAGCCGCTACTGGTTCGCGCAGAGCTACCCCGAGCGCTTCGAAGCGGGCGCTGCGCCTGAGAGCTTCGACAAGGACTTCGTGCGCAATTGGGTCGTGGCCCGGTGCGACCCGTACAAGGACCCGATCCCCGAGATCCCGGCGGACGTCGTGCTGGAAACCGCCGCGGTCTATATCCGCGCCTACGAGACGATCACCGGCGCGCGCTTCATGCTGCCGGATCCGGGCGAGGCGCCGCTCGATCGCGTCCGGCGCAACATCGCTACCTATCTCGCGAACAACCCGATCGTCTGAAGGCGGGACGGCGCACGGGCGCCGTCCCCTCCCATCGCGTCAGGCGGCCGCCTTGATCGCCGCCGGGGCGGGCGCGTCCATGGCCCGCAGGTAGACGTCGAGCAGCGTCTCGTGCTCGTCGCGCTCGTCCTTGTCCTGCTTGCGGATCTTCAGGATCTCCTTGAGGATCTTGACGTCCAGGCCCTCGCCCTTGGCCTCGGCGAAGATCTCCTTCTTCGCCTCCATCAGGTCCTTGATCTCCTCCTCCAGCCGTTCCACGCGCTCGATGATCGAGCGGATGCGGTCGCCCGCGACGCCCACGGTGTCGGTCATGTCGGTCATGCAAAGCCTCGTCGTATGACGGGCCGTACCCTCGTGGCAGAGGGTAAGCGACGGGTTAAGGGCGAGGCTTTCCGGGGCTCGTGCGCGCCTCGATCCACCCAACGATCGCATCGGCCACCTGATCGCTGTTCGATTCCAGCATCATCATGTGGCTGTTGCCGTGGATGCCGTGCTCGGCGAGCGCCAGCCTGTCCGGCTTGGCCCCGGCCTGGGTGAGGAAGGCCGCGGTGCAATCGTCCATGGTCGCCCGGAACGAGGCCTCTGCGGTCACAATCACCGCCGGCACCTTGGCGAGATTCGGCAGCGTGCGGGCCGGCTCCGCCTGGAGCCAGCAGCGGATCTGGTCCGGACC
This sequence comes from Methylobacterium pseudosasicola, assembly GCF_900114535.1. Lineage (GTDB taxonomy): Bacteria > Pseudomonadota > Alphaproteobacteria > Rhizobiales > Beijerinckiaceae > Methylobacterium > Methylobacterium pseudosasicola. Next base: position 158,179 of record NZ_FOTK01000007.1, on the reverse strand, counting down.
CTCTGCGCGCTCGGCCTGGACCACGGTCAGGCCCGTCGGGCCGCTCACCGGCGGATCGAAATGCAACGGCACCCGGGTGATGCCGTAGGGGCGGGCGCGGGCGTCGCCGACCCGCTCGTACCAATCGGCGCCGCCCTTGAACCGGATGTCGAAAAAGGTCGGCCCGTTCGGCTCGACAGCGACATGCGCCTTCACGAGGTCCGGCCGCTGGTCCGAGACCGCCCAGCCGAACACGCCGGCCTGCGAATGGGTCAGGACAATCGCCGGCCCGATTTTTTCCAGGAGCGAGATCAGCGCCGGGTCGACCAGTTCCTCGCTCTTCAAGGCGCTCGCGATGTAGGGGACCTGCGAGCGGTAGAACTGGTCGAAGGCGGCGTTGCCGCGCAAGCCCGGGCCGCCCGGCCATTGCGTGTGCAGCTTCGCCTGCGGGTAGAGCGCCGACCGCTCCTGCCCGGTGAAGACCGTCTCGAGATCCTCCATGGGCAGGCGCGCATAGGGGCCGTACGTCTCCGCATCGCCGCCCGAGCGGCCTCGCCCGACCTGATCGACCACGTAGACCGCGAAGCCTTTGGCCGCGAACCGGTCAGCCCAGCCGGACCGGCCGTCGGGCGTGCCGAGGAAGTTGGTGCCGGTCTGCGCCGTACCGTGAACCATCACGACCGGATAGGGCTGCGTCACCCGCTCCGGCGCGCGATTTTCCACGAACATCTGCCCGAGGGCGGTGGTCCGATTGTTCGCGGTCTCGTAGCGGCCGCCGACGAAGAAGTAGCCCGACGGCGAGGTGGGCTTGAACGGCCCGGTCTCTTCGGCGCGGGCGAACCCCGCCCCGAGGCAGAGCAGCGTCAGCGCGCCGGCAGCGGCGTTCTTGAGCATGATATCCTCCCGCGGACGTCTGGCGCGTCCGACAGGGCGTATATCAGCGACAAAATACCAGTCGGTCCACCCGAACACCCGGTCTGCGGGTTTCAGGCGTGGGCGAAGCGGCGTTTTTTCCCGAGCGCCTCCTCCACGGTGCCGGCGCCGTCGAGATAGCCGTGCACCTTCGGGTTCGGCATGATCAGCGAGCCCACGAAGGCCACCGCCATCAGCACGGTGACGTACCAGAAGAACGTGCTCTCCATGCCGTTGTCCTTGAACCACAGGGCGACGAACTCGGCGGTGCCGCCGAACATGGCGTTGGCCAGCGCGTAGGACAGGCCCACACCCAGCGCCCGCACGTTGGTGGGGAACAGCTCGGCTTTCACGATGCCGCTGATGCCGGTGTAGAACGACACCACGGAGAGGCCGAGGGTGATCAGCGCGAAGGCGAGATACGGATCCTTGTTGGTCCCAAGCGCCGTCATCAGTGGCACCACCATCAGGGTGCCGAGCCCGCTATAGAGCAGCATGTTGGCCTTGCGGCCGATCTTGTCGGACAGTGCGCCGAACAGCGGCTGGATGATCATGTAGACGAACAGCACCACGGTCATCACCTGCGACGCCGAGGTCTTGGGCATGCCGGCGGTGTTGACCAAGTATTTCTGCATGTAGGTCGTGAACGTGTAGAAGCTCAGGGACCCGCCGGCCGTGTAGGCCAGGACCACGCAGAACGCCCGCCAGTGCTTGAACAGCTCGGCGAAGGTGCCGGCAGTCTCCTTGTCGCCGGCCTCCTTGGTTTCGGCGAGTGAGCGCCGGAGGTAGAGCGCCACCACCGCCAGCCCGGCGCCGATGAAGAACGGGATGCGCCAGCCCCAGGCGGACAGCTCCTGCGCCGTCATCACGGTCTGGAGCAGCACCAGGACCAGCGAGGCGAGCAGCTGCCCGCCGATCAGCGTCACGTACTGGAACGAGGCGAAGAACCCGCGCTTCCCCTTGATCGCGACCTCGCTCATGTAGGTCGCCGAGGTGCCGTACTCGCCGCCCACCGACAGGCCCTGAAGCATGCGCGCGAGCAGCAGCAGCACCGGCGCCAGGGTGCCGACATGCTCGTAGGTCGGCAGGATGCCGATCAGGAGCGAGCCGAAGCACATCATCAGCACCGAGACGACCATGGAGGTCCGGCGCCCGACCCGGTCGGCGATGCGCCCGAACAGCCAGCCGCCCACGGGCCGCATGAAAAAGCCCACCGCAAAGATGCCGGCGGTCTGGAGAAGCTGGCTGGTGGAATCGCCCTTCGGGAAGAAGGCGGGCGCGAAGTAGAGCGCAAAGAACGCGTAGCAGTAGAAGTCGTACCACTCCACCAGGTTGCCCGAGGACGAGCCGACGATCGCCCAGATGCGACGCTTGCGGTCCGCCGCATCGTCGGCGGCACTCGGCGCGATACCGATCGTATCGTCCCTCAAGGCGGACATGGCGTCTCCGTCTCATAGCTCATCGACCGGTAACAGCCGGCCTATTCTTCGATCAGCGCGACGTTACAGGCGACGACCGTGATCGCAAGTCCGTGATCGGACTTTGACCGGGACAGTGGCTGCCTGTGTCACTTCTCATCGGCCCCTATGGCAGGGCGGGACGGAACGGTTTCGCGCGGGACCCCGTTGCGGCCCGGCATGGGTGCCGTGGGCGCCTCAACCACAACGGGACGAAATGCCATGACGCGGATCTTCAGGGACACGGTGGCGGCCGCCATCCTCATCGCCGGCGCGGCGACGGCCTTCGCGCAGGGCGGCCCGGGCGGAGGCGGCGGTCCGGCCGCCGGCGGTGCCGGCGCGGGCGGCGGTGCCGGTCCGGCAGCGGGTGGCGGCGCAGGACCGGGCGGCGGAGGTCCGGGTGGCGCCGGTGGCGGCGGCATGCGCGGCGGCGCGGGCGCCGAGGGCGGCGCGCGCGGTGCGGAGCCCGGCGGTCCGGCCGGACGCGGTGCCGAAGGTCCCGGCCGGCAGGGTCCCGCCGGTGGGCCGGCCGGCGAGCGCAACGGCGCCGCGGACCGGAACGGGCCGGGCGGCAATCCCGGAGCTGCCGAGCGCGGCGGACGCGAGGGCGGCCCGGCCGAGCAGCGCGGCGGTCGCGACGAGACCGGCCCGGGCCAGCGCGGCGACCGGGGTGGCGTGGGCGAGCGCGGTGATCGCGGCGGCCGCGACGGTGCCCGGGGTGCGCGCGGCGGCGGTTCGGCCCGCGGTGCGGTGAACCGGCTCGATACCCGCCAGCGCACCGAGTTCCGCGGCTCGATCACCCGTCTCGGCGTCTCGCCGCTCCGGGACGTGGCGTTTGGGCTCGCGGTCGGTACGGCCATCCCGCGCTCCGTCAGCCTGCACCGGCTGCCGCCGTCGATCGTCGAGATCGTGCCGGAATACGAGGGCTACGACTTCATCCTCGTGCGCGACGACATCGTCATCGTCGATCCCGACACCTACGAGATCGTGGACGTGATCCCGGCCTAAGGCATCCGTCGGACATCCGGCCGCGCACCCAAGCGTAGAACACACCAAAAGCCCGATCGTCAGGTTGTCGAGCGCCTGGCGATCGGGCATTTTTGCGAGATCTGCGAAGAAAGACCCGACGGCCCGACCGATGTGAGATGGCCTATTGAAAGGAACGTGAAAGATCCAGGAGATTAAAAGAACGAACGGCACAGCTGATGCGTCTGCATCGAGCGCTGTGACGATTGGTTGGACGATCCAGCGTCCAGTGCCTGGGACTTGCGCTCCCATGACGAGCGATGACGTTCATTGCGAGACTTGGCGCGCGGGGCCTGCGGGATGGCCGATCGTTCATAGGCAGACGAGGGATGAAGCATGTCGAAACCCGATTTCAACGCGGCCAGACTTGCCAGCCTCCCGCGCCCGCGCCTCGGCGTATCCGGTCGTGCCGTGCTCCTGATCCTCGCTGTGGTGTGCACCGCCTTCGCGGCGAGTTCCGCCTACCTTTACGCCACGCAATCCGCCGCCCTACGGGCCAATCTCAACGCCACCATGTCGAACCTGAGTGCTGCGTCGGCGCGCAGTGTCGGCAACTGGCTGCGCGGCAAGCTCGACTTGACTCAGCTCATCGCCCAGCAGATCGCGGTCGCCGGCGTCGGGCCCAAGGCGGATGACGTGCTCGGTTTGCCGTTGGCGCGCGAAGTCTTCTTCAGCACCTATCTCGGTCGTCCGGACGGATTCTTCACGGAGATGCCCAAGACGGAGCTGCCCGCAGGCTTCGATCCGCGTGAGCGTCCCTGGTACAAGGATGCGCTGGCGGCGGGGCAAGCCGTGCTGACCGAGCCCTACACCTCGGCCGGAACGGATGTCGTCACCATCACGGCCACGGGACCGATCTTCGGTGAGAACCGGGCGATCCTCGGCGTGATCGGCGCCGATTTCGACAGCGCCGCCCTGACCCGGATGATCGCGGAGGTCGCAACCGGTGACACAAGCTACGCCTACCTGGTGTCGGGCTCCGGAACCGTGCTGGTCCATCCGCGGGCGGAGCTGATCGGCAAGCCGCTGTCGGACCTGCTGTCCGGGCCACTCCCGAAGATCGGCGGTCCCCTGGCCGAGACCCGCGAGGGCGACCGGGCGACCTTCACAGTGTTCGCCCGCGTCCCGAACCTGCCGCGGTCGCTCGACTGGTACGTGGCCCTCTCGGTCGACAGCGCCACGGCGCTGGCCCCGACGACGGCCCTGGCGCGGGACCTCGCGGTGACAACCCTTCTCGTGCTGCTTGTCCTCGCGATCGTGATCGGCCGGCTGATGACGCTCACCGTCTCGCGCCCGTTGAACCGCCTGGTCGGAGTTCTGCAGCGGATGAGCCAGGGCGCTCTCGATACCGACATCGCGGAGGCCCGGCGCAGCGACGAGATCGGCATGGTCGGCCGCGCCGTCGACGACATCAAGGCGCTGGTCGCCCGGAAGGCCCGCGACGAGGCCGAGGAACGGCGCTTGGCCGATGAAGCCGGTGCGGCCGAGCGCAAGCGCACGATGATCGCGCTCGCCGACGGCTTCGAACAGGCGGTGGGTGCGATCGTCGGCATGGTCTCGTCCTCCGCGACCGAACTCCAGGTCACCGCCCAGACCCTGACCGCCACCGCGACACAAGCGGCGGCCCAATCGACGAGCGTCGCCGCGGCGGCGGAAGAAGCGGCCACCAACGTCCGCACCGTCGCGGCCGCCGCCGAGCAGCTCGGCTCCAGCGTGCAGGAGATCGCCGGGCAGGTCGGTGGTTCAGCAAGCCTCGCCCAAGCCGCGGTCGGCGAGGCGGACCAGACCGGACAGCTGGTGCAGGACCTGGCGCAGGCCGTGTCCAAGATCGGCGAGGCGGTCGGGTTGATCTCCAGCATCGCCTCGCAGACCAACCTGCTGGCCTTGAACGCTACGATTGAGGCAGCGCGCGCCGGAGACGCGGGCCGCGGCTTTGCCGTCGTCGCCTCCGAAGTGAAGGAACTGGCCGCGCAGACCGCCAAAGCGACGGAAGAGATCACCGGCCTGATCGGCCGGATCCAGGGCTCGACCGATCACGCTGCCGAGGCAATCGGTGGGATCGTGACCCGCATCCGCGACCTCAACCAGGTGACCGGTGCGGTGGCGGCGGCTGTCGAGGAGCAGGGCGCGGCCACCCAGGAGATCGTCCGCAACGTCGGCCAAGCGGCCGCGGGCACGGAGGAGGTCACCACCAACATCACCGGCGTCGCCGACGCGGCCGAGCAGACCGGGCATGCGGCCCATCAGGTCCTGGACGCGGCCTCCGAACTCTCGCGGCAATCGGCCCAGCTCACCGAGGAGGTCGCCCGCTTCCTGCACACGGTGCGAGCCGCCTGAATAGACCCTCCACCTGTCGGGATGCCGGCTCTGGCCCGGCAGGTCCCTATTGGAGCCGGCGGCCATTGCCCGAGGGACGGCCGCCGGCCTCATCCCTTTCCGGAGTGGGGCCTTGAAGAAAAATCTCTTTCTACTTCAATGCATCTGAAATGAAACGATCCGTTGCGGAGTATTTGTTCCGGGTCAATCGAGCATTAATCGTACTCAGGCAGCTGAGCATGGCGTCTGATACTCAGCGTGAAGCGGAAAAAGTTTTCGTCTCGGATTTTTTAAGCGCAGATCTGCAGGGGATCTCGCCCTGATTGCTGGACGGATGGCGTCGAAAGCGCCACCCTCGATGGCGAGTCGTTCGTCGTCTCCCGATTCGAGGAAAACCGCGTGTCTGATCTTGGCGGCAACGCGTCCGAGCCTGCGACCCTCCCGCATCCGCGCCTCGGCCTGGCCGGTCGCGCGACGCTCCTGATCCTCGGGATCGTCTGTGCGGTCTTCGTTGCTTCCTCGACCTACATCTACGTCGTCCAGGCGGGTGCTCTGCGGGGCAACGTGGCGCTCACCATGACGAACCTGAGCGCCTCGGCGGCGCAGAGCGTCGGCAATTGGCTGCGGGGCAAACTCGATCTGACGCAGCTCATGGCGCAGGAGGTCGTCACCGTGGGGCCGGGCGCCGAGGCGAGTCGCGTCCTCGGCGCACCCATCGCGCTGGAGGCCTTTCTGATGAATTTCTTCGGCCGCACCGACGGGTTCTATACGCGGATGCCGAAGGGCGAGGTCAAAGCAGGCTACGATCCGCGCCAGCGCCCCTGGTATAAGGGCGTGGAGGCCGCCAAAGGCCCGTTCCTGACGGAGCCGTATATCGGCTCGAGCAACGGGAAGCTCACGATCACCGGTGCCGCTCCGGTGGTGGACGAGACGGGGACGTTCCTCGGTGTGGTCGGCAGCGATTTCGACTCCGATGTCCTTGCCCGGATGATCGGCGCCGTGGCCACCGGCGGGAACGGCTACGCCTATCTGGTGTCCGGTTCCGGCAAGTTGCTGATCCATCCGTGCACCGAGTTGATCGGCAAGCCGCTGTCGGAACTGCTCTCCGGGCCGCTGCCGACGATCGGCGAGCAGGTGTCCGAGACCCGGGAGGGCGACCGGGCAACGCTCACGGTCTTCGCCCGGGTCCCCAACCTGCCGGCCTCTGTCGATTGGTATGTCGCCCTCTCGCTCGACAAGACCGCGGCCTTCGCGCCGGTCGAGCGTCTGGCCCTCCTGCTGGCGGCGGCCACGCTGATCGCGCTGCTGGTGCTCGGCTTCGTGGTCGGCCGGCTCATGACGATCACCGTGTCGCGTCCGCTGAACCGCCTCGTCGAAGCGCTGCGGCGCATGAGCCAGGGTGAAATCGATGCCGAGATCGCCGAAGCCAGGCGCAGCGACGAGATCGGAATGGTCGGCCGCGCGGTCGAGAGCATCAAGGCGCTGGTCGCCCGGAAGGCGCGTGACGACGCCGAAGCGAAGCGCCTCGCCGACGAGGCCGCCGCGGCCGAGCGCAAGCGCGCGATGATCGCGCTCGCCGACAGCTTCGAACGGGCGGTGGGCAGCATCGTCGGCATGGTCTCGTCCTCCGCCACCGAGCTGGAGGCCACGGCGCAGACCCTGACGGCGAGCGCGACCCAGGCGGCGGCCCAATCCACCAGCGTCGCGGCAGCGGCCGAAGAAGCGGCTACCAATGTCCGCACCGTCGCGGCGGCGGCCCAGCAACTCGGTAGCAGCGTCCAAGAAATCGCCGGGCAGGTCGAGGGCTCGGCGAGCTTGGCGCAAGCGGCGGTCGGCGAAGCGGACCAGACCGGTCAGCTGGTGCAGGACTTGGCCCAGGCGGTGTCCAAGATCGGCGACGCCGTCGGGCTGATCTCCAGCATCGCGGCGCAGACCAATCTTCTGGCCCTGAACGCGACGATCGAGGCCGCCCGCGCCGGAGAGGCGGGGAGGGGATTTGCCGTGGTGGCATCCGAGGTGAAGGAATTGGCCGCGCAGACGGCCAGGGCGACGGAAGAGATCACCGGCCTGATCGGCCGGATCCAGGGCTCGACCGATCACGCCGCGCAGGCGATCGGCGGGATCGTGACCCGCATTCGCGACCTCAACCAGGTGACTGGCGCGGTGGCCGCGGCCGTCGAGGAGCAGGGCGCGGCGACCCAGGAGATCGTCCGCAATGTCGGCCAGGCGGCTGGCGGCACGGACGAAGTGACCACTAACATCACCGGCGTCGCCGGCGCCGCCGAGCAGACAGGCGCGGCGGCCCAGCAAGTCCTGGCCGCGGCCTCCGAACTGTCGCGGCAATCGGCGCAACTCACCCAGGAGGTCGCCGGGTTCCTGTACACCGTGCGCGCCGCCTAGAGCCGTTCCCGATCGCGTTGCAATGGGGAACGGCTCCAAGTCCTCGATTGGACGCGCTCGCTGACGCCGAACCGGTATCCACTTCGGCGGCGAGCGCTCTAAGCCAGGATCATCACCGCCCGCCGTCGAGCAGCTTCGAGACCACCCGGGCGGTGTAGTCGACCATCGGCACGATGCGGGCGTAGTTCAGCCGCGTCGGTCCGATCACCCCGACGACGCCGACGATCTTCTGCGAGCCGTCCCGGAACGGCGCGGCGATCAGCGACGAGCCCGACAGCGAGAACAGCTTGTTCTCCGAGCCGATGAAGATCCGCACGCCCTCGCCACCCTCGGCTCGGGCCAGGAGGTCGATGACGTCCTTCTGGGTCTCCAAGTCGTTGAAGAGCAGGCGGATGCGCTCGAGATCCTCGACGGCGCGCAGGTCGTCGAGCAGGTTCGCTTGGCCGCGCACGATCAGCTGACGGGCCTCGCTCGGACCCACCGGTGTCGCCAGTCCGGCATCGACCAGGCGCTCGGTCAGTGCGTCGAGCTCCCGCTTCATGGCGGTGCGGCCGGCCTCGATCTCGGCCCGCAGGGTCCCGAGGGTGCGGCCCTGCAGCCGGGCGTTGAGGAAGTTCGTGGCCTCTTGGAGCGCGCCGGCGGGCAGGCCGGGGGGCAGGTCCACCAACCGGTTCTCCACCGAGCCGTCGTCAGAGACCAGCACCACCAGGGCCCGGGCCGGATCGAGGCGCACGAATTCGATGTGCTTCAGGTGGACGTTGGCCTTGGTGGTCAGCACCACGCCGGCCCCGCGCGAGATGCCCGACAGCATGGTCGAGGCAGCGGCCAAGGCCGAATCGAAGGTGTGGCCGGAGGCGGCGGCGCGCATCTCCGCCTCGATCCGCGCCTGCTCCTCCTGGCCGACATCGCCGAGTTCGAGCATCGCGTCGACGAAGAAGCGCAGGCCCAACTCGGTCGGCAGGCGGCCGGCCGAGGTGTGTGGCGCGAAGATCAGGCCGGAATGCTCCAGATCCGCCATGACGTTGCGGATCGAGGCCGGCGATAGCGTCATCGGGAGGATGCGCGCCAGGTTGCGCGATCCCACCGGCTCGCCGGTCGTGAGATAGCTCTCGACGATCTGCCGGAAGATCTCGCGGGCGCGCTCGTTGAGGGCGGCGAGCGCCTGCATCGATGGGCCTTGCGGAATGTTGAGGTTCAGGTCGGTCACGCGGTCATCCTGTCGTCCGATCATGTCCGCCCGGTGTCCGGGGATCAATCCGTACGGCGATGCTTGCCCGCGCCGGCCCAGCGGCCTAAGAGCCCGGCCCTCACTCTCTCACCAGAAAGGGCCCGCCATGAGGCCTTCGAAGCGCGCCGCCGACGAGCTGCGGCCCGTGACCCTGGAGCGCGCGGTCTCGCGCTACGCCGAGGGCTCGTGCCTGGTCAGCTTCGGCAACACCCGCGTGCTCTGCACCGCCTCCCTCGAGGAGCGCGGGCCACCCTGGCTGCGCGGTTCCGGCAAGGGCTGGATCACGGCCGAGTATGCCATGTTGCCGCGCGCGACGCACGACCGGACCCGGCGCGAGATCAATTCGGGCAAGCCCTCTGGCCGGACCCAGGAGATCCAGCGCCTCATCGGCCGCTCGCTCCGGGCGGTGACGAACCTGCCGGCCATGGGCGAGCGCCAGATCACGGTCGATTGCGACGTGATCCAGGCCGATGGCGGCACCCGTACCGCCGCGATCACCGGCGCCTGGGTGGCGCTCTACGATTGCTTCGCCTGGATGCGCACCCGCTCGATCATCTCGGTGGACCCGCTGCGCGACCACGTCGCCGCCGTGTCCTGCGGCCTGTACAAGAACACGCCCGTGCTCGACCTCGATTATGCCGAGGATTCGGCGGCCGAGACCGACGCCAACTTCGTGCTGACCGGCAGGGGCGGCATCGTCGAGGTGCAGGGCACCGCCGAGATGGAGCCGTTCTCTGAAGCGCAGCTCCTCGAATTGTTGCGTCTCGCCCGCGCCGGCACCGACCGGCTGGTGGCGCTCCAGAAGGAGGCGATCGCGTGAGCCGCCCTCTCACCGGCAAGGTGGTCATCGCCACCCACAATGCGGGCAAGCTCTCGGAGATGCGCGAGCTCCTGGCCCCGTTCGGGATCGAGGCGGTCTCGGCTGGCGACCTCAAGCTGCCCGAGCCCGACGAGACCGGGACGATGTTCTCCGAGAACGCCGCCATCAAGGCCCACGCCGCTGCCCGGGCGACCGGGCTGCCGGCCTTCGCGGACGATTCCGGCCTGTGCGTCGATGCCCTCGACGGCGCGCCCGGCATCTTCTCCGCCCGCTGGGCCGGCCCGACCAAGGACTTTTCCGGCGCCATGGCGCGGATTTTTTCCGAGCTGGACCAGCGCGATGCGAGCAACCGGAAGGCGCATTTCGTCTCCGCCCTCGTGCTCGCCTGGCCGGACGGCCATACCGAGCTGTTCGAGGGCCGCGTGTTCGGCACCCTCGTTCCGCCGCGGGGCGAGGCCGGCTTCGGCTACGATCCGATCTTCCAGCCGGACGGTTATGCCCGGACTTTCGGGGAGATGAGCGCCGAGGAGAAGCACGGGGTCGATTGGCAGAAGGGCGAGGGGCTGTCGCACCGGGCCCGGGCCTTCGTGCTGCTGAGCCGCGCCTGCCTGGCGCCGGCTTCCTGATTGCCAAACCGGGCCGGCACGCTCACATCCCGTCGATCATGACTTCGACCGGCCCGGACCATCCGACCCGCGACGCGGGCTTCGGGATCTACCTGCACTGGCCCTTCTGCGCCGCGAAGTGCCCGTATTGCGACTTCAACAGCCACGTCCGGCACGCTGGCGTGGACCAGCCGCGCTTCCTCGACGCCTTCCGGGCGGAGATCGCGCACAATGCCGCCCGTACCCCCGGCCGGACCGTCACCAGCATCTTTCTCGGCGGCGGCACGCCCTCGCTGATGGAGCCCGCGACGGTGGCGGGGCTCCTCGATGCGGTGGCGGGGCACTGGGCCATAGCGCCCGATGTCGAGATTACCCTGGAGGCGAACCCGTCAAGCGTCGAAGCCGGCCGCTTCCGCGGCTACCGGACAGCCGGGGTCAACCGGGTCTCGCTGGGCGTGCAGGCCTTCGACGACGCCTCCCTGAAAAAGCTCGGCCGGCTGCACAATGCCGAGGAGGCGTTCGCGGCGATCGGCATCGCGCAGGCCGTGTTCGCGCGGACCTCGTTCGACCTCATCTATGCCCGGCCCGACCAGACGCCTGATCTGTGGCGGGCCGAACTGACGGAAGCGCTGGCGCGGGCCGCCGAGCACCTGTCGCTCTACCAGCTCACCATCGAGCCCGGCACGCCGTTCCACGGCCTCGCCGCCGCCGGCAAGCTGGTGACCCCGGACGACGAGACCGGCCGGGTCCTCTACGACGTGACCCAGGAGGTCTGCGGCCAAGCGGGCCTGCCGTCTTACGAGATCTCCAACCACGCGCGGCCGGGCGCCGAATCCCGGCACAACCTGCTCTACTGGCGCTACGGCGAATATGCCGGCATCGGCCCCGGGGCGCATGGCCGGCTGGTCACGCCGGAGGGCCGGATCTGCACTGTCACCGAGCGCGGCCCGGAGGCCTGGCTGGCGCGGGTCGAGCGCGAGGGCCACGGCATCGTCGAGACCGAGACACTCTCGCCCGCCGACCAGGCCGACGAGTTCCTGGTGATGGGCCTGCGGCTCGCCGAGGGGATCGATCCCGAGCGCTACGCCGCCCTGAAGGGCCGGCCGCTCAACGGCAACCGCATCGGCATGCTGTTGGGCGACGGCCTGCTGCACCGCCTGCCGGGCGGCCGGATCGCCGCCACGCCCCGCGGGGCGCCGGTGCTCAACGCCGTCGTGGCCGAGCTGGCGGCTTGATCAGGTCCCCGGCTTCGCCAGAACGCGCGGGGCCGGGCTGACCAGGGTCGCGGCGTTGTTGCGGATCTCGTAGACCGCCAGAGACCGCTCGCTCAGGCCCTCCGGGCGGAACCGGAACGTGCCGTCCGTCCCGGCGAAGCCCGAGGCGTTGGTTAGAGTCGTCTCAGCGAAGCGCTGGGACCCATATTGCCGGGTCAGCGCCGCCGACAGCATCACGGCGTCGTAGGCGAGCGAGGCGACCCGTGGGGGCACCGAGCCGAACCGGGCCTGATACCGGCCGCTGAAATTGGAGAAGCCGTTCCGGTCGGGCGAGGCGAAGCGTCCGCCCTGGAGCGCGGGTAGGGCGAACAGGGCCGGCTCGTTCCAGAGGGCGGTGCCGACCGGCCGGACGCGGGCTGGGTTGTAGCCGGCCTTGGTCAGGGCAGCGGCCACCGCCGGCATGGCCTCGGCGGTCTCCGGGATGAACAGCGCGTCGGCCGTGGCGCCGGACCCGGTGATGACCCGGGCCAGCCGCTCGACCGCCGGCCCCGGCGCTCCCGGGGCGTAGCGCTCCACCGCCGCGACCCGGGCGCCCTTGCGGGCCACCGCCTCGCGGAACTCGGCCTCGACCGCGTTGCCGTAGGCGGTCTCCGGAATCAGGGCCGCGAAGGAGCGCTTTCCGTCGGCGACGGATTCGTCGACGATCCGGTCGACCTCCGGCTGCGGCAGGAAGCTGAGGAGATAGATCCCCCGGGACGCCACGGAGGCGTCCGTCGAGAACCCGATCACCGGCTTGCCCGCGGCCTTGGCCGGCACGGCGGCGGCCTGGACGTTGGCGGCGAAGACCGGGCCGAGCACGATGTCGGCGCCCTGCTTGAGGGCATCCTGGGTCGCGTCCCGGGCGCCGTCCGGGCTGCCGCGGTCGTCCTCGACCAGGATGGTCAGGTCCGGCTGCTGCCCCTCGTCATAGGCGAGCTGGGCGGCGTTTCGCATCGCGCTGCCCACCGCCATGCCCGTGCCGGTGAGCGGCAGGACCAGCGCGACCTTGACGGAGCCGGAGCCGATGCGGTTGCCACCCGCAGCCGCGGGCGTCAGGGGCGGTGAGGAACCGGCCGGATTCGCCGGCGTGACACTCAGCGGCACATCCGCGGGCGGCGACAGCTCGGCCCGGGCCGGAGGCGCGCGCCGGGACGCGCTCGAACCGCCGAATCCGAGGCAGCCGCCCAGCGTCAGCGACAGGGTGCCGAGGATGGCGGTCAGGGCGGCGACGCGCGCGAGACGGTCCCGCCCACGTTTCGGACGCGCCATGGCGCAGTCTCCTTCGGGCGGGCACGAACAACCTGACCGGGCGTTTTTCAAATGTAAACGCACCGGTGGCGACTTGCCCCCGGTCTCGACGCGCAGCCGCGACGTGGGGTGCGGAGTGTGGCAAGATCGCCCGCGATGACACGCCGATTCGATGACCCGGGGTCCCCGATCTCAACCAAACCCACGTCTCACAAACCGGGTGCGGACCGTCCGCGCAACACCACCTTCACGGCCTTCGGGCTGGCCAGCGAGACCGAGCCGCTTTCGCCGGGGCTGCACATCGTGGCGACGCCGATCGGCAACCTGCGCGACATCACCATCCGGGCGCTCGCGACCCTGGCGGCTGCCGATGCGGTGCTGGCCGAGGATACCCGTGTGACCCGGACGCTGCTGGCGCATTACGGCATCACCACGCCGCTGCTCGCCTATCACGAGCATTCGAACGAGACCGTGCGCGACAGGATGGTGGCGCGGCTCCAGGCCGGCGAGGCCCTGGCCCTGGTCTCGGATGCCGGCACGCCGCTCGTGTCGGACCCCGGCTACAAGCTGGTCCAGGCGGCGATCGAGGCCGGGATCGCGATCACGCCTGTGCCGGGGCCGTCGGCGGTGATGACCGCCCTGGTGGCGGCCGGCCTGCCCACCGACCGGTTCTTCTTCGAGGGGTTCCTGCCGCAGAAGGCCGGGGCGCGGCGCAATCGGCTTGAAGCCCTGATCCAGGTGCCGGGCACGCTGGTCCTGTTCGAGTCGCCCCACCGCCTGCCCGAGATGCTGGCCGATGCCGCCGCCGTGCTCGGCGCCGACCGTCCGGCCGCGGTGACGCGCGAGCTGACCAAGTTTTATGAGACCATCCGCCGGGACACGCTGGGCTCCCTTAGCGAGCGGTTCGGGCAGGAAGGTGCGCCGAAGGGCGAAATTGTCGTGATCATCGGCGCGGCCACGACGCCGGACCGCCCGGCCGAGGGGGATGCCGCCCTCGACGCGTTGATCCGCACCGCTCTGGAGCGGCACTCGATCAAGGATGCGGCGAGCCTTGTCGCGGACGAGACCGGACAGCCGCGCCGCGCCGTCTATGCCCGGGCGCTGGTGCTGGCCCGGGACAGCCAGGGTTGAGTTGAGCCGTGCCGGACCAAGCCTTGCGGCGTCGCGCCGCCCATCTGCGCGGACACCGGGCCGAATGGCTCGCCATGGCGGCCCTGCTGCTGAAGGGCTACTGGCCGATGGAGCGGCGGGTGAGCTTCGCTGGGGGGGAGATCGACCTGATCGTCCGGCGCCCGCGCACCATCGTGTTCGTCGAGGTGAAGGCGCGGTCGAGCCTGGACGATGCGCGCGTGGCGATCGATGCGGCGAAGCGGCGGCGCTTCTCCCGCGCCGTGCGGGCCTGGATCGGCCGTAATCCCTGGTGCGCGGGGATGACCCTGCGGGCCGACGCGGTCTTCGTCGGCCCCGGCGAATGGCCGGCGCATCTGCCGGACGTCTTCACCATCGAGGGGCTGTGACGCGAAGCGTCAGCCCCGGGCGGCGCGGATCGCGCCGATCAGCGTGCGCTTGAGATCGGCCTGGCTGAACGGCTTCTGCACCACCGGCCGGTCGCGGAACGGCTCGCGGATGCCGGCGCCGCCGTAGCCGGTTGAGAACACCAGCGGCAGGTCGCGCTGCACGATCGCTTCGGCCACCGGGTAGATCGGCTCCCCGGCGACGTTCACGTCGAGGATCGCGATCTCGAACGTCTCCTGGGAGGCCATTTCGAGGGCGGTTGCCAGGCGCGCAGCCGGGCCGACCACTTCACAGCCGAAGTCGAGCAGCATGTCCTCGAGCAGCATCGAGATGGCGGCTTCGTCCTCGACGACGAGCACGCGGACGCCGTTCAGGACGTCATCGTTGGGGTCAGCAGTCACGCCGGGCCGTCTTCCCTTCGATCGCCCCCGTACCGGGGATCTTGCCGTGCAATTGGTTCGCCTCGCGAGCCGCAAGAGCAGCGCTGGGAAGCGCCGAGGCGGCATCGCCAGGCGGTCCGCGAGACCACCTGTGGCGTCGCCCGGAATACCGGATGTGTCAAGCGTTCCCTTGCCGTTCCCGGAGCAATGACCGCATCGATGTTAACCGGCGATACATTTTTGTCGGCATTCGGGCCGGGACAACGCGCGGGCCGGCTCAATCATCCTTGAAAGACACCTTGGCGCCGCGGGTCACGTGGGCGGCGAGGTCGCGGGCGTTCCAGTTGGTCAACCGAATACAGCCGTGGGACTCGGTCTTGCCGACCTTCTCGGGCTCGGGCGTGCCGTGGATGCCGTAGCTCGGGATCGCGAGGTCGATCCAGACCAGCCCAACCGGGTTGTTCGGCCCCGGCTTGATCGAGAACTTCTGCTTGGTCTTCACGCCCTTGAACGCGTATTTCGGATTGTAGGTGTAGTCCGGATCGAAGGCGACGCCCTTCACCTTGGTCTCGCCGCTCGGGGCGGGCTTCTCGGTGCTGCCGATGGAGGCCGGGTAATAGCCGAGCAGCTTGCCGTCGGCCCCGAAGGCGCGCACGTCGCGGCTGGTCTTGTCGACCTCGATCCGCTCGACCTTGGGCTCCTGCGGCAGGTCCTTGCCCTTGGGCTTGTCGGTGCCCATCGGGTCCACCGCCGCCACGATGATCGACGTGCCGGCCTTGTCGAGGGGCTTGCCCGGATTGAGCGCGCTGACGAGGTCACGGCTCATGTGGAACCGCTCGGCCAGCATCTCCCGCGGGTTGGTGTAGCCGAGCTCCTTGAGATCGGCCTGCTCTTCCATCTTGGGCGGGATCTTTTCCACGTAGGGACCGGAGGCGTCGGCCTCGGTGAGCGCGTAATCGGACACGGCCGGCTTGTCGCTCGTCGCCTGGAGCTTTTCCCAGAGCTCGGGCGTCAGGTCCTGGCTGGCGGGCAGCCCCTGGGCCACCGCGAAGGCCGAGAGCGCGCGCTGGTAGTTCTCGCCCTTCAGCCCGTCGATCGCGCCGGGGAAGAACCGCGCCCGGTCGAGCAGGACCTGCGCCTTCACGATCAGCGGGTCGGGCTTGTCGTCGGATTTCTTGGCGCTCCGGGCCTTCTTGCCGGACTTCTTGGTCTCGGCCTTCTTCGCCTCCGGCTTGTCGGCCTCGGGTGCCTTGAAGGTGGCGGCGTTGATCGCCTCGGATGTCAGCGCCGGCGCCTTGTCGGGCTGCGCCAGCGCGCCCGAAGTCGCCAATCCGAACGCCAGCAGAGCCGCGCAAACCGGCCGCGTGGATCTCTGCATCATCGACGTCGAACGCTCCAGGAGCGGGGGCACTCCGGTCGCACAAGTATCGAGCGGGCTTGAACGTTCCGCCGCTAAGGCCGCGCTACTCGCACAGGCGATGGCCGGCGTTGCGCTCGCGGTCGTCGAAGTGGAAGTGGTTGGCATGGGCCGCGTTGCTGCCGGGGCCCAGCACCGTCCGGAAGAACCCACAGGCCTTGCCGCGGACGGAGGCCAAGAACTCGGATTCCTCCGATCCCGCCGGCATCGCCTTCACCGGGACGCTCGCACGCCCTGCGAACGAAAACCCCATCACGTCGACCGCCGCCGCAAAGGCGTGCTCGCTCAGCTTGGCGTCGACATCGTGGTTCTGGCCCCGGCAGACATAGGTGCCGCCGAGTTCGAGCCCGGTGAGCGGATGCTTGAGCGTCTTTTCGGCCGCAACCTGCACCTCCGTCGCCCAGCGCGCGAAGGATTCGGCCACCTGACAGGTGAGGGTCGCGCCGCCCGGCAGCGCGATGTCGTCGGCGAGCTTGGTCACCTTGAGCGGCAGCGGCGCGGTGCACTGGCCCTCGGCGATGGCCGGCAGCGGCTCGAACGCGACGCCGAGGCGCTTGAGGCGGGTCCGGCAGGCGGTGTCGTCCGGGGGCGCGACCTTGAGGGCGAGCGCCGCCTCGCCGGACAATTCCGGCGGCCGCTCCGGCGGGGTCGGGGGCGGCGTCGGGATCTCGGGTTTTTGGGCCTCCTGGGCCGGCTCCTTGGCCGGTGTCAGCTCCGCCGGCCGGGCCGGCGGCGTGGGCTTCGCGGCTTCGGATGTCGGCGCGGGCTTCTGCTCGACCGGCTGGACAGGCTTCAGCTCTCTCGGCCGCTCCGGCGGAAGCGGCGGCGGCACCGGGACAGCCGGAGCCTCGGCGGCTGAAGTTGGCGCAGGCACCATCTCGCAGAGTCCGAGAGCGAGGCTGCTGAGTGCCAAAAAAAACATCGGTCGGCGGGGCGGCATGGGACCTCGAAGCGCGGGCTTAGGCCGGGGGAAACGAACGGAACCGCATTCGGATCGCTCCAATCCGGTTGACGGGGCTGCCGAACGGGCTTCTGTCTTTCCTCAAGCGGCCGCGGAC
Source organism: Methylobacterium pseudosasicola (assembly GCF_900114535.1). Lineage (GTDB taxonomy): Bacteria > Pseudomonadota > Alphaproteobacteria > Rhizobiales > Beijerinckiaceae > Methylobacterium > Methylobacterium pseudosasicola. Next base: position 140,565 of record NZ_FOTK01000007.1, on the reverse strand, counting down.
CCCATCTCGCGGCCCGGATGACGGGCCGACCGACCCGTCGGACTGACGCACCATCGAGGACCGAATGCCGGATGTCGCCGATGCCGGGCTCCCGAGCCTGCCGCAGGACAACCCCTTCCGCGACGCGCAGTGGAGCACGCCCTACGGCCTGCCGCCGTTCGAGCGCATCCGGCCTGAGCACTACATGCCGGCCTTCGACGCGGCGCTGGCGGCCCACGACGCCGAGATCCAGGCTATCGCCGCGGACACAGCGCCCGCGACCTTCGCCAACACCGTCGCGGCGATGGAGCGGGCCGGCCAGGCCCTCGAACGGGTGGCCGGTGTCTTCTACAACCTGACCGGCAGCCACACGAACCCGGAGCTGCAGGCGATCGAGCGGACGATAGGTCCGAAACTCTCCCGGCACGGCAGCGCCATCTACCTGAACCCGCAGCTCTGGGCGCGGATCTCGACGGTTGATGCCGAGGCCGAAGGTCTCGGGCCGGAGGAGCGCCGGGTCCTCGATCGCTACCGCATCCGCTTCCGCCGCGCTGGCGCCGATCTCGGACCCGACGACAAGGCTCGCATCGCCGAGATCGCTGCCCGGATGTCGGAGCTCGGCACCCAGTTCAGCCAGAACCTGCTGGCCGACGAGAGCAGCTTCACCCTGCCGCTGACCAGTGAGGACGATCTCGCCGGTTTGCCGCCGTTCCTGCGCGCCGCCGCCGAGAGCGCGGCCCGGGAGCGCGGGCTTGAGGGGCACGTCATCACCCTGTCGCGCTCGCTGATCGAGCCGTTCCTGGTGTGCTCGACCCGGCGCGACCTGCGCGAGAAGGCCTACGCGGCCTGGACCCGGCGCGGCGAGAATGGCGGCGCCACCGACAACCGGGCAATTATCGTCGAGATGGTCGGGCTGCGCGCCGAGCACGCGCGGCTGCTGGGCTTCGACAGCTTCGCGCATTTCAAGCTCGACGACACGATGGCGGCGAGCCCCGACGCCGCCATGGAACTGCTGCGCGACGTCTGGACCCCGGCCCGGGCGCGGGCCGGCGAGGAGCGCGAGCGGCTCCAGGCCCTGGTCCAGCAAGAGGGCCACAACTTCGCGCTCCAGGCGCATGATTGGCGCCACTACACTGAGAAGCTGCGCCGGGCCGAGCACGACCTCGACGAGAGCGAGGTCAAGGCGTACCTGCCCCTCGACCGGATGATCCAGGCGGCCTTCGACACGGCCTCGCGCCTGTTCGGCTTGACCTTCGAAGAGCTGTCCGACGTGCCGCGCTACCACCCGGACGTGCGCGTCTGGCGGGTCGGCAACCCGGACGGGTCCGAAGTCGGCCTGTTCCTCGGTGATTACTTCGCCCGGTCCTCCAAGCGCTCCGGCGCCTGGATGAGCGCGTTCCGCTCACAGGAGCGCCTGAACGGCACGGTCACGCCGGTCATCGTCAACGTGATGAACTTCGCCAAGGCGCCGGCCGGCGAGAGCGCGCTCCTGTCCTTCGACGACGCCCGCACCCTGTTCCACGAGTTCGGCCACGCCCTGCACGGGCTGCTGTCGGACGTGACCTACCCGCTGCTCTCCGGCACATCCGTGTCGCGCGACTTCGTCGAGTTGCCGTCGCAGCTCTACGAGCACTGGCTGGAGCAGCCGGAGGTGTTGCAGGCCCATGCGCGCCACCACCGGACCGGCGAGCCGATGCCCGACGCGCTGCTGCGCAAGTTGCTCGCGGCGCGCACCTTCAACCAGGGTTTTGCCACCGTCGAATACACCGCCTCGGCGATCGTCGACATGACGCTCCACCTCTCGGCGGGCGGCGAATCCGGGCTCGACGTGCCGGCCTTCGAGGCCGATGCCCTGCAGCGGATCGGCATGCCGGCCGAGATCAGCATGCGCCACCGGACGCCGCACTTCGCCCATATCTTCTCGGGCGACGGCTATGCGGCGGGCTATTACAGCTATCTTTGGTCCGAGGTGCTGGACGCCGACGCCTTCGACGCCTTCCGGGAGGCGGGCGACATCTTCGACCCGGAGACGGCCAAGCGCCTGCGCACCTTCGTCTACGGCGCGGGCAACCTGCGCGACCCGCGCGACGCCTACACGGCCTTCCGCGGCCGCATGCCGAGCATCGCGCCGCTGCTGAAGAAGCGGGGGCTTGCGGCCTGATCCCAAGGGTGGCCGGTAAGGGTTTCGTAAACAAACGTCCTTAACGAACGCTTGCAGAGATACCCTGCAGGCGGAGTTGGGGGCGATGACGAAAACTGATGCCAAGCCGGCCCTCTCTCCCGCGGAACTGCTCAAGGCCGTTGTGGCGGGCAAAGGCGAGCTGAAGCCCGAGCCCGTCGCCGCTCCGGCTGCGCCGCGCTTCGCGATGCCGTCGCTGTCCGCGATCGACCTGCGGCGCTACGCGATTCCGGGTGCTGCCCTCGCGGTCGGGCTGGTGCTCGGTGCGGGCGTCGCCGCCCGTTCCGGGTCCGGCGGCGTGGCGAGCGATGCCGTCGTGGCGCTGAGCGCCACCGTCGATGCCGGACGCACCGAGACCGCCCGGCTCGGCGCCGACATCGCCCAGCTGCATCAGGTGCTGGCCGATCTGCGCGCCGCCACCGACACCGCCCGGAAGGAGGCCGGCACCCGCAGCAGCGCGCTCGGCGAACGCTTGGCGCAGCTCGACAAGAACCTGAACGCCAAGACGGCTGCCCTGGGCGAACGCCTCGAACAGGTCGAGCGCGAGCAGAGCGGCCGGATCGCCAACCTCGCGACTCAACTCGAGCGACGCACCGCCGCCGTGGCGGCCGTGAAGGCTGAGCCGACGCAGACCGGGAGCCTCGCCGAGACGCGCAGCGTCGACGCGAAGGTCACTGAGGCGAAAATCTTCGAAGCGAAGAGTGCCGAGGCGAAGGTCGCGGACACGAAGCCGAAGCCCGTCGCGGCGGACAAGCCGCCTGTGATCGACGGCTGGGCGGTCCGCGACGTCTATGACGGCGCGGCCATTCTTGAGAATCGCCGCCGCCGCATCGTCGAGGTCGGGCCCGGCGACGTGCTACCGGGCGTGGGACGCGTCGACAGCGTCGAGCGTCGCGGTCGCGAATGGGTTGTGGTGACCCGCCAGGGCCTGGTCACGCCGCAGCCCTGGTAACGACGGTTCAGCGACCCTGGATGGTAGCCGCCGCGAGCTCGTCGCTGGGGGTCGGAAAGCGCGGCTCGATGGTCAGCGGATCGGCCATCGCGGCGGCGCGCTCGGCGCGGCGGCGACCGTGGCGCAGGGCGCGGGTCTGCGCCGCCCGGGTCGGGTGCAGGATCGCGGCGAGGAGCGCCTGGCCCTCGAACGCGCTGTCCAGGTTCTTGGATTCGAAGACGGGCATGGCCGGCCTGCTCAACTGCGCACCGACCCCCCGCCGAAGACGAAGGCCCGGATCGCATCCCGAATAACGGGGATCGCGTGGACGGGTTCCGCCAAGCTTTCGCGGCGAAACCACATTTTTACGATCGGTCAGGAGCGGCTTTAAAACGGTGCGGCGGCGCACCTGCCGCCGGCACCCTTTGCATCCCGAACGGTGGTCCCGCCGTTCGGGGGTTCGGCCCTCAGACGAACTGGTTGAGCCCGGGGATCGAGCCGATGATGGGTCCCATCGCGTCCTCGCCGACCTTCTCGCGGCCGAAGGCGAAGAGCTCCTGGCCGAGGGGTTGCATCTGGCCCATGGGCACGCCCGCCGCCATCAGCTTCTGGCCGAGGGCCATGACGCCGCCGCCGCCCATCATGCCGCCGAGCATGCCCATGAGGCCGCCGCCGCCGCTCTCGCCGGCATTCGAGTCGGCCACGAGCGCTTCGGAGCCCGGCAGGGCGGCCAGGAGCTGATTGACCTCGGTCTCAGGCCCTTCCTTTTGCAGGAAGGCCAGGATGTGTCCGATGGCCGTCTGTGCCGTCGCGGCGTCGAGCCCGGTGCGGGCGGTGACGCGGGCGAGCAGTTCTTCCATGGCGCTGATCTCTTTGACGCTGATCTCTTCGGAACGTTTCCAGAGGTCCTTCGACTCTGAGGCGCCGGAAATCAAGCGTGGGCCCCGACTTCCCTGGGAAACAGGGCTGCCGAGCCGCCCGCCGGTGCCGACCGTCCGACTCGCAGAGCGCCGTGGCCCCGTAGGCGGCGAAGCAGGACGGGTCTATGGTTCGGCCCCCCGGACGCCTCGGCGCGGCGATTCTCGCCGCCATCGTGGGGCCTTTCCGGCGGCCGACCGCACGCGCATTTGGGAGATACGGGTGAGCGATCTCAAGACTCTTCGCGGCCTCTCCGGCCTGAGCCCGGAGCCTGCCAGCCTGAAGAAGGCCGCGCTCATCCTCATCGACATCCAGAACACCTATCGCGACGGGGTGCTGCGCCTGACCGGGGTCGAGCCGGCGGTCGCACAGGCCAAGATCCTGCTGCGGCGGGCGCGGGAGGCCGAGACGCCGGTGATCCATATTCGGCACAATGCTGGGCCGGGCTCGCCCTTCGACATCACAGCCGCGAACGGGCAGATCTCCGAGGAGGTCGCGCCGCAGGACGGCGAGGCGGTGATCACCAAGGCCTTCCCGAGCGCCTTCGTCGGCACGGATTTGGAGGATCAGCTCAAGCGGGCCGGGGTTACCGACCTGATCCTGGCCGGCTTCATGACCCATATGTGCGTCAACTCGACGGCCCGCTCGGCCTTCAACCTCGGCTTCCAGCCGACCGTCATCGCCTCCGCCACCGCGACGCGGGACCTCCCAGCCCCGGACGGCTCAGTGGTGCCGGCGGCCCAGCTCCAGGCAGCCAGCCTCGCGGCGCTGAGCGACCTCTTTGCCGTCGTCGCCCGGGATGTCGACGCCGTTCGGCACTGAGGCCTGAGCCTTCGGCGGGGATGCCGCCGCGGCGGACATGTGTGCATTGCACCATGCGGCGGCTGTGGGCGGAACATCACCACCGGCGCAGCGGTTCGGATCCGAAAATGCGGAGTGCCGAACCATGCGCATCGAGAACGTCGCCGATCTCATCGCCGAGACCCTTCAAGAAGCAGGCGTCGCCCGCATCTACGGGGTGGTGGGCGACAGCCTGAACGGCATCACCGAGGCCCTGCGTGCCCGCGGGCGGATCGACTGGATCCACACCCGCCACGAGGAGGCGGCCGCCTTCGCGGCGAGCGCCGAGGCGCAGGTCACCGGCAAGCTCGCGGTCTGCGCCGGCTCTTGCGGCCCCGGTAACCTCCACCTGATCAACGGCCTCTACGACGCGCATCGCAGCCGGACCCCGGTCCTGGCCATCGCCGCCCAGATCCCATCGGCCGAGATCGGCTCGGGCTATTTCCAAGAGACGCGGCCCACCGAGCTGTTCCGCGAGTGCAGCCATTACTGCGAACTGGTCTCCGATCCGTCGCAGATGCCGTTCGTGCTGGAGAACGCGATCCGCGCCGCCGTGGGGGAGGGGGGCGTCGCCGTCATCGTCATCCCGGGTGATGTCGCCCTGCGCGATGCGCCCAAGCGCGCGCTCGCCCCCCATGCCGGGCTGATCCCGGCCAAGCCCGTGGTGCGCCCGGCCGATTCGGAGCTCGACGCCCTGGCGGCGCTGCTCAACGCCGGCAAGCGGGTAACGCTGCTCTGCGGACGCGGCTGCGCCGGGGCGCATTCCGAACTGCTGCAACTCGCCGAAGCGCTCAAGAGCCCGATCGTTCACGCGCTCGGCGGCAAGGAATATGTCGAGTTCGACAATCCCTACGATGTCGGCATGACCGGCCTGATCGGTTACGCGTCCGGCTACGCCGCCATGATGGCCTGCGACACCCTGCTGATGCTGGGCACGGGCTTTCCCTACAAGCAGTTCTACCCGCAGGACGCCAAGATCGCCCAGGTTGACCTGCGCCCGTCCGAACTCGGCCGCCGCTGCCGGATCGAGCACGGGTTGGTCGGCGATGTCGGGGCGACGATCCGGGCGCTGCTGCCCCGGCTCAAGCCCAAGGCCGACCGATCGTTCCTCGATGCCAGCCTGAAGCACTACGCGAAGGCCCGCGCCGGCCTCGACGAGCTCGCCACCGGCAAGGCCGGCGGCCCGCTCCACCCGCAATACCTCGCCAAGCTGATCAGCGAATCGGCCGCGGACGACGCGATCTTCACCGCCGATGTCGGCACGCCGACCATCTGGGCGGCGCGCTACCTGGCGATGAACGGCAAGCGGCGCCTGCTCGGCTCCTGGGTCCACGGCTCGATGGCCAACGCCCTGTCGCAGGGCATCGGCGCCCAGGCCGCGGAGCCGAACCGTCAGGTCGTCGCGCTCTGCGGCGATGGCGGTTTCGCCATGCTGATGGGCGATTTCCTGACGCTCCGTCAGCACCGCCTGCCGCTGAAGGTCGTGGTGTTCAACAACGGCACCCTCGGCTTCGTCGAACTGGAGATGAAGGCGGCGGGCTATCTCGAGACCGGTGTCGCGCTCGACAATCCGGACTTTGCCGCGATGTCCCGGGCCGCCGGCATTTTTGCGATTCGGGTCGAGGACCCGGCCGAGCTGCCGGGCGCCATGCGCGAGTTCCTGGCCTTCGACGGCCCCTCGCTCCTCGATGTCCGCACCGCCCGCAACGAGCTGTCGATGCCGCCCAAGATCGACGGGCAGCAGGTCAAGGGCTTCAGCCTCTACGTGCTTCGAGCGGTGATGGATGGGCGCGGTGACGCAGTTCTCGACCTCGCCAAAACCAACCTCATCCGGTAGACCTCCCTGGGTAATCTAGACCCGTTCCAGTGCATCGGCGCGGGCGATCCAGGGAGGTTCCGGACCATGCGGGTCGGCCTGTTCGTGCCGTGCTACGTCGACGCCTTCGAGCCGGAAGTCGGGATCGCCACGCTGGAATTGCTGGAGCGGGTCGGCTGCACGGTCGAATACCCGTTCGACCAGACCTGCTGCGGCCAGCCCATGGCCAATACCGGCTGCCACGCCGAGGCCGCCGCCACCGAGGCCCTGTTCGTCAAGAATTTTTCGGGCTTCGACTACGTGGTCGCGCCGTCGGGCTCCTGCGTGCACCAAGTCCGCGAGCACCTGACCGCGATCCCGCAGACGGACGAGGTCAAGAAGGTCCGGGCCAGCACCTACGAGCTGGTCGAGTTCCTGCACGACGTGCTCAAGATCGAGGCGCTGCCCTGGGCCGAGTTCCCGCACAAGGTCGCCTATCACGGCAATTGCAACGCGCTGCGCGGCATCCATCACGCCCGGCCGTCCGAGATCGTGAAGCCGTACTTCTCGAAACCCCTCGACCTGCTCCGGCTGGTGAAGGGCGTCGAGCTGGTGGACCTCGCCCGACCGGACGAGTGCTGCGGCTTCGGCGGCACCTTCTCGGTGTTCGAGCCCGCGGTCTCGGCCAAGATGGGCTACGACAAGGTCGCCGATCAGAACCGGGCTGGGGCGCAGTACGTGGTCTCGGCGGATTCCTCGTGCCTGATGCACCAGAAGGGCTGCGCCGAGCGCCTCGGGCTGCCGCTCCGCTACATCCACATCGCGCAAGTGCTGAACGGAGCCGCCGCATGAGCGTCGAGGATCTGAACCCACGCGCGCGCGAAGGCGTCATCCACCCCGAGGTCCGCGCCGCTGACGACGAGAGCGAGCGCGGCCAGGATGGGGGCCGCCTCCAGCACGCCGAGGCCGCCACCAAGCCGATCCGGGCGCCGCAGATCCGCGAGCCTCAGCCCCGGGGCGCGAAGATTCGCGGCGACCGGCCGATCGACCAGGCCGAGGCCGCCGAGCGCTTCCTCGCCGCGCCGCTGCACCAGGCCGCCCATGACGAGCGCCTGTGGGATCTGCGCAAGAAGCGCGACACCTCCGCCCACGGCATCCCGGAATGGGAGGAGCTGCGCGAGCTGGCCTCCGCCATCAAGGCGCACACGCTCACCCATCTCGACCAGTATCTCGAACAGTTCGAGGCCGCCGCGAAGGCCAACGGCGTGCAGGTCCACTGGGCCGCGGACGGCGCCGACCATAACCGCATCGTCTTGGAAATCCTGCGCAGCCGCGGCGCCAAGACCCTGGTGAAGTCGAAGTCGATGCTCACCGAGGAATGCGGGTTCCGCCATCACATGGCGGCCAACGGCATCGAGATCATCGAGACCGATCTCGGCGAGCGCATCCAGCAGCTCGACAACGAGGAGCCGAGCCACATCGTGGCGCCGGCGGTCCACAAGACTCGCATGGACGTGGCCGAAGTCTTCGCCAAGACGCTAGGCACCGATCCCGACAACGACGACGCGCACTACCTCGCGGAAAGCCAGCGCGAGACGACCCGACCCTACATCCTGAAGGCCGATGCCGGCATGACCGGATGCAACTTCGCCATTGCAGAGACCGGCACGGTCGTTACCTGCACCAACGAGGGCAATGCCGACCTCTCCGGCAACGTCCCGCCGTTGCAGATCCACTCGATCGGCATCGAGAAGATCATTCCCAAAGTCGAGCATCTCGGGGTGTTCATCCGGCTACTGTCGCGCTCGGCGCTGGGCTCGCCGATTACCCAGTACACCTCGCATTTCCGCGGTCCCCGCAAGGGCACCGAGATGCACATGGTGCTGGTCGATAACGGCCGCTCCGCCCGGCTCGGCCTGGAGGAGTTCTGGACCTCGCTCAAATGCATCCGCTGCGGCGCCTGCATGAACACCTGCCCGGTCTACCGGCGATCGGGCGGGCTCTCCTACGGGGCGACCTATTCCGGGCCGATCGGCCTGATCATCGACCCGACCTTCAACAAGCGGAAATACTCGACCCTGCCGTTCTCCTCGACGATGAACGGCTCCTGCACCAACGTCTGCCCGGTGAAGATCAACATTCACGAGCAGATTTTCGCCTGGCGCAAGGTGCTGGTCGAGGAGCACCACATCCCGGCGCTCAAGCAGGGGATGATGAAGGCCGCGGGTGCGGTCCTGTCCCGGCCGGCCGCCTACCGCGCGGCGATCGGCGCCGCGGATTCGGCGCTCAAGGTGCTGCCGCGCTTCGCCGTCTACAACCCGCTCAACACCTGGGGGAAGAAGCGCGAGATGCCCGACGCGCCGCGCCAGACCTTCCACGCCTGGTACAAGCAAAACCGGATGCAGAAGCCGGCCAAGGACAACGCTCGATGAGCGCGCGCGCGGGCATCCTGGCGGCCCTGAAGGCCAACCGTCCGGCGGGTGACTATCCGCTGCCGACCGTACCGGACTTCACGCCGCTGGTCGGCGACGATCTGGTCGAGGAGTTCGGCGAGCGGCTGAAGCGCATGGGCGGTCGCATCGAAGATGGCCGCGTCGGCGAGCCCCTGGCGGGCGTGCGCGAGCGGCTGGCCGAGGCCAAGGTGATCGCCTCCGCTGTGCCGGAGATCGCGGGCAACCGCGACCTAAGGGCGGTGCGTTACCCGCAGGAAGTCGAGGATGTCGACGTGGCGGTGGTGCGCGCGGTGTTCGGCATCGCCGAGACCGGCTCGGTGCTGTTCACCCAAGACGAGTTGATCGTGAACGCGGTGGCCTATCTCGCCCAGCACCTGATTGTGCTGCTCGACCCGGCCGACATCCTCCCCAACGTCCAGGCCGCCTACAAGCGCCCGGAATTCGGCAGCTCGGCCTACGCGGTGCTGCATACGGGCCCCTCGGCCACCGCCGATATCGAGGGCGTGCTGATCCACGGGGCACAGGGCGTGCGCTCGCTGACGGTGCTGCTGCTGCCGCGCTGACCGGGAACCGCGATCGGGCGCGCCGCTTGCTTGGGCAGCGATCATCTCGTCGCCCGGCAAGGAGATCCGATGCGCTATACCCTCGGTTGCAGTCTGTCCTACAATATACTCTCGGACACGACCTTCATCTTCAACCTGGAGGTCGCCAAGCTGAGGAGCGTCGAGATCCTCAGCGAGAGCCTCGTGCTCACGCCGAACCTGAAGCGCGACCTCTACACCACCCCCGACCTTCTGAACCGCTATCTCGGCGTCAACGTGCCGATGGGCCAGTTCGCCCTAGAGTACAATGCGGAGGTGGATCTGACCGTCCACCGGGCCGACCCGGCGACCATCAAAGAGACCCCGATCGGCGAGCTGCCGCTCGACATCCTACCGTTCCTGCTGCCGAGCCGGTTCGTCTCCTCCGACCGGCTGACCCCCTTCGCCCAGGCCGAGTTTGGCGTGCTGCCCAAGGGCCACAGCCGCGTGAACGAGATCTGCAACTGGATCCACGATCACATCACCTATCAGCCCGGCACCAGCGACGGCGAGACCACAGCTGATGAGTCGCTTCTGAAGCGGGCCGGTGTCTGCCGCGACTTTGCGCATATCGGCACGGCGTTCTGCCGGGCGCTCGGCATCCCGGCCCGGTTCGTGAGCTGCTACGCCCACGGCCTCGTGCCAAGTGACTTCCACGCGGTGTTCGAGGCCTATCTCGACGGGCGCTGGTGGCTGTTCGACGCCACCCGTCAGGCCGACCTCGACGGGCTGGTCCGGATCGGCGTGGGCCGCGACGCCGCCGAGATCGCCTTCTCGACACCCTTCGGCAACATGCAGCCGGTCAACCAGCAGGTCCGGATCCAGCGCACGGACGGGCAGGGCAGCCCGATGCCGCGCACGGTCGACGCGATTTCCACGGAAGTGCCCGCGCCGAATGCCGGCGCGGCCTGACCGGACATTCGCACCGGATCACGGTATCCTGTGATCTTCGGAAGCAAGGACGGGGTGAAACCGCATGGCCTACCGCCACGTCGTCGGCCCACGCACCCATGTCTTCGCCGACCTCGCTACCCTAATGGCCAAGGCGACGCCGGTCCGCTCCGGCGACCGGCTTGCCGGCATCGCGGCCGAATCCGCCGAGGAGAACGCGGCGGCCCGCTGGTGCCTCGCCGAGGTGCCGCTCGCCGAGATCCTGGCCCGGCCGTTGATCCCCTACGAGCAGGACGACGTCACCCGGCTGATCCTCGACACGCACGACGCGGCGTCTTTCGCGGAGATCGCCCACCTGACGGTCGGCGATTTCCGAGAATTCCTGCTGACCGCCACCCCGGATGGGCTCACCCGGATCGCCCCTGGCGTCACGCCGGAGATCGCGGCGGCCGTCTCAAAGATCATGCGCAACCAGGATCTGATCTCGGTGGCGCGCAAGGCTCGCGTGGTGACCCGCTTCCGCAACACGATCGGGCTGCCCGGGACGCTTGCGGTGCGGCTGCAGCCGAACCACCCCACCGACGATCCGAAGGGCATCACCGCGGCGATCCTCGACGGGCTCACCCTCGGCTGCGGGGACGCGGTGATCGGCATCAACCCGGCTTCCGATTCGGTCCAGGCGCTCGGCGACCTACTCCAACTCCTCGACGGGGTGATCCAGACGCATGCGATTCCCACGCAGGCCTGCGTGCTCACCCACGTGACCACAACGCTCGCCGCCATGGAGCGCGGCCTGCCGGTTGATCTCGTGTTCCAATCGATCGCCGGCACCGAGAAGGCCAATGCCGGCTTCGGGGTGACGCTCGCCCTGTTGAAGGAGGCCCACGAGGCGGCGCTGGCGCTTAAGCGCGGTCCGCTCGGCGACAACTGTATGTATTTCGAGACCGGCCAGGGCTCGGCGCTGTCGGCGGATGCCCATCATGGCATCGACCAGCAGACCCTTGAGGCCAGGGCCTACGCGGTGGCCCGGCCGTTCCGGCCACTCCTCGTCAACACCGTCGTGGGCTTCATCGGGCCCGAATACCTCTACGACGGCAAGGAGATCATCCGAGCCGGGCTGGAGGACCATTTCTGCGGCAAGCTGATGGGCGTGCCGCTGGGCGTCGACGTTTGCTACACCAACCATGCCGAGGCCGATCAGGACGACATGGACACGCTGCTGACGCTGCTCGGGGCGGCGGGCTGCACCTACATCATGGGCGTCCCGGGGGCCGACGACGTGATGCTGAATTACCAATCCACGTCGTTCCACGATTCCCTCTACCTGCGCGAGGTTTTAGGGCTGAAGCGCGCCCCCGAATTCGAGGCCTGGCTTCACGGGATCGGTCTCACCGACGAGGGCGGCGCGCTGCTGCCGGGTTCGGGCGCCCCGCTCCTCACCGCCGCGCCGGACCTCGCCGCGTGAGCGACCCCCGGGAGATCTGGGCGCGGCTCGCCGGGCTGACGCCAGCCCGGATCGGTCTCGGCCGCGCCGGAAGCGGGCTACCGACCCGGGAGGTGCTGCGCTTTGGCCTCGACCACGCCCAGGCCAGGGACGCCGTGCACGCGCCGATGGATGCGGAGGCGCTGGCGAGTGCGATCGCCGAACTTGGCCTCGCCACGATCCCGGTGGCCTCCCAGGCCCCCGACCGCGCGACGTACCTGCGCCGCCCCGATCTCGGCCGCCGGCTCGACCCGGAGGATTTTTTGGGACTCCAGGCCGCGGCGGAGTCCACCGATTTGGCTCTCGTAGTGGCGGACGGTCTCTCGGCCCGTGCCGTGCACGAGAACGCGGCGCCGCTGCTCAAGGCGTTCGCGCCCCTGGCGGAACAATCCGGCTGGCGCCTCGCCCCGGTGGTGATCGCCAGCCAGGCCCGCGTGGCGCTCGGCGACGCGATCGGCGACGCCCTGAAGGCCCGGGCGGTGGCGGTACTGATCGGCGAGCGGCCGGGCCTGTCCTCCCCAGACAGCCTTGGCATCTACCTGACGCTGGATCCGAAAATCGGCCGCTCGGATGCGGAGCGCAACTGCATCTCGAACGTCCGCACGGCCGGCCTCACCCACGCGAAGGCGGCGTTCAAGCTGCACTGGCTGCTCGCCCGCGCGCTCACCCTGGGCTTGAGCGGCGTCACGCTGAAGGACGAGAGCGACCGCGCCCTGGAATCGGGCGCTGCGGCGCCGGCCTTGCCGGAGCCGAGCCGCGGCTGAACGGACGAGCCTGTTTCGCGCTCGGTGCCCAACCGAATGTTGGGGCAGTCATGTGGATAGCAGTTCAAGGCCCATGCCTGCGATCCGGAGATTGTCATCGACCTCCGATCCACCCGCCGCGTCATCCCGGGGCCGCAAAGCGGAGCCCGGGATCCAGAAACGTAAAGGATTCAGTATCTTGCGCCGTCGATGGCTCTGGATGCCGGGCTCGCCCGCGACGTCTTAGAATCAGTCTGGAACGTTCCAAGCGGCATGGCTCCAGCGATACCGATCGTCTGTGAGCTTCAGAAGCGGTGCCGATGATGCCTAATTGGCCGAGTTAAGCGGCCAAAGGATTATCCTTAACCTAATCTCGCGCCGGCAATCGACCCGAAGCGTGGCTGTGGCGGGGTCGCAACACCGTAAAACGATCCCGGGTCTGCCCCGAGACCTGCCCGCAAACGCCGCGATCCCGCCATAGTCCGAGCCCACCTCAACATCCGCGGTAAACGGCAAGTTCGACAACGATTTACCGTTTCGAAACGAGGATTTCCCGAGCACGCGGACGGCCCTCACGGCGCATCGCGAACGGCGACGCGCCGCGGTCTCCTGCACCCTCGGGACTGGCGGCGCGAAGGCTTGGTTCGGGTTGATGGACACGCGTTTGAACGACAAGTCGAAGCTGCCCAGCCGTCACGTCACGGAGGGTCCGGACCGCGCTCCGCATCGCTCGTATCTCTACGCGATGGGCCTGACCCGGGAGCAGATCCATCAGCCGCTGGTGGGTGTCGCCTCCTGCTGGAACGAGGCCGCCCCCTGCAACATCTCGCTGATGCGCCAGGCGCAGGCGGTGAAGAAGGGCGTGGCTGCTGCCCACGGCACCCCGCGCGAGTTCTGCACCATCACGGTCACCGACGGCATCGCCATGGGCCATGGCGGCATGCGCGCCTCGCTGCCCTCGCGTGAGGTCATCGCCGACTCGGTCGAGCTGACCATGCGCGGCCACGCCTACGACGCCTTGGTGGGTCTGGCCGGCTGCGACAAGTCGCTGCCCGGCATGATGATGGCGATGGTGCGCCTCAACGTCCCGTCGATCTTCATTTACGGCGGCTCGATCCTGCCCGGCTCGTTCCGCGGCAAGCCGGTCACCGTGCAGGACCTGTTCGAGGCGGTGGGCAAGGTCGCGGTCGGCGACATGAGCCTGGAAGACCTCGACGAGCTGGAGCAGGTCGCCTGCCCGTCGGCCGGCGCCTGCGGTGCGCAGTTCACCGCCAACACCATGGCGACCGTTTCCGAGGCGATCGGCCTGGCGCTGCCCTACTCGGCCGGCGCCCCGGCGCCTTACGAGATTCGCGATCAGTTCTGTGCCCTCGCCGGCCAGCAGGTCATGGAACTGCTCGCCAAGAAAATCCGGCCGCGCGACATCGTCACCCGCGAGGCGCTCGAGAACGCCGCCACCGTGGTGGCCGCCTCCGGCGGCTCGACCAACGCGGCCCTGCACCTGCCGGCGATCGCCCATGAATGCGGCATCGAGTTCACGCTGTTCGACGTCGCCGAGATCTTCCGGCGCACGCCGTACATCGCCGACCTGAAGCCCGGCGGCCGCTACGTCGCCAAGGACATGTTCGAGGTCGGCGGCATCCCGTTGCTGATGAAGACCCTGCTCGACCACGGCTTCATGCACGGCGACTGCCTGACGGTCACCGGCCGCACCATCGCGGAGAACATGGACCGGGTGACCTGGAACCCGGACCAGGACGTTGTCTACCCGGCCAACCGCCCGATCACCCCCACCGGCGGTGTCGTCGGCCTCAAGGGCAACCTCGCCCCCGAGGGCGCGATCGTGAAGGTCGCCGGCATGGCGGCGGAGAAGCAGGTTTTCACCGGCCCGGCCCGGGTGTTCGACGGCGAGGAGGCCTGCTTCGAGGCGGTGCAGTCGCGGACCTACAAGGAAGGCGACGTGCTCGTGATCCGCTACGAGGGTCCGCGCGGCGGCCCCGGCATGCGCGAAATGCTGTCCACCACCGCGGCCCTCTACGGCCAGGGCATGGGCGATAAGGTCGCGCTGATCACGGACGGGCGCTTCTCCGGCGCGACCCGCGGCTTCTGCGTCGGCCATGTCGGCCCCGAGGCGGCGGTGGGCGGCCCGATCGGCCTGATCCGCGACGGCGACATCATCACGCTCGATGCGATCCAGGGCACGCTCAGCGTCGCCGTGTCGGACGAGGAGCTGGCCGAGCGCCGCAAGGCCTGGACGCCGCGCACCAACACCGCGACCTCGGGCTACCTGTGGAAATACGCGCAGGGCGTCGGCCCGGCGCTGTACGGCGCCGTCACCCATCCGGGCGGCGCCAAGGAGTTGGAGAGCTATGCGGACGTCTAGGACTGACCTCAGCCGGCGCAGGGCGCCGGCCGGGGCCGATCCCGGTCGGTCCCGCTTCCTCGGCAAGATCGCAGCCGCGGCCGGTGTCCTTGTCCTGCTCGCCCTCCCGGTAGAGGCGCCGTGGGCCCTCGACGCCAGCGTCCGCACGCCCGTGCAGGTGCCGGTGGCGGATAAGAGCTACCGCTCGGCCAAGGACGCGCTGCGCGCCGGCGTGCGCGAGTACAATGCCGGCGACAAGCAGGGCGCGGCCCGCGCCCTCGAATACGCCGCCGGCCAGGGCCATGCGTTGGCCCTGTGGAAGCTCGGCCGGATGTATGCCGAGGGCGACGGCGTGCCCCATGACGACCTCAAGGCGTTCGAGTTCTTCTCCCGGATCGCCGATGCCAGCACCGACGATGGCCCGGACCCGCAGAACTCGGCGGTGACCGGCAGCGCGTTCACGGCGCTCGGCACCTACTTCCTGGAGGGGATCAAGGGCACCTATGTGCGCCCGAACCCTGAGCGCGCCTACGACATGTTCAACTACGCGGCGTCGTATTACGGCGAGCCGAACGCGCAGTACAACCTCGCCCGGCTCTACCTCGACGGCACCGGCGTCGAGGCCGATCCCCGGCAGGCGGCGCGCTGGTTCAATCTGGCGGCCGAAAAGGGCCACCACCCGGCACAAGCTCTGCTCGGCGACATGCTGGTCAATGGCTTGGGCGGCGTGCCGATCCAGCGCGTGAAGGGCCTGATGTGGCTCTCGCTCGCCCGCGAGGGTGCGGAGGGCCGCAAGGACGACTGGATCGTGTCGCTCTACCAGAAGAACTGGGCGGCAGCGAACGAGGACGACCGGGCTGAGGCCCAGAGCCAGCTCCAGACCGTCGGGTCAATCCGGCGGCGGCACTGAAGCATGATGCGGAAAAGGGGATCCCGGTTTTCCGAAATCATCATGCGATCATAAAGATAGAGACCATGCCACTGTTTCCCGGAAACAGTGGCATGGTCTGACGCCGCCGGCTGGACTCAGCCCTTCTTGGCGTCCTGGGCGGCCTTGAACGACGGCCGCGCCAAAGTCTCGGCGACGTAGGCCGCGAGCTTCGGCCAGCGGCCGGCATCAACCTGCGCGTCGGCCAGGTGGAAGTTGTAGAAACCCGTGGCGATCGAGATGTCGGCAATGCCGAATGCGTCGCCGACGAGATACGGGCCCGAGATCTGCCGCTCCAGATAGTCGAACAGCGGCGGCAAATCCTTGTCGAGAGCCTTGGCGACCGCGGCCTCGTCGGTGGGCTGGCTCATCATGTTGGGCTTCAGGATCCGCTCGACGAACGGCACGACGAGCTTGGCGAACAGCTCGGTGTCGCCGAACTTGTCGAACCAGACCGCGCGACCGAGCGCCTCCGGGTCTGACGGGACCAGGGCCGGGGTCGGATGCTTGCGCTCCAGGTACCAGAGGATCGCGGAGGAATCCGCCAGCTTGAACCCCCCATCCTCAATGGCCGGGATCTTTCCGAGCGGGCTCGCCGCCTGGAAATCCTGGTCGGGTGCGTGGAACATCACCGGCCTGTGCTCGTAGGGCACGTTCTTCTCGCCGAGCGAGACCAGGACCTTGCGGACGTAGGGCGAGTAACCGGTACCGTAGACGATCATTACAACTCCATCGGGGAAGGGACCGCGATCTGTCGATCCGCCGGTCCATGACGATGGAGATAGGGCATCTTTCAGAAAGGTGGCGGCCGGCTTTCGGAATGAGGCTCAAGGACAACCCGACGCCCGCTCCCGGATGCCGCATCCGGGACCGGGGCGCGCACACCGGCCCGTGACGCAGCCGCGCAGGCTCACCAGGCCGGGGCGGCGATCGCCGTGACGAAGGACGGCCGGTCGAGGGTCAAGGCCGCCCAGCCGGCGAGCTTGGGCCAGCGCCCGGCATCGACCTGGACATGGGCGAGCCGAAGATTGTGGAACGGCGACGCCACCGCGATGTCGGCGATCCCGAAGGCATCCCCAACGAGGAACGGACCGGTGATCTGCGTTTCGAGATAATCGAACAGCGGCGGCAGGTTCTGGTCGAGGGCCTGCTGCGCCAGCGCCTCGTCGCCCGGCACCTTGAGCAGCCGCGGCTTCAGGAAGCGTTCCGTAAACACGACCGAGAGCTGCCGATCGAACTCGACCTCGGCGAACTTGTCGAACCAGCGCGCCCGGGCGGCATGCTTGGGATCGGCTGGGATCAGCGCGGGCTGCGGATACAGGCGCTCGAGGTAGTCGAGGATCGCGCTGGAATCGGCCAGCCGGAAGCCGTTATCGTCGATCGCCGGAACCTTGCCCACGGGGCTCGCAGCCCGGAAATCGGCATCCTCAGCCTGCGGGGCCACTGGCCGATGCTCGTACCGGATGCCTTTCTCCGCCAAAGCCACGAGGACTTTCCGCACGAAGGGCGAGATGCTGGTGCCGTAGACGATCATGATCGATTCCCCCGAACGCTCGGCGGTTTCCTAGACTCGTTGCCGATCGCGTTGCAATCGGAGGCGTGCCTAAGCCATTGATCGCTCATGATTGCTTGCGCGGCACCGAGATTGACTTCGGCGGCGCGCATCTTGGCAATCGCTTACTAGGACGAGGCCGATTTCAGCTTTCCGAAGCGCTTGAGCAGACGATCCCGCTTCAATCGCGACAGGCGATCGATCCAGAAAATGCCATCGAGCTGATCGATCTCATGCTGGACCACCGCGGCCTCGAAGCCGTCCACCTCCTCCTCGTGGGCTGCTCCGTCGAGATCGCGGAAGCCGAACCGGATGCGGGTGGGCCGAGTGATCCGCTCCCGCACCCCCGGCATGCTGACGCTGCCCTCGTCATGGGTTGATGTCTCGGGGGACGCCCAGAGGATCTTTGGGTTCATGTAGACGCGCAGATCCTCATCCGGCGATAGCCGGATCACCATGATCCGCTCCGGCACGCCAATATGCGGGGCCGTCAGGCCGATGGCGCTCGCAGCCAGCAGGGTGTCCCGCACATCGTTGGCGAGGGCTTTCAGGCCGGACCCGAACGCATCGGTCGGGGCTGCCGGAAGCGAGAGCCGGGGATCAGGAAACAAGACGAGAGGGCGGGCCGGCATGGTTGGTCAGTCCCGTTGCGACGCTGCGGGGGGGGGCGGATCCGCAGTTAAAACGACCGGTGCGGACACCGACCGCCCCATGGTGAACACGAAGGCCCTGCACGGGGCGCCGAAATTCACGCCCGGCGGCACCCACTATCCCGCCGTCAGCTCCACCGTCACCGGCACGTGGTCGGACGGCTTGTCCAGGCCGCGCAGGTGCTTCTGCACGGCGGCCGAGACCAGGCGGTCGGCGGCCTGGGGCGAGAGCAGGAGATGGTCGATCCGGATGCCGGCATTCCGCTGCCAGCAGCCGGCCTGATAGTCCCAGAAGGTGTAGAGGCCGTCGCGCGGGTCGCAGGCCCGCAGGCCGTCGGTATAGCCTTCGGCCAGGAGGGCGCGGAACGCCGCTCGCGTGCTGAGCAGGAACAGCGCGTCGGAGCGCCAGGCCTCCGGATCGGCCGCGTCGGCGGGTTCGGGGATGACGTTGTAGTCGCCCGCCAGCACCACGGCGTTCTCGTCCGCCATGAGGGCGCGGGCGTGGAGCCGCAGGCGTTCCATGAAGGCGAGCTTGTAGGGGTATTTCGGGCTGTCGACCGGGTTGCCGTTCGGCAGGTAGATCGAGGCCACCCGCACCGGCTTGGTGTCGGCGCCCGAGATCAGCGCCTCGATGTAGCGGGACTGCTCGTCGGATTTGTCCCCCGGCAGGCCGCGCCGGATCTCGCTCATCTCGAGCGGCGCCCGGACCAGCAGGGCCACGCCGTTATAGGCCTTCTGGCCCAGGGTCTCGACCGCGTAGCCGGCGCCCTCGACCTCGGCGCGGGGGAACGCGTTGTCCTGGCACTTCAGCTCCTGCAGGCAGACCACATCGGGCTTTGCCTCGTCGAGAAACCCCAGCAGATGCGGCAGCCGCTGCTTGATCGAGTTGACGTTCCAGGTCGTGATCCGCATCGCCTCGCTTCCGGTCGTCACTGGGCCGTCATCCGCGCTTCGCGGCGCGCTGACAAGGCCACGATCACGCAAGATTGGGGAGGTATGGGCGCCGGGATGACGATGGGGTGGTTCGAGCCGGTCATGGCCTATTGCGAGCGGACCGGTCCGGATTTCTGGGCCGAGCCGCTCAACGCGGCGTCGAACGTCGCGTTCCTGCTGGCGGCCGCGGCCGCCGCGCGCCGGGCCCGGACCGCGGATCCGCCGGATCGCGCCTGCCTCGGATTGGCCGGGCTGATCGCCGTGGTGGGCGTCGGCTCGTTCCTGTTCCACACCTTGGCGGTGACCTGGGCGATGTATGCCGACGTGATCCCGATCACGCTGTTCATCGTCGCTTACCTGGCCTTGGCGCTGCACCGGTTCCTGCAGCTGCCGCGCCTGCGGGTGGAGGCGGCCACCGCCGGCTTCGTGCTGTTCAGCTTCACCCTGGTCCCGACCCTCGACGGGCTGACCAAGTCCGACATCTCCGCCCTCACGGACGGCTCGATCGATTACCTGCCGGCGGCGCTCGCCCTATTCACCGTGGCGGCGCTCGACCGCCCGGAGACGCGCTTCGTCGGCACCGGCCGGCGGCTCACGGAAATCGGCGTGCTGTTCCTCGTCTCGCTCACCGCCCGCACCCTGGACCGCAGCGTTTGCGCGGCGCTGCCGATGGGTACGCACGCGCTGTGGCACGTCCTCAACGCCGTCGTGCTCTACGCCCTGGTCGCCACGGCCGTCCGGCACCGGGCCGCCGTCGGATGAGCCGGCAAGCGGTTTTCTAAAGGCCCGTGGTTTTCTTGCGGGCGGCCCGGAATTCTTGCACAGATGCGCCGCATCGGGGGCCCGGCCTCATGCGGGCGCCCGGCACGGAAGGAATCATGACAGTGAGCTACCGCATCGGCGTCGCCGGGCTCGGCACCGTCGGCGCGTCCGTCGTCCGGATGATCGCCCGCCGCCGTGACACTCTGACCGCCTCGGGTCTCGACATTCGCGTCGCTGCCGTGTCGTCCCGCGACCGGAGCCGCGACCGCGGGCTCGATCTCGCGGGCGTGACCTGGTTCGACGATCCGGTGGCTCTGGCGCGCTCGGGTGAGGTCGATTGCGTGGTCGAGTTGATCGGCGGCGCCGAGGGGCCGGCCAAGGCCGTGGTCGAGGCTGCGCTCCAGGCCGGCAAGACGGTGGTGACCGCCAACAAGGCCCTGCTCGCCCGGCACGGCGCGGCTCTCGCCGCCCTCGCCGAGGCCCACGGCGTCGCGCTCGCCTACGAGGCTGCGGTGGCCGGCGGCATCCCGGTGATCAAGACCCTGCGCGAGGGCCTGCCCGGGAACGCGGTCGCCCGCGTCTACGGGATCCTCAACGGCACCTGCAATTACATCCTCAGCCGCATGGAGCGCGAGGGCCTGACCTTCGAGGCCTGCCTCAAGGACGCGCAGGCCCTGGGCTATGCCGAGGCGGATCCGACCTTCGACGTCGAAGGTTTCGACACCGCCCACAAGCTCGCGATCCTCACGAGCCTCGCCTACGGCACTGCCATCGATGCCGACGGCGTGTCGGTAGAGGGCATCTCCCGGGTGCAACCCCTCGACCTGCGCATGGCCGACGAGCTCGGCTACCGGATCAAGCTGCTCGGCGTCGCCCAGGCCTCGGAGGCCGGGATCGAGCAGCGCGTCCACCCGACGATGGTGACGAAATCCTCTGCCATCGCCCAGGTGATGGGCGTGACCAACGCGGTCACGATCGACGCGGACGCGGTCGGCGAGCTGACCCTGATCGGCCCCGGCGCCGGCGGCGAGGCCACCGCCTCCGCGGTGGTGGCCGACATCGCCGACGTCGCCCGCGGCATCGTGCGCCCGACCTTCGGCGTGCCGGCTGCCGCGATGCGCGCCAGCGAGCGGGTCGCGATGCAGCGCCACGAGGGCGGCTACTACATCCGCCTCACCGTGCACGACCGCCCCGGCGTCGCCGCGGGCGTCGCCCAGCGGATGGCCGAGCGGGAGATCTCCCTGGAGAGCATCCTGCAGCGCCGGACCGAGGGCGCCGACACCGATCCGCGCGGGCGGTCCGGCCGGCCGGTGCCGCTGGTTCTGATCACCTACGCGGCCACCGAGGGCAACATCCGCGCCGCCCTCGACGCGATCGGGGCCGACGGATTGCTGGCCGAGCCGCCGCAGGTGATTCGCATCGAACGGGAATAAGAGTGCATTGTTTGGGCACAGTGCCTAAATCTTGATGCAAGATAAGTGATAACGGTGTGCCGAGCGTAGGCTGACCAGTGTCGGTCGACGACGATCAAGCCGGGATCCGACCTCAAGATCGGGCCCGGACACAGGCAGGAAGCGATGGCCGTGCCCCCCAAGTCCGAACCGCGTGGCGTCCCGCGCACGCTCGCCCTCGAACTCGCCCGCGTCACGGAGCGGGCCGCCATCGCGGCGGCGCGGCTGCGCGGCAAGGGCGACGAGAAGGCCGCCGACCAGGCGGCAGTCGATGCGATGCGCGACGAGCTCAACGGCCTGCCGATCCGCGGCACCGTGGTGATCGGCGAGGGCGAGCGCGACGAGGCGCCGATGCTGTTCATCGGCGAGCAGCTCGGGAGCGGCGAGGGGCCGGAGGTCGACATCGCGGTCGATCCGCTGGAGGGGACGACCCTCTGCGCCAAGGATATGCCCGGTGCCATCGCGGTGATGGCCATGGCCGAGCGCGGCTCGCTGCTGGCCGCTCCCGATGTCTACATGCAGAAGATCGCGATCGGTCCGGGCTACAAGCCGGGCATCGTCGATCTCGATGCCAGCCCCGCCGACAACATCGCCGCGCTCGCCCGGGCCAAGGGCGTCGAGCCCGACCAGATCACCGCGCTGATCCTAGACCGGCCGCGCCACGCTGCCCTGGTCGCCGAAGTCCGCGCTGCTGGCGCCGCGGTGCGGCTGATCTCGGACGGCGACATCGCCGGCATCATCTTCACGGCGAGCCCGGCCGAGACCGGCATCGACATCTATCTCGGCACCGGCGCCGCCCCCGAGGGCGTGCTGGCGGCGGCCGCCATGCGGTGCATCGGCGGCCAGATGCAGGGGCGGCTGATCCTCGACACGCCGGAGCGTCGCCGCCGGGCCGCCGAGATGGGCATCGACGATCTCAACCGGAAATACGATCTGGTCGATCTCGCCAGCGGCGACGTGATCGTGGCCGCCACCGGCGTCACAGACGGCGCGCTCTTGCGCGGCGTCCGGTTCCGGCCCGACCGGATCCAGACCGAGACGGTGGTCTACCGCTCGGAAGCCGGCACCGTCCGGCGGATTCTCGGTGAGCACCGCCGCGGCGTAGCCTGACGGCGCTCCCCAATCCCAAAAAATCAGTTCAGGACGACGACCTTCGAGCCGACATTGACCCGGCTGAACAGGTCGATCGCGTCCTGGTTGATCATCCGGATGCAGCCCGAGGACACGCTCTTGCCGATGGAGAATGGCTCGAGGGTGCCGTGGATGCGGAACAGCGTGTCCTTGTTGCCCTGCCAGAGATACATGGCGCGGGCGCCCAGCGGGTTGCGCAGGCCGCCTTCGACTCCGAGGCCACTCTGAAGCTTGTCGACCTCACTGGCGAGTTTCGGGCTGCGGGCGATCATCTCCTTGGGCGGGTACCAATCCGGCCAGGCCTGCTTGGAATTGACCGTCGCGGTCCCGGACCACGAAAAGCCCTGCTTGCCGACACCGACGCCGTAGCGCCGGGCGCGCCCGCCGGTCTCGACCAGTGTGAGCTGGTGCGCGCGCGGGTCGACGATGATCGTCCCCGGCTCGTAGGGGCCGTTATAGGCGATCTCCTGCCGGAGGAAGGCCGGGTTCATCTTCTTGTAGTTGAAGGCCTGGACCGGGAACACGTCGTCCTGGATCGGACCGTAGGCCTTGGCGTAATCGATCGGCCCGTCATCGGGGGTGCGGAGCACGGCCTTCGCCTTGGCGGCCTCAATCGGCGAGAGGCCCTCGGCCGGGGGCGCCCCGGCTGCCCGCCGCGGCGGCGTCGCAAAGTCCTCGTCCTCCGGCGCGTAGACCGGAGCGGCCTGCGGCACCGGGACAGCCTGCGGCGCTTGGGCTGCCGGCGGTGCAGCGCGGACCACCGGGGCCCGGCCGGTATAGGGCAGGTAGCGGCCGCCCCGGCGCACGTAGAGCGCGCCATTCTGGTCCTGATAGAGCTGGCCGTCGTCGCCCAACCCGTCGATGCCGGACTCGGCCACTGGGCCGCGGCCCTGGGCGTGGGCGGTCGAGGCGAGTGCGAGGACGGTGAAGCCGGCCAGGAACAGGCGGCGGATCGGGGCGGACATGGTTCGGTTTTCCCTGGATGGCGCGGCGTCACCGAAAGCGTGCGGCGGCGCGCGATCGAGCAGGCCGGCACGAATACAGGGCCAAGCTCATCCCAGGCCTTAGCAAAGATCGCGTGGTATCGCCAAGTTGCGCGAGTCCCCTACGGACGAAGTCTGATGATGCGAGCGGTACTTCTCTTCGCCTGTGTTGCCTTCGTGCCTCAACAGACGGGCCGCCCGTTCACCCTACCGCGCGATCGTGCGGGACGGCCCCCGGTTCCCGGCCGAAATGGCCTTGCGCCAGTCCTCAACGCAGGGTTGATGGCGCCGACCGGCATCTCCGCCGGGCGAGAGGTTTTGGCCGTGCGCGCAAGCGTTTTACGGGGCGCCGCTATCCTGGCCGTGGCCCTGGTGCTCGGCCCGCCCGCGGAGGCGCGCCGGGCCGCCACCGCGGAGCCACCCAAGGTCGCCGAGCCCGCCGGAACCTGGACCTCCGGCACTCAACCCGACCGCGATTGCGGCCGCGCCCGCCGCAAGTTCTGGCTGCCGCAGGAAGGCTGGATCGTCCGCACCGTGGTCTCGTGCCGGTGAGCGGGGCGCTTTCAGGCCGCGCCCGATTCCCAAGCAGTGCTGCCCGGATGAAGGGCAATCTTTCTTCCCGATAAGATCGAGTCTCGGAATAAGCGCTGCCACCCGCATCGTTATTGCGCGCGCAGCGAAGCAACCCAGGGCAGCGCGCCATCTCGGAGCGTAGCGTTTCCGAGGTAGCATTGCTGCGCTCGCCATGACGGCGTGCGTCGATCGGAGGCCGTGCTCGTCACCACGCCGATCCCCCCAAAAGCTGGCACGCATGCTGCATTGCCCACTGCGCCGCGCTTGCTGCGGCGGCGGAGCAACGGCGCTCCAAACAGCGGACGGTGTGAGTCCGGATCCCCGGCATGAGCGACCGCGTGACGGTTCGCCTCTCTCAAGACGAGCACCAGCTATGGCCAGCTTCAAGACGGCGATGAAGTCGGGTCACCCCCCGACGCTGTTCGCGGCATTCCTCTACTTCGATTTCTGCTTCGCCATCTGGGTCCTGAACGGCGCCATGGGGCCGTTCATCACCGAGACCTACAAGCTCACCCCGGCCCAGACCGGCTTCATGATCTCGCTGCCGATCCTGGCCGGGGCTCTGATGCGCTTCCCGCTCGGCGTGCTGGCCCAGTATATCGGCCGCAAGAACGCGGCGATCACGGAGATGACCGTGATCATGATGGCGATGGCCTACGGATACTTCGTGGTCTCGTCCTACAACGACGTGCTCGCCATGGGCGTGCTGCTCGGCATCGCCGGCGCATCCTTCGGCGTGGCTCTGTCCCTCGGCTCGGGCTGGTTCCCGCCGGAGCACAAGGGCCTGGCGATGGGCATTGCGGGCGCCGGCAATTCTGGAACCGTGCTCGCCGTGCTGTTCGCCCCGCCGCTGGCGCAGGCTTATGGCTGGCAGACCACCTACGCCTTCGCGGGCGTGGTGATGCTGATCCCGCTCGCCGTCATGATCGTGCTCGCCAAGGAGCCGCCGGACAACGCCCACCAGTCGTTCAAGGAGCACATCTCCTGCCTGTTCACCAAGGACGGCTGGGCCTTCTCGCTGATCTACGTGATCACCTTCGGCGGCTTCGTCGGCTTGTCGAACTTCCTGCCGACCTTCTTCTACGAGCAGTTTTCGGTGACGAAGGTGGAGGCCGGCCGGCTGACCATGCTGGCGGCTTTCATGGGCTCGGGCATCCGCATCGTCGGCGGCTACTTCGCCGACCGGATGGGCGGGATCGCGGTCCTGTCGGTGGTGCTGCTCGCGGCGATCGCCACCTTCCTGTCGCTGATGGCGACGCCCTCGCTCGCGGTGACCACGCTGCTGTTCATGCTCTGCTTCGCGGCGCTCGGCGCCGGCAACGGCGCGCTGTTCCAGCTCGTGCCCCTGCGCTGGCCCAGCAATACCGCGGTCGCCGGCTCGATGATCGGCGAGGTCGGGGCGCTGGGCGGCGCGATCCTGCCCAACGTCATGGGCCTCTCGAAGCAGTATACCGGCTCGTTCTCCCTGGGCTTCGTCGGCTACGCGGTGTTCACCGCCGCGGTGCTCGGCTGCCTGATGCTATGGCAGCGCAAGTGGGTCGGCAGCTGGGTCGGTCCCCGCGGCAAGGCGCTCGGCGCCGAGGCAGAGACTGGGCAGCTGCAGCCCGCGACGGTCTGAGCTTCGACGCGTCGATACTCTGAAGAAACCGAAACGGGAGCCTCGCGGCTCCCGTTTCCCGTTCCAACCAGCGGATTGAATTCGTACCGATCCCTTCGACGCACGGTTGCCTTCCGACGCAAGAGGCGATTGAATAACGAATACCAAAGAGCGCCCGTCCCCGGACGAGGCGCCGGGCGACCGCGTAACGCGGCGTCATCGGAGCGGAGGAACGGTCGATGCTGAAGCGCGTGAGCGCCACCCAAGGCGTGCTCGGCCTGCTCTGCGTGATGTATTTCATCACCTATCTGGACCGGGTGAACATCGCGACCGCGGGCGCCGAGATCATCCGCGAGTTCGGGATGTCGAAGACCGATTTCGGTCTGATCCTCTCGGCCTTCGCCTACCCTTACGCGATCTTCCAGGTGATCGGCGGCTCGGTCGGCGACAAGTTCGGCGCAAGGCGCACGCTGCTGGTCTGCGGCATGATCTGGGCCTCGGCCACGATCCTGACGGGCCTCGTCGGCGGCCTGATCAGCCTGTTCCTGGCGCGGGTGCTCCTCGGCTTCGGCGAGGGCGCGACCTTCCCGACCGCCACCCGGGCGATGCAGAACTGGACGGCGCCCGGCCGGCGCGGCTTCGCCCAGGGCATCACCCACGCCTTCGCCCGGCTCGGCAACGCGGTGGCGCCGCCGATCGTGGCCTTCCTGATGTACCATTTCGGCTGGCGCACCAGCTTCGTGATCCTCGGCGGCGTCAGCTTCGTCTGGGTGGTGATCTGGTACCTGTATTTCCGCGACGACCCGTCCGACCACCCGACTATCACCCAGACCGAGCTGGAGGCCCTGCCGCCGCCCAAGAAGGTCGGGGCCAAGCAATCGGTGCCGTGGGGAGCGCTCACGCGGCGCATGCTGCCGGTGACGATCACGTATTTCTGCTACGGCTGGACGCTGTGGCTGTTCCTCGGCTGGCTGCCGAGCTTCTTCAAGGAGAATTACGGCCTCGATCTCAAGAACTCGGCCCTGTTCGCCTCGGGGGTCTTCTTCGCCGGCGTCGTCGGCGATACGGTCGGCGGCATGCTGAGCGACTCGATCCTCCATCGCACCGGCAACGTGAAGCTGGCCCGCCTGTCGGTGATCGTGGTCGGGTTTTTGGGCGCGGCGGCGAGCCTGGCGGGCGTGTTCCTGACCCGCGACCTGACCCTGGTGGCGTTGCTGCTCTCGTCCGGCTTTTTCTTTGCCGAGCTGGTGATCGGGCCGATCTGGTCGGTGCCGATGGACATCGCGCCGAAATATGCCGGCACCGCCAGCGGGCTGATGAATACCGGCTCGGCGGTGGCGGCGATCGTTTCGCCGATCGTGTTCGGCCTGACCGTCGACCTCACCGGGAGCTGGACGCTGCCCTTCGTCGGCTCCGTGGGCCTGTGCCTGCTCGGCGCCGCCCTGGCCTTCACGATGCATCCCGAGCGCGAATTCGTGGACCCCGTCACCGGGCCGGTCGGCCCCGTGGCGAGCGTGCCGGCCGGGGAGTAGCGCCACGATGGCGGAACTGACGGGACGTTCTGGGCCGCTCGCCGGCATGCGGGTGATCGAGCTGGCCCACATCATGGCCGGCCCGGTCTGCGGGCTGATGCTCGCCGACATGGGTGCGGAGGTGATCAAGGTCGAGAAGATGGACGGCGACGACACCCGCCGCACCGTCCCGCCGGCGCTCGAAGGCGAGAGCGCCGCCTACATGATGATGAACCGCGGCAAGCGCGGACTCAGCCTCGACCTGAAGAACCCGGACGGCGTCGCGGTCCTGCGCCGCTTGCTGGCGAATGCCGACGCGCTCATCGAGAACTACCGCGGCGGCACCATGGAGCGGCTGGGCATCGGCTACGAGACCCTGCGGCAGGAATTTCCCGCGCTGGTCTACTGCTCGCTCTCGGGCTTCGGCCGGACCGGCCCCTATGCCGACCGGGCCGGGTTCGATCTTGTGGCGCAGGGCATGAGCGGGCTCATGTCGGTGACCGGGGAGGGGCCGGGCCGCCCGCCGATGAAGTGCGGGCCGCCCGTGACCGACATCACCGCCGGGATCCTGGCCGCCATGGGCGTGCTCGCGGCCTATGCCCACCGGCTCAAGACCGGCCAGGGCCAGGCGGTCGACACCTCGCTGTTCGAGGCCGGGATCACCCACACCTATTGGCAATCGGCCATCGCCATGGCCACCGGCATCGCCCCGGGGCCGATGGGCTCGGCCCATCCGCTGAACGCGCCCTACGAGGCGTTCGAGACGGCGGACGGCTGGATCACCATCGGAGCGGCCAACCAGACCAACTGGCTGCGGATGCTCAAGGCAATCGACGCGGAGGCGCTGGCCGAGGATCCGCGCTTCGCCCTCAATCGCGACCGCATGGCCAACCGCCACGAACTCGCCGCCACCCTGGCGCCCGTCTTCAAGGGGGCGACCTCGGAGGTCTGGCTGGCCCGTCTCGAAGCCGGCGGCGTCCCGGCGGGCCCCGTGCTCGACGTCAACGCCATGCACCAGGATCCGCAGGCGCTCGCCCGGGAGATGGTGGTCGAGGTCGAGCACAGCCGGGTCGGGCGGATGAAGACGCTCGGCCTCCCGGTGAAGTTTTCGGACACGCCCGGCCGGGTCCACGGCCCGGCGCCGTTGCTCGGCGAGCATTCCCGGGCGATCCTGGCGGAAGCCGGCTACACCGCCTCCGAGATCGACGGCCTGATCGACCGGGGCGTGGTCCGCGAGACCGTGGCCTGAACCCGAGAGGATGCGCGATGAGTGCCACGCCCGCCACCGACGAGCTGCTGTTCACGATCGACGAGGCCGGCATCGCCCGGATCGTCCTCAACCGGCCGCAGGCCCGCAACGCGCTCACCTTCGCGATGTACCAGGGGCTGATCACTTGCTACGAACAGATCGCCGCCAACCCGGCCGTAAAGGCGCTAATCATCACCGGCGCCGGCGACAAGGCGTTCGCGGCCGGCACCGACATCGCCCAGTTCCGCGGCTTCGAAACCGCCGAGGACGCGCTGGGCTACGAGCGCTTCATGGACAAGGTGCTGGGCACCCTGGAGCGGCTGCGTGTGCCGACCATCGCGGCGATCGCGGGCGCCTGCACGGGCGGCGGCGCGGCCATCGCGGCGGCCTGCGACCTGCGCATCGCCACGCGCGATGCCCGGTTCGGCTTCCCCATCGCCCGGACGCTGGGCAATTGCCTCAGCCAGGGCAATCTCAAGCGCCTCTCCGGACTGATCGGCCCGGCCCGGGTCAAGGACATCATCTTCACCGCCCGGCTCGTGGGCGCCGAGGAGGCGCTGGCCATCGGCCTGGTCGGCGAGGTCGTGGACGACCGCGCGGCCCTGACCGAGCGGGTCGACGTCCTGGCCGAACTCCTGGCCGGCCACGCGCCGCTGACCATGCAGGCCACCAAGGAGGGCCTGCGCCGCCTCGCCGAGGAAGACCCCACGGCCGACGGCGCCCCCCATCCCGGCGATGACCTCATCCTGCTCTGCTACATGAGCCAGGATTTCCGCGAGGGCATGGAAGCGTTCCTGGGCAAGCGCACGCCGGCCTGGAGCGGGCGGTAGACCCTGCGGCTCACCCCGGCTCCTGGCAGACATCGACCCAAGTGGCCCCGGTCAGCGCCGCCATCCGGTCAGGAGCGATCCGCACGGCGCTGTGCGTGCTGCCGGCGGCGGGGACGACTTCGTCGAAGGCTTTAAGCGACACGTCGCAATAGATCGGCAGCGGCGCGACCAGCCCGAACGGGCAGACCCCGCCGACCGGATGGCCGGTGGCCGCCTCGACTTCGGAAAGATCGAGCATCCGGACCTTGCCGCCGAACACGGCCTTGGCCTTCTTGTTGTCGAGCCGGGCATCGCCCCGGGTGACCACCAGGGCGACCTGGTCGCCGACGCGGATCGAGAGCGTCTTGGCGATCTGCGCCGGCGCGACCCCATGGCCGGCGGCGGCCTCCGCCACGGTCGCGGTGCTGGTGGCCAGCTCGATCACCGCGATGTCGGGCGCGTTCTCGGCGAAGAACGCCCGGACGGATTCGAGGCTCATGCACAGGTCCCTGAAGCAAAGGCACCGGCGATGATGGCCGCCGGTGCGGCGCAGCATTATGGCAAAGCTTGCGCCGGCGTCCAAAGTCGCGCGGCGTGGAGCCCCCAATCGCGAGACTATCTTTCGCGGCCGTTCGGGCGCAGGCTCGCTGTATTACCGGACGGCGGCGACAGGCTCCGGTGACTGCGGATCTCATATCCCCGCCTGTGACGGGCGGCCGCGTTCAGGTCGAGCCGGAGCGCCGCCACCCCAGTCCGGAGGAACGGCCCCATGAGCATCGAGAAGCAGCGCGGCAACCGCGAGACGAAGAAGCCCAAGAAGCCCGTGCCGAAGACGAACGCCGCGGCCCCGTCCCAGAAGAACACCGTCGGGGCGGTGGTGCGGAAATCCGAGGGGCGCTGAGGTCGGATCGCAG
Source organism: Methylobacterium pseudosasicola (assembly GCF_900114535.1). Classification (GTDB taxonomy): domain Bacteria; phylum Pseudomonadota; class Alphaproteobacteria; order Rhizobiales; family Beijerinckiaceae; genus Methylobacterium; species Methylobacterium pseudosasicola. The sequence continues at coordinate 110,367 of NZ_FOTK01000007.1, read as the reverse complement.
GCTGGGGCGGCGTCACGTTCGGAGGACGTGCGCGGCCCTGGATTGCTTCGCTGCGCTCGCAATGACGGGATTGGGGATGTCGAACCCACCGACATTCCCTACTCTCGCCACATCCTGAGATGCTGCGCAGCGACCTCGAAAAATGAGTTCGTGCGTGGGAAAAGCCCACTCACCCCTTCAGCGGGCGCGCCTGTAAAATCGCCGCCCGCACGAACGGCCGCTTCAACAGGGTGCCGACATTGGCCCGGCCGACGAATTCCTGGGCTCCGGGGTGGCTGCGCACCGCCTTGATCAGGTTGAGCCGGTGGCCGCTGCGGAATCGATAAGGCTCGGAGACAGCGCCGTTCAGGAACGCCTCGACGCTGGCGTCGATCTCGTCCTCGGCGATCACGTTCGCCGCGTGCAGCATCTGGATGGTCTGGAGGTCGGTCATGGTCGCTAGATAGGGCGGCGGCGCCGGTCACGCAGCCAAGGTTACCGGCGCCGCTGTTCGCAGTGAAGCGTTTCCTAGCGCGTCGTCGCCAGTAGCAGGTCGGGCAGCCAGAGGGTGATACCCGGCACGAGGCAGAGGATCAGGATCGCCACCGCCATCAGCATCACGAAGGGCAGGGTGCCCCAGATGATGTCCGAGAGCGGGATGTCGGGGGCGATGTTCTTGATGACGAAGATGTTCAGGCCAACCGGCGGGTGGATCAGGCCCATCTCCATGGTGATGGTCATCACCACGCCGAACCACACCAGATCGAAGCCGGCGGCCTTGAGCGGCGGCAGGATGATCGGCGCGGTCATCAGGATGATCGAGACCGGCGGCAGGAAGAAGCCGAGCACGATCACAAGGGCGAGGATCGTCACCAGCAGCACCCAGGGCGAGAGCTGCATCGCCACGATCGCGGCCGCGGCCGATTGCGACAGATGCAGGTAGCTCATCACGTAGGCGTAGAGCAGCGACATGCCGATGATCAGCATCAGCATGGTCGATTCCCGCAGCGTCGCGATCAGGATCGGGCTGACGTCCCGGAACCGCCACACGCCGTAGATCGCGGCGATCAGGCCGAGCGCCAGCAGGCCGCCGAGGCCGGCCGTCTCCGAGGGGGTCGCGTAGCCGCCGTAGAGCGCCACCATCACGCCGGTGAGCAGGATCACGAAGGGCAGCACCCGCGGCAGCGTCGAGAAGCGCTGGGCCATGCTGTACTGCTCGTCGGCCAGGATCGGCGAGGCCGGGCCGCCGCGCTCCAGCACCGCCTTGGCGGCGGTGAATTCCGAGCGGAACCGATACATCGACCAGGCGGCGAACAACGCGACCAGGAGCAGCCCGGGCCCGATGCCGGCCAGGAACAGGCGCCCGAGGGATTGCTCGGACGCGACCGCGTACAGGATCATCGTGATCGAGGGCGGCAGCAGGATGCCGAGCGTGCCGCCGGCCGCGATGATCCCGGCGGCGAAGCCCGGCGAGTAGCCGCGCTTGCGCATCTCCGGGATGCCGGCCGAGCCGATCGCCGAGCAGGTGGCCGGGCTCGAGCCCGCCATGGCGGCGAACAGCGCGCAGGCGAAGACGTTGGCGATGCCGAGCCCCCCGGGGATGCGGTGCATCCAGGCATGCATGGCCGAGTAGAGGTCCTGGCCGGCCCGGGAGCGGCCGATCGCGGCGCCCTTCAGGATGAAGAGCGGGATCGACAGCAGGGTGATGGAGGCCATCTCCTCGTAGACGTTCTGCGCCACCGTATCGAGGGAGGCGCCCGGCATGAACACGACCATGAAGGCCAGGGCCACGGCGCCGAGCGCGAACGCGATGGGGATGCCCGAGAGCATCGCCCCGAGGGTGGCCCCCGCGTAGAGGAAGCCGATCGCCGCCGTGCCCATCACTTCACCCTCGCGTCGACCGTCCGGCCCATCGGATCGGGGCCCCGGGGCGTGACCCCGGCCGCGCCGTGCATGTCCGTGTTGACGTCGGCGCCGATGCCGATCTTCGGCTTCGCCCAGCCGGCCGCCCGGGGCCCGTAGAGCAGCGCCTCGGCGATCTGCAGGACGAATTGCAGGCACAGCAGGCTCATGCCGGCGGCCATCAGTGTGTAGGGGATCCAGAGCGGCGGCCCCCAGGTCGATTGCGAGGTCTGGCCGTCGATCCAGGCCTCGTGGTCGAGGGTCCAGCTCTTCCAGGCGAAGAAGGCGCAGAAGGCGAGGCTGACGCAATCCACGAGCAGCAGCCGCACCCGGTTCACCGCGGGCGGCAGCAGGCCGGTCAGTGCCTCGATCGCCACGTGGCCGCGCTTGGCCTGCACCCCCGCCGCCGAGAAGAAGGTCGCCCCGACGATCAGGAAGACCGCCATCTCGTCCTGCCACTCGGTCGGCTCCTTCAGCAGGTAGCGGACGACGACGCTGTGGCTCAGCACCAGGCAGGCGCCGACGAGGCAGAGCCCGCCGATGCCGAGGATCACGCGGTTGATGCCGCGCATCGTCCGGTCGAACAGACCGAGCAGGCCGGGAAGCCGGGGCTCTTCTGTGCCTTTGGCATCCGGGATCGCGGTCGCCGCGTCGAAGCCGTGGCTCACGCGACCTGCTCCGCCAGCTTCAACAGCTCCGCGCAGCCGGCGTTGCGGCCGGCATAATCCTTCCAAGCGGTCTCTCGGGCGAGCTCGCGCCACTGGCCGAGCGACTTCTCATCGAGCTGCGAGACCTTGGCGCCGGCCTTGGAAAAGATCTGCTCGACGCGGGTGTCGTCCTCCTTGGCGCCGGTCTGGCCGAAGGCTTCGAGCTCGGCACCGACGGCCATGATCAGGTCCTGCTGGTCCTTCGGCAGGCCGGAGAACACGGTCTTGGACATCATGATCGGCTCGAGCATGAACCAGTAGGAGCGCTCGCGGCCGGAGGTCAGCGCCTTCGAGAGCTCTTCCAGCCGGAATGAGATCAGGCTGGTGGAGGAGGTGATCACCGCATCGCAGGCGCCGGTCTGCATGGCCGCGTAGGATTCGTTCGACGGGATCGAGAGCGTCGCGGCGCCGGCCTGCTTCATCATCAGGTCCATCTCGCGGGACCCGCCGCGGACCTTCATGCCCTTGGCATCGGCCGGGGCGACCAGGGGCCGCTCGCGGCTGGCGACGCCGCCGGATTGCCAGACCCAAGAGACCAGGATGATGCCCTTCGAGTCCAGGATCTCGGTGAGCTTGCGCCCCACCGGTGCGGTCTTCCACGCCACGGCCTGGGCGTAGGACGTCACCAGCGCCGGCATCAGCCCGATATTGAGCTCCGCCACCTCGCCGCCCGCGTAGGGGCTTGGATAGAGCGACATGTCCAGCGCGCCCTTGCGCATGGCGCCGAACTGGGCGTTCGTCTTCATCAGCGACGAGCCAGGATAGACCTGGACCTCCAAGGCACCCTTGGAGCGCTCGCCCACCGCCTTGGCGAATTTCCGGCACATCCGATCGCGGAAATCGCCCTCGTCGATCGTGCCGCCCGGGAACTGGTGCGACAGCTTGAGGATCGTAGCCGCCTGAGCGGCGCCGAGACCGAATCTCAGGATGGCAGGTGCCGCGAAGGTGGCCGCGATCAGCGTGCGACGTGTCGGCGTCATGGCTCTCTCCCGCGCCGCAATAGAAGCGGCGTTCATTTTGTGCGCCGCAATACTGATCAACAGCGCTTGTATGCAAGAAAAACTGTCTTGTATATTTTGTCAACGGTGAAGCATATGTGATTGGCATCAAGCCCGGCAGCGAGCCAGGAATCGGGCGGATGCAGCGTCGATCTGTCGGCGCGGAGGGATGGAGGCATGAGTCACGCCCAGCGTCTGCGGCAGCGGATCGAGGACGAGATCGTCTCGGGCGAGCTCGCCCTCGGCTCACGTCTTGACGAGAACCAGCTCGCGGCGCGCTTCGGGGTTTCGCGCACGCCGATCCGGGAGGCGCTGCTGCAGCTGGCCGCAACCGGCCTGGTGCAGACGAAGCCCCGGCGCGGGGCCATCGTCAGCGCGCCGGAGCCGCACCTGCTGCTCGCCATGTTCGAGGCCATGGCGGAGATGGAAGCCGCCTGCGGCCGGCTCGCCGCTCGCCGTTTGGTCCCGGAGGATGCCGAGGCGCTCCAGACCGCGCTCGCAGGCTGCAAGGCGGCCATGACCCTTGAGGATCCGGAGGGCTACTACGCCGAGAATTACGTGTTCCACACAGTGGTCTACCGGGCGAGCCGCAACGCCTTCCTGGCCGAGCAGGCTCTGTCGCTGCATCGACGGCTGGCACCCTACCGCAGGTTGCAATTGCGCGTCCGGCAGCGGGTGCCGCAATCGCTGGCCGAGCACGAGGCGATCGTCGCCGCGATCGTGGCTGGCGACGAGGCCGGCGCCGCCGAAGCCCTGCGCAGCCACGTCATCGTCCAGGGTGACCGTTTCACCGACCTCGTGGCCGGCCTTCGGGCACCGAATGCCGCCTGACCCGATCGAAAGCGCGGCTTAACCGCAATCCCCGCGACGATTGCGTAGCCCTGCGATCTGACTCGACTAGAAGTTGCGTCATCAGCATTGTCGTCCGCAGGAAGCGAGGACGGCCATGCTGAAGGACATCGTGAGAAGCGCGGGACGCCGTGCGGGGGTCGACATCTTCCGGGCGAGCACCGAACCGTTCCGCTGGAGCCATACGGTCCACGATTACCACCCGGTGGTGCCGGCCTCCCGCTGGACGCCGGGCAGCGCGCCGCACGGTCATCTCCGCTCGGTCCTGGCCCGGGAAAATGCCGCCTACGACTCCTTCCTCGCCGCGCTGGAAGACCAGGCCGATCTGCTGCACAGCGTGCCGCACGAACCGGCCACCGCCGACCCGGTGACGCCGCACTGGAACAACACGTGGTTCACCGCCCTCGACGCCGCCGCACTGATGACCATGCTGGCCTGGAAGCGGCCGGCTCGCTACCTGGAGATCGGCTCCGGCTGCTCGACCTGCTTTGCCCGCTACACGATCGACGCCCTGAATCTGCCGACGACGATCACCTCGATCGACCCGATGCCCCGACGGGAGATCGACGCGCTCTGCGACTGGACTCTTCGCAGTCCACTCGAAGGCTGCGACCTGAAACTCTTCGAAGAGTTGCGGGCAGGCGACATCGTCTTCTTCGACGGATCGCACCGATCTTTTGCCAATTCCGACGTGACGGTCTTTTTCTTCGAAGTGATGCCGCGGCTCGCGCCCGGGGTGATCGTGCAGATCCACGACATCTTCATCCCGGACGATTACCCCGCCGCGTGGAACTGCCGGCTCTACAACGAGCAGTATCTACTGGCCGCGATGCTGATGTGCGGCGCTCCGCCGTTCCGCGTGACCGTCCCGGTGATGTATCTCTGCCAGGATCCGGCGATGAGCGCCCGGGTCAAGACAGTCTTCGCCGCGCGCGGGCCGGGCCCCGACATCCCGTTCCTCTACCCGAACGATTCCGGCACGCCGGGCGCCTCGTTCTGGTTCGAGATGACGGCTCAGCCCGCTTCGGCGACCCCGTAATTGGCTGCGATCACGGTCTTTTTCCCGCGGATGTGCTCGCGCATCAGGGTGGCGAGGGCGGCCCCGTCCCGGGCGCGCAGCAGCACGATCATGTGCTCGTGCTCCGACACGGCCCGGGCCCATTGGTCCGGGGTCTGCCGGGCGGAATAGCGCGACCGCTGGATCCGGCCCGACAGGCTCTCGTAGATGTTGGCCAGGATGCCGTTGCGGCTCGCCGCCATGATGCCTTCGTGGATCTGCCGGTTGTGGCTGAAATACCCGGCCTCGTCGCCGGCCTTCCAGGCCGCGACCATCGCCCGGTGATCGACCTCGATCGCGTCGATCTCGGCCTCCGAGATCGTCCGGCAGGCGAGATCGCCGGCGGTGGCTTCGAGCCCGGCGATCACCTCCAGCATTTCCTCGAGTTCGGCCTCGGAAATGCTGGCGACCCGCGCGCCGCGGTTCGGGAGCAGTTCGAGCAGGCCCTCCGTCGCCAGGATCTTGATCGCCTCGCGCAGGGGCGTGCGCGAGATCCCGAAGCGTTCGGTCAGCTCGCCTTCGTTGATGCGGGCCTTGGGCTCCATCTCGCCGGTGCGGATCAGTTCCCGCATCCGGTCCGCCACCTCGTCATGGAGATAGCGGCGGCTGATTCCGATGCCGGTGTCGATTTTGTTCATGGGCCGCCGGTGCAAGCAAGGTCGAAGCAACCTATCCTGCCTGTGTAGGTGTCCGGCAATTCAGTGTCGAGGCAGGGGGGCGTGCACGAGCGCGTCATTGAGAACCCGGGCGACATGCTGCGCCTTCAGGCCGAGGCCGTCCTGGATCTGGTGACGGCAGCTCGTGCCGTCAGCGACGACCAGATCGCCGGGGGCCGCCGCCCGCAGGGCCGGGAACAGGGACAGCTCCGCCATGGCGAAGGAGGTTTCGATCGTCTCGGCGCCGTAGCCGAAGGCGCCGGCCATACCGCAGCAGCTCGACTCGATGACCCGCACGTCGAGGCCCGGCACCGTCCGCAGCACCGTCTCCACCGAACCCATCACGCCGAACGATTTCTGGTGACAATGCCCGTGCAGGTGCGCCACCCGGCCGCCCTGGTTCGCCAGCGGCAGCGCGATCCGGCCCGAAGCGAGGTCGGCCGCGAGCAATTCCTCGAACAGCAGCGATTGCTTGGCCAGCAGCGCCGTATCGTCGCCCGGCAGCAAAGCTGAGAACTCATCCCGGAAGGTGAGCAGGCAGGACGGCTCCAGGCCGACCACCCGGGCGCCGGCCCGGACGAACGGCAGCAGCGTGTCGAGGGTCCGGCGCGCCTCGGCGCGAGCTCGGTCGGTCTGTCCCGAAGCCAGCCAGGTCCGGCCGCAGCAGAGCGGCCGCCGCCCGCGGGTCGGGTAGACCCGGTGGATGCGATAGCCTGCGGCCAGCAACACCCGCTCGGCAGCTTCCAGATTCTCCCGCTCGAAAGCGCGGTTGAAGGTGTCGCCGAACAGGATGATGTCGCGGAAATCTCCGGTGACGTCGCCGGGATGGGCTGCCTCACCCTGCTCGCTCCAGGGGCGTCGCCAGCGCGGCAACGAGCGCTTGGCCGAGAGCCCGACCATCCGCTCCGACAGGGCGGCCAGCGCCGGGTGCCGGTCGCGCAGGTTAAGGAGGGGCGCGAGCTTGGCGGCGATGCCGGCGTAGTGCGGCATCAGGCCGATGAGCTGGTCGCGCAGGGGCAGGCCGTGGCGGGCGTGGTAGTGGTGCAGGAACTCGACTTTCATCTTGGCCATGTCGACGCCTGTGGGGCATTCCCGCCGGCAGGCCTTGCACGAGACGCACAGGTCGAGGGTGCGCTTCATCGCCTTGCTGGTGAAGGCGTCCGGCCCGAGCTGGCCGGAGATCGCGAGGCGCAGGGAATTCGCGCGGCCGCGGGTGAGGTGTTCCTCCTCGCGCGTCGCCCGGTAGGACGGGCACATCGCGCCGCCGGCGAGCTTCCGGCAGGTGCCGTTGTTGTTGCACATCTCCACGGCCGAGCCGAAGCCGCCCCAATCCGACCAGTCGAGGGCGGGCTTGAGCGGTTCCGTCACCGCGTAATCCAGCTTGAACCGGAACAGGCTCCGGTCGTCCATGGTCAGCGGCCGGACGATCTTGCCGGGATTGAGCCGGTTCTCCGGGTCGAAGGCGTCCTTCACGGTCTCGAAGGCGCGAGTCAGGACCGGGCCGAACAGCGGCGCGATGTATTCCGAGCGCGAGATGCCGTCGCCGTGCTCGCCGGAATAGGAGCCCTTGTAGCGGCGGACCAGTTCGGAGGTCTCCTCCGCGATGGCGCGCATCCGCTTCACGTCGCCTCCGTCCTTCATGTCGAGGATCGGGCGGACATGGAGGCAGCCCACGGAGGCGTGGGCGTACCAGGTGCCGCGGGTGCCGTGCTTGGTGAACACCTCGGTCACCGCATCGGTGTAGTCGGCGAGGTGCTCAAGCGGCACCGCGCAATCCTCGATGAAGGAGACCGGCTTCGCGTCGCCTTTCATCGACATCATGATGTTGAGGCAGGCCTCGCGCACCTCCCAAACGGAGCGCTGCCGCGCCGGCTCCAGGATCTCGACGACGGCGTCCGGGAAGCCGTGATCGGCCATGCATGCGTCGAGGCGCTTCAGGTCGCGCTTGAGGGCGGCGAGGTCGTCGCCGGCGAATTCCGCCAGCAGCAGGCAGTTCGGCTTGCCGCGGGTGATGTCGGCGAGCGTCGCCCGGAACAATGGGATGTCGGCGCCCAGAACCAGCACGTTGTTGTCGACCAGCTCCACCGCCACGGGGTCGAGGGCGACGATGTGCTGCGTCGTCTCCATGGCGGACCGAAACGACGGGAAGTGGCAGACGCCCATGACCCGATGCGCCGGCAGACGCGACAGCTTTAGGGTGACCGAGGTGGTGGCGGCCAGCGTCCCCTCCGAGCCGACGAGCAGATGCGCGAGGTTCGGACGCGGCTCGACCAGAGCGTCGAGGTTGTAGCCGCCCACGCGCCGCTGCACCTTCGGGTAGCGGGCCTCGATCTCGTCGCGATGGAGGAGGGCGAGGGCACGCATCCGCTCGGCCAGGAATTCGGCCCGGGCCGAGCCTGTGACGCCGGAGGCCGCGTTGCCCGTGAGGCCGAAGCCGAACGCCTCGCCATCGGGAAGCAGGGCTTCCATGGCCAGGACGTTGTCGCTCATCTTGCCGTAGCGCAGGGAGCGGGCGCCGCAGGAATTGTTGCCGGCCATGCCGCCGATGGTGCAGCGGGTCGCCGTCGAGGGCTCGACGGGGAAGAACCAGCCGTCGGCCTTCACCCGCGTGTTCAGCCGCTCCAGCACCATCCCGGGCTCGACCGTGATCGTGCCGCCTTCCGGATCGTAGGCGCGGATGCCGTTGAAGTGCCGCGAGCAATCGACGACGAGGCCGGAGCCGATCGGCTGGCCGTTCTGCGACGTGCCGCCGCCGCGCAGGATTACCGGCGCGCCGTGGTCGGCGGCGATCCGCAGGGTGGCGGCGATGTCGGCGGCCGAGCGCGGCAGGACCACACCGGCCGGCGTGATCTGGTAGATCGAGGCGTCGGTGCTGTAGCGGCCGCGGGTGAACGCGTCGAACCGCGCCTCACCTTGAAGCTGTTCCGCCAGCTTGCGCGGCAAGCCGCCATCCAGACGCGCCGCCGCCCGTGGCGAGACCGCACTTCGAGCCTTGGCTTGCGTCACGGCCGATCCCTCCCGAGGGCGCGTCCCCGCCCATCGAAAGGATCGTATTCAAAATTCACGAGGGAGGAAACGGGTGGTTGTGGGAGGGACCTTTGGGCACACCCTGACGATGTCGGCGCCTGCGGTCTATCTCGACGCCCAAGCAATACACCCTGTCATCCCGGGGCCGCATAGCAGAGCCCGGAATCCAGATCCGCCGAGGAACCATAGGTCTGCGCCGTCGGCGTTTCTGGATTGCGGGCTCGCCTGCGGCGCCCCGGAATGACACAGTGATTGCTCCTGCCGCAGAGACAAAAACTAAGCCCGTAACGAGCTCGGAAATGCCAGAGTTGCGCAGCAGCGTAGTTGCACCTGTTGTCGCCGAACGTCCTTCAGCGGCAAGCCCCGTCAATGATTATCCCGCGGGACGCCCGAGGCCTGCGCCACCTTCTGGAACTTCACCGCGCCCTTCAGCACCATGCCCTCGTTGAGCTGCGCCACCTGATCCCGGTAGATCTCCTGCCAGGGCGTCTGGGTGGCCGGGTAGGGGAAGTCGCCCCGGCTCGCCAAGTCGGAACGGCGGCGCTCCAGCTCCTCGGGCGGGAGCAGGATGTCGGCCCGGCGGGTGTTGAGGTCGATGCGGACCCGGTCCCCGGATTGGAGCAGGGCCAAGCCGCCGCCCACCGCCGCCTCCGGTGAGGCGTTGAGGATCGCGGGGGTCCCGGAGGTGCCGGATTGGCGGCCGTCGCCGATGCAGGGGAGGGAGGTCACGCCACGGCGGATCAGCGCGCCCGGCGGCTGCATGTTCACCACCTCGGCCGCGCCGGGATAGCCCACCGGGCCGGCGCCGCGCATGATCAGCACGGTGGTCTCGTCGATCCCGAGCGCCGGATCGTCGATGCGGTCGTGGTAATCCTCCGGCCCGTCGAACACGACCACGCGGCCCTCGAAGGCCATCGGGTCCTCGGGGTTGCGCAGGTAGCGGGCGGCGAACTCTTCTGAGATCACGCAGGTCTTCATGATCGCCGAGTCGAACAGGCTGCCCTTGAGGTTGAGGAAGCCGGCCCGCTCCATCAGCGGCGTCTCGTAGGCCCGGATCACCTCGCGGTTCCAGCTGTGCCGGCCGCGATAGTTCTCGCCGACGGTGAGCCCATTGCAGGTCGGCGCCTCGGTGTGGACCTTCCCGGCCTCGATCAGCTCGGCGAAGACGGCCGGCAGGCCGCCCGCGCGGAAATACTCCTCGCCCAGCCAGCGGCCGGCGGGCTGCATGTCGACCAGCAACGGGATCTCGAAACCGACCCGCTCCCAGTCGTCGCAGGTCAGCGGCACGCCGATATGCTTGGCGATGGCGTTGATGTGGATCGGCGCGTTGGTCGAGCCGCCGATGGCGGCATTGGCCACGATGGCGTTCTCGAACGCCTCCCGGGTCAGGATGTCAGAGGGCTTCAGGTCTTCCCAGACCATGTCGACGATGCGCAGGCCGGTGGCGTAGGCCGCCTGACCGCGCTCGCGATAGGGCGCCGGGATCGCCGACGAGCCGGGCAAAGCGAGGCCGAGGGCTTCGGCGAGCGCGTTCATGGTCGAGGCCGTGCCCATCGTGTTGCAATGGCCCGTGGACGGCGCCGAGGAGCCGACAATGTCCATGAATTGCTGGAAGTCGATATCGCCGGCCGCATGGCGCTCCCGGGTCTTCCAGACGATCGTGCCCGAGCCGGTCAATTCCTTCTGGAAGTAGCCGTTAAGCATCGGACCGACATTGAGCGAGATCGCCGGGATATTCACCGTGGCCGCCGCCATCAGGCAGGCCGGCATGGTCTTGTCGCAGCCGGTGAGCAGCACGACCCCGTCGAGGGGATAGCCGTACAGGACCTCGACCAGCGACAGGTAGGCGAGGTTGCGGTCGAGGCTCGCGGTCGGCCGCTTGCCGGTCTCCTGGATCGGGTGGCATGGGAACTCGAAGGCGACGCCGCCCGCCGCCGTGATGCCGTCGCGCACACGCTTGGCCAGCTCCAGATGGTGCCGGTTGCAGGGAGACAGGTCCGAGCCGGTCTGGGCGATGCCGATCAGCGGCTTGCCGGAGCGCAGCTCGGCCGGCGTGAGCCCGAAATTGAGGTAGCGCTCCAGATACAGCGCGGTCATGCCGGGATTGTGCGGATTGTCGAACCACGCCTTCGAGCGAAGGTCGGCGGGGGTCACGCGGCGCTTGTCGCTCATGGTCGAAATCCTCAGATCGTCATGCCACCGTCGATGGAATAGCTCTGGCCGGTCACGAAGGCGGCCTCGTCGCTCGCCAGGAACACCACCAGCGGAGCGATCTCCTCGGCCTTGGCCAATCGGCCCATGGGCTGGCGGGCGATGAAGGCCTTGCGGGCCTCCACGGGGTCGTCGAACGCGTTGATCCGGTCGGCGAGTGAGGGCGTGTCGACTGTGCCGGGGCAGACGCAGTTGCAGCGGATTCCGCGGCCGACGTAATCCGCCGCCACCGACTTGGTCAGGCCGATCACCGCCGCCTTGGTCAGCCCGTAGACGAAGCGGTTCGGCAGGCCGCGGAGCGACCCGGCGACGCTCGCCATGTTGACGATGCTGCCGGCGCCGGCCTCCAGCATCCGGGGCAGGACTGCGCGGATCGTCCAGAATTGCGACCGGACGTTGAGGTTCACGGCGAAGTCGAAATCGGCATCGCTGGCCTCGAGCACCGTCCCGGCATGGACGTAGCCGGCGCAGTTGAACAGCACGTCGATCCGCTCGAGCGTCCCGGCCACGGCCTCGATCTGAGCCCGGTCCAGCACGTCGAGGGGCGCGGTGGTGACGTTCTCCACGCCCTCGAAGGTCCGAAGCGCCTCCGCCCGGACATCGGTGGCGAGCACCCGCGCACCCTCGCGCGCCATCGCCAGGACGCTCGCCCGGCCGATGCCCTGGCCGGCGGCGGTGACCAACGCTGTCTTGCCCGCGAGACGCATGCTCCGATCCTCCCATTGGCGCGGTCGTGGTGCCGCTTGGGTGTCAGTCTGCCGCGATCCGCGCGGCGGCGGAACCCGTGGTGCCGGGTTTCATGAGAGCATCCTTGTGTCGCCGTCGATGGAGATCGCCTGGCCGGAGATGGTCCGGCCCCGGGGCGAGCACAGCAGCAGGATCTGGTCGGCGAGTTGGCGGGCGGTGACGTAGTCCTTCACCGACACGAACGAGAAGGCGCGGGCCTCCATCTCGGCAAAGCTCGTACCCTGCTGCTGCGCCTTGGCCTCCAGGACCCGGCGCTGCCGGTCGCCGGCGACCAGACCGGGCAGGATCGCGTTCACCCTTACGCCGGCCTCGCCCAGCTCGATCGCCAGGGACTTGGTGAAGCCGATCACGCCCCATTTCGCCGCCGCGTAGGGGCTGCGGAGGCCGAAGCCGAACTTGCCGGCCGCCGAGGACAGGTTGACGATCGAGCCGTTGCTGCTCGCGCGCAGGTGCGGCACCGCCAGCCGGGCGCAGTTGAATTGGCTGGTGAGGCAGACCGTCAGGCAGCGGTCCCATTCCTCCGGGGCGATCTCCTCGACCCGCCCGGTCGGACCGGCGATGCCGGCATTGTTGACGAGCACGTCGAGGCCGCCGAGGTGATCGACCGCCTGATCCATCATGGCGGCGACCTGCGCCCGGTCGGCGACGTCGGTGCGGCTGCGCCCGACCTCGCCGGGCAGAACCGCGAGCGCCGCCTCGTCGATGTCACAGGCGAAGACCCGGGCGCCTTCCTCCAGAAACGCGTCGACGATGCCGCGTCCGATGCCGGCGGCGCCTGCCGTTACGAGCACGCGTAAGCCGGCGATTCCGAGATCCATCCTTTTTCTTCCTCTCTCAAGGCATCGTCCCGGAAGGCGGCAGCGGGCCTCCCGGAACGAGGCGCACCAAAAGCTACGCGTCCCGCAGGCCCCCGCGAGACAGGATGAAATCCGCCGCCTCGCGGATATCGGCGGCTAGAGCTGCGGCGGCGGCTGGCCCATCCCGGGCCTCGATCGCGACCAGCGCCTCGGCGTGCCGCTGCAGCGCGAAGCCCTGGAGCAGCCGCTCGGGATGTGCGCGTAGGTCGAGGTTGATCACCGGCCCCGCCTTCAGCCAAAGCCGGGCGATGACCTCTTGGAGCGGCGCCAGCCCGCAAGCGGCATAGATCGCGAAATGCAGGTCGCGGTTGAGCCGGACCGCCCGGGCGCAATCGGGCTCCGCCGAGCCGGCCTCCGCCCGGAACGCCGCCTCGGCCCGACGGATCGCGGCGAGCTCCGCCTCGCTCCGATGCTCGGCGGTCCGGGCGGCGGCCAAGCCCTCGATCGCCATGCGGGTCTCGGCCAGCGCCCGGAAGTCCCGCGCGGTCATAATCGGCACCCGGATCGCCCGGGTCGGCGCGACTTCCAGAACGCCGTCGGCCACGAGGCGGCTCACGGCCTCGCGCACCGGCATCACCGAGACGCCGAGCGCCGCCGCGCTCTGGCGCAGGGACAGCCGGTCGCCAGGCGCCAGCCGTCCGGAGGCGAGCAGATCCGCCAGGGCCTCGTAGGCGGTGTCGGCGAGGGTGCGCCGCTCCAACTGGGGCAATTCGGCCAGAGCCAATCTAGAACTCATGTGCCGACACTAGACGCATGTGGCACTATCGCGCTAGTGATCTGTGATCACAGTTTGGGTAAGGGCCGCCAGAGCCCGTCAAAAATGCCCGGCTGGAGGAAACGCACGGGAGCGGAACGATGACGGATCGGTTCGGGGATTCTCTCTCACGCCGCAGCCTGCTGCGGGCCGGCGGTGCGGCCCTCATCGCACCGGCACTGGCCAGCCCGGCCCTGTCCCAGGGGCAGTCCGACGTGATCCGGATCGGCCACCTGACCCCGCGCACCGGTTTCCTCGGGCCATTGGGCGAGTTCGCGGTTCAGGCCGCCCAGCTCGCCGTCGAGGAGATCAATGCCGGCGGCGGCATCGCCGGCCGCAAGGTCGAGCTTCTGTCGGAGGACAGCGTCAATCCGCAAACCGCCTCGGCCAAGGCCGAGCGCATGGTCCAGCGCGACCGGGTCGCCTGCCTGGTCGGCGAGATCAACTCGGCTTCGGCGCTCGCGATCAGCCAGGTGGCCCAGCGCCAGAAGGTGCTGTTCATCAACACCGGTGCGAACTCGGACGCGCTGCGCGGCGCCGATTGCAAGCGCTACCTGTTCCACGTCGAAGCGCAGAACACGATGATGGTTCGGGCCGCCGGCCGCGCCCTGGTCGAGAAAGGTCTGATCAAGGGCAAGAAGGTCTACGCGCTGACCGCCGACTACGCCTTCGGGCACGACCTGCTGAAGCAAGCCAAGAAGTTCTTCGCCGCCAACGAGGCGACCATCGCGGGCGAGGATCTGATCCCCACCGAGCTCACCGACTTCTCGCCCTTCCTGCTCAAGCTGCGCCAGGGCCGGCCGGACCTGGTGATCTGCAACCTCGCGGGCGCCCAGATCACCAACTTCCTGAAGCAGTACAGCGAGTTCGGCCTCCCGTTTCCGGTGGCCGGCTTCGGCTTCGACACGGCGCTCGCCTGGGGCGCCGGCCCAGGCAACTTCCTCGGTACATGGCCGGTGATCTGGCACCATCAGATCGAGTCGCCCTCGGCCAAGAAATTCGTGGCGGCGTTCCGGGCCAAGTACAAGAAGCCCCCGGAGAACCAGGGCTGGGGCGACTATACGGCGATGAAGATCATCGCCCAGTCCATGAACGAGCTGAAATCGACCGATTCGACCCAGGTCGTCGAGCATCTGGAGAAGGGCGCGACCTTCGACATCGCCAAGACCCGCGAGGGCTATTTCCGCCCCTGGGATCACGAACTGATGCAGGAGATGTACGCGATTACCGCCCTGCCGGCCGATCAGGTCAAGAACCCCTACGACATCTTTACCGCGACCGGGCCGCTGCCCGGCGCCGGCGAGAACCTGGAGGTTCTTGCGACCACCCGCGACGAGAACGCCTGCACCTTCCCGGCGTGAGGCGGTCATGCAGCTCGTCTTCATCCTGGAGCAGGTGCTCAACGGCCTGCTGATCGGCGTCCAGTACCTGCTGATCGCGCTGGGCCTGTCGCTGATCTTCAGCCTCGGCGGGATCGTAAATCTCGCCCACGGCGCGTTCTACGCCATCGGCGCCTACCTGACGGTGATGCTGACCCCCACGATCGGCTTCGGCGGCGCGCTCGTCGCCTCGCCGTTGCTGGTGGCGGTCCTCGGCCTCGTGATCGAGCGGTTTCTGCTCCGGCGGTTCTACCGGGGTGACCCAACGCTCGGCCTGCTCCTGACCTTTGGCCTCGCCATGGTCGCCGAGCAGGCGCTGCGCATGGCGTTCGGGGCGGCGCCGCTGCCCTACGGGATCCCGAGTTGGCTGCGCGGCCAGGTGTTCATCGGCGACCTGATCTACTCGCGCTACCGGCTATCCATCCTGGTGGTGGCCTTGGCCTGCGTCGGCGGCCTGTGGCTGCTCCTAACCCGCACCAGCTTCGGCCGCGTTGTCCGGGCCGGCGTCCAGAACCCCGATATGGTCGCGGCGCTGGGCATCTCGCTGCGGCCCTACATGACCGCCGTCGTGACGATCGCCGTGGGTCTCGCCGCGCTCGCCGGCACCATGATGGCGCCGGTCACCGGTGTGCATCCCGCCATGGGCGCGGAAATCCTGACCTTCGCCTTCGTGGTGGTGGTGATCGGCGGACTCGGCTCGTTCTGGGGCGTCGTCTTCGCGGCGCTGATCGTCGGCGTCGTCCGGGGGCTGACAGCCTACGCCTACCCGCCGGCCACGGAGGCCGCGGTCTACGGCCTGATGGTGCTCGTCCTGCTGCTGCGCCCGCGCGGCCTGTTCGGCGAGCAGATCGCCCGATTCGAGTGAGTGGGAGCAGCCCCATGTCCGGAACCGCCGAACCGCTGCCGCTCGCCATGCCTCAGCGCGGGCTGATCCTGCGCGAGAGCCGCCAGCTCTGGGCGGCGCTCGCCGCCCTGATCGTCCTGCCCTTCGCCCTCGACGCGATCGGCCTGACGCTCATCACCGCCACCGACGTGGTGATCTTCGCGCTGGCCGTCCTCGGCCTCAACATCCTGGTCGGCTGGACCGGCCTCGTCTCCTTCGGCCACGGGGCATGGTTCGGGATCGGTGCCTACGCGGTGGCGATCCTTCAGACCCGTCTGGAGCCGAGCGACATGGCCCTGCCGCTCTTCGGCGCGCTGGCGATCACCGGCCTCGCGGCGCTTGCCGGCGGCGCGCTGATCCTGCGGCGGCGGGGCGTCTATTTCTCGCTGCTGACCCTGGCGTTCACCGCGATGCTCTACGCCATCGCGTTCCGCTGGACCGATCTCACCGGCGGCGAGAACGGCATCGGCAACCTGCATCGCTGGGAGGCGTTGCAGCAGCCCGGCGCCTATTATGCGGCCGTTTCCGGCATCGCTTTCCTCGTCCTCGTCGGGCTCTGGCGGTTCCGCCGCTCGCCGATGGGGACCGTGCTGGTCGCGATCCGCGAGAACGAGCAGCGCGCCGGTTTCCTCGGCTACGCGACCAACCGCTACAAGCTCGCCGCCTTCGTGATCTCGGCCTCGATCACCGGGCTCGCCGGGGCGCTCTCCGCCTACAGCCACCGCTTCACCTCGGCCG
The DNA here is from genome assembly GCF_900114535.1 of Methylobacterium pseudosasicola. Taxonomy (GTDB): domain Bacteria; phylum Pseudomonadota; class Alphaproteobacteria; order Rhizobiales; family Beijerinckiaceae; genus Methylobacterium; species Methylobacterium pseudosasicola. Next base: position 93,623 of record NZ_FOTK01000007.1, on the reverse strand, counting down.
ACCCGATCTCCATCGCGTTCTCGGGCGAGTTGCTCGCCATGGTGGTGATCGGCGGGATGCGCTCGTTCCTCGGGCCGGCGCTCGGCGCGCTGTTCTACATCCTGTTCCGGGAATTCCTGTCGATCTACACTGCCGACTGGCTGCTGTATTTCGGGCTGCTGTTCGTCGCCTTTATCGTGTTCTCGCCGGACGGGCTCGTGGGCATCGCGGCGCGGCTGATGCGGCCGTTCCGCCGCGTGCCGAGCGAGGGCGCCGCGATGTCAGCCCGCCGGGCCGGCGCCTCCGGCCGGGTGCCCGCTCGGTTCATCGCCGAGGGGCGGACCGACGGGCCGGTCCTGATCGCCGAGGATATCCGCAAAAGCTTCGGGCCGGTGGCGGCGGTGCGTGGCGTGTCCTTCGCGGTGGCCGACCGGACCCTGCACGCGCTGATCGGGCCGAACGGCGCCGGCAAGACCACGGCGTTCAACCTGCTCTCCGGCATGTTCCGGCCGAACGCCGGCCGGATCCTCCTCGACGGGCACGAGATCGCCGGGCTCGAGCCGCACGCCATCACCCGGGCCGGGCTCGGGCGCTCGTTCCAGATCACCAACCTGTTCCCCGGCCTGTCCGTGGAGGAAAACATCCGGCTCGCGGTCCAGGCGCGCCATCCGGCCCATATGAGCCCCTGGCGCGACGCCCTCGGTGTCCGGGAAATCGCCGACGACACGGCCGAGCTTCTGCGCTGGACCGGGCTCGCCGGGATCGAGAAGGCGGAGGCCGGTAGTCTCTCCTACGGCGGCCAGCGGCTCCTCGACATGGGCCTGGCTCTGGCCACGCGGCCCCGGGTGCTGCTGCTGGACGAGCCCCTGGCCGGCCTCGCCGCTGCTGAGCGCGAGCGCGTCGGCGACCTGATCAAGGCGCTGTCGGCCGACATCCCGGTGCTGCTCGTGGAGCATGACATCGACCGGGTGTTCCGGCTCGCCGATCGGGTCACCGTCATGGCCGACGGGGCCGTGCTGGTCGACGGATCCGTGACCGATGCCCGGGACGACGAACGCGTCCAGGCGGTCTATCTCGGCTCGGGCACGGAGGCGATCGCCGCCAAGCCCCGGGCGAGCGCGGCTGCTGCCGAGACGCTGCTCTCAATGGCGGGTGTCGATACCTTCTACGGCAAGTCGCACATCCTCAACGGTATCGACCTCACCGTGCACAAGGGCGAGGTGGTGGCCCTGCTCGGCCGTAACGGCGCCGGCAAGTCGACCCTGTTGAAGACGCTGATCGGCACCGCACCCCCGGCCGCCGGCCGCATCGTGCTGGCCGGCCACGACATCGCCGGGCTGACGCCCGACCGGATCGCCCGGCTCGGCATCGGCTACGTACCGCAGGGTCGGGCGCTGTTCTCCGGGATGACCGTCGCCGAGAATCTCGGCCTCGGCCGGCTGCGGCGGCTCACCGGCGCGGGCATCCACTGGGACGAGGACAAGGTGCTGGAATTCTTCCCGCGGCTAAAGCAGCGCTGGACCGTCGACGCCGCGCGCCTGTCGGGCGGCGAGCAGCAGATGGTGGCGGTGGCCCGGGCGCTGTCGGGTGACACCCGCCTCCTGCTGCTCGACGAGCCGTTCGAGGGCCTGTCGCCGGCGGTGACCGAGGAACTGTTCGAGGCGTTCGACCGTCTGCGCCGGGAGATCGCGATCATCCTGGTCGATCACCACCTCGACCTCGCGCTGGCGCTCTCGGACCGCACCGTCGCGCTGGAGCGCGGCAGCGTCCAATGGACCGGCGAGTCGCGCTTGCTGCGCGACGATCAGGAACTGCGGCGGAAGGTTCTGTGGCTATGACCGACAGCGTCGCGATCATCGGCTCCGGCCTGATCGGCCGGGCCTGGGCGATGATTTTCGCCCGCGCCGGCTGGGATGTGCGCCTGTTCGATGCCGCGGACGGCGTCGCAGAGGCCGCGATCCCGCTCTGCGCCGAGGGCCTTCGGACACTGGCGGAGCACGGGCTCTGCCCCGATCCGGAAGCCGCCTCCGGCCGCATCCGCGCACCGGAAGGCTTGGCCGCCTGCCTCGACGGCGTCGGCTTCGTCCAAGAGAACGGGCCGGAACGGCTCGACGTGAAGCAGGCTTTGTTCGCCCAACTCGACGCGCTGGCGCCGCCGGACGCGATCATCGCCTCGTCCTCCTCGGCGATCCGCTGCTCGCTGTTCACGGAAGACCTGCCCGGCCGCGGGCGCTGTCTGATCGGCCATCCGGTGAACCCGCCGCACCTGATCCCGCTGGTGGAGATTTCCGGGGCGCCTTGGACGGACACCGCGGTTCTGGAGCGAGCCCGAGCGACTTACGAAGCCATAGGGCAAGTGCCGATCACCGTCCTCAAGGAAATTGAGGGCTTCATCCTCAACCGCCTCCAGGGGGCACTGCTGGCGGAGGCGTTCCGCTTGGCCTCTGAGGGCTACGTGACGCCGCAGGATCTCGACAAAACCGTCGCGGACGGGCTCGGCTTGCGCTGGAGCTTCATGGGGCCGTTTGAGACGATCGAGCTGAACGCCCCCGGCGGCATCGCCGATTACTGCGCCCGCTACACCGGCTTCTACAAGAGCCTCGCCGCCGATCCGGCCCCGCCCGCAATCTACGAGGCGCCGGCCACCGAGGCGATCCTGGCGCAGTGGCGGGCGCCCACGGATCTCCCCGCCCGCATGCGCCGCCGGGATGACCGGCTGGCAGCCCTGCGGGCCCACAAGCTTTCAAAGAAGGACTGAGCATGGCCCCCCAGCGGAAAGTCATCATCACCTGCGCCGTCACGGGTGCGATCCACACGCCGAGCATGTCGCCGCATCTGCCGGTGACGCCGGAAGAGATCGCCGACGCCGCCATCGGCGCCGCCGAGGCCGGGGCGGCGATCGTCCACCTGCACGCCCGCGACCCCGAAACGGGGCAGCCGGACCAGACGCCCGAGGCCTTTGCCAAGTTCCTGCCGGTGATCAAGCAGCGCTCGGGCTGCGTGGTGAACCTCACCACCGGCGGCGCGCCGACCATGTCGATTGAGGAGCGGGTGCGCCCGGCCGCGACCTTCCAGCCGGAGGTCGCCTCGCTTAATCTCGGCTCGATGAATTTCGGCCTGTTCGGGATGCTCGACCGCTTCAAGGACCTGAAGCACCCGTGGGAGCGCGACTATCTCGGCAACAAGGACATCATCTTCCGCAACTCGTTCGGCCAGATCGAGCACATCCTCACCACCTGCGCGCCGAACGGCACCAAGTTTGAGTTCGAGTGCTACGACACCGCCCACCTCTACAATCTCAAATACTTCTTCGATCGCGGCTTGGTGAAGGCGCCGCTGTTCATCCAGACGGTGTTCGGCCTGCAGGGCGGCATCGGCGCGCATCCGGACGACGTGATGCACATGAAGCGCACCGCCGACCGGCTGTTCGGCGATCAGTACCAATGGTCGGTGCTGGGGGCCGGCCGCAACCAGATGAACATCGCCGCCATGGCCGCCGCGATGGGCGGCAACATCCGCGTCGGCCTGGAGGACAGCCTCTGGGACGGCCCCGGCAAGCTCGCCGAGACCAACGCCGCGCAGGTCCGCCGCGTCCGCGCGATCATCGAGGGGCTGGGCCTCGCGGTCGCCTCGCCGGACGAGGCGCGAGAGATGCTGGCGCTCAAGGGCGGGGACAAGGTCGCATTCTGAGGAGCGTTCGGGCCGGGATGGATCAATCTCGGCCCGTTGTTCACTCCGGCGCACCGAACGTACGATCGAGATCGGCCTGGGTAATACCGTCGATCTCCAAAATCTTCAGTCGGCTTTGGTCGCCGGCGGCGATCCGGACCGAGCTGCGGCCGATCTTGAGCGCTTTGGCGATCATCTTTTCGAGCGCCGCATTGGCGGCGCCATCGACCGGCGGCGCGGAAACCCGCGCCTTGAGATAAGGCTGGCCTTTCTCGTCTCGCGCCCAGCCATCCGCCGCATCGCGCCCGCCGCGCGGCGTGAGACGCACGGCCAGCCGGATCGCCGCCATCGAACCGGCCTTCAGAAAATCTTGCCCGGGTTCAGCCGGTTGTCCGGGTCGAGCGCGCGCTTGATCAACCGCATAGCGCCGATTTCCTCCGGGGAGCGCGACAGGGGCAGCTTGCCGCGCTTCTCCAGGCCGATGCCGTGCTCGGCCGAGACCGAGCCGTTCAGCTCGGCCAGCGGTGCGTAGATCGCCGCGTCGATGGCGGCGTTGCCCGCGGGGTCGAGGCGGGTCGTGTTCCAGTGCAGGTTGTTGTCGCCGATATGCCCGTAGACCACCGCGCGGCAGCCTGGGATTGCCGCCAGGCGCTCAAGCGTCGCCCGGACGTAGCCGTCCATCTTCGAGAGCGGCACGCTGACGTCGAAGGCGCGCTCGATCCTGTCGGCGTTCAGGTGCTCGACCCGGTCGCGGATGCGCCACATCCCCCGGCGCTGCTCCTCCGAGGAGGCCACCGCCGCGTCGAGGATCGTGCCCTCACCCATCAGGCCTTCGAGGAGGCCGAGGAACCGGTCGGATTCCTCCGGCACGCACTCGACCTCGATGATGGCGTAGAACGGATAGTCGTAGCTCAGCGGCGCCGTCGCCCGACCGGGGGCGGTCATCACCTGATAGAAATCCGGCCAGAGGCCCTCGAAGGATGACACGCGCCCCTGGAACGCGCTCTGGGCGGCGCGCAGGACCCGGGCGCCGTCATCCACCCCCGGGCAGGCGATCAGCGCGGTGGCGTATCCGGCCGGCTCCGGGCGAAGCCGCAGGACGGCGCGGGTGACGATGCCGAGCGTCCCTTCGGTGCCGACGAAGATCTGTTTCAGGTCCAGGCCGGTGTTGTTCTTGATCAGCGGCCGCATCGACGAGACCACCGTGCCGTCGGCGAGCACCGCCTCCAGACCCAGCACCATCTCGCGCATCATGCCATAGCGCAGCACGCGCAGGCCGCCGGCATTGGTCGAGATTGCGCCGCCGATCGTGGCCGATCCGCGGGCTCCGAGATCGAGGGGGAAGAACAGGCCGCTCTCCGTGGCCGCGTTCTGCACGCTCTCGATGGTGGCGCCGGTGCCGACCACCACGGTCATGCCCAGCGGATCGACTGGCTCGATGCCGGTCATGCGCTCGGTGGACAGGGTGATCTCGTCCGGGGCGCAGAGGGTGCCGTCGACGAGACCGGTCGCGCCGCCGCGCGGGACCACCGCGACACCGGCTGCGTGACAGGCCGCCATCACGGCGCTCGTCTCGGTTGTGTTGCGCGGCCGGACCAGGGCGAGCGCTGCGCAGGGCTCGGTCGGCCGGGTCCAGTTCGCCGAGCGGCCGAGCAATTCTTCGCCGGTGATGACGCCGGACGGCCCGACGATGTCGGAGAGACGCGCGAGGATGGATTCGGCTTCTGTCATCGGCGTGTTCCGGGGAGCTTCAGCGCGAGCCTCTGTCACAGAATCCCGCGCGCCGCGAGGTTGCGCATCAGCGCGCGGGCGCCGAACGTCCAGGGCTCGCAGGCGTCGCAGGGGCGCATCCGGTTGACGAGGCGGCCGAGTTCCGGGCTCGCCACCACCACGCGGTCGTTCTCCGCATGGGTGAAGCCGAGGCCCGGCCCGTGCCGGTCCTGGATCGGCGCGAACATGGTGCCGAGCAGCAGGATCGCGCCATCGGGATAATCGTGCGTGCGCCCCATCAGGGCTGCGACCAGCTCCTCCGGATCGCGGCTGATCTCGGCCAGCGGCGAGGTGCCCTCCATCCGGAACCCATCGGTCCCAGTTACTTCGAGGGTTACGGTGGTCCGCCGGATGTCGTCGAGGCCAAAGGTTTCGTCGAACAGGCGAAGGAACGGCCCGAGGGCGCAGGAGGCGTTGTTATCCTTCGCCTTACCGAGCAGCAGCGCAGACCGTCCTTCGAAGTCCCGCAGGTTCACGTCGTTGGCGAGCGTCGCACCCACCATCCTCTGTTTGGACGAGACCGCCAGGGCCACCTCGGGCTCGGGGTTGTTCCAGTGCGAATCCGGGTGCAGCCCGGCATCGGCGCCGCAGCCGACCGCGGAGAGCGGCTGCGCCTTGGTGAAGATCTCGGCATCCGGTCCGATTCCAACCTCGAGATACTGGCTCCAGGCGCCCTGGGCGACCAGCACCTCCTTGAGCGCCATGGCTTCCTGCGAGCCGGGCTTCAGCCGGCGCAGGTCGCGGCCGACCAGGCGCTCGACCTCGGCGCGGATCGCCGAAGCGGCGGCGAGATCGCCCCGGGCCCGCTCCTCGATGACCCGCTCCAGCATGGAGGTCGCGAAGGTGACGCCGGCGGCCTTCAGCGCCTGGAGGTCCACCGGGGCGAGGAGCCACGGACGCCCGGCATCGCGGCTGTCGGGCGGGGTGTTGGCGACGATCGCGTCGAGGCTGCCGAGATCCGCGCCCTCGGCGGAACGCAAGGCCGCGGCGGGGTCCGGCGCCTCGCACAGGTCGCTGACGGTGGGAAATCGGGCGGTGATGTCCACGACCCGCATCGCGCCGTCTGGATCCGGCCGGATCGCCACGACGCTCGGACCGTTCACATCCGGGCGCCACACCCGGCCGACCAGGGCGCCGCGACCGGCATCGTCGGGCAGGATCTCGCGGGCGCTCAGACCGGATAATGCCATGCTGTCCTCATCCCTCGGAATTTTTTGGTCTTTCGCCTCGCTGGTCCGCGCGCGATCCGTCCTGGACAGTGCGCCGCCAGCGGGGCCGGCATGAGCCGCCTTAGCACCCAGCTTCGATTCGAGCGCCGGCAGAATGTTTCATGCCGGCAGCCTCGTCACCGATCCAATGCGGTGGTCCGGATGAGTCGCTCTTCAGGACGACTCCGCGCGTAATCCCATCACCTGCACAAAAAATCCATAGGGAAGACCCTGACAGAAGCGAGCTATGATTTAAAATTCAGATGCCGTCGGCTTGCTTTCCGAAAAGCGCTCCCGTGTACTGCTTCCAGAGGAGTCGCCGTCAGAGCGACCCTGATCGGGAGGAAGCATGGCCTCGGTGGGAATCCGCGAGGTTCGCAAGGCTTTCGGGTCGACGAACGTCCTCCACGGCGTCTCCGTAGATATACGGGACGGCGAGTTCGTGATCCTGGTCGGGCCTTCGGGCTGCGGAAAGTCGACCTTGCTGCGCATGATCGCCGGGCTGGAGAATATCTCCGGCGGCGAGATCCGTATCGGCGAGCGTGTGGTCAATGATGTCCCGCCCAAGGAGCGGGACATCGCGATGGTGTTCCAGAACTACGCGCTCTATCCGCATCTCACGGTCCGCGAGAACATGGCGTTCTCCATGCGGATCAGGAAAGCCGGATCGGCCGAGATCGACACGCGGGTCAGCAAGGCCGCGCAGATCCTCGGGCTGACGCATCTCCTCGACCGCTACCCGCGCCAGCTCTCCGGCGGGCAGCGCCAGCGCGTCGCCATGGGGCGAGCCATCGTGCGCGATCCGCAGGTCTTCCTGTTCGACGAGCCGCTCTCGAACCTCGACGCCAAGCTACGCGTGGCGATGCGCACCGAGATCAAGGAGCTGCACCAGCGCCTGAAGACCACGACCATCTACGTCACCCACGACCAGATCGAGGCCATGACCATGGCCGATCGGATCGTGGTGATGCATGACGGCGTGGTCGAGCAGATCGGCCCGCCGCTGGAGCTCTACGACCGGCCCGACAACCTGTTCGTGGCGGGCTTCATCGGATCGCCCGCGATGAATTTCGTGCACGGCACGGTGCGCCGGAACGGCCACCTGGTCTTCGCTGCCGATACGGGGCTGATCATCCCCCTGACCGAGGCGCCGGCCGGCGCCGAGGGCCGCAAGCTGGTCCTCGGGATGCGGCCCGAGCATTTCGACCTCGCGCCGGACGGGATCGCCGCCGAGGTCGTGGTGGTCGAGCCCACCGGCTCCGAGACGATGCTGGCGGTGCGGGCCGAGGGCCAGGACTTCACCTGCGTGCTGCGCGAGCGCGTCAGCGAGGGGCCGGGCGAGACCGTCCACCTGCGGCCGAACCGTGTGCACTTCTTCGATGCCGAGACGGGCCGGCGCCTGCCGACCTGACGCGCCGCCGAACCCGGTCCCCGGCGGACCGATCCACCCAGGGAGTGACGCCACGATGTCCAAACTCGACCGCCGATCCCTCCTGGCGGGCGCCGCCGCGACCGGCCTCGCCGCCGGCGCCGATCTCCTCGGCTTCGCCCGGGCCTGGGCCCAGACCGCCGAATGGAAGCCGGAGCCCGGGGCCAGCCTGTCGGTGCTGCGCTGGAAGCGCTTCATCCCCAGCGAGGACGAGGCGTTCCTGCGCATGGTCGACGCCTTCACCAAGGCGACCGGCGTCAAAGTCTCGGTCACCAACGAATCCTTCGACGACATCCAGCCCAAGGCATCGGTGGCGGCCAATACCGGGCAGGGTCCCGACATGGTCTGGGGCCTGTTCTCGTTCCCGGCCCTGTTCCCGGACAAGTGCCTGCCGCTGGAGGACGTCGCTGAATCCCTGGCCAAGAAGTACGGCCCCTGGTTCCCGTCGGCGGAGGCCTACGGCAAGGTCAAGGGCAAGTGGATCGCGATTCCCGTGGGCTTCAACGGCGGCTACCCGAACTACCGCATCTCGGCCATGCAGAAGGCCGGGTTCAGCAAGTTCCCCGAGGATACCGCCGGCTTCCTCGAACTGTGCCGGGCGCTCAAGAAGAACAACACCCCGGCCGGCTTCGCCCTCGGTCACGCCACCGGCGACGCCAACACCTGGTGCCACTGGGCGCTCTGGTCCCATGGCGGCAACCTGGTCGACGCCAATGAGAAGATCGTGATCAACTCGCCCGAGACCGCCAAGGCGCTCGAATACGTCAAGTCGATGTACGAGACCTTCGTGCCCGGAACCGTGTCCTGGAACGATTCCTCGAACAACAAGGCGTTCCTGGCGGGCGATCTGTACCTCACCCACAACGGCATCTCGATCTACGCCGCTGCCAAGAAGGACAACCCGAAGCTCGCCGAGGACATGGACCACGCTGTCTGGCCGATCGGTCCCGCCGGCAAACCCACCGAGTTCCAGCTCGCCTTCCCGATTCTGGCGTTCAAGTATTCGAAGGCACCCAACGCCTGTAAGGCGTTCATCGCCTTCATGATGGAGGCTTCGAACTACGGTCCGTGGATCGAGGGGGCGCAGGGCTACCTCTGTGAGCCGCTGTCGAACTACCCCAAGAACCCGATCTGGACGAGCGATCCGAAGAACGCGGTCTTTGCCGAGGCGGGACGGCGGTCGCTCGCGGCCGGCGGCCAGGCGCCGGTGAGCGAGCGCATCGCCGCGGTGCTCGCCGACTTCGTCGTGGTCGACATGTTCGCGAGCCACTGCACCGGCCGGGAGGACGTGAAGACCGCGATCCGCAATGCCGAGCGCGCGGCCCAGCGCATCTTCCGCAACACCTGAACGCGGCTGGCCGCGGGCGCCCCGCCCGCGGCCTCGATCCCGAGGCGAACCCATGGCGCACACGGCCCTGACCCAGCCTGCCCCGCTCGCGGTCCCGACGCGCTCAGGATGGCAACGCCTGCGCGCCAGCCGCGGCTGGGCGGGCTTCTGGTTCATGCTGCCGACGGCGCTGATCCTCGGCCTGTTCCTCGCCTATCCGCTGCTGAAGGGCATCTGGCTGTCCTTCACCAATACCCGGATCGGCCGGGAGGGCGTCTTCATCGGCTTGGAGAACTACGCCTGGCTCTGGGACGACGACGTGTTCTGGATCTCGGTGTTCAACACCTGCCTGTACACGGCCGTGGCGTCGGTGGTGAAGTTCGCGGTCGGCCTCTACCTGGCGCTTCTTCTCAACAAGAACATGCCGTTCAAGTCGATCGTCCGGTCGATCGTGCTGATCCCGTTCGTGGTGCCCACCGTCCTCTCGGCGATCGCGTTCTGGTGGATCTTCGATAGCCAGTTCTCGATCATCTCGTGGTCGCTGCGCCATCTCGGAGTCATCGACGGCAACATCGACTTCCTCGGTGAGCCCACCATGGCGCGGGCCTGCGTGATCTTCGCCAATATCTGGCGCGGCGTGCCGTTCATCGCGATCACGCTGCTCGCCGGGCTCCAGACGGTCTCGCCCTCGCTCTACGAGGCCGCGACGCTCGACGGCGCCTCGAACTGGCAGATTTTTTCCCGCATCACCTTGCCGCTGCTGACGCCGATCATCGCCGTGGTGATGACCTTCTCGGTGCTGTTCACCTTCACCGACTTCCAGCTGATCTGGGCGATGACCCGGGGCGGCCCGGTCAACGCCACGCACCTGATGGCGACCCTGTCGTATCAGCGCGGCATCCTCTCCGGGACGCTCGGCGAGGGCGCGGCGATCGCCACCGCGATGGTGCCGTTCCTGCTCGCCGCGATCGGCATCTCGTGGTTCGGCCTCCAGCGCCGGGCCTGGCAATCCGGGGGAACCGACCGATGAGCGCGCCCGCTCCACCCGCCCATGCCGACCCGCGCCTCGCACCCGTGATCGCGGCCCGCCCCGCCGGGCTGACCGACGACAGCGAGGGAATGGCCTATCTCGAGCGGCTGCCCCGGCGGCTCGTGACCACCTACCTGCCGCTCCTCATCATCCTCGTGGTGCTGCTCTTCCCGTTCTACTGGATGGCGCTGACGGCGATCAAACCGGACGAGCAGCTGATCGACATGGAGCGGTTCAACCCGTTCTGGGTGGTGGATCCGACGCTGAAGCACATCAACAAGCTGCTGTTCGAGACCCAGTATCCGCGCTGGCTCTGGAACACGATGTACGTGTCGGTCGCCGCCACGATCCTGTCGCTGTTCGCCAGCGTGCTCGCGGCCTATGCCTGCGTGCGCGTCCGCTTCAACGGCGCGGGCTGGGTCGGCGCCGCGATCTTCCTCGCCTACCTCGTGCCGCCCTCGATCCTGTTTATCCCGCTCGCCACGATCATCCAGGCCTACGGACTGTTCGACTCGCCGATCGCCCTGATCCTGGCCTATCCGACCATCCTGATCCCGTTCTCGACTTGGCTGCTGATGGGCTACTTCAAGACCATCCCCTACGAACTGGAGGAATGCGCGCTGATGGACGGCGCGAGCCGCTGGCAGATCCTGACCAAGATCATCCTGCCGCTCGCCTTCCCGGGCCTGATCTCGGCCGGGATTTTTTCCCTGACGCTCTGCTGGAACGAGTTCATCTACGCGCTGACCTTCCTGTCCTCGACGCAGAACAAGACCGTGCCGATCGCGGTGGTCAGCGAGTTCGTGGATGGCGACGTCTACAAGTGGGGCTCGCTGATGGCCGGCGCCCTGCTCGGCTCCCTGCCGCTGGTGATCCTCTACTCGTTCTTCGTCGAGTATTACGTCTCCGCCCTCACCGGCGCCGTGAAGGAATAGGTCAGGACGCCGAGGAAACCTGCCGCCGGCCGTTGCGCCGGCGGCCGCGATTGCTCAGACAAGCCGCTGTGACGGCGCGCAGGGAGACACCTGCGAACCGCGATCGCAGAAGGTCACGCCATGGCCCATTTCATCGAGACCCGCGCCACCCTGGTCACCGACGCCATCGCGGGCCTGCTGGCCGCCAGCGGCGGCCGCCTCGCCCGGCTCGACGGCGATCCCGGGATCCGCGTGGTGCTGCGGGCCGAGATCGATCCCGGCAAGGTCGCGGTGATCTCCGGCGGCGGCTCAGGCCATGAGCCAGCCCATGCCGGCTTCGTCGGTCCGGGCATGCTGAGCGCGGCGGTGTGCGGCGATGTCTTCGCCTCGCCCAGCGTCGACGCGGTTCTCGCCGGCATCCTGGCGGTGACCGGGCCGGCCGGCTGCCTGCTGATCATCAAAAACTATGCGGGCGACCGCCTCAACTTCGGCCTCGCCGCCGAACGCGCCCGGGCGCTTGGGAAAAAGGTCGAGACCGTGATCGTGGCCGACGACATCGCGCTGCGGGAGGCGAAGCAGCCCCGGGGCGTGGCCGGCACCTTGTTCGTCCATAAGATCGCGGGTCATGCCGCCGAGGCCGGCGCACCGCTCGAGACGGTGGCGGCTCTCGCCCGCCGGGTTGCGGCCTCCGCCCAGTCGCTCGGCATCGCGGTCTCCACCGCCACCATCCCCGGCTCGCCGCGCAGCGAACGCCTGGCCGAAGGGCAGGCCGAGCTCGGCCTCGGCATCCACGGCGAGCCGGGGGTCGAGCGGATCACGCTGCCGCAGGCGGGCGATCTGGCGCGGCTGATGACCGAACGTTTTTCGGGCGCAGACCCGCTGGCGCTGCTGGTCAACAATCTCGGTTCGGCCACAGCCTTGGAGATGCAGGTCCTGACCCAGGCCGTCCTGGCCACCGAACTCGGCCGGCGGGTGCGCCTGCTCCTCGGCCCGGCGCCGCTGATGACGGCGCTCGACATGCACGGCGCCTCGCTGTCGATCCTGCCCCTGGACGATGTGCTCGAAGAAGCCCTCCTGGCGCCGGTGCCCCTTCCGGCTTGGCCCGGCGCGGTGCGGATCGCCCCGCCGGTCCTGCGCCCGATCCCGGAGGGACTGGCGGGCGAGGCCTTCACGCCGTCGCGGGATCCGATCGTGGCCGCCCGGATCGCCGCCGTGACGCGGGCCCTCATCGCCGCCGAGGTGGCGCTGAACGCCCTCGACGCGAAGGTCGGCGACGGCGACACCGGCACGACCTTCGCGGGCGCGGCCCGGGCGGTCGCGGCGGATCTCGACCGGCTGCCCCAGGCCGATCCGCCCGCCCTGTGCCGCGCGCTCGCCGAGCGGATCGGCCGCGCCGTCGGCGGCTCCAGCGGCGTGCTGGCCTCGATCTTCTTCGCCGCCACCGCGTCCGCGCTCACGGACGGCACCGCCTGGCCCGACGCCCTGGCCCAGGGCGTGGCCCGGGTGCGCAACTACGGCGGCGCCGGCCCGGGCGACCGCACGCTGCTGGACTCGCTAATCCCGGCGCTCAATGCGCTGCAAGCCGGCGGCCTCGACGCCGCCGCGGCTGCCGCCCGCTCAGGGGCCGCCGCCACGGCCCGGATGGACCGCGCCGCCACCGGCCGTTCCAGCTACCTCGCGGCTGCGGATCTCGCCGGCGTGGAGGATCCGGGGGCAGCCGGGGTCGCGGCGGCGTTCGAGGCGCTGGCGGCGGCCCGTTGACGGTCGATGGCGGGAACGAGGTGTCGCCTGCGTCAGCTTGTCAGACGAAGATGAGGCTTCTCGCGCTTTCCGGGAGCACGCGCCGCGCATCGACGAACACCGCGCTTTTGAGGGCGTTGCAGGCGGTCGCTCCGACGCGCATGCGCATCGATGTCTATGATCGCGTTGGAAGCCTCCCGGTCTTTTCGCCAGATCTGGAGGGCCCGCTGACTCCTGTCGCGGTGCAGGATTTCATGCAGAGCGTTCACGCCTGCGATGGCATGATCCTATCGAGCCCCGAATATGTCCGGTCCATTCCCGGCGGGCTGAAAAACGCGATCGATTGGCTCGTCGCGACACATCACGTGATCGATAAGCCGATCGCGCTCGTCCACGCCTCCCAGAGGGGCGATGACATGCTGCAGGTCATGCGCACGGTGCTCGCGACGATCAGTACGAATTTTAATCCTGAGATCTTCTTCCGCCTGTCGCTGCTCAACGAAACGCCGGATGGCATCGCACAGATCGTCGGTGCGCCACCCACGCGCTCGGCGGCCGTGACATTTCTTGAAACGTTCGCCACCTTCTGCAGAGAGCGTGCGCCGTGCAAACCTGCCTGATCCTCGACGATTACCAGAACGCGGCGCTCGGCCTCGCCGACTGGGCGCGTCTGTCCGACCGGCTTGCGGTCTCAAACATCACCGATCACATCGCGGATCGGGACGCCCTGGTATCCAGGATCGAGCAGGCCGAGATCCTGGTCATCATGCGCGAGCGCACGCCCTTCCCGGCGGATTTGCTGGAGCGGTTGCCCCGGCTGAAGCTGCTGGTCACCAGCGGCATGCGCAATCTGGCGATCGATGGGGCGGCGGCGCGGGCGCGCGGCATCACGGTCTGCGGCACGGAGTCGAGCCCGACGCCGCCGACCGAGTTGACCTGGGCCCTGATCCTCGGTTTCGCCCGCCATCTCCCGCTCGAGAACCGGAACCTGCGCGACGGCGGCCCCTGGCAGAGTACGGTCGGGATGGATCTTGCCGGAGCGACTTTGGGCGTGCTCGGGCTCGGCAAGATCGGCTCGCGGGTCGCCGCGATCGGCCGGGCCTTCGGTATGCGGGTGATCGCCTGGAGCCCGAATCTCGACGACGCCCGGGCAGCGGCGGCCGGCGTCGAGCGCGCCGAGTCCAAGGAAGCGTTACTGGAAGCCAGCGACGTGGTGACGATCCACCTCGTCCTCGGCGACCGGACGCGCGGCCTCCTCGGTGAGGCTGAGCTGCGCCGGATGCGGCCGAGCGCCATCCTGGTGAACACGTCGCGGGCGCCAATCGTCGATCAGGCCGCCCTGGTCCGGGCCCTGGAGGAGAGCTGGATCGCGGGGGCGGGGCTCGACGTGTTCGAGACCGAGCCGCTGCCGGCCGACAGCCCGTTCCGACGCCTGCCGAATGTTTTGGCGCTGCCGCATGTCGGCTACGTCACGCGCAACAATTACCGGACGTTCTTCACCCAGGCGGTGGAGGATATCGAGGCTTGGCTCGCCGGTGCGCCGATCCGGCTGTTGAGCTGAGGCTAGTCGGCCCTGGGGTCGACGGCATCGGCGAGACCGTCGCCGATCAGGGTCAGGGCGACCAGCGTGGTGATCAGGAAGGCCGCCGGACCGGCCAGCATGTGCGGCGCCGATTCGATTGCCCGTGCGCCCTCGGCGATGAGCACGCCCCAGCTCGTGTCCGGCTCCTGCACACCAAGCCCAAGGAAAGACAGAAAACTCTCTAACAGGATCACCCGCGGCACCAGCAGGGTCGCGGCCACCGCCACCGGGCCAAACGTGTTCGGCACGATGTGGCGTAGGATGATGCGGGGCGTGCCGAGCCCAAGGGCGCGGGCCGCGCGGACGAAGTCGCGCTCACGCAGGGACAGGGTCTGTGCCCGGACGATGCGGGCCATGTCCAGCCATTCGACGGCGCCGATGACCACCAGCATCAGCGTCAGGCTTGGCCGGAAGAACACCAGCAGCAGGATGACGAAGAACACGAAGGGCAGGGCGTAGAGCACGTCCACCAGCCGCATCATCACGGCATCGACGGCGCCGCCGATGAACCCCGCCGTGGCGCCGTAGCCGACGCCGATGAGGAGCGCGACCAGGGTGGCGATGAGCCCAATCAGGAGCGAGACCCGTCCGGCGACGAGACAGCGGGTGAGCAGGTCGCGGCCGTGCACGTCGGTGCCGAGCGGGAAGGACAGGCGCCGGAGCGGCACAGCCACGACAAGACGTTTCCCGTCCTCGGTGTCGGCGATAACGTTTGGCTCGCCGAACAGGTCGGAGCGCGGCAGGTAGACGAGGCTGCGCCGGTCCACCCCAGCCTCGGAGCTGAGCGTGAGGCGCAGCGCGTCGCCGTCACGGGCCACGTCGTCGAGGCGTGTGCGCATCCGGAAGGCGAGGCGTTCCAGGGCCGGGCGCAGATGGTCGGGATCGGGCTGTGCCGTCAGGCCGGCGGGGAGCTGGCGCAAGTCCGGATAGGCCCGGGTCGGATCGTGCCCGGTCAGCGCCGGCCCGAACAGGCAGGCCGGGGCGATCAGGATCAGGACGGTGAGCGAGACCATCGCCACGCGCTCGCGGGCGAGACGCGACAGGGTGCGGGCGGCCGGGCCGGCCAGGGCGCGGGTGGCACTCACGCGGTATTCCGCAGGCGCGGGTCGAGCCAGGCGCAGGCGAGGTCGGCGATCAGGTTGAGGACGATCACCAGGGCCACCACCAGCAGGACGGTGCCCATCACCAACGTGTAGTCGCGGTTGAGCGCCCCCTCCACGAAGTAGCGCCCGATCCCGGGCAGGCCGAAGATCGTCTCGACCACCACGGATCCGGTGAGCAGGGCGGCCGCCAGCGGCGCTAGATAAGCCACCACCGGCAGCAGCGCGCCGCGCAGGGCGTGCCGGGTGATGCGGGACGGTGGCAGCCCGAGGCTGCGCATGGTCCGCACCGGCTGGGTGCGCAGGACTTCGCTGAGCGACGCTCGCGTCAGTCGGGCGAGCGCGCCGACTTGCGGCAGGGCTAGGGTGACCACCGGCAGGATCAGGTGGCTCGGCGCGCCGCCCTCCCAGCCGCTCAAGGGCAACCAGCGGAGGCTCAGCCCGAACACGATCTGCAGCAGCGGCGCCACGACAAAGCTCGGCAGCGACAGGGTCAGGGCCGCGCCGAGACCGAGGAGCCGGTCCAGCGCGCCGCCGCGCCGGAGCGCCGCCGCGGTCCCGAGCCCAATCCCTAAGCAGGCCGCCAGCGCCAGCGCCAGGGCGCCCAGCGTCGCCGAGACCGGCAGGCCCCGGGCGATCAGGTCGAGCACGCTCATATCGCGGAACGAGAAGGACGGCCCGAGATCGCCCCGCGCCAGGGCCGCCAGATAGCTGCCGAACTGGACGATCAGTGGCTGATCCAAGCCGTAGACCCGGCGTAGGTTCTCCATGGCGGTCGGCGCAAGTGGGCGCTCCAGGTCGAAGGGGCCGCCGGGCGCGAGCCGCATCAGAAAGAAGTTGACGGCCACGACCGCGAACAAAGTCGGCACCGATTGCGCGAGGCGGCGCAGGATGAAGCGGATCACGCGTCGAGCCTCAGGAAGCGGGTCGGCGCGGCGTTGCGGACGTTCGGTGTGTAGCCGTGCAGCCGCGGCGCGATCAGCGCCTTCGAGCGGTAATGCATCAGCGGGATCCAGGGCAGCTCGCGGAGCGCGATGGTCTCGGCGTCGTAGAGCAGGTCGGCCCGGCGGGTGAGGTCGCGCTCCGAGGCCGCCTGCGCCAGCAGCGCGTCATAGGCGGGATCCGACCAGCGGCCGGCGTTCAATCCATCGTTGCCGCTCTGGAGCAGGAACAGAAAATTCTGCGGGTCGGAATAATCGGCGATCCAGGCGTAGCGGGCGACGTCGAACGACCCGCCGTCGCGCAGAAAGGCAAAATGCGTCTTGGCGTCGGTGTAGACGAACCGGGTCTCGATCCCGAGATCGCGCCACATCTCGGCGACCGCCACGGCGGTGTTGCGGTTGTTGTCGCTGACGTTGAACCGATACTCGACGGTGAGCGGCCGGCCGGGGCCGAACCCCGCCTCCGACAGCAGGCGTCGCGCTTCTGCCTCGTGGTCGATCGGCAGGCCCTGTCGGCCCGCCGTCTCGGGGGGCGTGCGATAATTGTCGATGCCCGGCGGGCAGATGGAATAGGCCGGGCTCATGGTGCCGCCGTAGAGGCCGTCGGCGAGGTATTCGCGGTCGATGAGCAAGGACAGGGCCTGGCGGATTCGCCGGTCCGAGAACGGCGCCTTGCGGGTGTTGATCGCCAGGACTTCGAGCCCGAGCGACGGCCCGAGCACCACCTGCGTGCCGAAGCGGCGGCGCAGGTCGACGATCTGGTCGACTGGGAGCTGGGAGAGCGAATCGAGTTCCCCGGCGGCGTAGCGGCGCACGGCCGCCGACAGGTATGATATCGGCAGGAAGGCGACGCGCCGGATCGCGATTATCCCGGCCTCGGGATGGTGCGGATTGACCTCCAGGGTGATGGCGCCCCCCGGCACCCGGTCGATCAGCCTGTAGGGGCCGTTGGTCACGAAGTTGCCAGGCCGGGTGAAGGAATCGCCGTAGCGCTCCACCGAGGCCCGATGCACCGGCAGGGCGGTCTGGTGGGTCAGGAGTTCGAGGAAGTAAGGCGTCGGCTGTTCGAGGGTGATCGTGAGCTTGAGGGGACCCTCCGCGATCACCCCGAGCGCGTCGCCGGTCGCTTCGCCGCGGTTGAAAGCAGCCGCCCCGCGGATCGGCGAAAGGATTTCGGCGTATTTCGCCCCCGTGGCCGGGGCGAGCATCCGGCGGAACGCATAAACGAAATCGTCCGCGGTCACCGGCTCGCCGTTCGACCATTTGCCGTCCGGACGCAGGTCGAACCGGAAGGTCAGACCGTCCTCGGAGACGGTCCAGGCGCGGGCGGCGCCCGGGATGATGGCGCCGTGATTGTCGTAGGTCAGGAGGCCGTCGAACAGGTCGCGCAGGATATGCGCCTCCGCCACCGAGGAGGAGCGGTGCGGATCCAGCGTCTCGGGATCGGCATCGTTACCGCGCCGGTAGAGCGCGGCTTCGCCGGCGGAGGCGGGCCGCGTGGCCGCGAGGGCGGCGGCGCCGGCCAGCCATTCGCGCCGGCGGATCGCCATGCTTAGGCGCCGGTCTCGGCCACCAGCCCGGCGGCCTCGATACCCGCCACCGCGCAGATCTCGTCGTTGTCGGAGGTGTCGCCGGAGATGCCGACCGCCCCGAGCAGCCGCCCTTCCTGGGAACGGATCAGCACGCCGCCCGCCACTGGCACGAGCGCGGCCGGGCCGGCGACATGGCTTACCGCCGCCACGAAATAGGGCTGCGCCTCGGCGCGGGCGTGGATCGCCCGGGAGCCGAGGCCCAAAGCCAGGGCGCCATTGGCTTTCCCGCTGGCGATCTCGGCCCGGCGCAGGGACGTGCCATCCTCGACGGCGACGGATTTGAGCGCGCCCCGGGCATCGTAGACCACGACGGCCATCGGTTTGAGGCCGCGGGTCCGGGCTTCGCGCAGGGCAGTGTCCACGATGCTGCGGGCGGCCTCGAGCGTCAGATCGATCATCGGATTCCACGGGCTGTCGCCGCTCCGGGCGGCGGCCTAACACTTAGAGGATCGGGACGGGACCGGTCCACCATGCGGGGCGCCAACGGCCTCAACCGCTGCGCAGGAGCCGGCCGAGCATCGCGCCGGCCCGATCGATCGTCTCGGATGTCAGCGACGAATACCCCACCACGATACCGGTTTCGCGCCTCTCCGCGCCCTGCAGGGAGGCGGTTTGCAGCATCAGCCCGTTCTGGCGGCAGCTTTCCGCGAAACGCGCGGCGTCCAGCCCATCGGGCAGCCGGAGGAAGAAATGGAACCCACCCTGCGTGCCGAGCACGCCGAGCGGACCGCCATAGCCCTGTCGGATCGCCTGCAGGCTTCGGGCGCACTTGTCCTTGTAGACCCGCTCCATGCGGCGGATGTGCTGGGCGAAATGGCCCTCGGCGATGAACCGGGACAGGATGCTCTGCTCCAGGGTGCTGTTGCCCCGCCCGGTATCGGCCCGCAGGGTGCGCATGCGCGCGCGGATCGCCCGCGGCACGACCATGTAGCCGATCCGCAGCGTCGGAAATAAGCTCTTGTTGAAGCTCCCGGCGTGGATGATCCGGTCCCCGGCATCCATGGCCTTGAACGCCGGAACCCTGACCTGCTCGAAGACGAACTCGCCGTCGTAATCGTCCTCGACGATGTAGGCGCCCTGTCGCTCGGCCCATTCCAGCAATCTGGTCCGCCGATCGAGCGACAGGCGGACGCCGAGTGGGGATTGGTGCGACGGGGTGAGGAGGCACAACGACGCCTCCGGGGCCATCGCCTCGGCGGTCTCGACCTGGAAGCCATCCGTATCCACCGGGACCGGGACGGCTTCGAGCTCGTGAGCGCGGATCAGCACTTCCGCCCCGGCATAGCCCGGCGACTCGGTCCAGACGCGATCACCGGGCCGCGCGAGGCCGCGCAGGCAGAGATCCAGGCTGTGCCGGGTTCCGGTGGTGATCAGGATGTCGTCGGGATCGCACCGGATGCCCCGGGCGAAGCCCAGATACCGCGCGACCTGAAGCCTGAGTTCCTCGGAGCCGGCCGGGTCCGGATCATAGAAAAACCGGGTGTCGGCCTCCGACAGGACGCGCTGCGCCAGCCTTTTCCAGACGCCGATCGGGAATTGCGAGACATCGGTCTCGCGGGCGATGAAGGGCCGCTCAGGGTTCACCCGGATCCAGCCGGATTCGATTTTTTCGCGCGGCGGCGTGACCTCGGCACCTCCGGGTCGGGGATCGACGGCGCCCGCGCGCACATAGGTCCCCGATCCCGGCGCGGATTCCAGCAGGCCCTCGCCTTGAAGCTCCTCATAGGCCGCGCTCACGAGCCCCCGGCTGACGCCCCATTGCCCGGCCAAGTCACGGGTGCTCGGCACACGGCTGCCCGGCGCCACCCGACCCTCGCGGATGGCGATGCGCAGGGCCTCGACAACCCAGCGCGCCTTGGCCCGCTCGGGCGGGGCCACCGGCATGCCGAGCGGCAGCGTCCTGGTTCGGCGCGCCATGGCGGTCCTCGGAGGGTGGTGCGAAGTGGCTCGTTGACGAGCCGCGATTGTGGATCTTCAATTCGCATGCCCGGGTGCTCTACGGTTCTTTCGATGCGGCTGCCAACGTCGACGACTCGCATCCGACCTAGCCGGGGGCCAATCTCGACAGATGTTTTCGAGATAACGTTCCGTATGTCTCGAGTTGTAGAATAAAAATATTCGTATTTATCTGCTGATTCGCTCATTTATGATCCAATTTATTCGTCATATTAGCTAAATACAGAAAATAAATCGGTCAATCGACAAAATTCAGGTGGATGAAAAACGATGTACGCAGCCATGCACTTGGCCGGTGATCTCGTGTCGCGGATGCTGCCGGCCTACGGGGCCATCGCAGCCGGGTTTTGTGTCGGACGTCTGTCGGGGCGCGACTGGATCCGGCATCTCTCCAGCCTGCTGATGTACGTCTTGATTCCGCTGGTCGTGTTCAAGAACGCCCTGGCGCTGAATTTTGGCGCGGCGATCGGCAACGTCGCGCTGTCGATGGCCTTCAGCACGGTCATGGTGCTGTGCGCGGCGCTGATCGTGCCCCGGTGTAAGACCGATGTTCCCCGGCGCCTGGCGTTCTGCGCCTTCAGCTACACCAATATCGGCTGGTTCGGGGTCCCGACCGGCCTGGCCCTGTTCGGCCCCGATAGCCTGCCGATCCTGGTGATGGCCTATGTCGGCGGGCTGATCTTCGGGAACACGGTCGGGTTCTACTGCGTGGCGCGCGATCGGTTCTCGGTCCGGACGAGCCTGTGGAAGGTCGCCACGACCCCGGCGCTCTATGCCTTCGGCGCGGGCCTCGCCGGTCAGGCGCTCGGGCTGCGCGATCTGCTGCCGCCCGGCTCGGAAGCGCCGTTCCGGGTGGTGACGCTGCTCATGTCGGGCTGCGGCATGATGGTGGTCGGGCTGGGAGCCAGCCAGGTCCGCTTCACCGCCGCAGCGATCCGGGGGACGCTGAACCTCGTGATCTGGCGCCACGTCGCGTCGGTCGGCGCGATCGCGGCGGTCATCGGCCTGTTCGCCCTCGTCGGAGCGCCGGTCGCGACGGAGAACCTGGATACGGTTCGCCTGCTCGGTCTGCTGCCGGTGGCGGGCAATGTCGTGGTCTTCGCCGCGCAGCTGCGCAGCGACGTGGCGGCGGCCTCGCTGATCGTCGCGCTGTCGACGGCCGTCTCGACGCTGAGCGTCCTGTGCTGGGGCGTGTTTCTCCACGGCGCGTAGGGGCCGCGTCGGGCGGGAGCGGTTGCCGATCGGCCATGTTTCCGGCTTGTATCCCGCGCCGACGGGCGGCATGTGTCGGCGCGGCCGGCAGGCGTTCAGGGGATGGCGGGGCTTTGGCTCAGACAGGGGCGCGCGGTATCGCGGTCGGGCGGGACGGCTGGCTGTTCTGGATCGGCCGCAAGAACGAGCTGGTCGATCTGTACACCGACTCCGCGGCGACCCGCCGCCTGCTGCGCCGCTGGGTGCGGCTGGTCGAGGCCCGCATCCGCCGGGCTAAAGCGCTGGGCGCGACCTACGTCCACGCGATCGTGCCGGAAAAGATCGCGGTCCATGCCGACACGCTGGACCGGCCGTTCCCGAACCTGGACGACCCACCGGGCACGCGCCTCGGCCGGCTCCTGGCGGAAACGCAAGCCGAACGGGTCGACCTGTACGAGCCCCTGCGGGCGGCGCGGGCCGAGGGGCCGGTCTACCTGCACACGGACACGCACTGGAACCATCGCGGCTACATCGCCGCCTACCGGGCGCTGTGCGCCGCGCTCGGGATCGCCCCGGCCGCGCACGTGGTCGCGGCGACCGGGCATATCGAGCGCTTCGTGTTCGACCTCGGCGGCAAGCTCAAACCGCCCATGGATGAGGCCTATTTCGCCCACGATTTCCCGCGGCATGCGCAGCGCAGCGAGGCCAACGCGCTGGTGCAGCTGCGCGAGACCGGCCGGGTCGCCGGCCGGGGCGGTTTTTTCGTCGGGTCGCGTGCGGTGATGCGCAATCCCGAGGCCGCGGATCCCCGACGCATCGTGCTGTTCGGCGATTCCTACGTGTTCGACCAGGGTCCCCGGCTCACCGCCATGCTGGCCGAGAGCTTTGCGGAGGTGCACGCGATCTGGTCCGCCGAGATCGACTGGAAATACGTCGCCGCGGTGAAGCCGGACCTCGTGGTCTACGAGATCGCGGAGCGCTTCCTGCGGCGCGTGCCCACCGACCGGTTTTCGGTCGACGCCTTCGCGGAAAGCCGGGTCCGGCGGGAACTGAAGCCCAACCTCGTTGACCGGCTGCGCCGCCTCCTGCGCCTGCGCTGAGGCGCCGGAAAACCGAGCTGCGCGTTGCCGGGCGAACTCTCGCCCCTATCGTTTCAGTCAGACTCCGACCTGGAACACGATATGGCCGACGCGCAGCGCCCTTACGTCATCTGTCACATGACCACCTCGGTGGATGGCCGGATCAAGGTCCGCCGCTGGAAGACCCTCGACGCCGATAGCCATTACGAGCGCGTCCACGGCGACCTGAAGGGCGATGCCTGGATGTGCGGGCGGGTGACCATGCAGGGCTACGCCGACAGCGCCGATCCGCTGCCGGAGTCGGTCCGCGACGACACCAGCCCGATCCCCCGGGAGGATCACGTCGCAAAGAGCGGGGCCTCGGGCTACGCCGTGGCGCTCGACGCGCGTGGACGCCTGGATTGGGGCGCCCGGAACGACATCGAGGGCGATCATATCGTGGTCGTGCTGACCGAGTCCGTACCGGACGCGCACCTACGGGCGCTGCGGGCCGGCGGACAATCCTACCTGTTCGCGGGCGACAGGGATGTCGATTTCACACTGGCGGTGACCAAGCTGCGCACGCTGTTCGGGATCGAGCGGCTGCTGGTCGAGGGCGGCGGCCACATCAACGGCTCGATGCTGAAAGCAGGCGTGATCGATGAACTCAGCCTGCTGCTCGCGCCGGCCGTCGACGGCGTGTCCGGCACGCCGGCCTTGTTCGACTTTGCGGGCGGGGAAGAGGACTCGATGGGCGGCCGGTGCAAGCTCGAGCTAACATCCTGCGAGCCCTTGTCCGGCGGCGTCGTCTGGCTGCGCTACCGCATCACGCCTGTGGCTGAAGTGGCGCCCAGGTGAGATCCGCCAGGAAGGCGTCGTAATCGGCGGTCACATCGTCGAGCCGCTCAAAATGCGGGAAGGCGCCGGTCGGCAGGCTGACCACGCGCCAGTTCGGCCGGCCGGCGACCCGGGGCGCCAGCCGGTAATCGACGAAATCGCCGCGGCGTCCGTGCACCATCCAGACCGGCAGGCGCAGCTCTTCGTAGAGCCGCGTCGAATCCGTCGGGAACAGGTGGCCGGCGATGAAGCAATAGGGGGCGTGCTCGGCGCCCGGCTGATGCGCCGAGGCATAATCATAGGCGAACAGGCCCTCGTCGATATCGCGCGAGCCAAAGGTCTTTTGCAGGAAGAAGCGCATGCTTGGACGCGAGGCCAGCGCGTCGAACAGGGGCCGGCCGAACGGCTTTCGGTCCAGGAGATCACGCACGCTATCCCGGCCGCGATGGCCGTCCAGCGGTCCGTCACCGGACAGCTTGGCGTCGAAGCCGGTCGGGCTGATCAGGCCGAGGCTGCGGTAAGCGTCGGGCCGCTCCACCGCCGCGCGGGCGAGGTAGGAGCACGACAGCGACAGCGCCATGGCGTCGACCGCGCCGCCCCGATGCCGATCGCGGATCTCGGCGACGGCCGCGTGGATCGCCTCGACCATGAGCCGCGGCGTGTAGCGGCGGCGCGACCGTTCGGAGAAGCCGAAGCCCGGCAGGTCGAGGGCGTAGACCGGACGGGACTCGCGGTAATGCTTGTAGAGGGGCCGGACCTCGTAGGCATTCGCCGCCGCATTGATCGAATGGATCAGCAGGAGCGGCACGCCCTCCTGATCGCTCGAACCGTAGAGCGCGACCGTCCCGGCGCGGTCCGTTGCAAGCGTTTCAAGCTGGCCAGGTAGGGCTGGGGGCAGATCCATCTGCCGGCTCACGGCGAACCGGCTCCAGCCGACGAGGCCGGCGGCCGAGCCGAGGAATGTCAGGACCGCCGCGATTCCGTAGGATCCGGCGCGGCCGTTCTTGCCAGGCTGACGCCTCATCGGGGCTCCTCGACCTTGGTAAGGCCCCGGCCCGGACTGCGCGACGCGCCGGTAGAGGGGAGAACAGTGCCGTCGTTTCAGGATGCGTGGCCGGCCAGGCTCCCCGCGGGAACAGCCGGCGCGCGGCCGGACGGCCGGATCGGGCTGACGTCCCGCCCCGCGGCCTCGCGAAAGAAATCCACCGTCGCCGGATCGTTGCGCCAGCCCTGGACGCGCTGCGAGACCAGGGCCTCGCGCGGGCGCCGGTCGTAATTCGCGTAGGAAGCGGCCACGAATTCCGCCCGGGTCATGGTGCGGGCGGGGCCCGAGCGGCGGGTCTCCGCCTTGAAGAACAGGTCGCTCCCGGCAATGCCGTAATGGGCGGCGATCTCCGGATAGACCGGCCAGCTGCCCTGGCCGCCGAGATCGTCGGGCACGAACGCGTCGAGGTCGCATTCGGGATAGGCGATACCGGATTTGGTCAGGAGCCCGCGGGCGAGATCGGCGACCACGTACAGCTTGGTGTGGTTGATCGAGTGCATGAAGCAGCCCCGCCGCGCCCAGCGCGTGAGGTGCGTGTCGAGATCGTACTGCGCCTGGGCGCCGAGCCCGCGCAGATAGGACACGGACTCGTCCCAGAGGTCGAAATAGCCGAGCCGCTCGAACACCGGCTCCGCGAACAGGCGCAGGGCCTGCGCCTGCGAGAACCCCGCCAGGTAGGCGTAGAGCGTGATCGCCGAGTGTGAATGACCCATCGGGCCGGAGATCAGGCCGTTGAGCGAGACTGCATCCTGCACGCCGACATGGATCAGGTCAGGATGATAGGCGCCGAACACGATGGTCGGGATCAGGCGGACCTTGGGGTGGGTCCGGAACCGGTCGATCGTGCCGCCGTCCTTGAACCGCGGCAGGTAGATGCTCGAATAGACGTGGTCGTAGCCGTCGGCATGCGCCATCAGGTCGACCAGCTTCGGGAAGCGCCGCGCCGCCGTGAAGGCGGAAACGAAATCCACCTGCGCGTCGGGCAGCAGGTAGCGCAGCACCTTGGCCATGGAGCCGGCCTGGCAGACTCCGACCACCAGGATGCGGGGCGAGCCCGTCCGCTTCTTCCCGATCTGCGCGAGCCGGTGCCGCGCGCGCCAGAGGCTATCGACCGTCAACATGCGGCCTCTCTCGCATGTCCGCGGGCCGCGGGCAAACCCGGCCGGCAGGGATATTCGCGCGTATCGTGCGCACGAAGCGACGCCTGATGCAACGCCATGACAGTCGAACGAAGTTGTCGTGCTCCGGGACTGGTAGGCCGGTCGCCGCTGATCCAAGGCGGGGGCGGCAGAGCCCGGAGGATTACGATGGCCCCGACAAACGTGGCGGATGCAATCCCGGACATCGAGCGGGCGACCCTGCGCAAGGTGATCTGGCGGATCCTGCCGTTCCTGATGCTCGCCTACTTCATCGCCTTCGTGGACCGGGTGAATGCCGGTTTCGCCGCCCTGCAGATGAACCGCGATATCGGGCTGTCGGCGGCGCAGTTCGGGCTGGGCGGCGGCCTGTTCTACGTGTCCTACGTGCTGTGCGAAGTGCCCAGCAACCTCGCCATGGAGCGGTTCGGTGCGCGGATCTGGATCGCCCGGATAATGATCACCTGGGGCCTCGTCTCGGCCGCCATGGCCTTCGTGGTCGGACCCGTCTCGTTCTACGCGGTCCGCCTGCTGCTCGGCGCCGCCGAGGCCGGCTTCTTCCCCGGCGTGATCCTGTACCTCACCTACTGGTTCCCCCGCGCCTATCGGGGGCGGATCGTGGCCGTGTTCATGGTGGCGATCCCGATCTCCAGCTTCCTCGGCTCGCCGATCTCGGCGTCGATCCTCAACACCGACGGGATGCTCGGCTTCCGCGGCTGGCAATGGCTGTTCATCCTGGAGGCGTTGCCCGCCGTGCTGCTCGGCGTCATCGCCTTCGCGGTCCTGCCCGACGGTCCCGGCCGGGCGCGCTGGCTCACCCCGCAGCAGAGCGCTTGGCTCCAGGACCGGTTGTCTGCCGAACGCGCCTCCGTGGTCGCGGGCGAGGCGGCACCGGCCCGCCACCTCTCGGTCTGGCAGGTGATGCGCAACCGCTACGTCCTGGCCGCCTCGCTGATCTACGCGGGGGCCTCCGGCGCCAGCCAGTGCCTGTCGCTGTGGCAGCCGCAGATCATCAAGTCGTTCGGGCTGACGAACCTGGAGACCGGCCTGCTGAACTCGATCCCGTTCGGCATCGCCTCGGTGCTGATGATCCTGTGGGGCCGCTCCTCGGATTGGAGGCAGGAACGGGTCTGGCATACGGCCTTACCCTTGGGCCTGCTGGCGCTGAGCCTGGCGGCCTCGGTCGCCACCACACAGCTGCTGCCGACGATCCTGATCTTGTGCCTCGCCGTCACCGCGACCTACACGGTGAAGGGCCCGTTCTGGGCGCTGTCGACCGAATGGCTCTCGGCGGGTGCTGCGGCGGCCGGCATCGCGCAGATCAACGCCATCGGCAATATCGGTGGCTTCGTTGGGACCTACCTGCTCGGCGTGATCAAGGACGCCACCGGCAGCTATCCGCTCGGCCTGCTGCCGCTGGTCGTGCTCTCGGGGGCGGGCTGCCTGCTGGTCCTGGGACTCGGGCGCGGCCGCCCTCGAGCTGCCGCGGCGGCGCAGGCTTGAGCGCGCCGCTGATTCGCACGCGGCTATCCTTTCGCGCCCGGCTCGACTCGGACGAAGGCGCTCTTCGACCGCGATTCCTCCGGCCGAACGGCCCTCCAAACGCTCAGACCCTCAAATTTCTGTGGTGGAACGGCACGTTACGACGAGCGCGATAGGAGCGGTGAATTTTACGATGTGATCAATATCGCTGAAATTGCCTAATGCTGACGAAGCGTAGGCCTTTTTTGTGGTTCACTGGAAAAATATCGGCGCCGGATTGCAGCAAGTCTCCCCACGCGCTGCTTGGCGAGCTGACGTGTTGACATGTCAAGGCTGCGATGTGCTTATTCCTATGCTTGGAGTATGAAACTCCGGGCGGGCTCTTCCTCGGCCATGATAGCCTTCGGAAGATCGGACGCGCTGCGACGGTGCGCTCCGATTTAAAAATCCTGATTTTACATTCATAGTGCAGTTACTGTTGCGCTTAGCAATCGGTATTGGCCGTATGGCGACGTGCATTCATGCGGTGAAGTTATTTTGATGCTGCAACGGGACGCTGCCAGCTCGTGCGGCTGGCAGCGTCGCAACCACGACGCCGCTTCGGATTGCCGAGGTTCGTAATTGGGGCGGGCGCAGATTTGTTTAAGTTGGTTGTCTTGAGAAAAATAATATTAATTTGATAGTTTGCACGAAAATATCGAGCGTAATACTTCGTTGAGGTGCAATTTTATGTGGAATGTCGTCAGACCTAGCCCTTGGAGCGCGTGAAATGTTTGCTATCAGTCCGGTCGCATCCACGTCCGTCACCGCATTGAGGCCTCTCCAGGTCGATGCACCGGAGCGGGTCGCGTCGGTGATAGCCAGCGTGCTTCCTGTGCCGGTGGCACTGGATCCGAGGACGCATTACGCTCTCTCGACCCAGGCGGCCGATGCCGTGCTGGCTCTCGTCCAGGTGAAGGCGCCCACACAGGATACGCTCACGCTTCTCGCACAACAGGTTGAGACTCCGCCGGTCAACGATGCCGAGACCGCGACATCGCCCGAGCTCGCCGGCGATCCGCGCCCGGATGTGAGCGCGAACGGCGAAGTGGCTTCGGCAACCCCGGTTCCGAACGGTCGAACCGCGGCAGCAGGGTTCGAATCATCGATCGCCGAAACGCGAACTGCCCAGCAGGCCAAGCAGGCCGCGGACTGGGAGGCCTACCTCTATAAAATCACGCATGTCGACAGCAACGTCATGAACGCGATCAGTTTCTATCTGATGGCTAACGATGCCAACTATCGGGATTTCAAGAACGAACATCCCAGTGTCGATGTGCATTGGATCAACGTCGACAACAAAAAGATCGTCTCTCTCTGGCCCAGGATAACCGACAAGTGGTTCCCTGAGACGGTCTGACGATTTTCCTGTTTGATCAATAGCGGGTCGAACAGGCTGCGAAAGCGCGAGCCTTTGATGCTGTTCCGGATGTGATCGAACGGCATCCTTCCGTAGGGGGCCACGGCGCCAGGGTCATCGGCCTCCTGTGATCGAAGGCTCGGCGGCGATCGGTCCGAGACGGATCGGGATCACAGAACCGGCAGCAGGCTCCGGATATGGCCCGCGAAGGCGCGGGTGAGCGGCGAAGCGTGTCCCTCATCGAGCCGGACCACGAGGCCGATCTTCGGCAGGGGCGGTAGGCCGGCTGTGCGGGCGAGGATGCGCAGGTCCCCCGGCACCGCGGCCTGGGTCAGCACCGCGATCGCCTGCCCGGAGCGCACAACGGCGAGTAGGCCCGCGAGGCTGCCGCTGGCATAGGCGATCCGGTAGTTGCGCCCGGCTCGAGACAGAGCCGAGAGCGCCGCGCGATGGTCGAGCGTATCCGGATCACCCAGCGCGAGGCGGAGCGGATCGGGCCAGTCGGTGGCACCGTCCTTGGCGCCGACCCAGACGAGCGCCTCGCGGCGCAGGATCGCCCGCTCGGCGTCGAGGGGGACCGACACCAGCGCCAAGTCGAGGCCGCCGCGCTCGTACCGGCTCACGAGCCGTGGTGTCGCGGCGCAGACCACCTCGATCACCACGGCCGGGTGGAGCTGGGCGAAGCTGCGCAGCAGAGCGGGTAAGAAGGCGTCGGCGTAATCGTCCGGGCAGCCGAAGCGCAGCGTCCCGTCCAGGCGCCCGCCGGAGAGTTCCGCCAGGGCGTCGTCGTGCGAGGCCAGGATCCGCCGCGCATGGACCAGCAGGCGCTCGCCATGGACCGTCAGGACCACGCCGCGCCCGGTCCGGGTCAGGAGTGGCTGGCCGACGATGTCCTCCAGGCGCTTCATCTGCATGCTGAGCGCCGCCTGGCTGCGCCCGACCCGCTCCGCGGCCCGGCTCAGTGCGCCGCTCTCGGCGACATGGGCGAAGCTGCGCAGCAGATCGATATCCAGGCTGACAGCCATCAGAAATCCTGAAGCCTCGGTTCAAATCTATAAGCTACCGCGACGGTGCGTCCGTCCCTAGCATGGCCTGCCCTTTACCGGAGCCGAGCCAGCCATGACGCGGAACGCAGATCCCGATTTCTGGACCCGGGCGCGCCGGCATCTCGTACGCTACGGTGGGACTTTCGCGCCGCTGATCATCGAGCGTGCGCAGGGCAGCTTCGTCTACGACGCCGACGGCCGCGCCATCCTCGACTTCACCTCCGGCCAGATGAGCGCCATTCTGGGCCATGGCCATCCCGAGATTGCCACCGTGGTGGCCGATCACGCCGCGCAGCTCGACCACCTGTTCAGCGGCATGCTGACCCGCCCGGTGGTCGACCTCGCCACGGAGCTGGCCCGCCTGGCACCGGGCGACCTCGAGCGCGCGATGCTGCTCACCACCGGCGGCGAGGCCAACGAGGCGGCCCTGCGCATGGCTAAGCTCGCCACCGGCGGCTGGGAGGTGGTGAGCTTCGCCCAATCCTGGCACGGCATGACTGCGGGCGCCGCGGCTGCGACCTACAGCGCCGGCCGCAAGGGCTACGGCCCGGCGGCGATCGGCTCCTTCGCGATCCCGGTCCCGAACGCCTACCGGCCGGCCTTCGAGAAGGACGGCGCCGCGGATTGGCAGGCCGAGCTGGATTACGCCTTCGCGCTGATCGACCAGCAATCCACCGGCGACCTCGCGGCCTTCCTGGCCGAGCCGATCCTCAGCTCGGGCGGCATCATCGAATTACCCCTCGGCTATCTGGCCGCGCTGAAGCGCAAATGCGTCGAGCGGGGCATGCTGCTGATTTTGGACGAGGCCCAGACCGGCATCGGCCGCACCGGCCTGATGTTCGCCTGCGAGCGCGACGGCGTGGTGCCGGATATCCTGACCCTGTCGAAGACCCTTGGCGCCGGCCTGCCGCTCGCCGCCCTCGTCACCACGGCCGAGATTGAGGAACGCTGCCACGCCCGTGGCTTCCTGTTCTACACCACCCATGTCTCCGATCCGCTCCCGGCGGCGGTGGGTCTGAAGGTGCTGGAGATCGTCCAGCGCGACGGGCTGGCCGCCCGAGCGACGGAAGCGGGCGAGCGGTTATCGGCGCGGCTGCGGGCGCTGCAGCAGCGCTTTGCCTGCATCGGCGATCTGCGCGGGCGCGGGCTGCTGCAGGGCATGGAGATCGTGGCGGATCGCCGGACCAAGGTCCCGGCGCCGGAACTGGGGGACGCGATCACCCGGCTCTGCCTGGAACTCGGCCTCAGCATGAACATCGTGCAGCTGCCGGGCATGGGCGGCGTCTTCCGCATCGCCCCGCCGCTGACGGTGTCGGATGCCGAAATCGATCAGGGCGTGGACATCCTTGAGCGCGCCCTCGAAGCCGCGGTGTGACGCCGCCCCAAGACTGGGATCCCAAAGGGCTCAGCTCTTTGGCGGGGTTCGGGGGCGGAGCCCGCGAGCATCGGGCGTCGCCCGACACCAGGGCTCCGCCCTGGACCCGCAAAAGGTCGACGACCTTTTGAAACCGGGACTTTCGCGTTCAGTCCCTGAAGACGCCGGCGGAAACGGGCTCAGGCCGCCTCGATCTCTTCGCTGACCATCAGCCATTCCTCCTCGGCGGCGGCCAGGGCGCTCGCGGCGTCCGCGCGCATCTTGGCGATCTCGCCGGCCTTGGCGGCGTTCTCCCGGAAGGCGGACCCGTCCTCCAGGGCCGCGTCGATCTTCTGGATCGCCGCGGTAAGCTTGGCCATGCGCGCCTCGATCCCGTCGAGCTTCTTCCGCAACGGGGCGAGGGCGGCGCGGCGCTCGACGCCGGCCCGGCGGGCCTCGGCCTTCTGGCCGCCCGAGGACTCCGCGTCGCGCGTCTCCTCGCGCTCCGGTCCGGACAGGACGAAGCGGCGGTAATCGTCCATGTCGCCGTCGAATGTTTTCACCGTGCCGTCGGCCACCAGCCACAGCCGGTCGGCGCAGGCCTCGACCAAAAAGCGGTCGTGGCTCACCAGGATGACGGCGCCTTCGTAGTCGTTGATCGCCTCGACCAAGGCCTGGCGGCTCTCGATGTCGAGGTGATTGGTCGGCTCGTCGAGGATCAACAGGTGCGGGCCATGGAAGGCCGCGAGCCCCATGAGCAGCCGCGCCTTCTCGCCACCGGAGAGCTTTTCCACCGGCGTGTCGGCCTTGTTGGCGGCGAATCCGAGCCGGGCGGTGGCCGACCGAACCTTTGCCTCCGGCACGTCGGGCATCAGGGTGCGGACATGCGCGTAGGCGCTCTCGGCGGGGCGCAACTCGTCGAGCTGGTGCTGGGCGAAATAGGCGACCTCCATTTTCGAGGAGCGCCGCATCTCGCCGGCGATCGGCCCCATCCGGCCCCCGATCAGCTTGCAGAAGGTCGACTTGCCGTTGCCATTGGCGCCGAGCAGCGCGACGCGGTCGTCGGGCGCGAGGCTGAGATCGAGCCCGCTGAGCACGACCCGGTCGCCGTAACCGGCCTTGACCCGCTCCATGGCGACGATCGGCGGCGACAGCGGCTTTTCCGGGCTCGGCAGGTGGATCACCGGCACGTCGTCCTCGATCAGGGCCGCGATCGGCTCCATCTTGGCCAGCCGCTTCACCCGGGACTGGGCCTGGCGGGCCTTGGTGGCCTTCGCCTTGAACCGGTCGATGAAGCTCTGGAGATGCGCCCGCTCGGCATCCTGCTTCACCTTGGCCTTGGCGAGCAGAACCCGCTTCTCGGAGAGCTGCTTGGCGAAGCTGGTATAGCCGCCGCGGTAGATCGTGAGCTTGCCGCGGTCGAGATGCAGGATGTGGTCGACGCTGGTGTCGAGCAGGTCGCGATCGTGGCTGATGATGATCGCGGTGCGCGGGTAGCGCTCGAGATAGTCGTAGAGCCAGAGCGTCCCCTCGATGTCGAGGTAGTTGGTCGGCTCGTCCAGCAGCAGCAGGTCGGGCTCGGAGAACAGCACCGCGGCGAGCGCCACGCGCATTCGCCAGCCGCCGGAAAAGTCCGAGCAGGGCCGGGCCTGGGCGGCCGCGTCGAAGCCGAGCCCGTGCAGGATCGCGGCGGCCCGCGCCGGCGCCGAATGGGCGCCGATATCGACCAGCCTGGTCTCGATCTCGGCTCGGCGCAGGCCGTCGGCATGCTCGGCCTCGGTCATCAACCGGGACCGCTCGGTATCGGCGGCGAGCACCACCGCGTGCAGAGTCTCGGGGCCGGCCGGCGCTTCCTGGGCCACGGCGCCGATCCGCATGCCCTTGGGCAGCGAGACGGATTTGGCGTCCACCGGCAGGTCGCCGAGGATCGCCTTGAACAACGTCGTCTTTCCGGCGCCGTTGCGCCCGACGAGTCCCACCCGCGCTCCTTCCGGAATCGTGAAATTCGCGGCATCGAGGATCAGGCGGTCGCCGATGCGATAGGTGAGGTCATGGACGCGCAGCATGGCGGCGTTCTGGCCGTCCGAGCCCGGGGAGGCAAGCGCCCTGTCGGCGCGGTCGCACGCCAGCCGGCCGCGCAAGACGATACGACTGCGGAATCTTTATTTCTGGTCTGTAGCGCGAAATCGTCGGCGGTCACTTTAACGAAATCGCATCACTCTCGGTCGAATATACGACACTTCTTCGGCGCATGCGCCGTGGACAGTGTTCAAACCGATCGGCGGCCGGTGCCGGAGGGCCTGGCTTTCGCAGTCGCGGAGCGGCCCGGGGAGGGCCGGCTCGCTGGTGGGTACGCCGAACGGGGGCGTAGGGTGGGAGAGGCGTTTTGGGTCGCACCGTGATCCTGACCGATGATCTCGGCCGTGGCGAGCGCTTGGTGCGCAACCTCGGCGGCGGTCCCGGCCTCGTCCTCCATGATCTCTACGGCGATGCGGAGCCGCTGGCAGGCGCGGCGCTGGTGATCAGCGACGTGAGCGCGCTCACCTCGGATGCCGTCCTCCGGCTGCGCCGGGCGCTTGTCGTCGCGCGGGACAGGACCACGCCGTTTCTCGCGCTGATCCACGGCAATCTCGGGCGCGGCGAGATCCAGGCGACCGCCCTCGGGGCCACGCGGATCCTTCCGGCCTCCGCGGCGAACACATTGCTCGCTAAAGCGGTCGCCGCTCTCAGCAGGGCCGAATCCGAACTTGAAGACGGTGGCGACCTGCGGCGCTGCGCCGAGGAAGCACGGTCCGCCTTCACGGCGATCTTCCGTGGCGACACGGCGCCGGCTGCCGCGATCGTCGATGCCGGCACCACCATCGTCAACCGGGCGATCCGCGAATCGAAGGTTCGCGACTGGCTGAACGTGGTCGCCGGTTTCGACGACGGGACGCATCGCCATTGCCTGACCGTCGCCGGCCTGGCCGCGGCCTTCGCCCAGAGCCTAGGCCTCAACGAGGCCGACGCCCATCACCTCACCAAGGGCGCGCTGCTGCACGATATCGGCAAGTCGAAGATTCCGCTGGCGATCCTGAACAAGCCGGCGCCGCTGACCCCAGCGGAACGGGTCAAGATGGACCGGCATCCGGCGATCGGCCACGCCATGCTGGTGAATGGCGATTACGATGCCGGGACGCTCGCCGTCGTCCGCTCGCACCACGAATATCTCGACGGATCCGGCTATCCGGACGGCCTTCGGGCCGCTCAGATTCCCGACCTCGTCCGGCTGATCACGATCTGCGATATCTTCGCGGCGCTCATCGAGACCCGCCCCTACAAGGCTCCGAAATCGACCCGGGAAGCCTACGCGATCCTCGAGAAGATGGGGCCGAAGCTCGATTGCGATCTCGTCCGCGCCTTCCGCCAGGTGGCCCTGGCCTGCGAGCAGCCGAGCCAGCGGATGTCAGCCTGAGCCTGCGCGATCAGACCAGCTCCCAGGCGCTGGTCTGACGCATCAGCGCCCCGACCAACGCGTGGTTCAGTTCGTGCCCGGTATGGAACGCCGCGACCCGGCCCTCCACGGGATGGCCGGCCAGCATCAGGTCGCCGACGAGGTCGAGGATCCGGTGGCGGACCGGCTCGCCGGGGACACGCATCCCGCCGAGCACCCGCCCGCGCATCAGGAGCGCCGCCGAGCGCGGGGACACGCCCTGCAGGAAGTCCCGTCCGGTGGCGTAGCCGAAGGCGCGGCCGGCCATGGCCCGGAAATACCGGCCGAAGCTGCGAGACGGTGCGATCTCCCGCACGAAGCTCTCCGGCGTGATCGCGCCGGACCAGTCGATCGAGCCGAAATGCGCGAGCGCGACATGGCCGGTGACATGGAGGCCCGCGCCGGGCCCGATCTGGATCAGCCGCCGCCCATCCTCGACCGCCACGGTCCGGCGTATCCGGATCACCCGGCAGGGCGGGGGCTGCTCGGTTCGGCCGACGGCTCGGATCGCGTCGCACCAGGGCAGCGCGCTGCCGTCGAAGATCGGCAACTCGTCCGCGTCGATCTCGGCCAGCACGTTGTCGATCTGGAGCGCGTGCAGGGACGCCATCAGGTGCTCGATCGTGCGCACCAGCGCGCCTTCGCGCCGGACCGCCGCCGAGAGCGGCTGCGAGTCCCGATACTGCCAGAGCGCCGGCACGTCGATGGTGCGCCCAGTCTTCAGGCGGCGACGAAAGACAATGCCGTGCCCCGCGGGCGCCGGGCAGACCCGGACAGTGGCATAGCGGCCCGAATGCAGGCTATGGCCGGATCGCTCGAACGCATCGGCCAATGTCGCCTGACGGCGTCCGACCGGCATGACCGGGCCGGACGTGAGATCTGCAATTTCGAACTCTTGGTGCATCGGGATTCGTCAGGCGCCGTGGCGCGGGGAATTATCCCTCTTCACCGATCCACGCTAATAAACTCCTGTTCAGCCAAGCGCGGCTTGACCGGCCAGCGCGCGGCCGTCACGATCATATTCGCCGCATCGATCGAGCGCGGCCATGTCGGCGCGCGGCTCCGAGATGCGGGCTGCTCCCGTCCCAAGTGTTGCTGGCCCAGAGTTGCTGGTCGGCCCCGTCAGGGCAGGGACGGAGGCCGGGGCCGAAGGGACAGGATCGATGGCGCGGTTGGGGACCATACCTTTCTTCAAGGATCCGGGCATCGAGCTCGGTCCGTTCGAGACCCGCTGCCATTGGCGCCGCTTCGACGAGAACGAGGTGCTGGTCGACTTCGACGACATCTCCACAGACGTCTACTTCATCGCCTCGGGCGAGGTCCGCATCCTCAACCGGACCCAGTCCGGCAAGGAGGTGATCCTCGGCGAGATGCGCGGGGGCGCCTTCTTCGGCGAGCTCGCGGCCATTGACGGCATCGGCCGCTCGGCCAATGTCACGGCGCTCACCCGCGGCGAGGTCTGCGTGGTGCCGGCCACCGTGTTCCGGCAGATGGTGTTCGCCTCCGAAGCCATCGCCGACCGGCTGTTCCGGCTGCTCGCCAAGCGCGTGCGCGAACTCAACACTCGTCTCATGGAGCACGCGCTCCTCGATCTGAAGCATCGGCTCTACGCCGAATTGCTGCGCCTCTCAGTGCCCCGGGCCGGCACCTCCGGCGAGCGGGTCGTGTCGCCGCCGCCCTATCATCACGTGCTGGCCGCCCGGATCGGCTGCCGCCGCGAGCAGGTCACCCGCGAGTTCACCGCCATGGCGTCCGAGGGGCTGGTGGACCGCACCCGCGGCGCCCTGGTCCTGCGCCGGCCCGACCTGCTCGAGGCGCGGGTGGCCGAGGCCCTGCGCGAGGATTCCTGACGTCTTGGCGGAAACACCCGCGCTGCGCCTACGGCTGGAGGATCTGACCAAGCGCTTCGGCACGCATGTCGCCGTCGATGCGGTGAACCTCCATCTGGAACCCGGGGAGTTCTTCTGCCTCCTCGGGCCGTCCGGCTGCGGGAAGAGCACGCTGCTGCGCATGATCGCGGGCTTCGAGACCCCGAGTTCCGGCCACGTGCGTCTGGGCGATCAGGACCTGACCGCTCTGCCGCCGCATCGGCGGCCGGTGAACATGATGGTCCAGTCCTACGCGCTGTTCCCGCACATGAGCGTGGCCAGGAATATCGGCTACGGCCTGAAGGGCCTGGGCCGGGGCGCCGCCTCCGCCCGGGTGGCGGACCTGCTGCGCCTCGTGCGACTCGAAGGTTTCGCCGATCGTCGGCCCGAGACTTTGTCTGGCGGCCAGCGTCAGCGAGTGGCGCTCGCCCGGGCACTCGCCCGCGAGCCGAAGCTGCTGCTGCTGGACGAGCCCCTCGGCGCGCTCGACCGCGGCCTGCGCGAGGAGACCCAGGCCGAGTTGCGCGCCGTGCAGCGCCGCCTCGGCACCGCTTTCGTGGTGGTGACCCACGACCCCGAGGAGGCGATGATGCTCGCCGACCGCATCGGCGTGATGGAGGGCGGCCGTCTCGCCCAAGTCGGGCCCGCGGCCGAGTTGTACCGGCGCCCGGCCAGCCGCTTCGTGGCGGGCCTGCTCGGCGACGTAAATCTCATCCCCGGCCGTCTCGGCTCCGCCGAGGCCGGCGACAGCCGGGCTGTGGAGACCGCGCACGGGCCGGTCCGTGCCGCGGCTACGGACTTGCCAGAAGGCACTTCGGTCGTCGTCGCGGTGCGCCCGGAAAACCTCATCGTCGGCACCGAAGGGCTGCCGGTGACGATCGCCGACGCGGTCTTCTTAGGGGATCGCCTCCGTCGGACCCTGCGGCTGCCGGATGGCACGCTCTTGCGGTCGAGCGGCCGGCCGGGTGACGAGCGCGATCTCGTGGGTTCAGAGACCCGTGCCGGCTTCGCTGCTGCCGCCGCCGTGATCCTGCCGGCATGAGGGGCACGGCGCCGGGAAGACGGATGTTCGACCGCCTGGTGCGGCTGCCGCCGTTCCTGTGGCTGACGGCCTTCTTCCTGTTGCCCTTCGCGATCACCCTGAAGATCAGCCTGTCCGAGCCAGCGACCGCGATCCCGCCCTACCTGCCGGTGCTCGATTGGCAGGGCGGTCTCGAAGGCTGGTCGGCCTTCCTCGAAGCCCTGAATCTCGACAATTACGCGACCCTCGCCGCCGACACGCTCTATCGCGACGCCGCTCTCGGCTCCCTCGGCTACGCGCTGGCCGCCAGCCTGATCCTCGTCGCTTTCGGTACACCGCTCGCCTACGCGCTGGCCCGGGCGCCGATCCGCTGGCAGCCGCTCCTCGTCGCCTTAGTGGTGGTGCCGTTCTGGACGAGCTTTCTGATCCGAATCTATGCCTGGATCGCGATCCTCAAGCCCGAGGGGCTGCTCAACCTGATCCTGCTCCGGCTCGGCCTGATCGCCCAGCCGCTCATTATCCTGAACACCGACGCCGCGGTGATCATCGGGCTGGTCTACGCCTACCTGCCCTTCATGGTCCTGCCGCTCTACGCGGTGATGAACCGCCTCGACCCGGCTTTGCGTGAGGCCGCGGCGGATCTCGGCGCCTCGCCGACCCGAGTGTTCTGGACCGTGACCCTGCCGCTCAGCCTGCCCGGCATCGCGGCCGGCGCCGGCCTCTGCTTCATCCCGATGGTCGGCGAGTTCGTGATCCCGGACCTGCTCGGCGGCTCCGAGACCTTGATGCTCGGCCGCGTCCTGTGGAGCGAGTTCTTCTCGAACCGCGACTGGCCGCTGGCCTCGGCGGTGGCGGTGCTGATCCTGGCGATCATCATCGGCCCGGTGGTGCTGTTCCGCGACAGCCTGCGCGCCGGCGAGGAGGGCCACCCATGACCTGGGTGACCCGCGCCGCCCTCGTGCTCGGGCTCGGCTTCCTCTACGCGCCGATCCTGGTGCTGATCGCCTACTCGTTCAACGCCTCGACCCTGGTCACCGTCTGGGGCGGCTTCTCGACGAAGTGGTACGGCGCGCTACTGGCCGATGCGCCACTGATGGCGGCGGCCTGGGTATCCTTGAGGGTCGCGCTGCTGGCGAGCCTGATCGCCACGATCCTCGGCACCCTCGCGGCCCTGGCCCTGGAGCGCCACGGCCGCTTCCGCGGACGGGCACTATTCACAGGGCTGATCTTCGGGCCGATGGTGATGCCGGAGGTGATGATCGGCCTGTCACTCCTCCTGATGTTCATCGGCATCGGAATCGACCGGGGCCTCGCGACGATCGTGATCGCGCACGCGACGTTCTGCACCGGCTTCGTCGCCGTCGTCGTGGCGGCGCGCCTGCGCGGGCTCGACCGCGGCCTCGAAGAGGCAGCCGCCGATCTCGGCGCGGGACCGCTGC
Source organism: Methylobacterium pseudosasicola (assembly GCF_900114535.1). GTDB lineage: Bacteria > Pseudomonadota > Alphaproteobacteria > Rhizobiales > Beijerinckiaceae > Methylobacterium > Methylobacterium pseudosasicola. Next base: position 55,038 of record NZ_FOTK01000007.1, on the reverse strand, counting down.
GCGTGTTCCTCACCATCACGCTGCCGCTGCTGGCGCCCGCCGTGCTGGCCGGCGCGCTCCTGGCCTTCACCCTGTCGCTCGACGACCTCGTCATCGCGAGCTTCGTCTCGGGCCCGGGCTCGACCACCCTGCCGATGCGGCTCTACGGCCAAGTCCGGCTCGGGGTGAATCCAGAGATCAACGCTGCCTCGACGCTCCTGATCGTGCTGGTCAGCGCCTTCGTGCTGCTGGCTTCCTGGCTGACCGTCCGGCGCTCGCGCGCCTGAAACCTTGCTCATCCGGCTGCCCGCCGCATGACATTTCCGAGACGTGCGCTCGCGCACGCAGCCACGCTTCGGGCGATTATACCTTTTTCACGAGCCTGCTGCGCCAAGCAGCGAATCCATGAGGGACCGTCGTCATGATTCGTGCTCTGATCGTGCTACCCCTTGCTACGCTCCTCATTGTTCCGGCCGCGGAAGCCCGTTCGGCCCGTGTTCACGCCAAGCCTCTGCCCAATCCCGCCATCAAGGCGCGCGAATCGGCGCTGAAGGATTTCGACGCTCGGATGAGCCGGCTCGATGCGTTGATGGGCCTGTCGTCGAAGGCATCGCCGCGGTCGCGCTCCGCGGACGCCGGCCGCTGATCAGCTTAAATCGCGGGACGGTCAGCGGCCGAGGCCGCCGGCCTCCTCGATGAAGCGCGCGACGGCATCCGCGCCGTCGCCGCTCCGCAGGGACGCGAACACGTAGGGCCGCGCGCCGCGCATCCGCTGCGTATCGGCCTCCATCACCGAGAGGTCGGCACCGACCAGGGGCGCCAGATCGGTCTTGTTGACGATCAACAGATCCGACCGGGTGATGCCGGGTCCGCCCTTGCGCGGGATCTTCTCGCCGCCCGCCACGTCGATGACGTAGAGCGTGAGGTCGGCGAGTTCCGGTGAGAACGTCGCCGCCAGATTGTCGCCGCCCGATTCGATCAGCACCAGATCGAGCTTCGGGAAGCGCCGGCTCATCTCGGCGACCGCGGCGAGGTTGATCGAGGCATCCTCGCGGATCGCCGTATGCGGGCAGCCGCCGGTCTCGACCCCCAGGATGCGCTCCTCCGGCAGGGCGCCGGCCACGGTCAGGATCCGCGCATCCTCCTTGGTGTAGATGTCGTTGGTGATCGCGCAGATCTCGTAGCGCTCGCGAAAACGCTTGCAGAGCTGCTCCATCAAGGCCGTCTTGCCGGAGCCTACGGGGCCGCCGATGCCGACGCGGAGCGGGCCGTTCGCGGAGGTCATGTTGCGTCCTCAGGATCGGAAGATGCGGGAATATTGCGTCTCGTGCCGGAAGGAGCCGAGATCGAGGCGGAACGTAGCGGATCCGATGGAGTCAAGATCCGCATCCAGGGCGGCTTCGGCGAGCCGGACAATGCGGGGCGTCAGGGCCGCGATCACCCGCGTGCCTGCAGCCTGCCCGACGGGGGCCGCGCGCAACGCCGCCGAGACGAGGTTCTGGACGAAGGCGAGGCCGTAGGCGGCGAGCAGGGGCGGCAGCGCCATCCCGTGCGCGCCCGCCGCCGCACCGACCGCCACTGGATAGGCCACCGCGCCGGGAAGTTTCTCGGCCAAGCCCGTCAGGGCTTCGCAGGGCCAGGCGCAGAGCGTCGCGTCGAGGAAGCTGCGGCCTTGCTGGCTGGTCTCCAGATGCAGCTCGCGCGACGGGGCCAGGGCCAAGGCGAGATCGTTGATGGCGATGATCGTTTCGGCTCCTCTAGAGGATGCCGCCCGATGCGCCTGCGCCGCGAGGATCAGGTCGTTGCGCAGGGCGCCGTGCGCGCACACATCAGCGAGCCAGGCGGCGAGGCTTGCCTCGTCGCGCACGTCGCCGGTCTCGGCCGCCCATTCCAGCCCGTGCGAATAGGCATAGGCACCCACCGGATAGCCCGGCGACAGCCACGCCATCAGGCGCAACGCGTCGAGATTCTCAGCCATCGGCGTGGTGGTGATGGTGCCGGCCATGCGGGTGATCGTGTCCGTGGGCGTGGGCATGGCCGCCGGAATAGGCCCCGCCCTCCGGCCGGAACGGGCGCTCCACCGGCTCGGCGGTGCCGCCCAGGCCCCGGACCATGTCGGCCAGCACATGATCGTCGGCGATCCAGAACGCCTCCGCGCCGATCTCGGCCGGGATGTGCCGATTGCCGATATGCCAGATCAGCCGCTTGAGGGCGTGGTCGCTCGCGGCGCGGATCTCCAGCAGCCGCTCGGGCGCAGCCTCGACCCAGACGAGCCGGCCATCTTCCAGCACCAGGGCATCGCCGTCCTCCAGCACGGCGGCCTCCGGCAGATCGAGCAGGAACCCCAATCCCCCGGCGCCGCGCATGGCGACGCGGCGGCGGTGGCGCTCGCCGGAATCGAGCACGACCCGGTCGACGATCTCGCCGCCGGACAGGTGCTCGCGGCGGAGGATGCGGGTGGCGCGGATCATGGAGTCAGGATTGGTCAATCAGATCAGGCTCCTTCGGCAGGAAGCCGTCGGATAGCGCGTTTTCCAGGGTGAACGGCAATTGCTCGGGGAAGAGGGTGAAATCGATCCCGGTCTGCTCCGAGGCTTTGCGGCGGCCGGACAGGTAACACATCGCGAAGACCTCACCGGGATAGCGGCGCAGGCTCGGGCTGGCATCGAGAAGTTCGGCCAGGCCGGCCCGCTGCTCCATGATCGTTCCCCTCCAGCTGCTGGATCGGAACCCCGGCTGATACTTCCACTTCAGCAGGTGCGTGAGCAGAACGGTCAGGCGGTTGCGGATCTCGCGCTTGTCGCTGGCGCCCACGCTCGCGACCTCGTCGATCAGATGGTCCAGGTCGAGCTCGTCGAAACGGCGGGCGCGCAGCAGATCGGCCTGGGCCTGCGTCCAGAGGAAGAAGTCGGTCTCGTAGAGGTCGTCCTTCGGGGGTGGTTTTAAAGCGGCCTTCGCCATCTCCGGCCTCCTGTCCGTCCGCCCCACGATAGCTCAGAACAGGAAATAGCGCTGCGCCATCGGCAGCACCTCGGCGGGCTCGCAGACCAGGAGTTCGCCGTCGGCCCGGACGTCGTAGGTCTCGGGGTCGACCTCGATCACCGGCGTCGCGTCGTTCAGCACCATGTCCTTCTTCGAGATGCCGCCACGGACATTCTCCACCGCGACAAGCTGCTTCTGCACCCCGAGCCGCTCCCGCAACCCGTCCTCCACCGCCGCCCGGGAGACGAAGGTCAGGGCCGTCGTGTAGGGCACGCGGCCGTAGGCGCCGAACATCGGGCGGTAATGCACCGGCTGGGGCGTCGGGATCGAGGCGTTCTGGTCGCCCATCGGGGCGGCCGCGATGCTGCCGCCCTTGAGCACAAGATCGGGCTTCACCCCGAAGAAGGCCGGGGTCCAGAGCACGAGATCGGCGAGCTTGCCGGGCTCCACCGAGCCGATATGCTTCGACACGCCGTGCGCGATGGCCGGGTTGATCGTGTACTTGGCGACGTAGCGCCGGGCGCGCAGGTTATCGGTGCCGGAGGCGTCGCCCGCGAGCGCGCCGCGCTGGCGCTTCATCTTGTCGGCGGTCTGCCAGGTGCGGATTACGACCTCGCCGACCCGTCCCATGGCCTGGCTGTCCGACGACATCATCGAGAGCGCGCCGATATCGTGCAGGATGTCCTCGGCCGCGATCGTCTCGCGGCGGATCCGGCTCTCCGCGAAGGCGAGGTCCTCGGGGATCGACGGGTCGAGGTGATGGCAGACCATGAGCATGTCGAGATGCTCGTCGATCGTGTTCTTCGTGTAGGGTCTGGTCGGGTTCGTGGACGACGGGAGGACGTTCGGCAGCCCGGCGACCTTGATGATGTCCGGCGCGTGGCCGCCGCCCGCCCCCTCGGTGTGGAAGGCGTGGATCGTCCGGCCCTTGAACGCCGCGATCGTGTCCTCGACGAACCCCGATTCGTTGAGCGTATCGGTGTGGATCATGACCTGGATGTCGTGGGCATCCGCCACGGACAGGCAGGTCTCGATCGCCGCCGGCGTCGTCCCCCAATCCTCGTGGAGCTTCAGCGCGCAGGCCCCGGCCCGGACCATCTCGACAAGGCTCTCCGGCCGCGAGGCATTGCCCTTGCCGGCGAATGCCAGGTTCATCGGGAAGCTGTCGGCCGCCTCGATCATCCGGGCGATGTGCCAGGGGCCGGGCGTGCAGGTGGTGGCGAAGGTGCCGTGCGCCGGCCCGGTACCGCCGCCCAGCATCGTGGTCACGCCCGAGCACAGCGCCTCCTCGATCTGCTGCGGGCAGATGAAGTGGATGTGGCTGTCGAAGCCGCCGGCCGTGAGGATCTTGCCCTCGCCGGCGATCACCTCCGTGCCGGGGCCGACCACGATGTCGACACCGGGCTGCACGTCGGGGTTGCCGGCCTTGCCGAGCTTGAAAATCCGCCCGCGCACGATGCCGACATCGCATTTCACGATGCCCCAATGGTCGAGCACTACCGCGTTGGTGATCACGGTATCGACCGCACCCGCCGCGTTCGTGACTTGGCTCTGGCCCATGCCGTCGCGGATGACCTTGCCGCCGCCGAACTTCACCTCCTCCCCGTAGGTGGTGAAATCGCGCTCCACCGTGATTTCGAGGCAGGTATCGGCGAGCCGGACGCGGTCCCCGGTGGTCGGGCCGAACATGTCGGCATAGGCCGAGCGGGGGAGGGCGGCGGGCTTCGGAGTGTTGGCCATCTTCAGAGGCTGCCCATCACGTCGCCGCGGAACCCGTACACGGTGCGCCCGCCCGAGAGCGGCACCAGCACCACTTCCCGGGTCGAGCCCGGCTCGAACCGCACCGCCGTGCCGGGTGCGATGTCGAGGCGCTGCCCGCGCGCCTTCTCGCGCTCGAAGACGAGGCCGGGATTCACTTCGAAGAAATGGTAGTGCGAGCCGACCTGGATCGGCCGGTCGCCGGTATTGGCCACCGTGATCACCGTGCGGTCCGCGCCCGCGTTGAACACGATCTCGCCGGGCAAGGTCGTCACCGTGCCGGGCACATCGGTGGAGGCCGCGCCTCGGATCGGGTGATGCACGGTCACGAGCTTGGTCCCGTCCGGAAACGTCGCCTCGACCTGAATGTCGTGGATCATCTCGGCGATGCCGGGCATCACTTGGTCGGCGGTGAGCACGTTCGCCCCCGCCTGCATCAGCTCGGCGACGCTGCGCCCATCGCGGGCGCCCTCGACCACGAAGTCGGTGATCAGCGCCACCGCCTCGGGGTGGTTGAGCTTGACCCCGCGCGCCAAACGGTTGCGCGCCACCTGCGCCGCCATGGCGATGAGCAGCTTGTCCTTCTCGCGGGGCGTCAGCAGCACGGGATACCTCGTCGTCGCGGCGACGGGAGCAAGGATCATGCGTGGCGTGGGGTCAAGGGCACCGTTGATCAGTCCGACATCGCTGTGAAGCCCGCGAAGAGGTCGGGAAGCGCCTCGCCTCGGATCCGGCTCGGCAGGTCGCAGGGATGGATGAACTCATCACGGAACCACGGGTAGCGAGCGGGATCGAATGAAGCGCGGAGCCAATCGATCACGCGACGCACCCGGCCGATCCGCTCTGCATCTGGATGGTAAGTCAGCCAAATATCCAGGCCGTAGACGCCGAGATTGTCCACCGGCACGACCTGTGCCCCAATTGCAGTTGCGTAGGTCGGCAGCAAGCCGATACCCGCGCCTTTAGCAATGGCCCAGTAATAAGCACTGCTGACGTTCACCTTCAGAGAAACCGGAATTTCTGCTGGAAAATCAGTCAAATTCTTCGCGTAACTTTCCAGGCCGATCGTTTGGCTAGCGGCTTGCACAACGATCCGGTGCTGCACCAAGTCCACTGGCGTCACAGGCAGTCCGTAGGTCTGCTCGTAGCTGCGGGCGGCGTAAGGCATGATGTGCATGCGCCCGAGCTTGACCATTCGCAGGTCTGGGCTCGTCGGTCGCGTGAGCTGGATCGCGACATCAGCTTCTAGTCGAAGGACGTCGGCGGATTCCATCGCGCAGCGCAAGTCGACCGTTAGACGCGGATTGCCCCGCTGAAACTCCACCAATCGCGGCGCCAACCAAAACGCGCCGAGGCCTTCGGTGACCGCGATACGAACCTCCCCGGTCTCTGCGAATGGCGCGGACTCTCCTGCCAGCATTAGCCCGAACGCGGCCGTCTCCATGCGGATCGCTGCATCTAGGATTGAGCGCCCCTCCGCGGTGAGGCGAACGCCATCGACGTGACGGGTGATGAGCGGCGCTCCGATCCGCGTCTCCAGATCGCTGACTTGGCGACGGACTGAATTGATCGAGAGGCCAAGCTTTACGGCCGCCGAGCGGAAGCTCCCGCATCGGTGCAGGGTCAGGAACACCCGCACGCTCTGCCAATCGGGCATCGCGCCGTGGTCGACCTGGACCCGTTCCATCGGCGGAACACCCCTGTTTCAAATCGTACACATACAACCGGAGCGCTAGATGCGAAGTGCTGCAGCGTCAATCCGTTCCCGAATGACAGGTCATCCGATGACGGTGCACGTCGCCCACTCTATGTTTCAGGCACACAACCCGGCGCAGCTCGGTCCGACGTCCCTTCCGCCGCCGCCGCGACACGGTCTCAGCTCGATGCGAGTCGAGCGCGTTGCGCGGCACCTCGTCGTCTTCATGCCGACGCCGGACGATCTCGCACGGCTCGTCAATGCGGCACGTGTCGACCTACCAGACCTTGCGCCTCTCGCCACGGTGCAGCGGGTGCTATCGAAGAACCCTGACAGTATCTTGGCGATCACCCAGCGCCATCGGTTTGACGCCGCTTCACCTCGCGGCGAGGGCTTCGTGGCTTGCCTCATGTTGAACGCCGATGGCCTCGCTTCCTTAAAGGCGGGAACCTTCGATGCGGCCGACCCGCCAGACACAATGTTGGCAGCTCAGCACGAACGCCCTGCGGCAATCTATGTCTGGGCGGTCTACGCGCGTCGGCGGCTTGCCGGCGGTGTCGGGCTCGTCTTCGACCGGCTATCGAGCCCTCTGTATCAAGGCGTGGATTTCTACGCCCGAGCTGCGACCCCGGAAGGCGCTGATCTTCTCATGGCGCTTGGCTTTACGGCAGGGAGTGAAGCGAGCGTCCGTCTCTATCACTTCGCACGTACGCCCGCGCCGGAGATGGCTCCACCCTACGACAGCCACCGCCCCGGCCTCACCGGCGTCAGCGTCGCCGTGGCGCGCAGCTTCGAGGATCTGGCGCGCGTCATCTCCCTGCGCGCGGCGGTGTACATGGCCGAGCAGGCCTGCCCGTACGAGGAGGAGTTCGACGGCAACGACCTCTCGGCCACGCACCTCATCGGCTATGTCGGCGACGAGCCGGCCGGATGCCTGCGGATCCGGTTCTTTGCCGATTTCGCCAAGATCGAGCGGCTGGCCGTCCGCGCGGAGTATCGCAACACCCGCATGGCCTTCGCCCTGGTTCGGGCCGGAATCGAGCTGGCCCGGGTCAAGGGCTATCGCCGCCTCTACGGGCATGCCCAGAAACGCCTCGTCGGGTTCTGGAGCCGCTTCGGCTTCCGGGTGTTCGAGGGCGCGCAGGAGCTGGTTTTCTCGGATTTCGACTATGTCGAGATGCTGATGGAGGCCGAGCCGCATCCGGAGGCGATCGGGATCGGCGTGGATCCCTACGTGATCATCCGCCCCGAAGGTCGATGGCACAAGGCCGGCGCGCTGGACCGGTCGCGTGGCCGGGCCGTCACGCGGCCTTCCGTTGACGAACAGGCGGCGCGGTGACCCGGCACGTGAACCCGGCGCTCTACCGCCGGCCGAGCAGCGTCCCGGTCCTGGTGCTGGTCGACATGCAGCAGGAATACGAGATCGCCGGCCGGCCGCTGGCCCTGCCCGGTATCGCGTCGGCCCTGGAGAAGTGCCGGCTCGCCCTCGATCACGCCCGGAACAGCGGCATCCCGGTTGCCTACGTGCGCTGGATCGGGGCGCCCCTATTCCAGGCGGGCACGCGCTTCGCCCGGTGGATCGAAGGCTTCGAGCCGCGTGGCTGCGACATGGTCTTCGATCGGGACCGGCCCTCCTGCTACGCCAGCCCCGCCTTCGCGGACGCGATGGAGCGCGACGGTGCGCAGCTCGTCATCGCGGGATTCGCCGGCGAGGCCGCCTGCCTCGCCACGGCGATCGACGGTTTCCACCGGGGACAGGAGGTCACCTTTCTGTCCGACGCCTCGGCCAGTCACGATCTTGAAGGCATCTCGGCCGACGACATCCACCGCTCGGTGAGCGCGGTCATGCGCGTCTTCGCGGACGTCATGGACACGCAAGCCTGGGTCGCTGCCTCGGCGCCGTTCAGGCCCGCGTCGACCTCTTCGAATCCCTCGGCACGTTACTCATGAATGATCCCGGCCCGCACGAACGCGATGCGCACCGACCGGACCACCACGACATCGATATCAGGCTCGGACAGCACGCGGTCGGGCTGCTCCAAGCCGCCCGAGACAGTGGCGACCCAGCCCTGATCGCGCAGGCCGAGGCGATGGCCATGGCGGTCGGCTTCGCCCTAGCGTCCCGTCTGCCGGGCTATGAAGAGACTGGCGAGCCCTGACGCTTGGCGAATCGTCAGACCGCCTCGTCGTAGCCGCCGATCAGGCGCATGGCCCGCAGCCGCGCCGTCCGCTCGTCGCGGGCGCGGCGATCCGCCTCCAGGGCTGTCCAGAGGGCGATCAAGTCGGCATTGGGCTGCTGCTCGATCGCCGCATCGGTCTCAGTTGCCGTATCGGTGTGATCGAAGGCGTCCATGTCGTGGTATCCCGCGCCTTGCGCTGAGGTCCGGTATCAGCACAGCACTTACGCAGTCCAGCCTCAAATACAGGCATCACCTGTACAACCGGCCTGCTTCGTCAGACGGAACGGGAGTTCGGGCGACCGCATTGCAACCGGATGCTTCCGCATGAGCCCGTGATCCGGATCCGGCGCCGATCATAGCTACCCGCAAGCTTGCGCAACCTTGAGAAACAAAACGGACACGCAGACGTGGCACCTGTCCGATCCGTTCGGCCGCGCGTGTCATCCGCATGGTGGGCCGCTATCAACCCTTCGTCAGCGTGGCGATGATGGATTCGACGACGTCGATCTGGTGTTGCACCGCGACCAGCCGCGGTCCTGCGGCCGCGCCGTCGCCGAGCACGAAGGTGCCCTTCTGCCGGCGCGTGTCGCGCAGCTTCCGCACCGAGGCGACGATGGTCTGCCGCTCTTCGAGAAGGGCGGCCCGCAGCTCGTTCAAGCCGTCCAGTTCCAGCGTGTCGGCCATGCGGGGTCCCGGTCTCCTGCCTCCGCGCTCGACCACAGAGGCATCTGCGACCCGCGCTCTGTTCGCGACGCTTCGACACGCGTCGCCGGACCGGCGTTCTGGCGCATTTGCGACGCCTTTGCCACGGGGGCCAATTGGCACCGCGCGACACGCGTTTTCGCCCGCATCGCATGGGCCCCAGCCCGGCAATCGGCAGGGCGCCCTAATGTTGCCGTGCCGATTGTATGCTAGGGAATGCAATATTCTTCGCCGACGCTCCGCGGAACGCCGTGGTCACGATGGACGATCGCACCGCCCGTGGCGGCCTGATCGCGCAAGGGCCACTCAGGCATGCTGAGCCACGATGACAGCCATCGCGACGTGCCTCGATCGGACGAGGCTGTCGCATTCCAGGGCGGAGGGGAGCCGCGGCCGATGCATTTGAAGCGGAAGCCGCGGCGGTCCCGCGGTTTGGTGACGACGATCGTGGCCCTCGCCCTCCTGGGCGGGGGGGCCTACGGCTACGTGCGCACGACTCAGCGGCCGGTGACCAAGGCGAAGGCGGCCGCGCCGATGCCCGTGCCGGTGACCCTCGGGACGGTCGAGCAGGGGCCGTTCGCGCTGGTGCTGAACGGGCTCGGCACGGTCCAGGCCTACAACACCGTCCAGGTGCGGACCCGCGTCGATGGCGAGATCCGCCAGATCGCCTTCCGCGAGGGTCAGAACGTCCACACGGGCGACATCCTGGTCCAGATAGACCCGCGCCCCTACCAGGCCGCCCTGGACCAGGCGAAGGCCAAGAAGGAGCAGGACACCGCGAACCTGAACAACGCCAAGGCGGATCTCGTCCGCTACACCGGGCTCGGCGCCTACGCGTCGCGCCAGCAGACCGAGACGCAGACCGCCATGGTCGCCCAGCTGACCGCGCAGGTCGCCTCCGATCAGGCCGCCATCGACAATGCCACGACGCAGCTGAGCTACGCGACGATCCGGGCGCCGATCGACGGCGTCACCGGCTTCCGGCAGGTCGATATCGGCAACATCGTCAACGCCGCCGGCCAGTCGGCGATCGTCACCATCACCCAGGTCGAACCGATCTTCGTCGTGTTCACCGCGCCGGAGGATCAATTGCCCTCGATCGTCGCGGCCCTGCGGACGGGCGACGTGCCGGTGGATGCCTGGACCACGGATGGGCTGACCAAGCTGGCTGAGGGCAAGCTCGCTCTGTTCAACAACCAGGTCGACACCGCAACCGGCACGATCCGTCTGAAGGCCGTGTTCCAGAACCAGAGTCACGCGCTTTGGCCCGGCCTCTCGGTCTCGACCAAGATGCGGGTCGGCACGGTCGCCACCGCCACGACAGTGCCGGACGACGCCGTCCAGCACGGGCCGGACGGGTTGTTCGCCTTCGTGATCGACGAGACCGGCCACGCCCATCTGCGGGCGCTCAAGGCGGGGCGCTCCGATTCCGGCCGGACCCAGGTGCTGGCCGGCGATCTGAAGCCGGGCGAGCGGGTGATCACTGCCGGGCAGTACAAGGTCCAGGACGGCAGCCTCGTTGCCGATCCGCACGCAGCCCACACGGCGCAAGCCGAGACGACGACGCCTAGCCGGTCGGCCAAGGCCGATCCGTGATGGCGATCCGCATCGACAGGGCGGCTGCGATGCTGCGAGAGGGTCGGCAATGAAGGCTGGGATCTCGGCGCCCTTCATCCGCTTCCCGGTGGCGACCACGCTGATCATGGTCGGCATCCTGTTCCTTGGGATGGTGGCTTATCCGCTGCTCGGCGTCGCGCCGCTGCCGCAGGTGGACTTTCCGACGATCCAGGTCACCGCGCAATTGCCCGGCGCCAGCCCGGAGACCATGGCCTCCTCGGTGGCCCAGCCCCTGGAGCGGCAATTCTCGCAGATCCCGGGCGTCGCCCAGATGACCTCGACGAGTTCGCTGGGGATCTCGACGGTCACGGTCCAGTTCGACCTCAACCGCAACATCGACGGCGCGGCCAGCGACATCCAGGCGGCGATCAACGCGGCGAGCGGCCAGCTGCCGAAGAACCTGCCGACTCCGCCGACCTACCGGAAAGTCAACCCGGCCGATTCGCCGATCCTCCTGCTCTCGGCGACCTCGGACAGCATGCCGCTGATCGAGGTGGACGACGCCGTGGACGTGCAGCTCGCCCAGCGCATCAGCCAGATCTCCGGCGTCGCGCAGGTCTTCATCGGCGGCCAGCAGAAGCCCGCGATCCGGATCCAGGTCGACCCGGCCAAGCTCGTGGCCAAGGGCCTGTCGCTGGAGGATATCCGCACGCCCCTCTCGCTCACCACGGTGAACAACCCGAAGGGCAGCATCGACGGCGCGAGCCACAGCTACACGATCTTCGCCAACGACCAGCTCACTACCGCGCGGAACTGGAACGACGTGATCGTCGCCTATCGCGACGGCGCCCCCCTGCGGGTGCGCGACATCGGCACCGCGGTCGCCGGCCCCGAGGACACCAAGCAGGCCGGTTGGACCAACGGCCAGCGCGGCGTGTTCCTGGTGATCTTCAAGCAGCCCGGCGCCAACGTCATCGACACGGTGGACAGCATCAAGGCGCAGCTGCCGCAGCTGACCGCGACCCTGCCGGCCGGCATCAAGATCGGCATCCTCAGCGACCGCACCCAGACGATCCGCGCCTCCGTCGAGGATGTGCAGTTCACCCTGCTGATCACCATCGTCCTGGTGGTCGCGGTGATCTTCGTATTCCTGCGCAGCTTCTGGGCGACCGTGATCCCGAGCGTGACCGTGCCGCTCGCCCTGCTCGGCGCTTGCGCGCTGATGTGGCTCGCCGGCTATACCCTCGACAACCTCTCCCTGATGGCGCTCACCATCTCGGTGGGCTTCGTGGTCGACGACGCCATCGTCGTGCTGGAGAACATCAGCCGCTACGTCGAGGAGGGGATGCGGCCCATGGAGGCTGCGTTCAAGGGCGCGGGCGAGATCGGCTTCACCATCGTGTCGATCTCGGTGTCGCTCATCGCCGTGCTGATCCCGCTGCTGCTGATGGGCGGCATCATCGGCCGCCTGTTCCGGGAATTTGCCGTCGTCCTGTCGATGACCATCGCGGTCTCGGCCTTCGTCGCGCTGACGCTGACGCCGATGATGGCGGCACGGCTCTTGAAGCCCCACGGCACCGGCCACCATGGCCGCCTGTACCGGGCGAGCGAGGCGGTGTTCGACGGGCTGCTGTCCTCCTACGCCAAGGGCCTCGACCTCGCCCTGCGCTTCCGGTTCATCACGCTGCTGACCTTCTTCGCGACGCTGGCGCTGACGGTGTACCTGTTCATCGTCATCCCGAAAGGCTTCTTCCCGCAGCAGGATACCGGCTTCATGATCGGCGTCACCGAGGCGGGCCAGGATGTCTCCTTCTCGGCGATGAAGGCTCTGCAGGAGAAGGTCGGCGCCATCGTCCAGGCCGATCCGGATGTGGCGACGGTGGGCATGTCGCTCGGCGGCAACGGCCAGGCGCTGAATTCCGGGCGGATGTACATCACCCTCAAGCCCCGCGAGGAGCGCGAGGCCGACGCCTTCCAGATCATCGGCCGCCTGCGGCCGAAGCTGGAGCGGGTCGAGGGGATCCGCACCTACATTCAGGCCACGCAGGACGTCCGTACCGGCGGCCGGACCTCCCGGACACAGTTCGAATACACCCTCCAGGACCCGGACCTCGCCGAGCTGAATACCTGGGCGCCCCGCATCCTCGACAAGATGAAGACCCTGCCGGAGCTGCGCGACGTCGCCACCGACCAGCAGAACCGCGGCACCACCCTGACGCTGGCGATCGACCGCGACGCCGCCTCCCGCTACGGCATCACGCCCCAACTCATCGACGACACGCTCTACGACGCCTTCGGCCAGCGCCAGATCGCCCAGTACTTCACGCAGCTCAACAGCTACCACGTGATCCTGGAAGTGCTCCCGGCCCTGCAGGGCAGTGTCGAGAGCCTGGACAAGATCTACATCAAGGCGCCGGTTGGCGGCGGGCAGGTGCCGCTCGCGGCCTTCGCCCGCTGGACCACCGACCCGGTGGCGGCGCTCGCGGTCAACCACCAGGGCCAGTTCCCCGCGGTGACGATCAGCTTCAACCTCGGCCCCAACGTCGCGCTGGGCCAGGCGACCGAGGCGATCGGCCGGGCGATGAAGGATCTCCAGGTCCCGCCCACCGTGACCACCGGATTCCAGGGCACCGCGCAGGCCTTCCAGCAATCGCTCTCGACGGTGCCGCTGCTGATCCTCGCGGCCCTGTTCGTGGTCTACCTGATCCTCGGCATCCTCTACGAGAGCTTCATCCACCCGATTACGATCCTCTCGACCCTGCCCTCGGCCGGCGTCGGCGCCTTGGCGGTGCTGATGTGGGCGGGGTACGATTTCAGCCTGATCGCGCTGATCGGCATCATCCTGTTGATCGGCATCGTGAAGAAGAACGGCATCATGCTGATCGACTTCGCCATCGTGGCCGAGCGCGAGGAAGGCTTGAGCCCCGAGGCGGCGATCCGTCAGGCCGCGCTGCTGCGGTTCCGCCCGATCCTGATGACCACCATGGCGGCCTTGCTCGGCGGCATCCCGCTGATGCTCGCCACCGGCACGGGTTCTGAGATCCGCCAGCCGCTCGGCTACGCCATGGTCGGCGGTCTGGCGGTGAGCCAGATCCTGACTCTGTTCACGACGCCGGTCATCTACGTCTATCTTGACCGGCTGGCGCATCGCTTCTCCTTCCGGGACAAGCCCGAGGACGTCGATGCCCTGCTCCCCGAGCCGGACAAGGACGCCCACGACCATCGGCCTCTGCGCGCCGCGGAGTAGCGCCGCGGTTGCGCGCCGGATGTCAGCCGCCCCCGCTTGGCGGCGCGTGCCTCTGTCCCAGTTCTCCCCGCTCCGGCCCCGTATGGCGGGGCGCTCGGGAGGCTGAGGAGCGAGAATGCGCGTGAACCGGCCGCTGCACGGACTGACCGTGCTCGCCCTGGAGCAGGCCGTCGCCGCGCCCTATTGCACGTCGCGGCTCGCCGATGCTGGCGCCCGGGTGATCAAGATCGAGCGCCCGGAGGGGGATTTCGCCCGCGGCTACGATTCTGCCGTCAACGGGCTGGCGAGCTACTTCGTCTGGCTCAACCGCGGCAAGGAGAGCCTCGTCGCCGATATCAAGGATCCGGACGATGCCCGCCTGCTGCATGCCATCCTCGAAGACACCGACGTATTCGTGCAGAACCTCGCCCCCGGGGCGGCCGCCCGGGCCGGCTTCGGCTCGGCGGACCTGCGGGCGCGCCATCCGCGGCTGATCACGGTCGACATCACCGGCTACGGGTCCGGCCACGCCTACAGTGACATGAAGGCCTACGACCTGCTCGTCCAGGCCGAGAGCGGCATGGCCGGCATCACCGGCCACCCGGCCGGCCCGGGCCGTGTCGGCGTCTCAGTCTGCGACATCGCCTGCGGGATGGATGCCCATGCGGCGGTGCTGGAGGCGCTGATCGCCCGGTCCATCACCGACGCTGGCTGCGCCCTGGAGGTCAGCCTGTTCAGCGCTGCCGCTGACTGGATGAACGTGCCGCTGCTCTATTTCGAGGGCACCGGCCGGGAGCCGCAGCGGGTCGGCCTCGCTCATCCCTCGATCTCGCCCTACGGCGCCTACCCGACCGCAGATGACAGCTTGGTGCTGATCTCGATCCAAAATGAGCGCGAATGGGCGCGCTTCTGCGATCTTGTGCTGGGCGAGCCCGATCTCTCACAAGCCGAGGGTTTTGCCTCGAACAACGCCCGGGTGGCGAACCGCGCCGCTGTGGATTTGCGCGTCGGCGCCGTCTTGGTTCGGCTGAGCCGCGAGGAAGCCGCCGCCCGGCTCAAGACCGCTGGCACCGCCTACGGCTTCGTCAACACCCTGGCCGACCTCGCCACCCATCCGGCCCTGGTCCGTGCCGAGGTGGAGACCTCGGCGGGACCAGTCCGCATCGTCGCGCCGCCGGTCCTGATCGACGGGGAGGTCCGCGCGCTCGGCCGCGTGCCCGATATCGGCGAGCACAGCGCGCGAATCCGGCAGGAGTTCGGGGCTCGGGGGTGAGGGCAATGGAGCCGCCAGACGAATATTTTCGAATAACAGATTAGGAGTTCTGCCACCGTCCAAACATCCACCTTGTCATCCCGGGGCCGCGCAGCGGAGCCCGGGATCCAGAAACACCGACAGCTCATGGTTCTGCACAGTCGGCGGCTCTGGATTCCGGGTTCGCCTGCGGCGCCCCGGAATGACAAAGTGATTTATAAAGCTAACGTTACGATGCCGATTAATTGATCCACCTGTCAGAGATGGTATTGATATGCTTATCGACTGATGATTTCTGGAATCTTTCATAAAACGAAACAAAAATAGGAGGAAGCCATGAGACTAAGCGGAAAAATCGCGCTCGTGACGGGCGCCGGGAGCGGGTTCGGCGCGGGCATCGCCGAGCGGTTCGCCGCCGAGGGTGCCCGGGTCGCCTGCGTGGACATCGACCGGGCGGCGGCCGAGCGGGTCGCATCCGGCATCGGCCCGAACGCCATCGCGATCGCCGCGGATGTCGGATCGGCCGCCGATGTCGAGGCCAGCGTCGCCGAAACCAGGGAGCGGTTCGGCATCCCGCACATCCTGGTGAACAATGCCGGCACCACCCACCGCAACAAGCCGCTGCTGGAGGTGACCGAAGACGAGTTCGACCGGGTGTTCCGGGTGAACGTGAAGTCGATCTTCCACTATGTCCGGACCATCGCCCCGCTGATGCGCGATCAGGGCGGCGGCGTGATCCTCAACGTCAGCTCGACGGCGGCGCTGCGGCCGCGCCCGGGCCTGACCTGGTACAACGCGTCCAAGGGGGCCGCGAGCCTCGCGTCGAAGTCGTTGGCGCTGGAACTTGCCCCCTGGAAGATCCGCGTGAATGCCCTCTGCCCGGTGATGGGCGCCACCGCGCTGCTCGAGCACTTCATGGGCGTGCCCGACACCCCGCAGAACCGCGACAAGTTCATCGCAACGATCCCCCTCGGTCGGATGTCGCGGGCGGAGGACATTGCTGCCGCGGCCCTGTTCCTGGCCTCCGACGAGGCCGAATTCATCACCGGTGTCGACCTTCCGGTCGATGGCGGCCGCACGGCCTGAGGCGCGCGATGGAAACCCATACCGAGATCCGCGAGGCGGTCGCCAAGCTCTGCGCCGGGTTTCCTGGCCCGTACTGGCGGGCGCTCGACCGGGAGATGGCCTACCCAACCGAGTTCGTGAACGCGCTGACCGAGAGCGGCTACCTCTCGGTGTTGATCCCGGAGGCGTATGGAGGCGCCGGCCTGCCGCTCTCGGCCGCCGCCGCGATCCTGGAGGAGGTCCAGCGGGCGGGCTGCAACGGCGGCGCCTGCCACGCGCAGATGTACACGATGGGCACGCTGCTCCGGCACGGCTCGGAGGCCCAGAAGGCCGCCTACCTGCCGGCCATCGCCGAGGGGCGCCTGCGTCTCCAGGCCTTCGGCGTGACCGAGCCGAGTTCCGGCACCGATACCGGCAGCCTGAAGACCACGGCCCGGCGCGAGGAAGACCATTACGTCGTCAACGGCCAAAAAATCTGGACCAGCCGGGCCGAGCATTCGGATCTGATGCTGCTCCTGGCCCGCACGACGCCCAGGAGCGAGGGCATGAAGCGCACCGACGGCCTGTCGGTGCTCCTCGTCGACATGCGGGAGGCGATCGGCAACGGCCTGACCATCCGGCCGATCCGCACCATGATGAACCACGCGACCACGGAAGTCTTCTTCGACAACCTCCGGGTGCCGGCCGAGAACCTGATCGGCGAGGAAGGAAAAGGCTTCCGCTACATCCTGTCCGGCATGAATGCCGAGCGCATCCTGATCGCCGCGGAATGCGTCGGTGACGCCAAGTGGTTCATCGACAAGGCGAGGGCCTACGCGTCGGACCGATCGGTGTTCGGACGGCCGATCGGCGCCAACCAGGGCGTGCAGTTCCCGATTGCGAAAGCCTACGCCAACATGCGCGCCGCCGAGCTGATGGTCCGGGAGGCACTGAGCCTCTACGAAGCCGGCGCCAACCCTGGCGCGGAGGCCAACATGGCCAAGATGCTCGCCGCCGACGCCTCGTTCGAGGCCGCCAATGCCTGCATCCAGACTCATGGCGGGTTCGGCTTCGCCGAGGAATACGACATCGAGCGCAAGTTCCGCGAGACGCGCCTCTATCAGGTCGCGCCGATCTCCACGAACCTGATCCTCGCCTACCTGTCCGAGCACGTGCTCGGCCTGCCGCGGTCGTACTGACATGACCGAGCTCACCGCCTGGATCGGCCGCAGCCGCGAGACCTCCGACCTCGTCACGCCGCGCCTGCTGGCCGAGTTCCGCGCAACCTTCGCGCCGCATCTCGCGCCGAGCCCCGAGGGCTCAGCGCCGCCGACCCTGCACTGGTGCCTCGCCCCGGAGACGCCGCCGGCCGACGCCCTCGGACCGGACGGGCACGCGGCCAAGGGCGGATTCCTGCCGCCGGTGCCGCTGCCCCGGCGGATGTGGGCCGGGGGGCAGGTCGAGACCCTGTCGGAGCTGCGGGAAGGCGACCTCGTCACCCGCACCGAGACCGTGCGCGACGTGGCCTTCAAGGAGGGGCGCAGCGGAAAACTCTGCTTCGTCACCGTCGAGCACGCTGTCGCCACGGCGCGCGGGCTGGCGATCCGGGAACAGCAGGACATCGTCTACCGGGAGGCTGCCGGAGCGCAGAGCGGGTCAGGGGCTGCGGCCGAGCGCGACGATGCGGCCGGCTACGAGCAAGTCTGGGCCGTGCCGGCGACGCCGACCCTGCTGTTCCGTTACTCGGCGATGACCTTCAACGGCCACCGCTTCCACTATGACCAGCCCTACGCGACCCAGGTGGAGGGCTACGCCGACCTCGTGGTCCACGGCCCGATCCAGGCGACGCTGCTGATGAACCTGGCGGCGACGCTGCTGGGGCGGGTGCCGCGGACCTTCACGTATCGCGGCGTCGCGCCGATGACCGCGAACCAGATTTTTCGGATTTGTGGGCGGCGTAATGGGGAGGGGTTCAAGGGCGTGACCCTCGACGAGGCCGGCCACGTCTGCATGCGGGCGCAGGCGGCGGCGTAAGCGCTTACGCTTCGGAGTCCAGCTGCGCCGTCAACGCGAGCGCAGCGAAGCGACCCAGTGCAGCGTGCGACCTCAGACGGTAGCGCGTCCCTAGGTTGCTTCGCTGCGCTCGCAATGACGGGGAGGGCACTATCGACCCTACAGTTTTTTCGATCGTGACCACTTCCTGAGGTGGCGCCGTCTTGCGGTGTCCTCGAAGGAGGGCTCGAGGGATCGTTGTAACCGCTGGCAGGCTCCTTCGAGGCGCGCGCTTTGCGCGCGCACCTCAGGAGGAGGATGGTTGGAGAAGGGCCGAATGACGGCCCGGCTCAGGCGAGCGTCAGGCCGACATCGACGTTGCCACGGGTGGCGTTCGAGTACGGGCAGACCTGGTGGGCGGCGTCCACGAGCTTCTGGGCGTCGGCGCGGTCGAGGCCCGGCAGGCTGACGGTCAGGTCGGCGGTGATGCCGAAACCGCCCTCGGAACGCGGGCCGATACCGACATCAGCGGTAACGGTGGTCTCGGCCGGGACCTTGAGCTTCAGCGAGGGGGCGACCGCCTTCAGGGCGCCGAGGAAGCAGGCCGAGTAGCCGGAGGCGAAGAGCTGCTCCGGGTTCGCGCCCGGGCCGCCGGCGCCGCCGAGCTCCTTCGGAGTCGCGAGCTTCACCTCGAAGCTGCCATCGGCGGTCTTCGCCGAGCCGTCGCGGCCTCCGGTGGCGGTCGCGGTGGTGCGGTACTTCACGTCTACGGACATGGGAGACTCTCGTTTCCTGGAAGAGAGTCGGCATCTAGGGCCGTCTCCTCGCCTGCATAGCCCCGAGATAAATTGCGCGCAATCTATTTCAAGGATCAATCAAGGCGAAGCGGTCGACATCCACAAGGCCCTTGTCGGTGATCTTGAGGTGCGGGATCACCGGCAGCGGCAGGAACGCCACCTGCAGGAACGGCTCCGGCAGGACGACGCCGAGGCCGCGCGCCGCCGCCCGCAGGGTTACGAGCGACGCGCGGATCGAATCGAACGGCAGCAGGCTCATCAGCCCGGCCACCGGCAGGGCGATCTCGGCGAGCACCCGGCCGCCCTCGACCACGACGAAACCGCCCTCGATGGCACCGAGCCTGTTCACCGCCACGGCCATGTCGGCCTCGTCGGCGCCGACCACGGTGACGTTGTGGCTGTCATGCCCGACCGAGGAGGCGATGGCCCCGCGCTTGAGGCCGAACCCCTTCACGAAGGCCACGCCGATGCCGCGCTCCCCCGGCGGCGTCTTGCCGTGGCGCTCGACCACCGCGACCTTGATCACGTCCTGATCCAGGTCGATCCGGCGCTCGCCGTTCGCATAGGGCAGCGACAGATCGTGCCGCAGGGTGATGATCTTGCCCGGCATCACGCCGATCACCGGCGTGGACGGCCCGGAGCCGGGGGCCGCAAAATCGGCCGCCGTCACCCGTCGCGCCCGCAGGCTCAAGCGGCCGATCGGCTCGATGGCGGGCCGATTCGCGAACAACGCATCCTCCACGAGCCGCCCGGCGCTGAACACCTCCGCGACGCGACACGCCAAAAGATCGTCGAGCACGACGAGGTCGGCGCGCTGGCCCGGCGCCACGAGGCCGCGATCGTGCAGGCCGAAGGCGCGGGCGGCGGACCACGAGGCGGCGCGGTAGGCCGCGAGCGGCGGCGCGCCCAGCGCGATGGCGGTCCGGACGACGTAGTCGAGATGGCCTTCCTCGGCGATGTCGAGGGGGTTCCGGTCGTCGGTGCAGAAGGCCAGGAACGGCGCCGTGGCGTCGGTCAGGATCGGCGCCAGGGCGTGCAGGTCCTTAGAGACCGAGCCCTCGCGGATCAGCACGGTCATCCCCTTGGACAGTTTTTCCATCGCCTCTTCGGGCGTAGTCGCCTCATGCTCGGTGCGGATGCCGGCGGCGATGTAGCCGTTGAGCGCGGCGCCGCGCAGCAGCGGCGCATGACCGTCGATATGCCGGCCCTGGAACGCCGCGAGTTTGTCCAGGGCGCCCGGGTCGCCGGCGAGCACGCCGGGAAAGTTCATGAACTCGGCGAGCCCGATGACCTTCGGATGGCTGGCGAAGGCCAGCAGCTCCGCCGCCGCGATCCGCGCGCCCGAGGTTTCCAGATGGTCGGTGGCCGGCACGCAGGAGGAAAGCTGGACCCGCAGGTCCATGGCCAGGGTCTCGGACGAGGCCAGGAACCACGTGAAGGCGTCGGTGCCGAGCACGTTCGCCATCTCGTGCGGGTCGCAGATGCCGGTGGTGACGCCGTGAGGCAGGACGCAGCGCTCGAATTCCTGCGGCGGCATCAGCGAGGATTCGACGTGGAAGTGCGTGTCGATGAAGCCCGGCACCACGACCTTGCCGGAGACGTCCACCTCACGCCGGCCCCGATAGCTGCCGAAGGTGCCGACGATCCGATCGCCGCAGATGGCGATGTCGGAGGCCACGAGATCGCCGGTGACGAGGTCGAGGAAGCGCCCGCCCTTGAGCACGAGGTCCGCCTCGGTCCGGCCCTGACCCTGCTCGATGGCGCGCCGCAGGAAATCCACTCGGTCCATCGCGCGACTCAGCCCCTGTTCGATCCCGGTATTTGCCAGGAGCATGCCACGGTCGCACCCGCTCCGGCGACGCTTGCAGCGCCGCGGCGGCGGGCGCAGAAGCCCCCCACCTTTGAAAGATTCGCTTCTGAACCGATTGAACCGCGCAATGCCCGCCTATCGTTCCCGCACCACCACCCATGGCCGCAACATGGCCGGCGCCCGCGGCCTCTGGCGCGCCACCGGCATGAAGGACGGCGATTTCGGCAAGCCGATCATCGCCGTGGTGAATTCGTTCACGCAGTTCGTGCCTGGCCACGTGCACCTCAAGGATCTGGGCCAGCTGGTGGCCCGGGAGATCGAGAAGGCGGGCGGCGTCGCCAAGGAGTTCAACACCATCGCGGTCGATGACGGCATCGCGATGGGCCATGACGGCATGCTGTACTCGCTGCCCTCCCGGGAGCTGATCGCCGATTCCGTCGAGTACATGGTCAACGCGCACTGCGCCGACGCGATGGTGTGCATCTCGAATTGCGACAAGATCACGCCCGGCATGCTGATGGCCTGCCTGCGGCTGAACATCCCGACGGTGTTCGTCTCGGGCGGCCCGATGGAGGCCGGCAAGGTCCAGCTGCCCGGCATCGCCAAGAAGGTCGATCTCGTCGACGCCATGATCGCGGCGGCCGATGACCGGATCTCGGACGAAGACGTCGAGGTAATCGAGCGCTCGGCCTGCCCGACCTGCGGCTCGTGCTCGGGCATGTTCACCGCGAACTCGATGAACTGCCTGACCGAGGCTTTGGGCCTCGCCCTGCCGGGCAACGGCTCGGTGCTGGCGACCCATGCCGACCGCAAGCGGCTGTTCGTGGAGGCCGGACACCTGATCGTCGATCTAGCCCGGCGCCATTACGAGCAGGACGATGCCAGCGTGCTGCCCCGCGCCGTGGCGAGTTTTTCCGCCTTCGAGAACGCCATGACGCTCGACATCGCCATGGGCGGCTCGACCAACACGGTGCTGCACCTGCTGGCCGCCGCCCACGAGGGTGAGGTGCCCTTCACCATGGCCGATATCGACCGGCTGTCCCGGCGGGTGCCGGTTCTGTGCAAGGTCGCCCCGGCGGTGGCCAACGTCCACATGGAGGATGTCCATCGGGCCGGCGGGATTATGGCCATCCTCGGCGAGCTCGACCGGGCCGGGCTGATCGACACCGAGACCGGCAATGTCTCGGCCGGGACCCTCGGCGCGGCGCTCGCCCGCTGGGACGTGCGCAACGACCCGAGCGTCTCGGTCCAGAACTTCTACCGCGCCGCGCCCGGCGGCGTGCCGACCCAGGTGGCGTTCAGCCAGGAATCCCGCTTCGACGAACTCGACCTCGACCGGGAGGGCGGGGTGATCCGCGACGCCGCCCACGCCTATTCGCAGGATGGCGGCCTAGCGGTGCTCTACGGCAACCTCGCCGAGCAGGGCTGCATCGTGAAGACCGCGGGCGTCGACGCCTCGATCCTCACCTTCGAGGGGCGGGCCCGGGTCTTCGAGAGCCAGGACGCGGCGGTGGACGGCATCCTCAACGGCAAGGTGACGGCCGGCGAGGTGGTGCTGATCCGCTACGAGGGCCCCCGCGGCGGCCCCGGCATGCAGGAGATGCTCTATCCGACGAGCTACCTGAAATCGAAGGGCCTCGGCAAAGCCTGCGCGCTGGTCACGGACGGCCGCTTCTCCGGCGGCTCTTCCGGCCTGTCGATCGGGCACGTCTCCCCGGAGGCGGCCGAGGGCGGCCTGATCGGCCTCGTGCGCGACGGCGACACCATCGCCATCGACATCCCGGCCCGCAGCATCCGTCTCGCGGTCGAGCCCGCCGAGCTGGAGCGGCGCCGGGCCGAGCAGGACGCCGCCGGCTGGCAGCCGGCGAGCCCGCGCAAGCGCAAGATCAGCACGGCGCTGCGCGCCTACGCGATGCTGACCACCAGCGCGGCCCATGGCGCGGTGCGGCGGGTGTGATTTTTTGTTGAGCCGGACAATCCTGAAGACAACGGCCTTCGCATAGAACGCACTGTCATTCCGGGGCGCCGCAGGCGAGCGCGGAATCCAGATCCGCTGTTGGCGCAAGACCTTGCCTGTCGGCGGTTATGGATCCCGGGCTCCGCTTCGCGGCCCCAGGATGCCGGGTTTGAAGCTTGAGCGGTCCTGCACTCTACAGGAATGCGATCGAACCCGCTTTCCCGTCAGCGCAGCGCCAGCACGAGGACCACGCCAGCGATCACAATCGCCGCCGCAACTGCCAGCGTCGCGAGGCGCGCCCCTTTGAATTTCAGCAGCGTCGCACCGCCGGTCGCCTGAACCGCATCCCCCGCTGCCACCCGCCCCAGAGCCGCCAGCATCAGCGGCTCAATGGCCTTGTAGCCGGCCGGGCTGAGATGCAGGCCGTCCGTGGTGTAGGCCCGGCGCAGCGCCCCGAATTCGTCCGTCAGCACCGCATGGTAGTCGATGAAGGTCGCGCCGTGCTCGTGGGCGTGGTCCCGAAGCCAAGCGTTCACGGCGGCGATCATCGCCGGGGCGTCCGGGACCTCCGGATTCCAAGGGATCCGCGCGGCCGGCAGGATCGAGCCGACCCAGGCTGCCACGCCCATCGCTCGGGCCTCGTCGAGCATGCTGGCCAGCGTCCGGGCGATCTCCTCGGCTGGGACGAAGAAACCTTCGTTGCGCCCGATATCGTTGACGCCGCAGAGCAGGTGGACGCCCTGCGCGCCGGTCTCCTCGAGGTCGCGGCGGAACCGCATGGTGATCCAGCGCGCCGTCTGGCCGGAGCCGCCCCGCGGGATCAGGTCGTGGGCCGCGAAGGTCGTGGCCCGGTGGAAGCCCCAGGCTTCGGTGATTGAGTCCCCGATGAAGACGATCGGCCGGACCAAAGCTCAGCCTTCCGCGGGAAGGCCGAGCACCTCCGCGACCTCGTCGGCCAGCCTGTCGGCCATGACCTGGCGGCCCTCCGAGGTGACGTGGACGATGTCGGTGAACAGGAAGCGCATGTCGGCCTCGAAGATCCGGCTCAGGTCCCGGGTCGTAAACAGCCCGCTCGCGAGGCCATCGGCTTCGAGCCGGCCGAGAACCTGCTCGATCCGGGTGTATTGCCGGTCGAGATAGGCCAGGAACGCGTCGGAGGCGGCGCTCTGCTCGTCGCCGACCCGCTCGGTCTTGCGCACGATGGCCGGTTGCAGGAGGAACCGCACCGGCGCGCCGATGCCGCCCGAGAGGCGGGCGAGGCGTTTCAGCGCCAGCTCGAACTGGCGCACCACCTCCCATTCCCAGATGTCCGACTGCCAGTTCGTCAGCGCCCGGAGGTTGTCGAGCCTGTTGAAGATCAGCGCCTGCAGGCTGTCGTAGGACAGGTCCTCGGCCTCCGCGTTCGTTTTCGTCGTGTTGAAGAAGTAGTCGTACAAGGTTTCCTGGGCGAAGTGATGGTACGGGTAGCCGGCGCGCGGATCGAAGCTCCAGGGCTGGAAGATGTCCGTGGCGCCGCCGAGCACGAAGATCACGTCGGGCTGGAGGTCCATCAGCCGGGTCGTGATCAGGGCGATCATCTGGTTCAGGCAGGCCGAGGTCGCGCCGAAATTGTAGACCCGGGCGCCCGCGCCGTGGCGCTGCTTCAGCCCGGTTTCCAGGCGACCCGGGATCGTGTCGGCGAAGACTTGGCCGTCGACCAGCGTGCTGTCGCCCACAACGAAGACGCGCAGCGTCTCGGAAGCTGGGCGCGCCTCCGGATGGGCGTCGTTCCGGTAGCCGAGCGCGTCGTAGCGCCAACCCTGTCCTGCCGCCGGGGCCAGCGGCTTGCCAGCGAACTGCGTGTAGGGCGCCGGGAAGCGGATGTTCGAATCGAAATTGTGGAAGTCGCGCAGGAACTTGCGCCGTCGTGCCTGCTCGGCGTCGTCAGGGGCCCGCGGGGCCATGCTGGTTCTCCAACCCGGTCGGATGTCGTGCGGTGATCGCGTTCAGCCGCGCAGCGTGGCGTGGTTCTCGAGGAACCACCCATAGGTCTGCCGCAGGCCCTGCTCCAGGCCGATCTCCGGCTGCCAGCCCATGGCGCGCAGGCGCGACACGTCCATCAGCTTGCGCGGCGTGCCGTCGGGCTTGGTCGCGTCGAAGTCGAGCCGGCCTTCGTAGCCGATCACACGGGCCAGCGCTTCGGCCAGTTCGCGAATGGTGCAATCCTCGCCGGTGCCGACATTGATGTGCGACAGGTCCGGCCGTGTGTTGGCGGCATAGACCGCGTCGTCCAGCTCCATCACGAACACGCTGGCTCGGGCCATGTCGTCCACATGAAGGAACTCGCGCATCGCCCGGCCGGTGCCCCAGACCGTGACGGAGGCGCGCCCCTCCTGCTTGGCCTCGTGCAGGCGCCGCATCAGCGCCGGCAGGACGTGGGCGTTCTGCGGGTGGAAGTTGTCGTTCGGCCCGTACAGGTTGGTCGGCATCACGCTGCGGTAGCGCCGCCCGTACTGACGGTTGTAGCTCTCGCACATCTTGATCCCGGCGATCTTGGCGATCGCGTAGGGCTCGTTGGTCGGCTCCAGCAACCCGGTCAGCAACGCGTCCTCGCGCATCGGCTGCTCCGCGTGCTTCGGGTAAATGCAGGACGAGCCGAGGAACAACAGCCGGTCGACATCCGCCACATGCGCGGCGTGGATCAGGTTCGCCTGGATCAGCAGGTTCTCGTGGATGAACTCGGCCGGGTAGGCATTGTTGGCGTGGATGCCACCGACCTTGGCCGCGGCGAGATAGACCATGTCGATCCGGTTCGCCGCGAAGAAGGCCCGGACCGCGGCTTGGTCGAGCAGGTCGAGGGCCTGCCGATCAACCGTCAGGATCCGTCCGTAGCCCAGCTCCCGCAGCCGGCGCACGATCGCTGATCCGACCATGCCCCGGTGGCCCGCTACGAAGATGGTCCTGTCCCGCCCGTCCATCACACGTCCATTCCCTGCGGCCAGCGCGCGCGTGGCCCCTATACCCCCGGTTCGCGCGGATATCGCTGGGAAAAGGCGCGTTTTCTGAGGCGAATGGAACCCCCACCACGTCGCTGCCGGGGATGCCGCGCCAGACGCGAAGTGACGATTACCAATACAACCGAAAGTTGGTGTTAAGCATTCTACCAGAAGGTGTGCCTGTACCCGCCTAGCGCCCTCCGGATTTCAGGACCGGGCCGGGATCTGCAGGGCCGCGCAGCAATGGAGTCCCAGATGCGTAACTCGACCGACGTCCCGGCGCTGCCGCGGACATCGCATGCCGTCCTGCGCCGGTCGGCTGGCCGGATCGCACCGCTGTTGGCCGGTACGCTGCTCGCGATCCCAGTCGTCGCCCCGGCGCAGGCGCAACTTCTGCGTGGAACCCTCGATACAACCTCTGGCGGCATTCTGGGAACCGGTCTCTCCGTTGGCACCACGAGCCCGGGCAACGGTCTCCTGGGGACCGGCTTAAATGTCGGCACCACCAGCGGCGGTCTTCTGGGGACCGGCGTGACCGCCGGCACCACCAACCCCGGCACGGGCCTCCTCGGCACCGGCCTGAACGTCGGCACCACCAGCGGCGGCTTGCTCGGCACCGGCATCCTCGTCGGCACCACCGGCCCGGGTGACGGCCTGCTTGGAACAGGGCTGACCCTCGGCACTGCGGGCGGAACCGGCGGCACCGGCACCGGGGGCACCTGCGGAACCGGCTGCGGCGGCACTGGCGGAGGCACAGGCGGCGGGACCGGTGGCGGCACCGGAGGTGGCCTCTACATCGTCACCGGCAACGTCACCCAGTCCCAGGGCCAGACCTTCATCGCCGACCTGCGGCTCTCCCAACTCTCCAGCGCCACGGGAATCGCCGCCAACAACACCAGCGGACAGGCGGGTCCGATCGCCACCGGCGGCGACGCCCTGGCGGTCGGCTACGGATCGAGCGCGTCCGGCAGCGCCTCGACGGCTGTGGGCACCGGCGCTGCTGCGGCCAATACCGGCAGCATCGCGATCGGCTATGCCGCCAGTGCGCAAGGGTTGGGCGGGACCGCGGTCGGCACCGCCTCGGCGGCCTCAGGGGCCGGCAGCACGGCGCTCGGCTTCGTCGCCGGGGCCACCGGCACGGGCTCCACCGCGATCGGCGCGGCTGCCTCGGCAGCTGGCAACAACAGCGTGGCGCTCGGCAACGGCGCTGCCGCCAACCAAGCGAACACGATCGCGATCGGCGCCAACGTCAAGACCACGCAGGCCAATCAGGTGGCGATCGGCAATGCCGCCAACACCTACACCCTGGCCGGTATCGCCTCACAGGCGAGCGCCGCGGCCCAGAGCGGCGCGACGAATTTCGTGACCACCGACGCCGCCGGCAACCTCGCCGCCTCGGCCTACGGCCCCTCGACCATCGCAGGCCTCGGCAACCGGATCGATTCGGTCCAGTCCCAGGTCAACAACCTGGAGGCCAAGACCGACACGATGCAGCGCTACGCCGTCCAGACCCGCAAGGAGGCCCGCCAGGGCGTCGCCATGGCGATCGCAATGGCCACGGCGCCGATGCCCTCGGCCCCCGGCAAGACCACCTGGGCGACCAACGGCGCGACCTATCGCGGCGAATGGGCCGGCGGCCTCGCGGTGGCGCACCGGCTGCCGACCTGCTGCGTCCCGATCGCCGTCACGGCCGGCGTCGCCTATGCAGGCGAGAGCAATGTCGGCGTCCGCGCCGGTCTGGCCGGCGAGTTCTGAGGGGAACGCGGGTCCGGCGTGCCGAACCCGCGTTTCGGCCTTGCGCCCGGGAAAATCCCCGGCATAGTGTCAAGTTATGTTGACACTCGCGGTCGAGCACACCGAGCGGCAGGAGACGGATCGGCGACCGCACGCGGTTGTCGTCGGCTCCGGCTTCGGCGGCTTGGCCGCCGCGGTTCGGCTCGGGGCCCGAGGCTATCGCGTTACGGTGCTGGAGCGTCTGGAGCAGCCCGGCGGTCGCGCCCGGGTGCACCGGCAGGACGGCTTCACTTTCGACGCGGGGCCGACCATCGTGACGGCGCCGCAGCTCTTCGAGGAGCTGTGGCAGCTCGCCGGCCGCCGGCTCTCCGACGATGTCGCCCTGGTACCGATCGATCCGTTCTACCGGATCCGCTTCGCCGACGGCGAAACCTTCGAGTACAGCGGCGATCCTGATCGGATGCGTGCCGAGGTGGCGCGCATCGCCCCGGACGATGTCGCCGGCTACGAGAGCTTCATGGCCCATAGCCGCGCCGTCTGCCGGATCGGCTTCGAGCAGCTCGGCCACGTCCCGTTCGGCAGCGTCGGCTCGATGCTGAAGATCGCGCCGGACCTGCTGCGCCTGTCCGGCCACCGCTCGGTTCATGCCGTGGTGGCGCGCTTCATCCGCGACGAGCGGCTGCGCACGGTGTTCAGCTTCCACCCGCTCCTGATCGGCGGCAACCCGTTCCGGGCGAGCGCGATCTACTGCCTGATCGCCGATCTCGAGCGGCGCTGGGGCGTCCATTTCGCCATGGGCGGCACGGGCAAGCTGGTCGAAGGGCTGGTCCGCCTGATCCGCAGCCAGAACGGGCGCGTGCGGCTCGGCGTCGATGTCGCCCGCATCCGCGTGGAGAACGGCACCGCCACCGGCGTCGAGCTCGCGAGCGGCGAGACGATCGCGGCCGATCTCGTGGTCTCGAACGCCGATTCGGCGGTCACGCATGCGCGGCTGCTGCCGAAGCCCCGGCGCTGGAGCCCCGGGCGGCTCCGGCGGGCGCGCTCCTCCATGGGCCTGTTCGTCTGGTATTTCGGCACGAAGCGGCGCTACCCGGATGTCGCCCACCACATGATCCTGCTCGGGCCGCGCTATCGCGGGCTGCTCGCCGACATCTTCGATCACAAGGTTTTGGCGGAGGATGCGAGCCTCTACCTGCACCGGCCCACCGCCACGGATCCGAGCCTGGCGCCGCCGGGCTGCGACGCCTTCTACGTGCTGGCGCCGGTGCCGAATCTGGCCGGCGGCCAGGATTGGCGCGCGCTTGCCGAGCCGTATCGGCGCCGCATCGCAGAGATGCTGGAATCGAGCGTTTTGCCCGGTCTGTCGGACGCTATCGTCACCTCGAAGGTGACGACGCCTCAGGAATTCCAGGACGACTTTCAAAGCTACCGCGGCTCGGGCTTCGGCCTCGAACCGGTGCTGACCCAATCCGCCTGGTTCCGGCCGCACAACCGCTCCAGCGACGTGCGCAATCTGTACCTCGTCGGGGCCGGCACGCATCCCGGGGCCGGATTGCCCGGCGTGCTCTCCTCCGCCCGTATCCTCGATCTGGTGGTGCCGGATGCCCGTGTTTCCGCCTGAATTCGCTGCGGCTGCCGACCGCACCGCCTGCCGGGTGGCGATCCGCGCCGGCTCCAAGAGCTTTTTCGCCGCCGGACGGCTGCTGCCCGGAGAGGTGCGCGAGGCGGCCTACGGGCTCTACGCCTTCTGCCGGCTCTCGGACGATCTCGTCGACGAGGCCGCCAGCTCCTCCGACCAGCGCGACGCGGTGGCCCGGCTCGGGGCCCGCGTAGCGCTGGCCTATGCGGGCACGCCCGCCGACGCGCCGGCCGACCGAGCCTTCTCGGAGGTCGTCAGCGCCTACGCGATCCCGGAGGCGTTGCCCTATGCGCTGATCGAGGGCTTCGCCTGGGATGCGGAAGGGCGCCGCTACACCGATATCGCCGCGCTTCACGCCTACGCGGCTCGGGTGGCGGGCTCGGTCGGGGCCATGATGGCGCTGATCATGGGCGCGCGTTCCGCCGACGCGCTCGCCCGCGCCTGCGATCTCGGCGCCGCCATGCAGCTCACCAACATCGCTCGGGATGTCGGTGAGGATGCCCGGATGGGCCGGCTCTACCTGCCCCTCGATTGGATGGTGGAGGCCGGGCTCGACCCGGATTCGTTCCTGGCCGATCCGCGGCCGAGCCCGGCACTCGCCAGCGTCGTCGCCCGGCTGCTCGCCGAGGCCGAGGGACTGTATGGCCAAGCGGAGGCCGGGATCGCGGCTCTGCCATCTCCCTGCCGGCCGGCGATCCGGGCCGCCGCGCTGATCTATGCCGAGATCGGCCGGGTCGTGGCGGCGCAGGGATACGAGTCCGTCACCAGCCGCGCCCGGGTCGGGACCGGACGGAAGCTCGCTTTGATCGCCCGCGCCCTACATTCCCGCCCGGCCGGCCCCGGCCTCGCGGCGCCGGCCCTGCCGGAAGCGGCTTTCTTGATCGACGCCGTGATGCGGCATCCGCCCTTGCCCGATCGCCGGCGGGCAGCGCTCCGGCCCTGGTGGGATGTGGGTGGCCGGGTGGTGCACGTGCTCGAACTGATCGAGCGGATGCGCGAGCGCGAGGCCTACGGCCGCTCCGCACCGTCCTGAGGCCGGCCCGTGAGCGACAGCCTGTTCGCCGCCTTCGATATCGGGCTGGTCTTCGCCCTGGCCTTCGGACTCGGCCTCTGGCAGCTCATCGCCGTCCGCCGCAGCATCCGCCGGGATCGCGCTCGGGGTGACGAGCGGGATTGAGCGTGGCGATGGATCGGTCGATCCCACTCTCCCCCTCATCCTGAGGTGCCGAAGCGTAGCGTAGGCCTCGAAGGAGCCCTCCAGGGATCGCGGCGCCTTCTGGAGGGCTCCTTCGAGGCCCGCTGACGCGGGCACCTCAGGATGAGGGGGGAGATTTGGAGTGCCGTTGGTGCGTTGAAGATGCTGCCTATTGTAGGTGGCGCGTATAGGTCTCCCCGGCCGCCTCCTTCAGCTCGGCGCCGGCCTCGCGGCCGATCCGCTCGGCTTCCGCCGCCGGGCCCTGGCGGGAGACGGCCCAGTGGCGGCTGCCGTCGGGCAGGAACAGAAGGCCGTCGAGCTTGAGCTGGTCGCCGTTGATCTGCGCCAGGGCCGCGATCGGCGTCCGGCAGGAGCCGTCGAGCTCGGCGAGCAGCGCCCGTTCGGCCGCGATCGCTGTGGTGGTGCGGGCGCAGGCGATCGGGGCCAGCAGGTCACGGACTGCGCCATCATCGGCCCGGCATTCGATCCCGAGCGCGCCCTGGGCCACCGCGGGCAGCATCTCGTCCACCGACAGGATGCTGCGGGCCATGTCCTGCAGGCCGAGGCGCTGGAGGCCGGCGAGCGCCAGCAGGGTCGCGTCGCATTCGCCCGATTCGAGCTTGCGCATCCGGGTGTTGGCGTTGCCGCGCAGGGGCACGACCTTGAGGTCCGGCCGGTGCATCAGAACCTGCGCGCCCCGCCGCAGCGACGAGGTGCCGACCCGAGCGCCCTCCGGCAGGCCCGCCAGCCCGTCCGCGTGCGGCGACAGGAAGGCGTCGCGCGGGTCGTCGCGCTCCAGGATGCAGGCAATGACCAGGCCCTCCGGCAGCCAGGTCTCCACATCCTTCATGGAATGGACCGCGACGTCGACCTCGTCCGAGAACAAAGCCTGCTCGAGTTCCTTGGTGAACAGGCCCTTGCCGCCGATCTCCGACAGCGGGCGATCCAGGATCTTGTCGGCCACCGTGGTGACCACCACCAACTCGGTCTCAAGCCCCGGATTGGCCGCCACGATCTTGTCGCGCACCATCCCGGTCTGGGCGAGCGCCATCGGGCTGCCGCGGGTGCCGATGCGCAGGGAACGGTTCAACATTGGGGTCCGGACGTTTCTTGCGGCGTTATTCGCCCGTTATAGCCTGCCCGTAGCCGCAGGCCATCGCCGGATGCGGGATTCAGACTCGCTGAAGCGTCTTCGTGTCAAGCTGGGCACCGCCCCGGTTTCGCCGGACTGCGCGCTTAGCGGCTCGCAGGTCAATTCGAGAGCCCTTGGACACCCCATGCTGATCGTGCCGAGCCGACGGCAGTTCCTCACCGGCCTCGGGGCCGGCGCCGGGCTCGTGGCGGCCACGGGGGTCTACGCCGTCGATGTCGAGCCGCTGCACCGGCTGGTGGTAACCAACTACGCGCCAATCCTGCCGCGCTGGGACCCGGCCCTCAGGCTCCGTGTGGCGGTGCTCGCGGATTTCCACATCTGCGAGCCGTACATGCCGTTCGACCGGGTGGCCGAGATCATCGACGCCACCAACGCGTTGAAGCCCGATCTCGTGCTGATGCTCGGCGATTACCCCGCCGGCAAGATCGCCTGGCGCAAGCTCCCCCTCGAACAATTCGCCCGGATGGTCGAGGGCCTGAAGGCGCCGCTCGGCACCCACGCGATCCTGGGTAACCATGATTGGTGGGACGACCACGCCGTTCAGCGCTCCCGCCGCGGATCGCCCGCGGTGAAGCACCTGCTGGAGGCCCGCGGCATCCCGGTGATGGAGAACGAGGCCGTGCGGCTGGTGAAGGACGGGCGGCCCTTCTGGCTCGCCGGCCTTGCCGACCAGCAGCCCTATTTCAACAGCTTCAATATCGGCCTCGACGATCTGCCCGCCACCCTCGGCACGATCACCGACGACGCCCCGGTGCTCCTGATGGCCCACGAGCCCGACATCTTCGCCGACGTACCGGATCGGGTCTCCCTGACCCTCGCCGGCCATACCCATGGCGGGCAGGTCCGGCTGTTCGGGCATTCGCCCGCGATCCGGCGGGTCCGCGGCCACGATTACGCCTACGGCCACGTCATCCAGGACGATCGCCACCTAATCGTGTCGGGCGGCTTCGGCATGAGCCGGATCCCGGTGCGCTTCGGCGTGCCGCCGGAGATCGTTCTTTTGGAGCTTGGCGACGCGGCCGAGCCGCCCCGCGCCTGAACGCCGCGCCGCTCGTTTTCGTGGTCGCTCGCGCTACCTCGGCGGGATGCGCGCATTCCTTCCCATCGTCGCTCTGGCGGCTCTCGCGGCAAGTCACGGCTCCGCCCGGGCGCAATCCTGCGATACGCTGATCGACAAGGTCGTCGCGGAGACCGCCGCCAAGGCCACCGAGCGGCGCAGCGATTACGCGAGTTTCACCGCCGGCCCCGACATGACCCTGTCGCTCGCTTGCGGTTCGCCGGATCTGTCCTCGGTGGGCGCCCAATATCGCGGCGCGAGCCCGCCGGAGGTGTATTACGAGACGTTCGGCCGGGCCGGCCATGCGGTGACCGGAATCGATGCCGCGACCATCACGGAGGCCGCGCACCGCGCCCAGGCCGCCGCCATGCGCCTGCGGCACAGCAACGTCGATCTCGGCGGCGCCCGGATCACCTGCTCTGCGATGGTCTCGCCCGACAAGGGACCGCTGACTTTGTGCGCGGTGATCGAGCACAGCGACCGGAGCTGAGGCGCGACAGTTTTTCCACATCGGCTTGTTCAGCCGCGGCGGGTCCAGAAATGGGCGAACCCGTTAAGGTCCGCCCGCATCTCCGCCTCAGAGCGGGATGTTGTCGTGCTTCTTCCAGGGCTGCTCCATCTCCTTGGTGCGGAGCATGCCGAGCGCCCGGGCGATCCGCCGGCGGGTCGAATGCGGCATGATCACCTCGTCGATGTAGCCACGCTCGGCCGCCACGAAGGGCGACAGGAACCGGTCCTCGTACTCGCCCGTGCGCGCCGCGATCTTGTCCGGGTCGCCGAGTTCGCTGCGGAAGATGATCTCCACCGCGCCCTTGGCGCCCATCACGGCGATCTGGGCGGTGGGCCAAGCGTAGTTGAGGTCGGCGCCGACATGTTTCGAGGCCATCACGTCGTAGGCGCCGCCGAAGGCCTTGCGGGTGATGATCGTGACAAGCGGCACGGTCGCCTGCGAATAGGCGAAGAGCAGCTTGGCGCCGTGCTTGATCAGGCCGCCATATTCCTGCGCGGTGCCCGGCAGGAAGCCCGGCACGTCGACGAAGGTGACGATCGGGATCGCGAAGGCGTCGCAGAAGCGCACGAACCGCGCCGCCTTCCGGGAGGCATCGGAATCGAGGACGCCGGCCAGCACCATCGGCTGGTTGGCGACGAACCCGACGGTGCGGCCCTCGATGCGGCCGAACCCGGTCATGATGTTGCGCGCGTAGGCCGCCTGAATTTCAAAAAAGTCGCCCTCGTCGACGACCCGGCGGATCAGCTCGCCCATGTCGTAGGGCTTGTTCGGGTTGTCGGGGATCAGGGTGTCCAGCGACATGTCGAGCCGGTCGACATCGTCGAAGCTCTCGATTTCTGGCACGCCCTCGATGTTGTTGGCCGGCAGGAAATCGAGCAGGCGGCGGATCTGGAGGATCGCCTCCACGTCGTTCTCGAACGAGCCGTCGGCGATGGAGGATTTCGTGGTGTGGACCTTGGCACCGCCGAGTTCTTCCGCGGTCACAACCTCGTTGGTGACGGTCTTTACCACGTCCGGGCCGGTCACGAACATGTAGCTCGTGTCGCGCACCATGAAGATGAAGTCGGTCATGGCCGGTGAGTAGACGTCGCCGCCGGCGCAGGGGCCCATGATCACCGAGATCTGCGGGATGACGCCCGAGGCCATCACGTTCCGGCGGAACACCTCGCCGTAGCCGCCGAGCGCCGCGACACCCTCCTGGATGCGCGCGCCGCCGGCATCGAAGATGCCGATGATCGGGGCGCGCATCTTCAGCGCCATGTCCTGCACCTTCACGATCTTCTGAGCGTGTGCCTCCGAGAGGGAGCCGCCGAACACCGTGAAATCCTTCGAGAACAGGAAGACGGTGCGGCCGTTGATCGTGCCCCAGCCGGTCACGACGCCGTCGCCGGGGATCTTCTGCTTCTCCATGCCGAAATCGGTGGAGCGGTGCTGCACGAACATGTCGAATTCCTCGAACGACCCGTGGTCGAGGAGGAGTTCGATCCGTTCGCGCGCGGTGAGCTTGCCGCGCTTGTGCTGGGCCTCGACGCGCGTCTCGCCGCCGCCCAGGCGCGCCTGGGCGCGCCGTTCCGCGAGCTTGTCGAGGATATCCTTCATGGCTGTTCCCGCCCTTACCCTGCTCGTGCCGCCCTGCCCGGTTGATGCCGGGTCGAAGCTTGTGCGTTCACCGATGAAGCGGCCTTAGCACGGGCGTTTCGGGTGGCAAACCGACGCAAATGTCTCGCGCGTCGGACCTTCGGGGGGGAGGGAGGAGAATGGTGGACGGTGCAGGGATCGAACCTGCGACCTTTCCCGTGTGAAGGGAACGCACTACCGCTGTGCTAACCGTCCGTGCCGCCGAGGGTCGAAACCCGTGGACGGAACCAACGCGGTCGGCGGCGCCTGGATCAGGCGGCGACCGGATGCCGGGCCTTCTAGGGCGCGCCGACCCGAAACGTCAAGCGCCGTGCGCGAGGTTGACAAGACCAGTGCCGCAATGCGCTGTGGCCCGATGCACGAGAAGCAAGCGGGCGACAGGCCCGACAGCGACGTGACGGGGGAGAGCGGAGCGCGGCCGACGGGTCCGCGCGTCGCCATCACCTACTGCACCCAGTGCAACTGGCTGCTGCGCTCAGCCTGGATGGCGCAGGAGCTGCTCTCGACCTTCCGCGACGACCTCGGCGAGGTCGCCCTCGTGCCCGCCACGGGCGGCGCGTTCCGCATCGAGATCGCGGGCGTGCTGCTGTGGGAGCGGGTCCGCGATGGCGGGTTTCCGGATGTGAAGGCCCTCAAGCAGCGGGTGCGCGACCACCTCGACCCGGAGCGCGATCTCGGCCATATCGACCGGTCATGAAGCGAGGGAACGGCGAGGAGCCCGCGGGGCACCGCGTGCCGGGGACGGGCGCCGCTTGAGCCCGGAGCAGGAGGCCGAGGGCGTGAACCTCCCGGCGGTCCTTCCCGCGCGCCGGTCGTGGCTGTCGCGCCGGCTGTACCGGTTCGGCCGCAACGGCTTCTCGACACAGGTCTATCTGATCGCCCTGGTGATCGCGCTGATCGGCCCGGGGCTGCTGTTCACCAGCATCCTGCTGATGCGCTACGCGTCGGCCGAGCGCGCCCGCTTCGAACAAGATGCTCGCGAGAACGTGCGCGGCATCGGCCTGTCGCTGGACCGCGACACCGCCGGCCTCGTCTCGGTGTTGCAGACGCTGGCGACCTCGCCGCGGATCCGGCAGAGCGATTTCGAGGCGTTCGACGCGCAGGCGCGGCTGGTCCGCGAATCGATCGATCTCGACGTGCTGCTGCGGCGGACGAACGGCCAGGAGGTCGTGAATACCGGCGTGCCACGCGGTGCGCCGCTGCCGATGATGCCGCTGCCCTTCGACCCGGACCTGATCAAGGGCGCCCAGCGCGCCATGGTCAGCGGCTACATCCCGGGCCCGACCCCGGACGAGGCGACCTACGCGGTCGGCGTGCCCGTGATGGTCGACGGCGAGGTCGCCTACATCCTCAGCTTCACGGTGCCGCTGTCGCGGCTCCAGGGCATCCTGTCCCGCGAGGTGGTGCCGGGCTGGACCACCGGCATCTCTGACCGGAACGGCATCGTCCTCGCCCGCCTACCGGACCCGGATTCGGTGGTCGGCAAGCCGCGGCTCGCGAGCCTGCGCCAGGTGCAGACCGCGACGCCCGGGGTCTGGGAGGGGCAGGACCGCCAGCACAAGCCGGTGGTGGTCATCGAGGCGCGCTCGCGCCTGACCGGCTGGATGGTGGCCACCAGCATCCCGCAGGCTCTGGTGGATGCCCGGGTGCGCCGTTGGATCTGGGCGTTTGCCGGCTTCGGCCTGCTGGTGCTCGCCACCTCCTCGGTCTTCGCGGTCAACCTCTGGTCCCGCGTCTCGCGCCCGCTCCGTCTGCTCGCCGCCTCCGGCCCGGCGCTCTCGCGGGGCGAGGCGATCCCCCGGGTGCCGTCGCCGGTGCACGAGATCCAGCGGCTCGGGGCGGTGCTGTCGGACGCGTCCCTGCGGCTGCGGACCCGCGAGGCGGAGCGCGACCGGGCGCTCGCCGACACCCGCCGCGGCCTCACGGCGCTCAGCGAGAGCGAGGCCCGCTTCCGCCATATGGCCGATTCCGCGCCCGCGCTGATCTGGATGACCGACGAGAGCGGCGGGGTCAGCTTCGCCAACCTCCATTTCGAACACATGTTCGGGATCCCGGCGGCGGAGCTCACCAACGAGGGCTGGGAGCGGATCGTCCACCCGGACGACCTGGAGAATTTTCGCGCTGCCTTCACCGAGGCCTTCGAGGCGCGCGCGCCGTTCCGCACCGAAGTCCGGGTGATCGACCGGAGCCAGGCCGTGCGCTGGCTGCGCTGCGAGGGCGTGCCGCGCCTCGACGACGACCAGAACTTCCTCGGCTATACCGGCTGCAACATCGACATCACCGACGCGAAATTCGCGGAAGAGCACCTGCTGCTGCTGATCCACGAGCTGAACCACCGGGTGAAGAACACCCTGGCGACGGTCCAGTCGATCGCCGGCCAGTCCCTGCGCGGCCTCGAAGGCCCTGAGGCCGACGCCGCCCGGGCGGCGTTCGAGGCGCGGCTCCTGGCGCTCGCCCGGGTCCACGACGTGCTCACCCGCGAGAGCTGGGAGGGCGCAGAGCTGTCGGCCGTGGTCGCGGACGCGATCCGCCCGCTCGAATCCGGCGACGGGGTCGCCTCGCGCTTCTCCGTGATCGGCCCGGCCCTGCGCCTGCCGCCCCGCCTCGCTCTGTCGATCGCCATGGCGCTGCACGAACTTGGCACCAACGCGGTGAAGTACGGCGCGCTCTCGGCCGAGGGTGGCGCCGTCGAGATCTCCTGGACCGTGCGGCGCGAGGCGGAGATCCGCCTGTACCTGCGCTGGGCCGAGCGCGGCGGCCCGCCGGTGAAGAAGCCCACCCGCACGGGCTTCGGCTCCCGCCTGATCGAGCGCAGCCTCGCCCGCGAGCTCGCCGGCGAGGTGACGCTCTCCTACGAGGAGACCGGCGTGATCTGCACGATCGACGCCCCGGTCCCGCCCCCGGGCCTGCTGGAGCGCAAGAGCGCCGTGGCCCCCGCGCGGATCGCGCCGCTGCCGCTGGCGGGGTAGGGACAGGGATTGTTTGCCAGCCGCACATACGTGTTGCGGCTGGACCTCTCGATTCTGTTGTGCTGCTACTCAGAGACAGCCCCGAATACCCGTGCCGTGGCTCAGCGCCGATCGAAGCGCCGGGCGCTCTGCGCGTCCCGTTGAGCATTGACGTACGCGTTTTCTTCGCGCCGAGCGCGGTCTTTGTCCCGTTGCGCCTGCTCGCGGGCGAGCTCGAGCTGCTGCCGTTGGCTGGACTCGATGTCTTTCAAAATATTGAGTTCGCGTTGCCTCTCGAAATCGTTAGCCAGAACGGGAACGACTGTTGAACCGAAAACGAGAGCACCGCAGATAAAAGCACGCATGTTTACCCTCCTCATCAAAACAAGCTGCATCGCGTTGTCAGCATAGCGACGACGCCATAAGACCTCTGACTTTGTTTTGGTGTGGCAACCGCTTTTATCTCGTCAGATCACTTGTATTTTTGGACACGCGTTATGAACATGTTCTGAGCAGTCTGGTTTTGCTCGCGTTCAGATCCAGTAAGGAAGGTTATTGTATTTCATGATCGGCATTGCGTTAATTATAAGACGATGCACTATTTAACATCCAGATTAAGTAAAAACCTTTTGATATTCACACGATCTTAAAATATAGCAAAAATATATCAGATCTTACTGCCGGTTATAAGACAGCATGGCAACAAATACTAAAGATTTGCGAACTATAATTCGTATTGCTGTGAAAGACATTCGACATCTGGGACACCTCGCTTTCGCTCCGTGATCAGTTTCCGCAGTTCACGGGTCAGAAGGTCGACAGTATGCGCTACAGTTCTGCGACCGATTTAGACCGTGCAGGTTATAGCTAGCTTGAAAAAAGTAATGCCAAGCTTGAACCGCTGCGATGCTCGCTGATCAAGGGCGAGGCCGACTGCGTTCTCCCAGACTTCGATGCGACGGCGTCCTCGCTTGGATCGGCCAGCCCACCAGACGGTAGTCCGCGTGCATGAATAAGGCGTCGAACCCTGCCTTCGCCGTTATATAGGCGATCTTGTTTATATTTCCGTCCTTTTCGATATCAGCCTAAGTCTTAATGTCGATTTGTGGTGGAGGTATATTGTCAGTTAAGTAATAAATAAGCAACATTATCTAAAAGGGCATTGCCGTAAAATACCGTCATCGCCAATGACGAATCACGGCTTTGATTAAGAGAGTGGGCGAATCAAAATCAAGCTCATATATTCTAAGGCGAACAACGTTCACCGAGGGGCATCGATGCTATCTGACTTTCTTATTCTGGCCGCGATCTTTTCAAGTTCGCTCGGCTCGGAAGCGCCCAATCGCACCTTTGATCCTCAACGTCTTACCGTGGTGCAGGCTGATCCCGTGGAACATCATAGCGAAGGCGTGGGTGGGGCCGGTCAGCCAGGCCAGCCCGGTCAACCCGGACAGCCGGGCCACTTCGGGAAAGGCGGTGCGGGAGGCGCTGGCGGAGCCGGGGGTGGACCCGGTCAGCCGGGCCAGCCCGGTCAACCCGGTCAACCCGGACAGCCCGGCCGCTTCGGAAAAGGCGGTGCCGGGGGCGCAGGCGGTGCCGGGGGCGCAGGCGGTGCCGGGGGCGCAGGCGGTGCCGCAGGTGCAGGCGGTGCCGGAGGTGCGGGGGGTGCCGGTGGCAGCGCTCATCGCTAGCGCGATGCGTTGATCGAAGAACGACTCATCTCTTATCGTCCGCTATTGATGACCGATGAGAGATTACAGTTGTTCGGAGATCAAAGAGCGGACAGAGCCTTTTCGAGGCTCCGCTCTCGTGACCGCCGGGAGAGCTGCAGACCTTTCGAACGCCAGTCTGGGTTGCGCAGGCATCTCGATGCCGGTCTGCGGCCCGAACACCGTCAATGATACGGATCCGCCGCGTCCCTTAACCCGTCGCCCATGAAGTTGAAGGCCAGGACCGTCACCAGCACCGGCAGCACCGGCAGCAGCAACCAGGGATAGAGCTGCACCGCCGCCAGATTCTGCGCCTCGTTGAGCAGCACGCCCCAGCTCGTCACCGGCGGGCGCAGGCCGAGCCCGAGGAAGGAGAGGGCGGTCTCGCCCAGGATCATGGTCGGGATCGACAGGGTCGCCGAGGCGATCAGGTGGCTCATGAAGTTCGGGATCAGGTGGCGGCCGATGACGCGCGCCGGCGAGGCGCCCATCAGCTCGGCGGCCTGGACGAAATCCTCCTCCCGCAGGGCCAGGAGCTTGCCGCGCACCGCCCGGGCGAGGCCCGGCCAGTCGAGTAGACCGAGAATCACGGTGATGCCGAAGAAGATCAGCAGAGGGCTCCAGTTCGGCGGCAGGGCGGCCGACAAAGCGAGCCAGAGCGGCAGCTCGGGCAGGGAGCGCACCACCTCGATCAGGCGCTGGACGCCGGCATCGACGATCCCGCCGAAATAGCCCGCGATCCCGCCGAACAGCATGCCGAGCGCGAAGGAGATCGCCACGCCCACGAGCCCGATAGTCAGGGAAATCCGCGCGCCATAGATCATGCGCGAGAACAGGTCGCGTCCGAGCCGGTCGGTGCCGAGCAGGAACAGGGTGCCGTCGTCGGGCGGGCAGACGAGGTGCAGGTCGGTGGGGATCAGCCCGAGCCAGACATAGCCGTCGCCCCGGCACAGGAAGCGGAGCGGCTGCGGCCGGGCGGTATCGACGACGTAGTCGCGCCGGAACGTCTCGAGGTCGAGCTGCGCCCGGTAGGGATACACGAACGGGCCGATGAAGCGCCCGTCGTGGAACAGGTGCACGCCCTGGGGTGGTGCGTGGAGAAAATCGCCGTTGCGCCTTGCCTGGCCGTAGGGTGCCAGCACCTCCACGAAAGGCACCGTGGCGTAGAGCGCCAGCAGGATCAGCGCCGAGGCCACGGCGATCCGGTGGCGCAGGAATTTTTTGACGATCAGCCGCCAGGCGGAGGCGCTGCCAGAGGCCTTCTCGTCCAGCGCCTGCGGCTCGAACGGCGTCGGATCGACGAAGTGGCTCCGGGCCGTCTCTGGCATCATCGGTTCCGTCACCGCTCGCCCATGCGGATGCGCGGATCGAGCCAGACCAGGATCAGGTCGGAGATCAGCATGCCGATCAGCGTGAGGCCGGCCACGAACATCAGGATGAACCCGGCCATGAACTGGTCCTGGCTGCGCAGGGCGTCAAGCAATAGCGGTCCCACGGTCGGCAGGCTCAGCACCAGCGAGACCAGCACCGAGCCCGAGACGAGGTGCGGCAGCAGGTTGCCGATATCGGCCACGAACGGGTTGAGCGACATCCGGAACGGGTATTTCAGGAGCGCCCGCATCGGCGGCAGGCCCTTGGCCCGGGCGGTGACCGTGTAGGGCTTGGCCAGCTCGTCGAGGAGGTTCGCGCGCATTCGCCGGATCATGGCGGCGGTACCGCCGAGCCCGATCACCAGGGTCGGGACCACGAGATGCGCCAGCAGCGAGCGGATCTTGGGCCAGGTCCAGGGCTGGTTGGTCAGTGCCGAATCGTAGAGGCCGCCGATCGACAGGTCGAACCAGCGGTTGGCGTAGAACAGCAGGATCAGTGCCAGCAGAAAGCCGGGCACGGCAAGCCCGACATAGCCCAGCAGGGTCACCACGGCGTCGCCGAATGTATGCCGGTGGGTCGCCGAATAGATCGCCGCCGGAATCGCCACGACGTGGACGAAGACCACTGCGGTCAGGTTGATCAGCAGCGTCAGCCAGAGGGCGTCGCCGACGACATCGGCCACCGGCTTGTCGTACTCGAACGACCAGCCCCAATCGCCCTGGAGCAGGCCGGAGAACCCGACCGGTCCGGGCATCAGCCCGACCCACATCAGGTATTGCTGCCAGACCGGCCGGTCGAGGCCGTATTGGCGGATCAGCAATTCGGCCTTGGCCACGGAGCCGGCCTCGCCGCTGGCGCGCAGCTCCATGATCCGGTTGGTCAGGTAATCGCCCGGCGGTAGCTTGATGATGAAGAACACCAGGGCCGAGATGACGAGCAGCGTCAGCGCCATGGTGACGACACGGCGGAGGATCGCGACGATCACCTTGCCTCCGCGCGCGTGTCGGCGGCCTTGTCCCAGAACACTTCGTCGAGGCGCTGGACGCCGATCAGGGCCGTGGGATCCCAGGAATACAGGGCGCGCTTGGGCAGGTTGGCGAGGCGATCGGCGCCGACCACGGGCTGGAGCGCCCCGGCCACCGTGCCGATCACCCAGGTATTCTGCGCATGGTTCATCAGCATCTCGCGCCAGATCGCGGCCTGCCGCTCGGCGTCGTCCGTGTGGCGCCATTGCCGGTCGAGGTCGAGGAGATGCTGCACCTCCGGGATGTCGCAGGCCTCGCCGGACTTGCCGCGGCTCTCGACGTTGGCGCTCCAGAGCGGCCAGGCGTAGTGCTCGGGCTGGGCCGGGCTCAGCTCGGTGGGCGGCATGATCGCGGTGGGCACCGCGAGATCGAGCCCTTGTGCGGCGACCATCACAGTCATGCCGCCGATCGAGCGGCGATGCAGGTTGGTGCGCTCCTGTGGCTTGGTCACCAGGCGGATGCCGACCTCGCGCCAGAACTCGGTGATGAGGAGCAGCGCGTCGAGCACCATCTCGGCCTCGCCGTCGCTGTCGACCACCAGCTCCATCGCCCGGCCGTCCGGCATCAGGCGGATGCCGGAGCCGTCGCGGCGGGTCAGCCCGATGGAATCGAGGAGGCGGGAGGCCTCGGCCGGGTCGTAGCCGGCATTCAGCGTGCGCAGCTCGGGCGAATAGAGCGGGCTGTCGGACACGATCGTGTCGTTGCCCTCTGTGCCGAGGCCGAACAGCAGGGTGTTGTTGAGCGTGCGCCGGTCGATGGCGAGCGACAGGGCATGGCGGTAGCGCACGTCCCGATTGAGCGCCCGCCAGCCCGCATCCTGGGTGGTGAGGTTCGGATAGAGGGCGATCTCGGAGCCCCTTGCCACCGGCCACAGGTTGGTGCGGTAGCGATGCGCCTTCTCGCCCTCCTTCAGGCTCGGAATATCGGGCATCGACAGGCCGCGGAACATCAGGTCGGCCTCGCCGGCATTGGTCTTTGCGACGAGC
This sequence comes from Methylobacterium pseudosasicola, assembly GCF_900114535.1. Lineage (GTDB taxonomy): Bacteria > Pseudomonadota > Alphaproteobacteria > Rhizobiales > Beijerinckiaceae > Methylobacterium > Methylobacterium pseudosasicola. Next base: position 12,165 of record NZ_FOTK01000007.1, on the reverse strand, counting down.
AGCCCCTGCGACGCGACATCCATCACGATCGAATCGACGTAGGGCAGCTGCGTGCCGGCGGTGTCGACCCGGTGATAGCTGCGGTTGCGCTCGAACCGGAACCGCGTCGCCGGCGAGCGGGTCTTCGGCACCCAGCCCTGAAGAGTCGGGCAGTCCGGGTTGTTCAACTCGTAATTGTCGTCGAGCCGGTTGTGCAGGGCCGCCCAGCCGCGCAGCTTCAGCGCCTTGGCCTTCGCGTCCGCCGCGTCCTTGCCGAGATAGCGGGCATGGACGGTCTTCAGATAATGCGCGGGCCGGTAGATCAGCGGGTCGCGCGGCGCGGCCAGCGCCGGCAGGAACATCGGGTTCGGCCGCTCCCAGATGTAGCGGATCGTCACCGGGTCGAGGAACTCGACCTGGGGCGGCTTGCCGTCCACGAGGAAGAAGGCCGGCGGCCCCTCGGGGCTCAGGGCCTTCTCGTTGGCGACGTCCTCCCAGTAATACCGAAAGTCCTCGCTGGTGAACGGGTGTCCGTCGGACCAGCGGTGGCCTTGGCGCAGCGTGAAGGTGAAGCGCCCGCCCTCGACATCCACGCGTTCGAGCAGGTCCGGCCGCAGTTGCAGGTCGGCATCGTAGCCGACGAGGCGAGTATAACCGTAGACCGAAAGGTAGCGGACATCCCGGGCCTTGGCGATCAGCGTCCGGATCGTCCCGCCGGCGGTCCCGGTGCGGCGCCCCCGGGCGGCGAGGTCGATCACGAAGGGTTTTTGGGGTGGGGCAGGCGCGTCGGCTGGCGTGTCGGCCAGCGCGTTGCGCGGGCGGACGAGCAGGGCAGCGGCGCCGAGGCCGGCGATCAGGGCGCGGCGGGAGACGCCGCTTCGGCCCCCATCCTCTCCCTGGTCGAACAACGGCTCGTGTGTGTCGCGACGGACCCCCTCTCCCGTGCGGGAGAGGGTTGGGGTGAGGGACCAGGACTTTCCGGAGAGGTCGCGCCCCTCACCCTGTCCCTCTCCCGCACGGGAGAGGGGACCCGCGCCTCGTTCGGACGCGTGGGCGTCCAAGTGTTCGCCGAGCGAAGCAGGGTGGCTGTCGCGGGTCTCGAAATCGCTCACGACCCGCCCCCCGCAGGATGCAGCGCCACGTAGGTCAGCCGCGCCGGCGAATAGCCCGTGGCCCTGTGGAGATCATCGAAAGCGTGGGCGCGCGCGATCAGACCGCCCGCCTGGCGCACCAGCGCGTCGTCGGCCGGCTGTTCGAAGTGGCGGCCGTTGCGGGTCCAGCGGATCGGCTCGGGGCTGTGCTCCGGGCCGGTGATCATCGCGATGGTCGGATGAGCCGGGCCGCCATGGGCGTGGATCCGGTGGCCGGCGGCGTCGTCGTCGAACAGCAGGCGGGTGAGGCCGCGGGCATGGGCCTCCACCACTCGGCGCCCTTGCGCGACGTGATCGTCGAAGAACGCCACCGTTCGGGCCGGGTCGAGGCCGGACCAGTCGGCCTCGGACCAGTCGGCGGTGCTGTAGCGCGCCTGCGGGTCGCGGTATTGCAGGCCGGACAGGTCCGGATCGTGGCAGAAGATTTTGGCCGAGGGCCGCGCCATGCGGATCACCCAGGTGGTGAGCCCGCGGAACACACCGGATTCGATCACGAAATCGGGCTTGAGCGCCCGCATCAGGACGTAGAGCTGCAGCGCGCCGTTGAAGCCGCTGCCGCCTCGTCGCTGCCGGACCGGCGCGGTGGGGATCAGCGCCCAGAACTGCCGGACGCTGTCGAGAAGATCTCCGTCCGGCGTGAGGCCGGAGGCCGCAAAATCCCGATCCAGGATCGCGGCGGCGGATTCGAGCAGGGTGGCGACCTCCCGCGGCGAGGTCGGGCGGTGGCTCCAGTCGGGGGCGGCCGGCACGAGGTCGTAGCCGAGGCGATCGAACAGGGGCGACAGCACCTTGCGGCGCAGGCGTTCCAGCATCACGGGCGGGCGCGGCTGCATCAGGCGGCCTCCGCGTCCTGCGCGGTCGAGAACCGGACCCGGTGGCCCGGCTCGATCGCCCGCATGGCGCCGGCCTCGTCGGGGCCGAGCCGGTAGGGCGCCTCCCAGCGGGAGGGGTCGTTCTGGTCGCCGGTGATGGCAGCGAAATCGAGCGGGTGATCGAGGCTCGGGTCCGGCACGGCGGCGAGCAGGGCGCGTGTGTAGGGATGGACCGGGCGGCGGAACAGGGCGGCGCGGGGCGCCTCCTCGACGATCCGGCCCCGGCACATCACGCTGATCGTATCCGCCATGTAGTCGATCACTGCCAAGTTGTGGGAGACGATCAGGTAGGACAGGCCGAGGGCCGCTTGCAAATCCTTGAGCAGGTTCAGGATCTGCGCCTGCACTGAAACGTCGAGGGCCGAGACCGGCTCGTCCAACACCAGAAGCCGCGGGCGCGGCGCCAGGGCTCGGGCGATGCCGATCCGCTGGCGCTGGCCGCCCGAGAAGGCGTGCGGGTAGCGGCCGAGCCCGCTCGCCTCCAGCCCGACCATGGCCATCAGCTCCCGACAGCGCGCCTTGCGCTCAGCCGCCGGCGCGCCGTGGATTTCCATGGGCTCGGACAGGATCTGGCGCACGGTCATGCGCGGATCGAGCGAGGCGTAGGGGTCCTGGAACACGAACTGGACCGTGCGCCGGTAGGCGAACAGGGCGTCGCCCGTCAGCCCGTGCACATCCCGCGGGCCCGTGCCGTCATCGAACAGAATTTTTCCGGAGTCGGGATCGAGCGCCCGCATGACCATTTTGGAAACCGTGGTCTTGCCGGAGCCGGATTCGCCGACGAGTCCCAGGGTCTCCCCGGCCGCAAGGCTCAGCGACACGTCGGAGACGGCGTGGACCATCCGGGACTTCTGCCAGAAACGGCCGGCCCTCAGGGTGTAGCTCTTGCTGACATTCTCGACCCGCAACAGCGGCCCCGCCGGCATCGCTGGCGGCTGATGGGCCGGCGGGATCTCGGCGCGGGCCGGGCGGATCGGGGTCAGGCGCTCGCCGGGCGCCATGTCGAACCGCGGCACCGCGTGGAGCAGCGCCTTCAGGTAGGCGTGGCCGGGGGCGCGCATCACCGTCTCGCGGGGGCCGGCCTCGACCAGACGGCCGCGATAGAGCACGGCGACGTCATGGGCGATGTTGGCGACCACCCCGAGATCGTGGGTGATCAGCAGGATTGCCATGCCGGTCTCGTCCTGCAAGCGCGCCAGCAGGGCGAGGATCTGCGCCTGGGTGGTGACGTCGAGCGCCGTGGTCGGCTCGTCTGCGACCAGCAGGGCGGGCTTGAGGATCAGCGCCATGGCGATCATGGCGCGCTGGCGCAGGCCGCCGGAGAGCTCGAACGGGTAGGTCTTCAGGGCGCGCTTCGGGTCCGGGAAGCCGACCCGGGCCAGGGCCTCCTGGGTGCGGGCATCGGATTCCTTGCGGTCGGCGCCGGTATGGATGCGCAACGCTTCGCCGATCTGGTCGCCCACCGTGTGGAGCGGCGACAGGCACGTCATCGGCTCCTGAAAGATCATCGCGATCCGTTGGCCGCGGATCGCTCGCATGGCCGAGCCCTCGGTGTCGAGCCGGGCGATGTCGGTCGCCTCCGGCCCGTCGCGGAACAGGATCTGTCCACGCGTGATCGCGGCCGATTTCGGCAGGATGCCCATGATCGCCTGGGCGGTCACCGACTTGCCCGAGCCGGATTCGCCGACCAGGGCCAGGGTGCGCCCGCGCATCACGTCGAGGGACAGCCCGTGCAGCGCCTCGAACGGCCCCGTCTCCGTGCGGAACGCGACCGCGAGGTCGCGGATGGACAGAAGCGGGCTCAACCTTTCCTCGCAGCGACCGAACGCTGAAGAGTAGATCCGGCCGCGCCGGTTTCCACTGCGGCGCCGATGAATAGGCTTCGCGGATCGAGACATGTCACGGCCGGATGTCCGCAGCATGTCTCCAGCAAGTCCGCGACGAAAGCCCAGAGCGCGGCATCATGGGCGAGATGGTGGGTCAGCAGGCCGATGGGCTGCGAGGCATCGCGGGCGATGCCGGCGGCGAGATTCTGGAGCAGCGCGTCGGGATCGCGCAGCGAGCGGGTGTCGCGCCAGTCGATCGGATCCAGCGTCGCGTCCAGCTGGACAAGGCCGGGGATTGCCGGCCCGGGCACGGCCGACAGCCCGCGATAGCCCAAGCCGGGCAGGGCGGCGGCGAGCGCCGGCGCGAACCGGTTCCAGGGCGGCACGAAGACCGGCAGCAGCCCCGCCTCCGGCAGCCGCTCCCGGGCGATCCGCAACCCGGCGGCGGCTTCCGATTCCAGCACGTCGAGGGGGCGATGGGCGCCGAACTCGGCGGGTTTTTCGCCCGGCGGCGCGTGATTGTGGTGGGCCAGGCCGTGCACCGCGACGCTGAGCCTCTTTGCCGATGCCAGCCGGTCTCCGAGAGACGGTTCGATCCGGGCCGGGATGGCCGCCAGCAGGAGCGGGACGGCATGGGCCTCGGCCAGATCGATTAGCCGATCTAGCGCCGGAGTCGCTGCCACAGCATCATCATCCCGCCACCAGAACGGCACGCGCAGGCCGCGAGCGGCCGCTTCGTCCAGGGTTTTTCGCAGGGCGGTGAAGCCGAGACGCGCGCTCTCCCTCCCCCCTCTGCGGGGGAGGGTACCCTGCGCAGCAGGGGGGGAGAGGGGAGCGCCGTGTCCGGACAGGTCATGCTCAGAGCCGAAACCCGCACCGTCGCGCTGCACCTCTCCCGACCCCCTCCGGGGGGCCCCCTCCCCCGCAGAGGGGGGAGGGAGGGGCGCCTGTGGGCGGTCGGCGCTTTGATCCGCACTGGCGGCAAGGCTCACGAGCTGACTCGTACCGGCCGCGCCATACCCCCTCTCCCGTGCGGGAGAGGGGACCAGCGCCGTATCCGGCACCGTCCGACCCGCCGGGACGACCTGAGCGCCGCGACCAACCAAAAAAAGATCCTCGACGATTCCGACCGTCCGCACCGCCCCGCCGAGATCGATCCCGTGCGGCTCGGGCGGCTTGGCACCGAGCTGGACCTTCACTGCTTGCAGGAGTGATGCCGCATTCAGGTCCGCCTCCGGCAGAACCCGGGCGAGGCCGCGTCCGGCCAGGCATTCCGCGCGCAGGCGCTGCTCGGTCTCGCCGCCGGCCTCGAAGGGCACCAGCACCGCGGGTGTCGCCGTCGCCAGGAGGTCGATGGCGGTGTTGTAGCCGCATTGGCTGACCGACAGGGCTGCCCCGGCGAGCAGGGCCCGGTAATCGGGACGGGCACGCTCGATCGTGCCGTCCGGCAGCCCGTGGCCGAGTGCGGAGAGATCCGCCTCCGGCACGCCGTGCCCCGCCAGGATCCGCCAGCCGAGCGTTGGCTGGAGGCGGGCCGCCTCCACCGCGGCCCGGAGCAGGCCGAGCCCCGCCGGCCCGGACCCGGCCGCGACCAGCACGCCCTTTCCCGCTGCTCCCGGCAGACACGCGGTGCCGTCGTCGACATAGCCGGTGTATCGGATTTTTTCGGCAGTCCCGGCATCGAGGGGCCAGGAGGCGTCGAGGGGCACCAGGGCCGGATCGCCGTGGACCAGCACGGCATCGTAGAGACGCGCCACCCGGTCATGCGCCTGCGCGATCCGCTCCGGCTTGGACGACGCGACCAGGATGTCGCGCACCGACGCGAGCACAAGCGGGCGCGGTCGGTGCGCATGTGCGGCCTCGACCAGGGCCAGGAACTCGGCGGCCAGCGCCCGGCGGCCGAAGGGGAATAGCTCGGTGATCACCGCGTCCGGGGCGAACTCCGCCAGGGTGTCCAGGAGCAGGGCGCGGCGCCGCGCGAACAGGGCCGCATCGGCCGGGCTTCCGTCCGGCCCGAGGGGCCGCGAGAAGTCCGTTCCAGCGACGTGGAGCGGCGGCAGCTGCACGAGGCGCAGGCCCTCGGGCCGCACCATCGGGGCCGGCCTACCGCCCGAGACCAGCAGCGCCTCGTGGCCCGCCGCCGCGAAGGCCCGCGCCAGAGCGGCGGCGCGGGTGAGATGGCCGGCGCCGAGCAGATGCGTGACCGCGATTAGGACGCGCACGCGGCCAGCTCCGGTTCCAGGCTTTTGGCGGATGGGGCGAGACCCGCGGAGAGACGCAGGGCATCCGCGATCAGGTCGATCGCGGCTGCTTCCGAGAAATCGCGCACCAGCCGGACCCGGGCGGCCTCGCCGAGGCGCAGGCGCAGGGTCGGATCCGACGCGAGGCGGGCGAGGGCCGTCGCGAGGGCGACGGGTTCACCGGGGGGGACCAGGGTGCCGTGCTCGCCGTCGGTGATGAATTCCGGCGTCCCAGCGAAAGCGGTGGCGAGGATCGGCAGCGCCTGGCTCGCGGCTTCCATCAGCACGTTGGGCAGCCCGTCCCGGTCGCCGCCCGGGGCGGGCTTGGTCGGCAGCACGAACAGGTCTGCCGCGCGCATCGCCGCGACCACGGCGGGCTGTGCCAGGGCGCCCAGAAAGGTCACGCGTTCGGTGAGAGACCGCTCGCGGACCCGCGCCTCCAGGGCGCCGCGCAGCTCGCCGCCGCCGATCAGATCGAGGCGCCAGTGCAGATCCTCGGGCAGGGCCGCGAGGGCGTCGATCAGGTCGTCATGGCCCTTCTTGGCGACCAGGCGGCCGACGCAGAGGAGCCGCAGCGGGTCCGCCGGGTCGGTCCCGTCGCGCGGCGCGCGGAGCGGGGGCGGTGCGGGGAAGCGGGCGAGGTCGAGGCCGTGATAGGCGAGCCGCGTCCGGCCCGGCGCCAGGGCTTCGAGGCGGGCGAGCCCGTCCCGGGTGCAGGTCACCCCCCAGGCCGCGTCGCGCAGTTTTTCCGTGAGTTCCCAGGCCGGCGTCGTCCAGATGTCCTTGGCGTGGGCCGAAAAACTCCAGCGCCGGCCGGTGAGCAGCGCAGCGTAGCGGGCGACGCTCGCCGGCGTGTGCAGGAAATGCACGTGGATATGGGCCACCTCGGACGGCAGTTCTTTCGCGAGAACCAGCGCCTGACCGAACCGGCGCAAGCGCGAGGCCGAGGGATCGCGCCACAGGTCGCGGGCGAACAGGGCGAGCAGAGCCGGCAGGCGCGGCCGCGTCAGGGCGGCGCCGAGGCCGCGCAGGACCCGAAAGGGCGCATCGCGAAGATATTCGGGCAGGTAGGCGGCCGGCGCCTGGATCGCCGCGTGCATCGGATGGCGGGCGCGGTCGGTGGGCCGGCGTAGGGACCAGATTTCCAGGGGCAGGCCGCGCCGCTCCAGGGCCAGCAGCTCCTGGGCGATGAAAGTCTCCGAGAGGCGCGGATAGCCCTTCAGCACCACCGCGATGCGCGTCTCCGTCACGAGAAGGCCCGGGCGCGGGCGCCCATCGTCCCCGGGCCGGCGAGCGCCCGAACCCGGCGGGCGACCGCGTCGAGCCCGTCGAGCAGGCCCGGCACCAGCACCCGCGACGGCGCGCTCTGGTCCGGTAGGGCGCGGAGGGCGGCCGCCATGCGCTGCGGCGCGCGGCCGTCGGCCTCCAGCAGCACCCGGGCGAGGCCGAGCTGCTCGGCCGCCAGCGCCCGGATCGCCTGCTCCCGGCGCGGCTCCGTGCGCGGCACCAGGATCGCCCGCCGGTCGAAGGACAGGATCTCGCAAAAGGTGTTGTAGCCGCCCATGGCCACGACCCCGGCCGCCTTGCGCATCAAAAACTCGATCTGGCTGTCGAAGGTGATCGCCGCAATTCTTTTCCCGAGCCGGTCGATCCGCGCTGTGAAGCCGTCGCGGGTCGGGCCGTCGAGGAACGGGCCGAAGGCGATCAGGCAGGGCAGGGGGATGCCGGGATCGGTCTCGTAGGCGGCGATCACCCAGTCGATCAGCGCGGCGCCGTCGCCGCCGCCGCCGGGCGTCACCAGCACGAACGGCTCCCCGGCCATGGCCGGCTCCTCGCGGCCGGCGCGCATCTCCGGCACCTCCCGGCGCAAGTAGCCGGTATAGATCAGCCGCTCGGCGATCCGCGCCGCCATCTCGGGCTCCATCGGCAGGGCCGCGAGCGGCTCGTGGATGCGGCTGAGGCCGTAGACCCAGATCTCGTCGTAGAACCGCGCCATGATCTCGGCGGCGCCCTTGCGCTCCCATTCGGGCACGAGGCGGTCGGCATCGTCGAGCACGTCGCGCAGGCCGAGCACGAGGCGCGTCCCCCGGGCCGAGGCGGCCTCCAGCACCGGCATCAATTCGCCATGGAAGCCCGCGGGCTCCTTGTCGACCAGGATCAGATCGGGGGCGAAGCTGGCATCGGTCCGGGCGATGATCGCGCTGCGCTGCTCCACCGTGCGGGCCAAAGGCGTGGTGCCGTCGAGGCTGGCATAATTGCCGTCGGCGAACTTGGTCACGGACGGCAGCCGCACCGTGTAGACGCCGGACGCGAAGGCGTAGCGGTCGATCACCGGCGAGCCGGAGATGATCATCGCCCGCGCCCCGCGGTTCGATGCCACGATCGCGTTGGCGATGGCCCGCGAGCGCCGCAGATGGCCGAGCCCGAACGTGTCGTGGCTGTAGATCAGGACGCGCGGGGCGGGGGAGGCCTCGTCCACTCGCATCGTGATCACCGCCCCAGTTAGACGGCGCGAATGTCGCAGCCGCGCCCCTCTCGCACAAGCCGACCGGTTCGGCAAACCGCATGTTAACGGCGCCGGAACCGGTCGCGCCTAGGCTGAACCAATAGATCGCCGCCGAAAGCCGCCATGTCCGGGCCCATCACGATTGAAGCGCCGGGATCTCGGCCCGGAGCGCTCTGGGCGGATCTCAAGGACCTCGCCGGCAATGACGCTCGCCTCTTCGCCTTCGCCATGCGAGCCGCCTGGGTGCTGGTGCCGCTGACGCTCGCCATCGTCGTCGTGGTGTTCGGCACCGGGCCGGAGCCACGCCGGAACTGGTACGGCGACATGCTCGGCAACGATTTCAGCCAGATCTGGGTGGCTGGCCGGGCGGCGCTGGAAGGGCGCGGCGGCGAGCCCTACGACCTCCCGGTCCATCTGGAGAACCTGAAGGCCGCCTTCGGGCCGGACTGCCGCTTCGCCTGGCACTACCCACCGGTCTTCCTGATGCCGGCCGCCGCCTTCGCGACCCTGGAGCCGCAGCCGGCCTTTTTTGTCTGGACCGCCCTGTCGCTGGCGATCTTCGCCGGGGCCATGCTTTTCGCCGCCGGCCGGCGGGACGCGGCCTGGATCGCGCTTGCCCATCCACTGGTGTTCTGCAACCTCACCTACGGACAGAACGGCCTGTTCACCGCCGCGCTGATGACTTTCGGTGCGCTCCTGGTCGATCGCCGCCCCTGGCTCGCCGGCCTGTGCTTCGGCCTGCTCGCCTACAAGCCGCATTTCGCCGCCCTGGCGCCGCTGCTGCTGCTGATCACCGGCCGCACAATCGGCCTGGCCTCGTGCCTCGCGACCGCGCTCGTCCTGTGCCTCGCCTCGCTGGCCCTGTTCGGCACCGCCCCGTGGATCGGCTTCCTCGGCACCTTGGGCGAGACCAACCGGATCATTCTGCAGAAGGCCGCGGCCGGGCTCGAACTCAATGCCAGCGCCTTCGGGGCCGTGCGTCTGCTCGGCGGCCCAATCCTGGCCGCCTGGGCGCTGCAAGCGCTCGTCGCCGCCCTGGCGCTGGCCCTCGCCATCTGCGCCTGGACGCGGCCTGTGGAGTCCGATTTGCGCGCGGCAGCCCTGCTCACCGCCGCGCCGCTGCTCTCCCCCTACCTGCCGGTCTACGACCTCGTACCGCTGGTCCCGGCGACGCTGCTGCTGGTGCTCGCCGCCCACCGCACCGGCGGCCTGCGCCGCAACGAGCGCGCGCTCCTGCTCGCAACGCCCCTGTTCGCGCTCCTGCGCGAGGGCGCCGGCCTGACGGGCTTTCCCCTCGGGTTGATCCTCGCCCTGGCAACCTTGGCCTGCATCGCCGACCGGATCCGCCCATGGCGCTTGTCGGCCGAGCGCCGGTCCGCTCTGACCTGAGAGCCTGTTTGAGCCATTGCTCTCAAGCCAGATTGTTGAGTGCGCGGGCAGCCATAAGGCTGGCGAGGCGGGCGAGACGGCTCGTGGCGACATCCAGGCGGCCGGCGCGCTCGCGCAGCAGGCCGCCCCAGTGGCCGAGCCAGCCGAAGGTGCGCTCGACCACCCAGCGCCGCTCCAGCACGACGACGCCCGTCTGATCGGGTTCCTTCTCGACGACGCGGTGGCGCATGCCGGGGATATGGCACCACTCCCGGCAGCGCTCGGCCGTAATGGCGCCATCCAGAATGGCCAGAGACAGGCTGGGCCACTGCTCCTTGCCGTCATCGAGGGCCGCCAGCGTGTCGCGATCCTGCACGTTGGCCGGCTCGACGGCCCTCGCCAGGATGTGACCCTCGGCATCGACCAGGGCCACGCGTTTGCGCCCGACCAGCTTCTTGGCCCCGTCGGAGCCGCGCGGCCCGCGTACGCCGATGCACGGGACGCTTTGTGTGTCGATGATCGCCACCCGCGGCGTGGGACGCCGGCCGCAGCGCCGTCGCTGCCAACGGACCAGAGCCCGCATCCGGCTCTCGAACAGGCCCTTATCGATCCAGCGCCGGAACCAGCCGTAGACCGTGCGTCACGCTGGAACGCCGGCCGGCCGCGCCCGCCATCCTCCGCAGGTGCCAGGCGATCCCCGCCGACACCCGGCGCGCTGGGGTCGCATCCAGACGACCCGGCGGATCCGCTCGCTCCAGGAAGCAGGCCACCTCGTCCAAACCTGCCTGTGCCACCAAGTCCTTCAGGCGCGCCTCGTGACGCGTCCGGTGTCGGTCCGTCCACATCTGCTCTCCACTCCGCCCCGCCAGGCGCAATTTGTGTTGCGACACGAGACAGATGAGGACGGTCAGCAGAGGACCTCAAACAGGCTCTTGAAGTACCGACGTGGAGGCTGAGCCTCAGCCATGTCCGCTTCGGAGATGTCTGTGGTGCACCTCTAATGAATGGGAAGGGCGCAAGGCTGAATGTCCGGTTTTGCCCCCGTTGGCGATCCAGCTTGGCGTAGTCTGGCTGAAAGCAGTTGGTGCGCTTCCCGGCACAGGCGCAGATGAAGCGGACGCCGTTAGTGCGATCCTCGATGGCTGAGCGCGTGTCGCATCCGGGCGGCACTAGATGTTTGGTCCCGGCATTTGGTGGAGCGGGTTTGACCTGAAGCGGCTTGGCTCGGCGGACCATGCCTTGCAGATGGCCTCGTAGGGCGTGAGGCCACGCAGGGTCTTCAGACGGCGCGCGAAGTTGTAGGCGCTGACGAAGTCGGCCAAGTGAGCGCGGAGCTGTGCATGGCTGTCGTAGTGGTAGCGCTTGACCGTGGCGTCTTTAATCGTGCGGTTCATCCGCTCGACCTGACCGTTGGTCCAGGGGTGACGCGGCTTGGTCAGCCGATGGTCGATATCGTTGCGGGCGCAGGCGGACTCGAAGCTGTGGGCTCGGAAGGTCTCGCCGGCTGCGATCGCCTCCTTGATGATGGAGGCGGCCGAGGCGACGTTGCCGGGCGTGGTGAAGTGGGTGCCGTTGTCGGTGAGCACTGTGTGCACCTTGTAGGGCACGGCCTCGATCAAATGCCGAAGGAAATCACCGGCAACACGCCGGGTGGCTTTTTCATGCAGCTCCACGAAAGCGAACTTGGTCGTGCGATCGATGGCGACGAGTAGATAAAGCCGATCTTCGGCCGTGTGGACCTCAGCCAGATCAATGTGGAAGTAACCGAGTGGGTAGGCCTTGAAGCGCGACCGCTTAGGCTTGTCTCCATCGACCTCAGGCAGTCGACTGATGCTGTGGCGCTGTAGACAGCGATGAAGCGACGAGCGGGTCAGGTGCGGGATTGTCGCCTGGAGCGCGTAGAGGCAGTCATCGAGCGGCAGGAGCGTATGACGGCGAAAGGCGACCACGACCGCTTCGTCCTCAGGTGACAGCACCGTCGACCGCGGATTTTTGGGACCCGTGCGTTGGTCGGCGACCGAGGCCCGACTCCTCCACTTGGCGACCGTCTTCTGATTGATCCCGTAGCGCTTCGAGAGCGCCCTCAGGCTCGCTTGACTATGCTGGATCGCTCGACGGATTGCCTCAGTCGTCGTGGCGCTGCCGTGAAGAACCTGGCCCATAGTGCGTCCCTCCACTCCGACGTGAAGAGTGCACCATCAAACCCTGGGATCAAACATCTAG
>NZ_FOTK01000009.1 GCF_900114535.1 Methylobacterium pseudosasicola | reverse complement strand
TCCTCCAGGGTGATGTCGTCCCGCTCGGCGATCAGGGCCCGCAAGAACGCCTCGTGCGGATCGAGCTTGGAGCGGCGGGCTCGCCCCTGCGGACGGGCCGCCACCGTCCCGGTCGTGGCCAGCGCCGTCATCCAGCGGATCGCGGTCGCAGCCCCCACCCCGAAGCGCTTGGCCGCTTGCCGGCGCGACGTCGCCCCTGCCGCGCCGACCACCCGCTCCCGCAGATCCTGGCTGTAGGGTCGGCCCATGCCTCGCTCCTCCTCTGGAGCGATCAGTGAATCAGCCCGACAGTCTCGCGTGAACCCCAGACATCCGATTCAGCGCAACCCGAAAATGCTCTAAGGAGCGGGCGAGCGTGTTTCACGTGAAACGCACTTCCAGAATCCACGTAGATTCCGATCTCCGCCGGCGACATCACCATGACCGAGACCGAAACCCTCTTCGCCCCCGCCAGCGGCTTCGGCCGGGCCGCCGTCTCGGTGATCCGGGTGAGCGGGCCGGCCGCCGGGCAGGTGCTCGTCGCCCTCGGCGGCCCCCTGCCCCCGCCCCGCCGGATGTCCCTTCGGACCTTGCGGGATCCCGCCGACGGCACGGAACTCGACCGGGCGCTCGTCGCGTGGTTCCCCGGCCCGGACACCTATAGCGGCGAGGACATGGTCGAGCTGCACCTCCATGGCGGTGCAGCGGTGCGGATGGGCGTGCTCACGGCCCTGGCCCGGATGCCGGGCTGCCGGGCCGCCGGTCCGGGCGCCTTCACCCGCCGGGCAGTGCTCAACGGCCGGATGGATTTCGTCGAGGCCGAGGCGGTGGCCGACCTGATCGACGCCGAGACCGAGGGGCAACGCCGCCAAGCCCTCCGCCAGCTCGACGGCGCGTTGAGTCGCCAAGTCGCGGCGTGGCGGGCCGAAGCCATCGATTGCTTAGCGGCCGCAGAAGCCGCCCTCGATTTTTCCGATGAAGGCGATGTCGACGATGCGTGTCTCGACGCCGCCCTGTTCGGCCGCGCCGTCGCCCTGCGCGAAGACATCGCCACTGCGCTGCACGACGGCCGCCGGGGCGAGCGCCTGCGCGAGGGGTTTTTTGTCGTCCTGGCGGGCGCTCCGAATGCCGGGAAATCCACGCTGCTGAACGCTCTCAGCCGGCGGGATGTCGCGATCATATCTGACGTACCGGGCACCACACGGGACGCCATCGAGGTCCGCCTCGATCTCGGCGGCCTCCCGGTCTTCTTGGTCGATACTGCCGGCCTGCGCGATACCGCCGAGCCGGTGGAGGCCGAAGGCATCCTCCGCAGCCGCGCCCGCATCGGCGCCGCGGATCTGGTGCTGGCTCTCGTGCCCCCGGATGGCGCGATGCCGGATCTCGGCGCGGCGGAGGTTCGAACGCTCACGGTGCACACCAAGGCCGATCTATTTGCCGGCTCATTACAAGACACGTCGCCCGGTGTGCTCGCCGTTTCGGCCCGGACCGGAGCCGGCTTGGAGGCGCTGCTCGACGCAATCCAAAGTGAGGCGGAAGCCGGTCTCGGCACTGGTGATGCACTAGTCACCCGAGCCCGCCACCGGGCGGCGCTGGAGTCCTGCATCGCGCATCTTGATCGGCTGCTCGCAGGGCAGGGCGCCCTGCCTGAACTTGCCGCCGAGGATCTGCGCCTTGCCGTCCGGTCCCTCGGCGAGGTCGGCGGCCATGTCGGCGTGGAGGATGTTATGGATCGATTGTTCTCGGGATTTTGTATCGGAAAGTAATTTTGTTAGTCGGCGCAACAAATGCGAGAAGACAATCTCTGAGACGCTTGGAAGGCCGTCTGATAGGCGCTTCTCCCACCCCACGCCCTCATCCTGAGGCGACGGAGCGAAGCGGAGGCCTCGAAGGAGGGCTCCAGGAGTCGCGCCGCCAGCTGGAGGGCTCCTTCGAGGCGACCGCTGCGCAGACGCACCTCAGGATGAGGGGAGAGATTTGGAATTTCGTTGGTCTCGAGTCTTAGGCAGCCAAGATCACGCGCTTAAACAGACCAGATATTATTGCGGGATCCGCAAAATCCGCGGGCGCCAGATGCCCAGCGCGACATTGGCGGTCGCCACCGCGAGCAGCACCCAGAGCGTGCCCCGCTCGCCCTCGAGCGAGCGGGCCAAGGCCGCCGGATCGAGGAGGCCGGCCAGGGCCCGGGCGCTCTGCTCGGCCTCGCGCCGCATCGGCCCCTGCACGTAGACAAGGCCGCCCTCGAACATCAGCACGCCGGTGGCGAGCTTGATCCAGGCCCAGCCGGCGTTGAGGTAGGCGCGGTTGAGCGCCATCGCCAGCAGGCCGGACATCAGGGTCAGGGCCAGCGACGGCAGGAAGATCCAGGTGGCGACGGCGCCCATGGCACCCCGGATCGCGGCGTAGACGGGCAGGGCGGTGGGTGTCGGCGCCAGGCTCACCATCACCACCAGGGCCGCCATCGCCCCCAGGAGGCCGGCGGAGCCCATCGTGTGCAGGAATTTCAGGACGCGTCGCACGCCGTCTCGGCCCCCAGAGTCGGGCCGAGCATAGCGCCGGACATCCGGCGCGGGAGCAGGCCCGAAGGTCGCGCCCCGGGGCCTTGTCAGCTGCGCAGGCCCGGCGCCTCCTGGCCGGTGCGGGCGACGTACTCGGTGTAGCCGCCGCCATATTGGTGGATGCCCTCGGGGGTCACCTCCAGCACCCGGTTCGACAGGGCCCCCAGGAAGTGCCGGTCGTGGGAGACGAACAGCATCGTGCCCTCATAGGCACCGAGCGCTGCGATCAGCATCTCCTTGGTGCCCATATCGAGGTGGTTGGTCGGCTCGTCGAGCACCAGGAAATTCGGCGGGTCGTAGAGCATCAGGGCCATGACCAGCCGGGCCTTCTCGCCGCCCGAGAGCACCCGGCAGCGCTTCTCGACATCGTCGCCCGAGAAGCCGAAGCAGCCGGCGAGCGCCCGGAGCGAGCCCTGGCCGGCCTGCGGGAATGCCTCCTCCAGGGTCTGGAACACGGTGCGGTCGCCGTCGAGCAGGTCCATGGCGTGCTGGGCGAAGTAGCCGAGCTTGACGCTGCCGCCGACCGTGACCGAGCCGTCATCCGGCGTCGTGGTGCCGGTGACGAGCTTCAGCAGCGTCGATTTGCCGGCGCCGTTGATCCCCATCACGCACCAACGCTCCCGACGCCGCACCGAGAAATCGAGCCCCTCGTAGATCGTGCGGCTGCCGTAGCGCTTGTGCACCCCTTTCAGCATCACGACGTCGTCGCCCGAGCGCGGCGCCGGCTGGAACTCGAAGGCCACGGATTGCCGGCGCCGGGGCGGCTCGACGCGCTCGATCTTGTCGAGCTTCTTCACCCGGCTCTGCACCTGGGCGGCGTGCGAGGCCCGGGCCTTAAACCGCTCGATGAAGGCGATCTCCTTGGCGAGCATGGCCTGCTGGCGCTCGAACTGCGCCTGCTGCTGCGCCTCGTTCAGCTTCCGCTGCTCCTCGTAGAAGGCATAATCGCCCGAGAAGGTGGTGAGCGCGCCGCCGTCGATCTCGATCACCTTGGTGACGATGCGGTTCATGAACTCGCGATCGTGCGAGGTCATCAGCAGGGCGCCGTCATAGGCCTTCAGGAACGATTCGAGCCAGATCAGGCTCTCCAGGTCGAGGTGGTTGGAGGGCTCGTCGAGCAGCATCACATCCGGGCGCATCAGCAGGATGCGGGCCAGCGCCACGCGCATCTTCCAGCCCCCCGAGAGGGCGCCGACGTCGCCCTCCATCATCTCCTGACTGAAGCTGAGGCCGTCGAGCACCTCGCGGGCCCGGCCTTCCAGGGCGTAGCCGTCGAGCTCCTCGAATCGGGCCTGGACCTCGCCGTAGCGTTCGACAAGCGCATCCATCTCGTCGGCCCGGTCCGGGTCGGCCAAAGCCGCGCCGAGTTCGGCGAGTTCCGCCGCCACCGCGCTCACAGGCCCGGCCCCGTCCATCACCTCGGTGACGACGCTGCGCCCGGCCATCTCGCCGACATCCTGGCTGAAATACCCGATGGTGATGCCCCGGTCGGCGGAGACCTGGCCCTCGTCGGGCTGCTCCTGGCCGATGATCATCCGGAACAGGGTGGTCTTGCCGGCCCCGTTCGGGCCCACGAGCCCGACCTTCTCGCCCCGCTGGAGGGCGGCCGAAGCCTCGATGAAGACGAGCTGCCGCCCGTTCTGCTTGGTGATTTTGTCCAGGCGTATCATGAAGGGCGGTTGCCGGGTCCGGGGAAGGTTGTCTTCAGGCCGCTTACGGCATGGATCGAGACGGCGCAAAGACGGAGCCGGAATCACGGGCGGCCGGATGCCTCACGCAAGCGTGGTCGGCACGCGGGAGCCAAGTCCCGGCTGCGCCGTTGTGCCCCGCGCTACGCCTTTGGTTGGGCATCATCTTTTTAGAAAAGCCCGCGCATACCTTTCGGGCCGATGCCCTTGGGACGAGGACCACGATGCTGTTCGGTTGGTGGAAGACGAGCCTGGACATGGCCATGCTGGGGCTGGAAGCGCAGGGGGTGATCGCCCAGCGCATGGCGATGTTCGCGGTGGGCGGTCCGGCCGCGCAGATCGAGGCGCAGCGCATGGTCACGGAGAAGATCATGGCGGCGAGCGAGGCGGCCCTGATGGTCGCCTCCGGGGCCTCGAACAGCAAGGTGATCCGCAGCTACCGCCGGAAGGTCCAGGCCAACGCCAAGCGGCTGAGCGAGCGCTGAGGCGGGATCGGAGGCGTCCGACCGGGGTCAGGACAGGAGCTGCGCAGCCTCCCCTTGCTGCGACAGCAGCGCCACGGCCTTCCGGTCGAACGAGACGAAGGTCTCGCCGCCAAGCCATCGGCCTTCATACGCTATGACGCCGTCGGCGAAGTCGCCGCCGGCCTCGAGCAGTTTCAGCCCGGCTTCCACGGCGGGCCGGTTCACGGCGACGTTCCCAGCGTTGACCAAGGCGCGAATCGCGGCTGCGATGTCTGCTGTTGCCAGCTTGGCACCGCGCCGGAGAATCCAGACCAGTTCGCACAGGCATGCCAGCGGGACCGCGATCGTCGTCGCGTCCTTGAGCAGCTTGCGCGCCACGCGAGTTTGGCCGGGATCGTCCGCCAGGATCGCGCGCACCAGAACGTTGGTGTCGACGGCAATCTTCATGCGTCGTCCGGCACGCCGGCCCAGCCTGCCTCGGCAATGCCGTTCATCGCCTCGATCGTGAGCGGATTCTCCGATGCCACCTTTCCGTCGAGGGCATGGAAGAAGTCGTCGATCGTGCCGGTGGGACGCGCCGCCCGCACCCGCAACTCACCGGCAGGCAGTTTCTCGAAGTCGATCCGCTCTCCGGGTCTGACACCGAGATGTTGCAGCAACTCACGTTCGAGCGTGACCTGCCCTTCCACCGTCACCGCGAGGGACACCATCGCGATCTCCATAGGTCGAACCGGATGGAAGCGGAATGCGAAATGACATCCGCGTCAAGCCCGTAGCCATATCGCCGGGATGCTGGAGGCGGAGCAGCCGGGACGATTTCGGCCAATGCTTTTTGCGGGAGCTGCTGGCTGGGGATTGAAGCTCGGCCAAGAGGTCGCGCCGTCATCGCGAGCACAGCGAAGCGGCCCAGTGTAGCGCGCGCCCTCAGATCATCGCGGATCCCTAGGTTGCTTCGCTACGCTCGCAATGACGGAGGGACCACTGGCCGGTTCCGTCTCAGTTGTTCGCCGTCCGGAACGTGTCGCAGGCCTTGGTCTGGCCGCTCTTGTAGCCGGCGGTGAACCAGCGCTGGCGCTGGGCCGAGGAGCCATGGGTGAAGGAATCCGGCACCACGTAGCCCTGGGAGCGCTTCTGGAGCGCATCGTCGCCGATCTGGGCGGCGGCGTTCAGAGCCTCGTCGATGTCGCCCTGCTCCAGCTCGGCATACTTGTCGTTGGAATTCTTGGCCCAGACGCCGGCGAGGCAATCGGCCATCAATTCGATCCGCACCGACAGGGCGTTCGCCTCGGTCTTGCTGGAGGCCTGCTGCTGGCGGGCCTGGACCTTGCCGAGGATGCCGAGCACGTCCTGGACATGGTGGCCGACCTCGTGGGCGATGACGTAGGCGTAGGCGAAATCGCCCTTCACGCCGAACTTGGTCGCCATCTCCTTGAAGAAGCCGGTGTCCAAATAGACCTTCTTGTCCAGCGGGCAGTAGAACGGCCCCATAGCGGCCTGGGCCGAGCCACAGCCCGAGCGGGTGCCGCCGGTGTACAGCACTAGGGTCGTCGGGGTGTATTGCTTGCCGGTCTGCTGCGGCAGGATCTGGCTCCACACATCCTCGGTGTTGCCCAGGATTTTTGAGGCGAACCGGCCGCTCTCATCGGTCGGGGCTTGGCGGCGCTTCGCCTGGGTCTGCGGATCGGCCTGCTGCTCCTGCTGGCCGCGACCACCGCCGATCTGCTGGGCGCCGCCGATCAGGATCGCCGGGTTGATGCCGGTGAAGTAGCTGATGATCAGCAGCACCACGATGGTGCCGATCCCGAGGCCACCCGCGCCGCCGCCCGGGAAGCCCATGCCGCCACCGCCGCCGCCCTCACCGCGGCGATCCTCGACGTTGTCGGAGCTGCGTAGATCTTCCCAGCGCATGGTCCCGTCCTGACGCCGCGCCCGCCGCGAACGGCCGGGCACGGTCCACCCTGTGCATCGCCCATGTCCGAAAGCCGGCAGACACCGTTCGGGACGAAGCTCTAATGACGGGAGGGAACGCCCGGTTCCGCGACCACGGTCAAGCTTTTCCATCGAGCAGCGCGCGCAGCGCCCGAAAATCCCGCCAGGCTAGGCGCTTCTGCACCGGCTGGCGCAGCAGGAAGGCCGGGTGGAGGGTGGCGAGCAGCTTCGCCTCGCGGGTCGGCAGCTTGTACGAGAACAGCCGGCCTCGGGTCCGCAGGATGCCGTCCTTGGTGCCCGTTAGGGTCTGGGTCGCGGGGGCGCCCAGGCAGACGATCACCTCCGGATCCACCAGCTCGATCTGGCGCTCCACGAACGGCCGGCACACCGCCACCTCCTGGGGGGTCGGGTTGCGGTTCCCCGGGGGCCGCCAGGGCACGATGTTGCCGATATAGGCGCTGGTCCGGTCGAGGCCGATCGCCGCCATCATCTTGTCGAGGAGCTGGCCCGACCGGCCCATGAACGGCTTGCCGATCCGGTCCTCGTCGGCCCCTGGCGCCTCGCCCAGAAACATCACCCGGGCGTCCGGATTGCCGTCGGCGAAGACCAAGTTCTTGGCGGTGAAGCGCAGCGGGCAGGCGTCGAAATCCGCCAGGATCTTTTCGAGCTCGTCGAGGCTCTTGGCCTCCCGCGCCCGGGCGCGGGCGTCGATCGCCGCCTCGTCCGGCTGGGCGCTCGCCGCGCGCCCGAAGGTCCGGGCCGGGGCTACCGGCGGAGGCGAGCCCGGGGGCGGGACAAGGCTATTCGGCTGGGCAACGGGGCGGGGCGCCGCGGCCTGGCGCCGGGGTGCCCGGAGGGTCGGGGCCCGCGTGTCGGGCTCGCCGAACCGGTCATGCGGCTGCTCGTCGAGAACCGCGTCGGCGCCGGCCTCCACGTGGAAATCGAGATAGGCGATGAGGTCGGCTTGCGCGTCGTTGGGGCTCGGCATGCTGGTCAGCATGTGGGGCGCTCGATGCCTGTGGACAACTCTTGAAACCTGCTCGACGGCAAGGACTTGCGTGACCGAACGGCGCGGCCCCGGGCGAATCGCCTGCCTCTGGGGGACGCCCGCATCCCACACCCATGCGGCATAGGGGAGCGTTCGCTCAAGTCCGGGCCTCAGCACCTTGCCTTTCTAGCTTGGAATCGCTTGAGACGGCAGAACATCATGCCCACCCGGTGACGGATCGGGCATCGCGACAAGAAAACAGGAGGCTCGACGATGGCGCTGCCCGAACGCGAAAGCATGGATTTCGACGTGGTCGTGGTCGGCGCCGGCCCGGCGGGGCTCGCCACCGCGATCCGCCTGAAGCAGCGGGCGGCCGAGATCGGCGAGGAGATTTCCGTCGTCGTGGTGGAGAAAGGCTCCGAGGTCGGCGCCCATATCCTGTCAGGGGCGGTGATCGACCCGCGCGGCCTCGACCAGCTGCTGCCGGACTGGCGCACCGATCCGGAGCGGCCGCTGAAGACCGAGGTCCGGCGCGACGAGTTCATGATGCTCACCAAGAACAGCGGCGTCACCCTGCCGAACGTGTTCTTTCCCAAGCTCATGTCGAACCACGGCAACTTCGTCGGCTCGCTGTCGAACGTCTGCAAGTATCTGGGCGTCCAGGCCGAGGCGCTGGGCGTCGAGATCTATCCGGGCTTCCCGGCCTCCGAGGTGTTGTTCGACGAATCCGGCGCGGTGGCGGGCATCGCCACGGGCGATCTCGGGATCGGCAAGTCGGGCGAGCCGCGCGACGACTACACCCGCGGCATGGAGTTGCGCGGCAAGTACACGGTGTTCGGCGAAGGCGCCCGGGGCAACCTGACCAAGGGGCTGGTCCAGCGCTTCTCCCTCAACCGGCACAGCGACCATCAGAAATACGGGCTCGGCGTGAAGGAGCTCTGGCAGCTGCCGGATTCCACCTTCGAGCCGGGGCTGGTGCGCCACACGATGGGCTGGCCCCTGCCTAACAAGGCCGGCGGCGGCTCCTGGCTCTACCATTTCGACGACAACCTGCTCTCGGTCGGCTTCGTCACGCATCTGAACTACGAGAACCCGACCCTGTCGCCGTTCGAGGAGTTCCAGCGCTTCAAGACCCACCCGATGATCGCCGACACCTTCGCGGGCGCCAAGCGCATCGGCTACGGCGCCCGGGCGATCATGGAGGGCGGCTGGCAATCGGTGCCCAAGCTCGTCTTCCCGGGCGGCTGCCTGGTCGGCTGCTCGGCGGGGTTCGTGAACGTGCCGCGGATCAAGGGCTCGCACAACGCGGTGCTCTCCGGGATGCAGGCGGCGGACGCCATCGCGGACGCCCTGAAGGCCGGCCGGGCCGGCGACGAGCTCACCGCCTACGAGGCCGGCTGGCGCGACAGCCCGATCGGGCAGGACCTCAAGGCCGTGCGCAACGTCAAGCCGCTCTGGTCGCGTTACGGCACCCTGGTCGGCGTCGGGCTCGGCGGGATCGACATGTGGACCACCAGCCTGCTCGGCACCTCGCTGTTCGGCACGCTCAAGCACGGCAAGCCGGACCATGCCTGCCTCAAGCCGCTCTCGGAGGTGACGCCGATCACTTACCCGAAGCCCGACGGCAAGCTGACCTTCGACCGCCTCTCCTCGGTCTACTTGTCGAACACCAACCACGAGGAAGACCAGCCGCCGCACCTCAAGGTCCGGGACATGGAGCTGCAGAAGCACTCCGAGCACGACGTCTACGGCGGCCCCTCAAGCCGCTACTGCCCGGCCGGCGTCTACGAATGGGTCGAGGACGCCGCCGCCAGTGACGGCGTGCGCTACCAGATCAACGCGCAGAACTGCGTCCACTGCAAGACCTGCGATATCAAGGACCCGAACCAGAATATCGACTGGGTGACCCCGGAGGGGCCGGGCGGGCCGAACTATCCGAATATGTGAGGGACGGCCGATACCTATCGGCCGTCTCGCGCGCCCCCTGTTCGTTTGACAGGACAGGCGGGCGGACCCATATTTTCGCCATCAGCCGGCAGCGGGTTTGGGTCACCGAGCCCCGGCGCCTCCCACGGGATGGCGCGCCGGTTGACCCTCATCAGGGAAACACTTTCCGTCCGACCGTCAGGGCGTCGAGCTTTCGTCCGATCTGATGGATCGCCTTTTTGCTGGGCGCGGCATCGAGCTGCGCTTCACGCCATGTCGGTCAGGGGACAGTTGTCAGGCTGGCGGCACGGAAATCCTGGATCAGCTTCTGTTCCTGTCGATAATATTTCAGTGAAAAATACGCGACAATATCGACGCATTGAATAAGCCTGTTATTCGTCGATTGGACAAAATGAATCGAGTCCACGATCGAACTGATCTGAGTCGGCCGCCAGCCCATATTGGTGCCGCTCAGCTTGAATATTTCAAGATCGTCGATCAGCTTCTGCTCTATTTCCTTGTTCTCGTCGGCGACCAGCAGCCCGAGTTTCGGCTCGGCGCGACTCAACCAATCTTCCAGGCGCTCGACCAAGAACAGGAACGCCATGCGATGCGGATGGCGGCTGGAATGGAGCTTCATCTTGTCCACGGCCGCCCACAGGACCGCCACGTCGTGCGTCGCGAGGGCATCCAGGATATCGTGGATGCAACCGATCCGTTGGTCTGGCCGGCCCCCCTTGAAGAAGCCGTTGCCGCCGTACAGGTCGGCGGCATGCAGTTCGAAGCCCTCCGTCAGAACCAGGACGCCGAAGCGGGCCTTCACGATCTCTCGGACGGCCATCTCGATCGCGCGAATCCGGGACTCGTGGACACAGAGGGCCGCGATGAGGTGAATCGGCTGATCGGGGTCCTTGCGGGCGCCGGTGTTGCCGGATTCATCCAAGTAGATGAGGTGCATGCCCCGAGCTTAACGGTGGAGACGGGCACGTCTCAACGATGCAGGAGTTGAGGAATGACGGCCACGTCGTTTCTGAAGCGGAGTTTGCACGGGCGGTCCAGCAGGGTCGCCAAAACGCCAAACGGGGCTTCCGGGTACGCTTCGTCCGCTACTGGCCGGACTACGATGCAGTGGCGATCATGACCGAGCACCAGGGCGGGTTTCTCGTCCCGCGCGCCTCCATCGAGCCGCTGCGTGATCTCGATGTGAACGCCCTATCCCGTCTGGAACTCTGTCCGGGAGGAGCCGCGTTCGAGATCGCCGATCTGGACATCCATGTGAGCATCCACGGCCTCCTGACGGACGCGCTGCCGGCGGTGAGTCCAACCAAAATTCTGTCCCGCTAGTTCGGCAAGGGCGGCAGCGTTGTCGCAGCAGATGCCAAAAGCCTGCGAGCGCGCGAGTCCGACCGGAAGGGCGGGCGGCCGAGGAAGCCCGCCTGACCCCGACAGCCCCCCGCGCCATCCTTTCGCCTTGCGGGGCTGGCGGGATGAGTCCAGTGTCCCCAGCGATTTTCGGGGATGCCCCGCCATTCTCGCGCCCGGCCCCCAGCGGGCCGGCGCCCAGGAGCCGCGATCGGTTCATGATGACAACACGCGCCCGCCGGAGCGTCTCGGCGCTCGCCCTGATGCTCGCCGCCGGTCTGCCCCAGACCGTCCTGGCCGCCCAACCGCGCGAGTCGGCCCCGCTGCTGGAATACGAGCCCGCGGAATCCCTGGAGGGCAACTTCCTCTCCGCCTACATCGCCGGCGCCTCCCGGGACACGGCGGCGGCGGCGAGCTTCTACCGCGAGGCGGTCAAGGCCGATCCGCGCAACGCCGAGCTGGTCGAGCGCGCCTTCATCTCGCTGCTCGCTGATGGCGCCCTGCCGGACGCGTTCCGGGCCGCCGAAAAGCTGATCGCGCGCGATCCCACCAACGGGCTGGCCAACCTCTCCCTCGGGGTGCGCCAGATCAAGGCCGGCCAATGGGCCGCCGCCCGCCAGAATTTTTCCCGCAGCGGCCGGGGTGCTGCCACCGACCTGACCGCGACCCTGCTGACCGCCTGGTCCTATGCCGGGGCGGGGGACGGCAAGAAGGCGCTGGAGACGGTCAACAAGCTCCGGGGCGAGCGCTACTACAACACCTTCCGGGACTACCATGCCGGGTTGATCGCCTCGGTGATCGGCGACAACGCCGAGGCCGAGCGGCGCCTCAAGGCGGCCTACGAGGCCGACCACAACACCCTGCGCATTGTCGATGCCTATGCCCGGCTCGAGGCCACCCTCGGCCGCACCGATCTGGCGATCCAGGCCTATTCCGATTTCGATCAGCTCTCGCCCCGCCACCCGCTGGTGCGCGACGCCCTGGACAAGCTCAAGGATGGCAAGCCCCTGACCCGGCTGATCGGCACCGCCCAGGAGGGGGCCGCGGAGGTGCTGTACGGGCTGGGTTCGGCCGGCTCGACGCAGGGCGACGAGCTGCCCGCGGTGATCTACCTGCGGCTGGCGCTCTACCTCGCCCCGGACCACGCGCTGGCCCGGCTGACGCTGGCCGACACCCTCGACCGGATGAAGCAGACCGAGCGGGCCAACGAGGCCTACGCGCAGATCCCCGCGACTTCGCCGCTCAAGCTCAACGCCGACATCCAGATCGGCCTCAACCTGGAGCAGATGGGCAAGGGCGACGAGGCGCTCGCCCATCTCGACGCGGCCATGAAGGCCCACCCGGACGACATCGACGTGATCACCGCGCTGGGCAACGTCCAACGGGCGCGCAAGAAGTACGAGGAGGCGGCCGCCACCTATACCCGCGCCATCGACCTGATCGGCGACCGGCCGCTGTCGAACTACTGGACCACCTTCTACTTCCGCGGCACCGCCTACGAGCGCGCCAAGCAATGGCCGAAGGCCGAGGCCGACCTGAAGAAGGCCCTGTCCCTGGTGCCGGCGAGCCAGCCGGCCGCCAAGGCGCAGGTGATGAACTACCTCGGCTATTCCTGGGTCGACCAGAAGATCAACATCGACGAGGCGTTCCGGCTGCTGCAGCAGGCCGCCGATGCCAGCCCCCGGGACGGCATGATCGTGGACAGCCTCGGCTGGGCCTATTTCCGCCTCGGCCGCTGGGACGACGCGGTGCGCGAGCTGGAGAAGGCGGTCGAGCTGAAGCCCGGCGACCCGACCATCAACGACCACCTCGGCGACGCCTATTGGCGGGCGGGCCGGCGCCTCGAGGGCAAGTTCCAGTGGCAGCACGCCAAGGACCTGAACCCCGAGCCGGACGATCTCGCGCAGATCAACGAGAAGCTCAAGGACGGCCTGCCCGACACCGAGAAGCCCACCGCCACCGCCGAGACCACGCCGGCCCCGGTCGCGGTGCCGCACAACGCCGAGAACCCGGAACTGCCCAAGGGCGCGCCCCAGCCCCACGAGGCGCCGGGCGCCGCCGACAAGGCCAAGAAGTCGGGGGGCTGAAAACCCTCCGGGCCGCATCCTCGCCGAACCGGCAAGACTAATTTGTCGGCCGGCTCATAAAAATCGA
Source organism: Methylobacterium pseudosasicola (assembly GCF_900114535.1). GTDB lineage: Bacteria > Pseudomonadota > Alphaproteobacteria > Rhizobiales > Beijerinckiaceae > Methylobacterium > Methylobacterium pseudosasicola. The sequence goes on along the minus strand of NZ_FOTK01000009.1, from coordinate 172,809 downwards.
CGGGCGTTTTCGTCCGGTTTGACGCACAGTGGTGTCGCTGCTCGTCGGGCGGCCTCGCCGTGCGGCCGCGTCCGCGCGAGACCGGCGCGGCGGGACACCGCGACGCAAGATCCCCGCACGATAACAGTCGGCGGGTTGGGCGGGCGCCGTGCCCGCGGAGCCAGGGAGGAACGCCCATGCCCTCAGATATCGAGATCGCCCGCGCGGCGACGCTCAAGCCGATCGCGCAGGTCGCCGAGAAGCTCGGCATCCCGGATTCGGCGCTGCATAATTACGGCAAGCACATCGCCAAGCTCGACCACGGCTACATCGCCGGGCTGGAGGGCAAGGCGCCCGGCAAGCTCGTGCTGGTGACGGCGATCTCCCCGACGCCCGCGGGCGAGGGCAAGACCACCACCACGGTGGGCCTCGGCGACGCGCTGAACCGCATCGGCGAGAAAACCATGATCTGCCTGCGCGAGCCGTCGCTCGGCCCCTGCTTCGGCATGAAGGGCGGGGCGGCCGGCGGCGGCAAGGCGCAGGTCGTGCCGATGGAGCAGATCAACCTGCACTTCACCGGCGACTTCCACGCCATCACCTCGGCCCACAGCCTCGCGGCGGCGCTGATCGACAACCACGTCTACTGGGCCAACGAGCTCAACATCGACGTGCGCCGCATCCACTGGCGCCGGGTGGTGGACATGAACGACCGGGCCCTGCGCCAGATCACCCAGTCGCTGGGCGGCGTCGCCAACGGCTTTCCTCGGGAAGACGGGTTCGACATCACGGTCGCCTCCGAGGTGATGGCGGTGTTCTGCCTCGCCAAGGACTTGGCCGACCTGGAGGAGCGCCTCGGCCGGATCGTCATTGCCGAGACCCGCGACCGCAAGCTCGTCACCCTCAAGGACGTGAAGGCCACCGGCGCCATGACGGTGCTGCTCAAGGATGCCCTGCAGCCGAACCTGGTGCAGACGCTGGAGGGCAATCCGGCCCTGATCCATGGCGGCCCCTTCGCCAACATCGCTCATGGCTGCAACTCGGTGATCGCCACCCGGGCCGGCCTGCGGCTCGCCGACTACACCGTGACCGAGGCCGGGTTCGGCGCCGATCTCGGCGCGGAAAAGTTCCTGGACATCAAGTGCCGGCAGGCGGGCCTCACCCCCTCGGCGGTCGTGGTGGTGGCCACGATCCGCGCGCTCAAGATGCATGGCGGCGTCGACAAGAAGAGCCTCGGCTCCGAGAATATCGGCGCCCTGGAGAAGGGGTTTGCCAACCTCGCCCGGCACGTGACCAACCTGCGCGGCTTCGGTCTGCCCGTGGTGGTGGCGGTCAACCACTTCTACGCCGATACCGATGCCGAGCACGCCCGGCTCAAGGAGCTGTGCCGCGAGCGCCTCGACGTCGAGGCGATCACCTGCCGCCACTGGGCCGAGGGCGGCGCCGGCGCTGAGGATCTGGCCCGGGCCGTGGTGCAGCTCGCCGCCTCGGAGCCGGCCCCGCTCCGCTACGCCTACGAGACCGAGGCGCCGCTTACGGAAAAGATCCGGGCGATCGCCACCAAGCTGTACGGCGCCGCCGACATCCAGATCGAGACCAAGGCCGCGGGCAAGCTCGCCACCTTCGAGAAGGACGGCTACGGCCACCTGCCGATCTGCATGGCCAAGACCCAGTACTCGTTCTCCACCGACCCGAGCCTGATGGGCGCCCCCGAGGGCCACGTGGTCGGCGTGCGCGACGTCCGCCTCTCGGCGGGCGCCGGCTTCGTGGTGGCGATCTGCGGAGAGATCATGACCATGCCGGGCCTCCCCCGGGTGCCCGCCGCCGACACGATCCGCCTCGATGCCGACGGGCAGATCGACGGATTGTTCTGAGCGGAAACGCTCGGGCTGCGCCTCTGCGGGCAATGATGTTCACACACCGGTTCGTGTAGGCGCAGGTCCCCTCTCCCGTGCGGGAGAGGGGACCTGCGCCTCATTCAGCGAGGTGTGAATCCGGTAGCCCCTTCCATGCAGAAGGACTGGGTTACCGCTTCAAGGCACACTTTTTCAGCTGAGCTGGCTCGGTTTACTGAGAAGGCCCTCATGAGGCCTCGCGATGAGCAGAAACATCAGTCGAAATCAGCGCCTTGAGCGAGGTCGCGCGTGTGGGGAAACTCCACCGCCACGTCTTCGACGCCTGCCGGTTGGCCCAGGGTCTGGGTGATGAAGTTTGGTCCCTCGGCCGCAGCCTTCTCGGCGCGGTCGGTATCGGGTTCGGATTCTCCGCTGAAGCGAGTGGCGATCGTCATGGGCGGCCTCCCCAACCTCGGCGCAGCTTCGTAGCAACGCTTACGAAATTCAGCCTTCAAGTCTCACCGAGACCGGGCAGGGTTCCACCCTGCACCCGCAAAAGGTCTTGGACCTAGCCCTTTCAAGGTGTTTCCGGAAGTGCCGGAACGACCAGACGCGCTCTCCTCCCCCTTGTGGGGAGGAGTTGGAGGTGGGGGTGGTGCAGAAGGCACCGTGACGTTCGATCCTGCACCACCCCCACCCCTGACCCCTCCCCACAAGGGAGAGGGGAAATATGCTTCTCTTTCAATACGTTACAAACATGGAACAGGGTCTCTGCATCCAGCTCAAACACCTTGAAAGGGCTGGATCTCGGACCTTTTGAATCCAAAACTTTCGAGCCTCACCCCACCCCGAACAGCGCCCGCGCCAGCCGCGAATGGTCTTCCCGCAGGCGCCGCGTATCGACCCCCAGCGGCTGGCCGTCGATCACCCGCCAGTGCCCGGCAACCATCACCCGATCGGCCCGGGTCGCGCCGCACAGGACCAGGGCGGCGAGCGGGTCGTGGGCGCCGGAGAAGCGCAGTTCGTCCAGGGTGAACAGGGCGAGGTCGGCCTCGCGGCCCGGCTCGATCCGGCCGATATCGGCGCGGCCGAGGCAGGCGGCCGAGCCCTCGGTGGCCCAGCGCAGGGCGTCGAGATGGGTGACGGTCTCGGCTCCGTATGTGAGCCGGTTCAGCATCAGCGCGTGGCGCACCCCCTCCATCAGGTTCGAGCTGTCGTTGGAGGCCGAGCCGTCGACGCCGAGGCCCACTGGGGAGCCCGCCGCCTCCAGCTCGCAGGTGCGGCAATGGCCGGACGCCAGGGTCATGTTCGAGGTCGGGCAATGGCACACGCCGACCCCGGCCTTGCCGAGCCGGGCGACCTCGGCATCGTTGAAATGGATGCCGTGGGCGAGCCAGACCCGGTCGCTCATCCAGCCGACCTCCTCCAGGTAATCCACCGGGCGGCAGCCGAACATCGACAGGCAGTATTGGTCCTCGTCCAGGGTCTCGCCGAGATGGGTGTGCAGGCGGCAGCCGTGCCGGGCGGCGAGGTCAGCGCTCTCGCGCATCAGCCGCTTCGTCACCGCGAACGGCGAGCAGGGCGCGAGCCCGACCTGCACCATCGCCCCGGGGGCGGGGTCGTGGAACAGGTTCAGCACCCGTTCGCAGTCCGAAAGAATCGTGTCGTCGTCCTGCGTCAGCGTCTCGGGGGGCAGGCCGCCCTCCCGGTCGGACAGGCTCATCGAGCCGCGGGTGATGGCGGCGCGGATCCCGAGGTTCCTAGCCTCCTCGACCTGGATGTCGACCGACCGCTCCAGCCCCTTCGGGAACAGGTAATGGTGGTCCCCCGCCGTGGTGCAGCCGGAGAGCAGAAGCTCGGTATAGGCCACCCGGGTGGCGAGCCGGAACGCCTCCGGGGTGATCCGGCCCCAGACCGTGTAGAGCGCCTTCAGCCACGGAAATAGCGGCTTGTTGATCGCGATCGGGTGCGCCCGCGTCAGGGTCTGGAAGGCGTGGTGATGGGTGTTGATGAGGCCCGGGATGACGACGTGGCGCGAGGCGTCGAAGGTCTCGTCCACCGGCTCGGCCGGCCGGGCGCCTGCGGCGACGCGCTCGACGATCCGGCTGCCCGCCACCACGATGCCGCCCCCGGCCTCCTCGGCCAGGATCGCAAGCGGATCGCGGATCCAGAGGCGGCGGGCCCGTGCGTCGGCATCGCTCATGCTGTGTCCCTTCGGCCTTCGACCGGCCCGGTATCGGACCCGGCGCGGCGGCCGGCAAGTCCGGGATGGGTCGCGGGCAGCTGTCTCGCCCGCGGGGGCCCCCGGGCTTGACGCTCCCGGGCGGCGCTGAGACATGTCAGCCGGACTGACCTTCTTGCCATCCGGACGGTCCCCACGTGACGGTCTGCCCCCCGTGACCTCATCGGCACAGCGCGACGGCGCCGTCGCAACCGGCCTCTCTTCCGGCCCCGCACCGGCCTCCCGCGCGGCGGACCCGGCGCAGGCGCTGGGCAGCGACGACCTGATCGAGCTCCTGTTCTTCGCCTACCGCGACTTCGTCGGCGATCCCGACCGGATCCTGGCCGCCTACGGCTTCGGCCGGGCGCACCACCGGGTGCTGCACTTCGTCGACCGCTATCCGGGGCTGACCATCGCGGAGCTGCTCGACATCCTGCGGATCACCAAGCAGAGCCTCAACCGGGTCTTGAAGGACCTGATCGGGCAGGGCTACGTCGCCCAGAAGCCCGGCCCGAGCGACCGACGCCAGCGCCTGCTCTACTGCACGCAATCCGGCGCGGAGCTGGCCGCCGACCTCACCCGGGTCCAGGCCCGGCGCCTCGCCCGGGCGCTCGCCGCGCCGGATGCGCTGGGCTCCCCGGAGGATTTCTTGATGGCGATGATCGAGCCGGAGGACCGGGCGGCGGTGCGGCGCCTGATGGCCCGGCGCGGATCCGCCGCGGGTGCCGGCGCGTGACGCCCGCCCCCCGGGCCGAATTGCCCGATACGGCGCCGCACGTCCTCGTCGTCGACGACGACCGCCGCCTGCGCGAGCTGCTCGCCCGCTACCTGACCGACCAGGGGTTCCGCGTCACCGTGGCGGCCAGCGCCGCCGAGGCCCGGGCTCGGGCCCAGAGCGTCGTGTTCGACGCGATGGTGCTCGACGTGATGATGCCCGGCGAGAACGGCTTCGACTACGCCCGCAGCGTCCGCGAGACCTCCCGGGTGCCGATCCTGATGCTCACCGCCCGCTCCAACCCCAACGACCGGGTGATGGGCCTGGAGATCGGGGCGGACGATTACCTGCCCAAGCCGTTCGAGCCCCGGGAGCTGACCCTGCGGCTCAGCAACATCATCAAGCGCGGCGTGCCGGCGCGTGAGATCGCGGCCGAGACCGTAACCTTCGGGCCGTTCGCGTTCCGCATCGACCGGGGCGAGTTGCGCCGGGACGACGCGCTGATTCGCATCACCGACCGGGAGCGCGAGATCCTGACGATCCTGGCCGCGGCCGGGGGCGCCAATGTCGAGCGCGAGCAGCTCGCCGGGCCCGGAGGCCTCGCCGCGGAGCGCACGGTCGACGTGCAGATCAACCGCCTGCGCCGCAAGACCGAGGTCGACCCGGCCAACCCGGTCTTCCTGCAGACGGTGCGGGGGGTCGGCTATCGGCTGGCAGTGGATTGAGGCCGATGCCTCACACCGCGCGCGGCTCGCCCGGTTTCAGCTTGAGCCCCTTGGACACCCGCGTCGACAGGCTGCCCACGATGGCGACCACGACCGGCCCCTCGGCCAGCGACCGCACCGCCTCCATGGCCGCCTCGGCATTGGGCTTCATCACCGCGTAGACCAGCGGAGCCGGCTTGGCAGTCGAGCGGCCCCGGCCGCCGGATCGCTCGGCGGTCACGGAGACCAGGAAGGTGGTGTAGCGGCTCCGCGTGCGTCCAGGCATGGCTCAGCATGTGGCATGTCGGCTAATCATCACCAACGCCCCCATGTCGCGGTCGGGCCGAGACCAGGGCGATGATGTGCGGGACAGGGCGAATCGCGTGCCGCACGCAGCCGCCCCGTCTCGCCTTACCCCATCCGGCGCCACCCGCGAGGGATTTCCCACGGATGCCCGGCGGCTTTGTGCCGGAAACACGCGAGCGAGGGTCTTTGTGCGGGCGGATGCAGACGCGTCCGATCGCGTCAGGCCAGGGCGAGGTCGAGGCCGGGCAGCGACAGCCCGGACAGCCGCGTGTTCCAGACCTGCCCGGACGCCACCGGCAGGGCGTCGGTGAGCGTCCCGGTGGTGACGATTTCGCCGGCTGCGAGCGGCGGGCTTACCGGGTCGTTAGCCAACACATCAACGAGGTGCCGGAGGGCTGCGAGGGGGCCACCGCCCAGCACGTTGCGGGCGCTGCCCCGGTCGGCGACTGCGCCGTCCCGGAGCAGATCGACGGAGAACCCCGCGAGGGCGTCGATCCAGGCTTGCGCCGAATCCGCCGTGAGCGGCACCCGCTCGCCGAGCACCAGCAACCCGTGCAGCCCGAAGGCCGCCACCGTGTCGGGGGCGGCGAAGCGCCAGCCGGGGAACAGCGACTGCACCAGCTCGAACCCCTGCGCCGCCCAGGCGAGGCAGCCGAGCAGGGCCGCGTCATCCAGGCCGGGCTCAGGCGCCCGGGCGAGCCCGAACACGATCTCCGGCTCGATCCGCGGCTCGACCAGAGCGGCGAGCGGGACCGGGCCGGTTAGGGCGGCGCGCTCCTGCAGGGTCGTGTCGTAGACATCGCCCCAGATCGGCGCGTGGACGCCGTAGGTGTCCCACAGGGTGGTGTTGGTGAAGCCGATCTTGCGGCCCACCGGACGTTCGCCGCGTGCCATGCGCAGGCGCCGAACCTCCGCGGCCACCCGGTAGGCGGCGGGCAGATCCAGGCCGGCATCCCAGCCGGTCAGGGGCGCGATCGACCGGCGATGCTCGTGCGCCGCCAGGATGGTGCGGGCATGGGTGGCGGCGGGGACGGGCTCTGTCATCCCCGCCCCGTAGCATGGCGGCCGGGGACGAGGCTCTACCAGACCAGCCGCTCGATCACCGCGTCCGGATGCACCACCTGGCGGCCGAGCCATTCGGCGACGTCGCCGAGGCGGTGGTGCTCGGCCGAGACGCCGAGTTCCTCGGCGTGGATGCCGCGCGCCACCAGCAGGCTGGCGATGCCGAAGCCGCGGGCGCCGGCGATGTCGGTGCGGATCGCGTCGCCGATCGCCATCACCCGGGCCGGATCCACCGGCGCGCCCGTGAGCTCAGCGCCCTTGGCGAGCGCCGCCTCGTAGACCGGGCGGTGCGGCTTGCCCGCATAGATCACGGTGCCGCCGAGCTCGGCATAAGCCGCCGCCAGCAGGCCGGCGCAGGGAATCAGCCGGTTGCCGCTCTCGACCACGAGGTCGGGATTGGCGCAGATCATCGTGAGGCCCCGGGCGGCCAGGCGCATGAGCTCCGCGCGGTAATCGTCGGCGGTCTCGCTGCGGTCGTCGAACAAGCCGGTGCAGACGACGAGGTCGGCCTCCTCCTCGGCGACGAGACTGAGGTCGAGGTCTTTGAAGATGCCGAGGTCGCGCTCCGGCCCGAGATGCCGGATCCGGGCGCCCGGACGCCCGGCGATCAGCTCCCGGGTGAGGTCCCCCGAGGTCAGGATCGCGTCGTAGGCTTCGCGCGGCACCCCGAACCGGTCGAGGATGCGTCCCACCCCGTCCCCCGGCCGGGGCGCGTTCGAGACCAGGACCACCCGGCGGGGCCGCGGTCCCGGCAGGTTGCGGAACCGGATCAGCGCCTCGCCGGCCGGGACATGAGCCTTCTGGCCATCATGCAGCACGCCCCAGACATCGCAGAGGAGCAGGTCGTAGCGCTCCGCCACCTGCGCGAGGCCGTCGAGGGTCGGGATCGGTGCGGTCATGGATGGGTCCGGTCACGGTTTCAAAAGGTCCGGGACCTTTTGCGGGTGCAGGGCAGCGCCCTGCAAGTCTCCGGGCTCGCCCCGATCCTAGAGCGTCGTCCCGGGAATCAGAACCGGGACGACGCTCTAGGCTCTTGATTGTGCATCATCTTTTTCCGAAAGCCGGAATCCACCTTTCGGGATGATGCTCTGGCGACTTACCGCGGCCCGAGCCGGTGCTCGGCGAAGAAGTCGAGCATCGCCCGGGAGGCGTCGGGGCCGTCGACATCGGTGTAGCTGCCCTCGGGACGGCCGCCCGACCAGGCATGGCCGGCGCCGCGCACCCGCCAATCCTCGACCACGACCCCGCCGGTCTCGTCCTGGTAGCGGGTGCGGGTGAAGGGGTGGCCGCGGCCCTCGAAGGTCTCGGACCGGGCGGTCAGGCCGGCGACGTTGGCCTGGGCCAGCACCTGGTCGGCGTTGCGCACGCTCACGGTGCCGTCGTCCTCGCCGTGGAACACGATGGTGGGGATGCGCTGGCCGGCCGTCGAGGCGCCGAAGGAGGCCGCAGTGCCGAGGCCGGGCGCGCCGACCTGCATGGCCATCAGCGCCGAGCCGATATCGCGGGCGCAGCCGGCGGCGAGGCCCGAATGCACGCCCACCGCGGCGTAGAGGTCGGGATAGGCCCGGGCGATGTTCAGGGCGGCCGCGCCCCCCGCCGACATGCCCGCGATGTAGACCCGGCTCGGGTCGATCGGGTGATCCGCCATCACGGCCCGGGTGATACCCGCGATGATCGCGGCCTCGCCGGATTCCCGGCGCTGGTCGCGCGGCTCGTACCAGTTCCAGCAGCGCTGGACATGGGCCTGCCGGCTCTGGCTCGGATAGACGACGAAGAAGCCCTCGCGCTCGGCCAGGACGTTCATGCCGGTGCCGGCGGCGAAATCGTCCGGGTTCTGCATGCAGCCATGCAGCATCACGATGAGCGGCGCCGGCTCGACCGGATTGCTCGGGACGAACAGCTTGTAGTCGCGGCTGCCGGCCGGCTCGGCGTGGCTGAGGGCGACGAAGCGGCTCTCGCGGGCGGGCTTTCGGGGCGTCGCCGGCCGGGCTGCCGCGCGGCGCGGGCGGCCCAGCCCCTTCAGCACCGGCGCGAGGCCGCTCACGACCTTGCCGACCGCCTTGCGGACCCGCACCGCCGGCTCGACGATCGGGCCGCGCGACGCGTTCCGGGTCTCCGCGGCGGCATTGCGCCGGACAGTCCCCTGCGCGTCGTCACGGGGGGGCGGGGGCTGGGGGGCCGGCGCTTCCGGCTCCGGCGGCGGCGCGGTGGTGTAGCCGAAGCTGCGCTGGATCAGGGCGGTCGCCTCGTCCAGGCGGCCGAGACTGGTCAGGCGGGTCGCCTCGATCATGTCGGCGAAGGGCGAATGCGCAGCCCGGTCGCGGGCGCCGTCCTGCATATCCTTCAGCTTGCTGAAGGGATCCATGATGGGTGCACGCTTGGTCACATCAGCGTCCGTGTCGCGGCCGGGATGGCGCGAAGGTCGACATATGGTGCGACGCAATAGAGGCCGATGTGCGATGCGGCAAGGCCGGTCAGGCCGGGTCGTCGGCGCCGATATAATCGGCCCAGATCGCCGCCGGCCCGAGGCTCGCCCGGAAGCTGTCGTGCCGGGTCCGCTCCTCATCCGTAAGTCGGCTGCGATAGGGCCGCGGGGCCGCCGGAGCCGCCTGGGCGACGGTCCGGACCACCGGGCCGGCCTGGGCATCCATGAGCCCCAAGCTGGTCTGCTTCCCGCCCAGCAGCTCGACATAGACCTCGGCCAGGATCTGCGCGTCGAGGAGCGCCCCGTGCTTCGTGCGCCGGCTGGTATCGATGCCGTAGCGGTTGCACAGGGCATCGAGGTTGTTGGCCGCGCCCGGGTGCTTGCGCCGGGCCATCGGCAGAGTGTCGACCACGTCGTCCAGCTGGATCGGCGGCGGCGCGTTCGCCCCGAGCCGGGCATATTCCATGTTGAGGAAGCCGACATCGAACGGCGCGTTGTGGATGACGAGGCGCCCGTCCGCCAGGAAGGCCAGCAGCTCGCCGACGATCTCGGAAAAAACCGGCTTGTCGGACAGGAAAGCGTCCGACAGGCCGTGGACGTTGAACGCGCCCTCGGAGACCGCCCGCTGCGGGTTGCAGTAGCGGTGGAAGGTCCGGCCGGTGGGGATGTGGTTGAGCAGCTCGACCGCGCCGATCTCGATCAGCCGGTCGCCGTTGCGCGCCTCCGTGCCGGTGGTCTCGGTGTCGAGGACGATCTCACGCAGCATGGTTCGGGACTCGCATGGTCGGGACGGCCGCCCTCCGGGCGACCGCTCCCGAGACACTCTAGCTTCGATCGTTGAAGAATCATGGATTCAAAAGGTCGGGACCTTTTGCGGGTCCAGGGCGGAGCCCTGGATGCTGTTCCATCAGGGCTCCGCCCTGATCACCCGCCAAAGGGCTGAGCCCTTTGGATACCCATGGCTCGGCGCCTCACGCCGCCAGGGCCAGCCGCCCCTCGGTCTCGTCGGCCTCGGCCGCCATGAACTGGGCCCGGGCGAGCTCGGTGAAGCGGCCGTTTTGGGCGACCAGCGCGTCGAACGTGCCGGCCTCGACGATCCGGCCCTCGTGGAAGACCAGGATGCGGTCGGCGTTGCGGATCGTGGCGAGCCGGTGGGCGATCACGAAGGTGGTGCGTCCCTCCATCACGGCCTCCAGGGCGCCCTGGAGCTTGCGCTCGGTGGCGGCGTCCAGCGCCGAGGTCGCCTCGTCGAGGATCAGGATCGGCGGGTTCTTCAGGAGCGCCCGGGCGATCGAGAGCCGCTGGCGCTCGCCGCCGGAGAGCGAGCGGCCGCGCTCGCCGATCACCGTGTCGAGCCCCGCGGGCTGGCGGGCCATGAAGGCACCGGCCTGGGCGCGCTCCAGGGCGTCGAGCATCTCGGCATCGGTGGCGTCCGGGCAGCCGACCTGGAGGTTCTCGCGGATCGAGCGGGCGAACAGCATCGGCTCCTGGAACACCACGCCGATGTTGTGGCGCAGGGACGAGAGGCCGATGTCGCGCACGTCGATATCGTCGATGCGGATCGCCCCGGAGGCCGGATCGAAGCTGCGGTGCAGGAGGCCGAGCGTCGTCGACTTGCCCGAGCCGGTGGTGCCGACCAGCGCGATCGTCTCGCCGGGACGGGCCGAGAACGAGACGCCGTCCAGAGCCTTGCGCCGGCCGTCATACGAGAAGGCGACGTTGTCGAAGGTGACCTCGCCCTCGAAGCGGGCGACCTGCCGGGCATGCGGACGGTCGGCCACCGCCGGCACGGTGTCGTAGATCTCGAAGAACTCGGCGATCTTGGGCGCCTGCTGGAACAGGCCGTTGACGAAGCCGACCACGTGGTCGAGGCGCGCCACGAAGGCGGTGGCCAGGCTCATGAAGGCCACGACTTCGCCCACCGTGGTGGTGCCGGCCTGGTACAGCCAGATGCCGGTGACGAAGATCGCCGTCATGGTGATGGTCGCCGAGGCCCGGGTCGCCACGTTGGCGAGTGCCCACCAGGACAGGACCGGGATCTGGGCAGCCAGCAGGTTGGTGATGATGCCGCGCATCGCGTCCTTCTCGGCCTTGGCGCGGGTGAAGGACTGGATCACCGCGACGTTGCCGAGCGCATCGGAGGCGTGGGCGGCGAGGCCCGAATTGAATTCCTCGACCTGACCCTGGAGGGTCTCGGTCCGGCGCATCACGAAGGTGGTGAGCGCCGTGAAGGCCAGCACCAGCACGACCAGGATCGAGCCGAGCTGCCAGTTGATGAACAGGGTCATCGGCAGGAGCACGACCAGGGAGACCAGGGCGACGAGGTGGTCCCGGAAGAAGCCGAGCCACAGCCAGGCCATGCCGTTTGTGCCCTCCAGCATCGCCTTCAGGACCCGGCCGGAATGGTTGGCCGAGTGGAAGGCGAGCGGCAGGTCGAGCACGTGCTCGAAATAGCTCGCCATCGCGGAGAGGCGGTTGCGGTGGGCCAGCCGGTCGGCGTGGAGCGCGATGAACACGCCCGCCGCGATGGTGAAGAAGCCGAACGCCACCCAGGCCGCCAGCAGGGGCAGCATGGTGGCCATGGCGTTGCCGCCGCGCTTGAGGTGGGTGAGCTGATCGATGATCCGGCCCATGAGCAGCGGCTCGGCGAACGCCGCGATCGCCAGCACGACGTTGGTGGCGGCCAGACCGATGGCCAGCCGCCGTTCCGCCTTCAGGAAACCCAGGACCCGCCCGTACAGACGAACCATCGTCACAGCTCCGACACCCCCGGCGCGGCCCGTGTGTCCGGGTCTCGCGCCACCTCTTAAGGTCCGGGCGGCGGGCGGATCTCGCTGATTCCGCCGCCAAACCCCTCACACGACACGGCTTATGCCCGAGCGCGCCTGAACGGGCGATGACGGCCCTCTACAGGGTCGAAGCCATCGCCTTTACGGTTCGTTCAGCAAGATTTCCTACCGCTGTGAATAACCTGGCCGCAAGCGACTGCGGGGATGGCTGTTTTGTAATTTTTGACCGAGCGCCGCAGCATGGATCTCGCAACCGCACTCGGTCTCCTCTCGGGCCTCGGCGTCGTGGTCGGGCTGATCATGCTCGATGGCGGCCATTTCGGGGCCTACGCGTCGGAGCACGCGGCGGTCGTGGTGTTCGGCGGCGCCACCGCGGCGACGATGATCCGGTTCCCGTTCTCGGTGATCGTCCACGGCCTGCCGATGGGCCTGCGCTTCGCGTTCATGATGCGCTCGGTGAAGCCGCAGGAGCTGATCGAGGAGATCACCAAGCTCGCCGAGGTGGTCCGCAAGTCCGGCCCGATGGCGCTGGAGAACATGGAGATCTCCGACCCGTTCCTGGCGCAGGGCGCGCGCTACATCGCCGACGGCTACGACCGGGACTTCATCCGCGACACGATGGAGCGGGACCGGGACAACTTCCTGATGCATCTCGACGAGGGCTCGAAGGTCTACCGGGCCTACGGCGACTGCGCCCCGGCCTGGGGCATGATCGGCACGATCCTCGGCATGGTGGCGATGTTCGCCAACATGTCCGACCCGTCGAAGCTCGGCCCCGCCATGGCGACCGCCCTGCTCGCCACCCTGTACGGCGCCGTGATCGCCAACCTGATTGCCCTGCCGCTCGCCGACAAGCTGCACGTGAAGCTGGAGGAGGAGGACGTCTCCCGCTCGCTGATCATCGACGGCATCCTGATGATCCGCGACCAGAAGAGCCCGATGCTGGTGCGCGAGATGCTGGTCGCCTACCTGCCGCACAACCATCGTGAAGCGCTGATGGAGCCGGCCACCTGATATGGCCAGACGGAAGCGCGGCGGCGCCCATGGCGGTCACGGCTGGTTCGTGACCTTCGCCGACCTGATGGCGCTCCTGATGAGCTTCTTCGTGATGGTCGCGGCCTATTCGACGCAGGACCAGAAGAAGATGCAGGTGGTCGCCGGCTCGATGCGCGACGCCTTCGGGGTGAACAAGGAATCGAAGTTCGCCGGCATCCTCGAATCCGAGGGCCTGCCGGCGGCCGACCACGTCAAATACCTGCGCAGCATCCCGCCGGAAAAAGCCACCGACCGGACGACGCCGCCCCAGCGCGACCAGAGCAGCGAATTCGGCCTGACCGAGACCGGCGAGCCGGACAATTTCGGCCTCGCGGCGGCCTCCCTGCGGCAGGCGCTGCAGGACATGCCGGATATCGCCGAATTGTCGAAGAACGTGGTGATCGTCCGCTCCGAACAGGGCCTCGACCTGTCGATCGTCGACCAGGACGGGCGCTCGATGTTCCCGGACGGCTCGACCCGCCCGAACGAGCGCACCCGGCGCCTGCTGGAGAAGCTCGCCCCGACCCTGCGCCAGATGCCGAACCGCATCGCCATCACGGGCTTCACCGCCACCGAACGGCCGGGCCAGCGCCTGCTCGCGCCGCCCTGGGAGCTGTCGGCGGGCCGGGCGCTCAGCGTCCGGGAGATCTTGGCCGGCTCAGGGCTGCCGGACGACCGCTTCGCCTCGGTCTCCGGCAAGGCCGACACCGAGCCGATGTTTCCCGACAACCCCTATCTCGCGGCCAACCGCCGGGTGACGGTGACGCTGATGAAGGAGGCGCCCCCGGTACCGAACGTGAAGGGGCTGCCTTAGCGCGTCGTGCCGGATATCGGAACCGGCACGACGCGCTAGCTTTTTGATTGGCATCGTCTTTTTCCGAAAGCCGGTGACCACCTTTCGGGACGATGCTCTAGAGCGATCCATCGCTGACAGTCATGGTTTCAAAAGGTCCGTGACCTTTTGCGGGTGCAGGGCAGAGCCTTGCGAACCTGTCTTTACTGCCGGCACCGCGCTCTACTTCGCGGTGAGCAGCGCCCAGTAGACCTTGTACTTCGAGCCCGGCGCATAGGCCGTGGCGATCCCCATCCGGGTCGCCCGGGGGTCGAGCATCGTGGCCTCGTGCGGGGCGCTCTCGCGCCAGCCGGAGAAGGCCTCGGCCAGGGTGTGGTAGCCAGCCGACAGGTTGGCGTTCACGTCGGCGTAGCCGAGCCGCCCCACCGCGGCCTTGACGGTCTGCGCCTTGCTCGGCCGGTCGGCCACCGCCATGGCGGCGGCTTCCGCCTCGGCCAGACGCTGAAGCTCGGGATCGACCGTGAGCGGCCCGGCCCCGCGGTTGCGGCGGTAGGACGAGATCATGTCCCGGGCGGCGTCGGTGTCGATATGGGCGTTCTGGCTGGCGAGCGGCAGGTAGATGCTCGGCAGGCCGGCGGTCGTCGGCGCCTCGGTGGCGCAGGCGCCGAGCAGCGCCAGCGCCGGGAGGCCGGCCGCCGCGATCAGGCCTCGTCTCAGGTTCCGTCCGCCCACGTTTCCAGATCCACGCTTCCGCATCCGGCTCGGACGCCCCGGCGATATAGGGGGCGCCGGGCGATTGCGCGACCGGGCGCCCTGATCGGATGACACGCCTTCCTATGACACTTTACGTCATAAGGGGTCTATGCCATCTCATGTCCTATGGCGCGTGCGACTCTCCTGATCGATGCCAAGAAGGTCTACGCGGACGGCTCCATTCTTCAGCTCAAGCTCTGGGAACTCAAGCCGCCGGACCGGGTCCGCGGCTCGGCGCACGGCCTAAAATACTCCCTCTTTTATGGTCGCGAGGGCCTGCGGATCCTGGCCTACGACAACGAAGCCGGGAAGGGCGACCACGTTCATCGCGGCGATGTGGAAACCCCGTACCGGTTCACCACCTACGAAAAGCTGCTGGACGACTTCCTAACCGAGGTCGGGACTCTGCGCGGAGGCAATCTATGAGCGACGCGGTAACATACGTCATCGGCGGATCCGTCGAGGATATGCGGGATCGCTTCCTCGCGGCGGTGCGGCGCGCGGAGGCTGGCGAGGAGCCTCGGCCCGAGCGGATCGTCACCTTCGAGAACTGGTCGGCCTTCCTCAAGACCTTCTCGCCGGCCCGGATCGCGCTCCTGGAGGCCCTGACCGGAGGCCCCGCCGACTCGATCAACGCCTTGGCCGGATCACTCCGCCGAAACTACCGGCGCGTGCACGACGACGTCACCGCGCTGGAGCGGGCGGGCCTCCTGACGCGCAGGGGCACACAGGTGATGCTCGCCGCCGACGGGGCGCGCGCGCATCTCGATCTGCGGCCACCCCAGCGCGCGGCGCGTTGAACCTCAGCCCCCGGCGCTCCGGAGGCCGCGGTCGCGCTGCGGCTGGGCAGGCTCGGCCGGCTCTTGGGTCGGCTCCGAGGCCGGCTGCCCGAACCGGCTCGCGATCTCGCCCATGGCGGTCTGCATCGCCTCGAAACCCTGCACGGTCACGATGCTGGCGCCGGGGCCGAGGGGCGGGATGAAGCCCGCTTCCGTGAGGGTCGCGAAAACGGAGAAATTCAGGTCGGTCTGGACCTTCTGGCCGAGGCTGACATCGACGATCCAGACCAGGAGCTCGAATTCCAGGAACGGATCGCCGATCTTCTTGAACACCACCCGGGGCGCCGGGTCGCGCAGCACGTCGGCATGGGCCTGCGCGCAGCCGACGATCAGCTCGGCGGCCCGCACCGGGTCCTGGTTGCGCAGAACGCTGACCGTGATGCTGACCCTCCCTGAGCGGTCGCCGCGCACCCGGTTCTTGACCACCCCGGAGATCAGGTTCGAGTTCGGCACGATCACGGCCGAGCGGTCGAAGGTCTGGATCTCGGTGGAGCGCACCGAGATGCGCTTCACGATGCCCTCCGAATCACCGATCACCACCTGGTCGCCGA
The DNA here is from genome assembly GCF_900114535.1 of Methylobacterium pseudosasicola. Lineage (GTDB taxonomy): Bacteria > Pseudomonadota > Alphaproteobacteria > Rhizobiales > Beijerinckiaceae > Methylobacterium > Methylobacterium pseudosasicola. The sequence continues at coordinate 156,805 of NZ_FOTK01000009.1, read as the reverse complement.
CCCGGATCGGCCGCTCCCACAGGAGCAGCAGGCCGGAGACGAAGTTGTTGACGATCGATTGCAGGCCGAAACCGATACCCACCGACAGGGCGCCGGCCACGAGGGTCAGCTTCTCCAGGCTCAAGCCCAGATACGAGAAGGCCAGCGCCAGGGCGAGCAGGAAGCCGCAATAGCCCGCGATGGTGGTGATCGAGTTGCGTAGGCCCGCATCGAGGTCGGTGGCCGGCAGGTAGGTCAGCTCCAGCCAGCGCTGCACCGCCCGGGTGACGAACACGCCGAGCACCAGGATGCCGATGCCGAAGGCGATGCTCGAGAGCGAGATCGTCACGTCCCCGACCTTGAAGCCGAAGAAGGCCTGGCGGATCGACGAGACGATGTCGGTGGAATCGAGCCCCCAGGGCGCCAGCACGAGCAGCGCCGCCACCAGGATCAGCACGACCCGGGCGGCGCCGGTCGCCAGGACCGAGATCTGGGTCAGCGAGCGCTTGCGCAGGCCGGTATTGGCCTGGAGCGCGGTGGCGAGCCGGGTCTCGTCGGTAAGCGCGCGGCCGATGAAGGTGTCGACGCTCTGGACCAGCAGGTAGAGCAGCACCAGCACGCCGCCCGCCCAGATCAGCTGGTCGATCAGGAAGGCCGCGAAGGCGACGTAGCCCACCAGCGCCCCGACCCCGATCAGCGCCACCGCGGCCCAGCCGATGAGCCGGGCCGGGCCGCCGATGCCCGTTGTGGTCTTGGTCGGAACGTAGGGGCCGAAGCAGGCCTCCTCCTCCTGCTCGGTATCGGCGAAGCGGTGCAGGCCGACTGCCAGGATCAGGGCTGTCGCCACGGCGCCAATGCCCCGGGTGGCGATCGAGATCGGCAGGGCCGCCGAGATCCCGGAATTCAACGCCTCCACGGATTTCACCACGGTCAGCACCGTGGCGATGCCGACCGCGAGCCGGGTCAGCCGGGTCGCGGCCGCGTCGCCGACCGGGGCCGGGCGCCAGGCGGGCTTGTCGGGGCTGAGCAGCCCGTCGCACAGGGCCTCGACGAAGGCGATGAAGGCGAGCCCGCCCAGGATCGCGGCGGCCACCGGCAGCAGCCGGGAGGGCAGCAGGTTGGTGGCGTCCAGCGCGTAGTAGACCGCGTAGGAGCCCGCCACAGCCGGTACCGTGCCGAGCAGGATCACCCGCCAGGCCGCCAGCAGGGTGGCGCGCCGCGACGGTTCGGTGGCGGAGGCGTCCCGCCGGGCCGCCCGGGGGGCGATGTTGCGCCGCCCGAAATACAGCGCGATCGAGATCCCGAAGGCGAGCCCCAGGAACAGCAGGTTGCCGATGCTGCCGTTGCGCGAGAACAGCAGCCCGATATCGGACACGGCGCTCTGCAGCGAGCGCGTGTCCCGCGGCACGTCGGCCATGACCTTGGCCCAGAGGCCCGGGCTGACCAGGGGCTGCGAGCGCTGGAACAGGTCGCGGGTGAACGATTCGCGCCGGCGGTTCGAGACCCGGTCGATGATCTGGTCACCCTGCACCAGCAGGGAGCGGGCGAGGCGCTGGGTCTCGTCGATGCGGGTCACCGCGGCCTCGCGCTCGACGCGCTGCTCGGCGACGTCCGCGCTCTCCTGGGTGTCCTTCGGCTTCGGGCCAAGCTGCGCCAGCCGCTCGCGCGCCGCCTCCAGCGGCGTGTCGAGCCGGGTGATCAGCGTGCGGATCTCCTCGGTGACCGTCCCGGCACTGTCGCGAATCGCCGCCAGGTCCGCGGCGGTCAGATCGGTATGCCCCAGCTGCTTCTCGCGGGCTTCGAGCTCCGCCTTGGCGGCGTCGAGCTGGGCCCGGACCGCCTTGAGCTGCTCGGACATCTCGGGTTTCGGCGCCGCGGGCTTGGCATCGGCCGGCTTGGCGTCGGGCGCCTTCGCTTCCGCGGGCTTGGATTCCCCTGGCTTGGCCGCCGCGGGCTGCCCGGCCGGCGCCTCGCCCTGAGCCCAGGCAGCGGGCGGTGCGGCGACCGGGATCGCCAGCATCAGCGCGGCCAGGAGGGCCAGCGCGACGGGCCGACGCGGCGCGTCGTTGAGCTTCCGGGAGCGCACACGCGTGCGGATCATAGGCTACCTCTCGTCGGGCGCGCCGGGCGCGCGGTCGGAGCCCGGCATCGGCGGACCGGCGGTCGTCGGGAACCGCGCGGGCCTTCTCGAGCGCTCGCCGCCGAAGGGACCATCGGTTCGGCGTCAGCGAGCGCGTGGAATCAAAGCCTGAGGGGCGAGCGGGATGGCAGGGCGATCGGGCTCGCCTCTCGAGGCCGGGCGCTGTGGGCTTCCAATAGGGCGAAACCGTGCCCCTGCCCACCCTCGTCCGGATCGGCGGGCCCAAAGCCCTGCTGTGGGTGCGTCCCCGGGACCCTGCGGGAAAAGCTTCACAAGGGTGTCACGGTGGGATTAGATGAACACCAGATGGACAGGGCCTTTTCGTCGTCACGCGAAAGGGTTCGGCCGGCGTCGATGCCGGTCCGGCCCGGCCGCGTTCCGGTTGCTACCGCACCGACTGGCGTCCCCGCGCGCCGGCCCGCCGCCCTGTTGCTCCTTCCGCCTCTCCCGCCGAGCCGACGCCCCGTCCGCCGGCCCGTCCTGCGCCGGCCCATGGCCGCGTCGGACGGGCCGGCGGGGCGCCGACGCGTTCCCGCGCGTTACACGCGTCAGAGATAGTTCGAAGAGTCGCGCCGATGATGGATCTCCAAACCCTCGTCCTGAACGCGGATTATCGGCCGCTCTCCTACAATCCGCTCTCGCTCTGGTCGTGGAAGGACGCCTTCACGGCCCTGTTCCTCGATCGCGTCACCCTGGTGGCGAGCTACGATGTCGAGGCGCGCTCGCCCTCGCGGGCGCTGCGGGTGCCGAGTGTGGTGGCGCTGAAGAACTACGTCACGCTCGCCCGCAGCCCGGCCTTCACCCGCTACAACATCTACCTGCGCGACGGGTTCAGCTGCCAGTATTGCGGCCTGCGGCTGCCCTCGGGCGGCCTGACCTTCGACCATGTGGTGCCGCGCTCCCGGGGCGGCCTGTCGAGCTGGGAGAACGTCGTGGCGGCCTGCTCGCCCTGCAACCTGCGCAAGGCCAACCGCACCCCGCAGGAGGCGGACATGCCGCTCGCCACCGAGCCGCGCCGGCCGACCCGCTACGAGCTGCACCACCGCCAGCCCGAATTCGACCACCGCCAGTATCACCACACCTGGCTCGACTATCTGTACTGGGACAGCGAGTTGGAGAGCTGAGGGCTCGGGCGGCGTGCATCCGTGCATGGTCCTTCGTCGGCGGCGCGTCCGCAACTGGCTTCACGCCGCACGCGGATATATTTGTGATGCCCTGGAGGCGTCCGATGCCCGAGACGGTGTTCAACCTGCCCGCAGGTCTGGTCGACGAAGCTGAAGCCTATGCGGCTCGCCATGGAACCAGCGTCACCGCTATCGTCCGCGCGCATCTGGAAGCCGTGATCGCCACCGGCTCGGCGAAGAAGATTCCCGATCCCCTCATGGCTTTCGCGGCCGGTACGATCACACGCCGGGAGGCGATCGAAGCGCTCGGCCTGCGCGACTACGCTGCCTTGCTCGTTGCCCTCGGCGACCACGACCTCACGCCGCCGCGTCCGCCCGAGCACCTCGTTCAGGATCAGGCCGCAACGTTCGAGCGTCTGTGGACCTCGACGTGAGGCGTTGCACGCTGATCATCCCGGATTCGGGTCCGTTCAACAGCCTCTGGGTCGCCGACGCACTTACCCTGTTGCTTGATCTTGATATGCCCATCGTCGTCGTGGACGCCGTCCACGACGAGGTCACGAGCGATCCGGTCCATTAGCGGAAGGATCGCGACGTCCAGGCTTTCATCGCGCAGCACCGCTCCCGGTTCATCCGGGTTACGACGGATGTCTGGCAGATGGAACGTGAACGCCGCAAGCAGGGCATGATGCCCAAGCGCAATGCCGGCGAACTGACCATCGCCGACTTCCTGTCGTCGGATGACGGCCTGAAACACTACGTCCGCGATGGTGCCCCGGTCCTGCTCCTGTTCGAGGACCGGGACGTGCGGGTGATCAACAAGCCGCCGAACGTGCATCTGCTTTCCACAGTCGGCCTCCTGGGGGGCTCGAACGCGTCGGCGTGATCCCATCGGCCGACGCCGTCATCCGGGCGATGACGCATCCGGCCGCGCCGGGTCGACGCCCTGCAGACTCACGCGTCCTCACCGATCTGCCGGACGGCACCGACGAGCCGGCTGCGACCGGCAGTTCCTGGACGCCGTAAGATCCGCACGTCGGCGTTGCACTCGGCCGTGGTTCCAAGTGCGTAGCGGGACACACGCTGGCTTGGGAGGTGCTGCCGCCTCGATACTCAAGCTTGGTCTTCGATCCCGCTTATCGGATCACCAAACCGGCCCGCGGCGGGGCGGCTCGTTGTACATCGGGACGTTGTGGTTGCGGGGCAGGTAGCCCCGGACGATCACGGGCGGCGGCACGGCGGACGCTTCGGGCCGCGCACGGACCACGCGCCGGAGTCGGGGCGGATCGAAGCCGCGATCCTCGGGCCAGGCGGAGGCCGGGGCGGGGACGAGGGCGGCCAGCAGCACGACCCAGGCGAGCGTCGGCGGTCGGGCGGGTCGGCGCTGGGTCATGGTCGGTATCCGGCCGGTCTCGGGGCGATCAGAACTTGACGGCCGCGCCGCCGCGGATCGTGTTCAGCTCGGCGCGGTGACCGTTGAAGCTCTGGAACAGCACGTATTGATACTCGCCGCGCAGCAGGATGTTGGGCGTGATCGCGTATTCAAGGCCGAACCCGAGGGCGACGCCGCCGATCGTCTTGGTCTTGGCGTTCGCCACCAGCGAAGTCGGGCCGTAGGGAACGGTCTGGACGCCCTGTCCGGCCGGGGTCGACCGGTTGAGCGGGAAGTTCTGGTTGAAGCTGGCATAGCCGTGATTGTAGACGGCCGCCGGCAGGCCGGTGGTCAGGGCCTGGTTCGCCGCATAGGTCGTGGCGCTGTAGCCGTAATTCTGGACCGCGACGGTGTCGTTGATCGTGACCCGACCGACCGCGAGACCAGCGGTGACGTAGGGGAGCAGATTGCCGAAGGCGTAGCCGGCTCGACCGCGGATGCTGCCGTAATCGTCGATCCGCGTGTTCGACGTACCGGAGAGATAAACCGTTTCGGAATTGCCTCCGGCCGTCGTCATGATCCGGCTGATGCTGTTGGTCGACCAGCTGTTCAGATCCACGTGCGTGTAATCGGCCTCGATGCCGAGAACGATGTCGTCGAACTGGACGTTGTAGCCGGCAAACGCACCGAAGCTCGCGCTCTTTACGCGGGTCCCCGGCAGCGACAGCATTTTCGAGACTCCGAACTCGCTCTCGATATCGCGGTAACTGAAGTATTGCGCGAGGGTCGATTGCAGGGCGTCACGTTGCGCCAGGCCACCGGAGGTATACCCGCCATGGCCGCCGACATACACGCCGCTCCAGTCGACCACCGGGGCCGGGACCGGGTCGTAATCGGCGCCGCGCAGGTAATCGTAGTCCAGGTCGGCGGCCCGGGCGGTGCTCGCGCCGCAAAGGCCGAGGATCGCCAGCAGCGGCAGGGTGACGGTACGCATCGGGATCGTCCTGGAACTGGGAGACGGACGGCGGCTCGGGCCTCGATGCAGTGATAGTTGGGTAACCTTAAGCGTCCGTTATTTTTGACTCATCCAATTATCCCGATTTGATCATCAGCTCTTGGTTTGAACTATCCGCCGAGGCAATTCCGATCTCCGATCCTTCTCGTCCCGTCATGAACCCCGGCGCGAGACGAAAAAAACGGCGCGGAGGACATCCGCGCCGTCTGCCGTCAGGGTCGTTGGGGAAAAATCAGTACTTGCGGACCAGCGGGCCGGGGACCGGCTCCGGCATCAGCGGCGGCAGCGGCGCCGCGACCAGGCCGCCGAGGTAGTAGCGCAGGCCGATCTTCACGTCGTGGGCCTCGATGTCCTTCACCTTGATCGGGCGCAGGGTGTCGGTGCAGCACGGCACGAAGCCGACGCCGGTCTCGGCCTTGCCGAGGTTGAGGTAGCGGTAGGCCAGTTCGATCTTCAGGGCGTCGGTCACGTCGTAGGCGAGACCGGCATGCAGCGCCCAGGCGAAGCTGCCGCTGGTCTTGCTCTTGTAGAACTTGCTGCCGCTGTTGGTGTTGTACACCGGGTTGCCGTTGCTGTCGTAAACCGGCGCGTAGTTGTAGTAGGCCGGACCGCACTTACAGTCGTAGATCGGGTTGCCGTAATCGTAGGCGTAGGTCGGGCTGGTGAACTGCTGGTTCGTCGAATAGCCCGAGATGTGGTTGAAGGCGTAGCCGACGCCGCCGCCGATGAACGGCGTGATGCCGTACCAGGTGCCGAGGTCGAAATACGCGTTGGCCAGGACCACCGCGGAATCGAAGTTGCTGGTCGACTTGTTGACCCCGTAGGAGCCGAGGCCGTTGTCGAACTCGGGACCCTTGTAATACTCGCTGCCGCGCAGGCCGGTGGAGTAGCGGTACTCGCCGGTCACGTCGCCGCGCAGGAACGGGGTGAACTGGTAGCCGACGCCAACGCCCGCGAAGCCGCCGCCGCCGATCTCGTTGCCGAAGGAGCGGTTGGCGTCCGGGTAGCCGGTGTAATCGTAGGCCTCGGTGTATTTCGGCCGCGTGTAGACGCTCGCGCCGACATCGCCGCGCAGGTACCAGCCGCCGCCGACCTCGATCGGGGGCGGGGGGGGCGGAGGCGGAGGCGGGGGCAGCAGGTCCGCGGCAGCGGCCAGGCAGGGCGCGCCGACGCTCGCCGCGAGCGTCAGGCTGCGCACCAAAGCGTTCAGCTTGGAGCGGGCCATAGGGATTCCTTCACTGGACTCGTGTGCCGGAAGCTTGGCAAGACGCCTGGTAAGCCGGCTCGGATGACGTGGTGAAGGATGGATCGAACCTCTTAAATCCGGCTTAACGTTAAATGTTAGCCTTGCGGGCTGCCTACAGCCCGGCAAGACCGCAGCTCAGCAAAGGATTTGCTAGTCTTGGCCGCACCGCTCGGTACGATCACGAACACATCCGCCTGTTGGCCGGGCTGAGCGGTGCTGCCCGAGGACGTGCGCGCCCTGGCGCTGATGCTGCCGGAGGCGGTGGCGGGCGCCCATCGCGGCAACCCGGATTTCCGCGTCGGCGGCCGGGTGTTCGCGACCCTGTGGGTCGAGGAAGACCGGGTGGTGCTGCGCCTCGCGCCCGCCGACCAGGCGGAGCTGTGCGAGGCCGAGCCGGACCTGTTCACGCCGCTCGACGGCGCCTGGGGCCGGCGCGGCTGGACCAATCTCGACCTCGACCCGTGCGAGGAGGAGACCTTGCGCGCCGCCCTGCTGGCAGCCTGGCGGTTCACCGCGCCGGCGGTCCTGCGCGCCGCCTACGCGTGAGCGCCGCGCTCTCAGGGGCTCCGCCCCTGAACCCCGCCAAAGGGCTTGGCCCTTTGGGATCTGAGATTCAGGCCGCGACCTTGGTGACGGCTTCGACCACCTCATCGACCACCTCGTTGACGAGGCCCCGGTCGTCGCCCTCGGCCATCACGCGGATCACCGGCTCGGTGCCGGAGGGGCGGATCACCAGGCGGCCGCCATTGCCCAGGCGGGCGCGGGCCTGGGCGATCGCGCTCACCACGCTGTCCTGGCTCAGCGGCTCACCGGCCCGGTAGCGGACGTTCTTGAGGATCTGCGGCAGCGGATCGAAGCAGTGGCAGACCTCGCTCACAGGCCGGCCCTGGCGCTGCACCACGCTCAGGAGCTGCAGGGCCGCCACCAGGCCGTCGCCCGTGGTGGTGTAGTCCGACATGATGATGTGGCCGGATTGCTCGCCGCCGAGATTGTAGCCGTGCTCGCGCATGTGCTCGAGGACGTAGCGGTCGCCCACCGCGGTGCGGGCCAGCGTCAGGCCGAGGCCGCCGAGAAAGCGCTCCAGGCCGAGATTGGACATGATCGTCGCCACCAGCCCCGGCTGGGTGAGCCGCTCGTCCTCCTGCCAGGAGCGCGCGACCACCGCCATCAGCTGGTCGCCGTCGACCACGTGGCCCTTCTCGTCGACGATCAGCACCCGGTCGGCGTCGCCGTCCAGCGCGATGCCGATATCGGCCCGGCGCTCGCGCACCTTGGCGACCAGGGCGGCCGGCGCGGTGGAGCCGACGTCGCGGTTGATGTTGAACCCGTCCGGCTCGGTGCCGATGGCGATCACCTCGGCGCCGAGCTCCCACAGGGTCTCGGGGGCGACCCGGTAGGCGGCGCCGTTGGCACAATCGACCACCACCCGCAGGCCGTCGAGGGTCACGTGCCGGGGCAGGGTGCGCTTGGCGAACTCGATGTAGCGGGCATGCACGCTCTCGATGCGCTTGGCCCGGCCGAGATCGGCGGAGCCCGCCAGCTTCGTGTGCAGCTCGGCGTCGATCAGCTCCTCGATCTCGCCCTCGATCGTGTCGTTGAGCTTGAACCCGTCGGGGCCGAACAGCTTGATGCCGTTATCCTCGAAGGCGTTGTGCGAGGCCGAGATCATCACGCCGATATCGGCCCGCATCGAGCGGGTCAGCATCGCCACCGCGGGGGTCGGCACCGGGCCGAGCTGCAGCACGTCCATGCCCACCGAGGTGAAGCCGGCGATCAGCGCGGTCTCGATCATGTAGCCCGACAGGCGGGTATCCTTGCCGATCACCACCCGGTGGCGGTGGTCGCCGCGCTGGAACACCAGGCCGGCCGCCTGCCCGACCTTGAGGGCGAGTTCCGGGGTGATCACCCCGTTGGCCCGGCCCCGGATGCCGTCGGTTCCGAAATACTTGCGCACCATCAGGATCTCCGGTGCCGGGCCTCTCGCCCGGCCGACGCGCCGACAGAGTAGCCCGACAGAACTTAGCAGATTGGATTGCCCCGGGTGCTCCGCGACAAAGACGGTCGAAATGGGGCGTGACCCTGCACGCGGAGCACTACAGGACCCGCGGCAGCGCCGCAGCGAGCAGGGTGATCCCCGAAACGGTCAGGAGGCCGAGCACCACCCGGCGGAAGGCGGTCTCGCTCAGGCCCACATAGACCCGGGTGCCGAGAAAGACCGGGATCAGCATGGCGGGCAGCACCACGGCCAGCATCGGCAGCGCGCTCCGGGTGACGAGGCCCGAGCCGAGATAGATCACCATCGTGACCGCGAGCATCGCCAGATTGAAGTTCTGGATGATCGTGCGCTGCACGTCGCGCTCGTAGCCGCGCAGCACGCACCACAGGGTCGGCAGCGTGCCGGTGAAGCCGCCGAGTCCGCCGAGCAGGCCGCCGCTCATGCCGACGGCGGCATCCGCCAGCCGCCCGCCCACGGTGATCCGCGGCAGGTCCTTGGCGAGCAGCATCGCCGGGCACCAGACCACCAGCAGGGTGCCGAGCAGCAGCTTGAACCAGTCGGCATTGAGATGGGGCAGCAGGAGCACGCCGAGCGGGACGCCGGCGAGCCCGCCCAGCACGAACGGCGCGAGGCGCGCCCGGTCGAAGCCGCGCCGCACCGTAACGGCGGCGACGATCTGCCCGGTCAGGGACCCGGCCACCGCCAGGATCGCGGCGAGCTGCGGATCGATCACCCAGGCCCAGAACGACAGCGCCACCAGCCCGAAGGCGAAACCCGACAGCCCCTGCACGAACCCGGCAACCGCGGCCCCGAGGCCGACGACGAGATAAACGGACAAGGCCATCGGGTGCGCGGCTCGGAGAGATTCCTGTCCCGGTCTTTCCGATTCGCTGCCGAGAGCCGAGCCTCCGGCCGAGCTTGCGGGGGGTGTTCACGGACAGGCGGGGCGGATTGTCATGCGGGCCGTGCCCGCTCTCCCGTGCGGGCTACGATGTTCACGCATCGTCCTCGGCGAGGCACGACGCGCTCTCCTCCCCCTTGTGGGGAGGAGTTGGAGGTGGGGGTGGTGCAGAAGGCACCGCTGCGCCTCATCCGGCACCACCCCCACCCCTGGCCCTTCCCCACAAGGGGGAGGGAAACGCGCTTGTTTCTCAACCCCTTGGTGTCCGGCAGAGAGTGTGAATCCGCTCCGACAGACGGCCAAGACAAAAACCCAACAAAAAAGGGCGCCTCGCGGCGCCCTTTTCATCACATCCGTCTAGCTCACGCCTGCGGCTGAGGCTCGAGCCCGCCATCGCTCTCCTTCGGCCGGCCGCGGCCGGCGGAGGGGACCGAGGAGCCCCGGGCCGGGGTCGGGGGCACGTCGCCGCCGTCGCGGATCGGGGGCTGGCCCTTCAGGAGGTTGCGGATCTCGTCACCCGAGAGCGTCTCGTATTCGAGCAGCCCCTGGGCCAGAGCCTCCAGGTCGTCCTTGTGCTCGGCCAGGATGCGGCGGGCCTCCTCCAGGCCGGTCTCGACCAGGCGGCGGACCTCGGCGTCGATCTTCTGGGCAGTCGATTCCGAGACCGATTGCTGCCGGCCCATCGACATGCCGAGGAAGACCTCGTCGTTGTTCTCGCCGTAGGCGACGGTGCCGAGCTCGGGCGAGAAGCCCCAGCGGGTCACCATCATCTTGGCGAGGCGCGTCGCCTGCTCGATGTCCGACTGGGCGCCCGAGGTCACCTTGTCCCGGCCGAAGGTCATCTCCTCGGCGATGCGGCCGCCCATCATGATCGCCAGCCGCGAGGTCATCTGCTCGAAGCTCATGGAGAGCTTGTCGCGCTCAGGGAGCTGCATGACCATGCCGAGGGCACGGCCGCGCGGGATGATGGTCGCCTTGTGCACCGGGTCGGTGGCCGGGACGTTGAACGCAACGATGGCGTGGCCGCCCTCATGATAGGCGGTGAGCCGCTTCTCGTCCTCGGTCATCACCAGGGTGCGCCGCTCGGCGCCCATCATGACCTTGTCCTTGGCGTCCTCGAACTCGTGCATCGTGACGATGCGTTTTCCGCGACGGGCGGCGAGGAGCGCGGATTCGTTCACCAGGTTCATCAGGTCCGCACCCGAGAAGCCGGGGGTGCCGCGGGCGATCACCTTGAGGTCGACATCGGGAGCCAGCGGCACCTTGCGGACGTGGACCCGCAGGATGCGCTCGCGGCCGGTGACGTCCGGGTTCGGCACCATGATCTGGCGGTCGAACCGGCCGGGACGCAGCAGGGCCGGGTCGAGCACGTCGGGGCGGTTGGTCGCCGCGATGATGATGACGCCCTCGTTGGCCTCGAACCCGTCCATCTCCACGAGGAGTTGGTTCAGGGTCTGCTCGCGCTCGTCGTTGCCGCCGCCGAGGCCGGCGCCGCGATGGCGGCCGACCGCGTCGATCTCGTCGATGAAGATGATGCAGGGCGCGTTCTTCTTGGCCTGCTCGAACATGTCGCGCACGCGGCTGGCGCCGACGCCCACGAACATCTCGACGAAGTCGGAGCCCGAGATGGTGAAGAACGGCACGTTGGCCTCGCCCGCGACCGCCCGGGCGATCAGGGTCTTACCGGTGCCGGGCGGGCCGACGAGCAGCACGCCGCGGGGGATCCGGCCGCCGAGCCGCTGGAATTTTTGGGGGTCGCGGAGGAATTCCACGATCTCTTGGAGGTCTTCCTTGGCCTCCTCGACGCCGGCCACGTCATCGAACGACACGCGGCCATGGGCCTCGTTCAGGAGCTTGGCCTTGGACTTGCCAAAACCCATGGCGCGTCCGGCGCCGGACTGCATCTGGCGGCTCAGGAAGATCCAGGCGCCGATGAAGACGAGAATCGGCAGCCAGCTCACGAGCAGCTGGATGAACCAGGGGGTGTTGTCGGACGGCGGACGGGCAGTGATCTGCACGCCCTTGCCCTGGAGCTTGGAGACCAGGCTCGGGTCGTTGGGCGCGTAGCTGGTGAAGTTGCCGCCGCCGACATAGGTGCCGGACACGTCCTGCCCGGAGATCACCACCGACTGGATCTTGCCGGCATCGGCGTCGTTGAGGAGCTGGCTGTAGGCGATCTCGCTGCCGCCGCCCCGGTGACCCGGGTTCTGGAACAGGGTGACGAGGGCCAGCACCAGCAGGAAGATGACGACCCACAAGGCAAAGTTGCGAAAATTCGGGTTCATCGATCGATCCTTGGTGCGTGCGGCCCCCTAGACGGACACATCGCGCGGCTTTGCCGGTCCATCCGTGCACACCTCGCCAATGTAGGCGGGGGGGCCTTCCTTGCCAAGTAAGCCGGTCCCCCCTGCGGCGAGGGCAGCATCCATCCCTCAATTGGCGGTCTTGTGCCGGCGCGGCGGGGCCGGCGCCAGACTCAGGGTTCCGGCGGAATCTGTCGCGACCAAAATTCCCGCCAGGGTCCGCCGGATCGGCTCCCGGCGGCGCAGGGCCGGCAGCACAGCCTCGAAGACAAGGGATTCCAGGCGCTCCAGGCGGCGCGGCGCGGCGCCGACCCGGGTCAGGGCGGCGTCGAGGCAGCGCAGGGCGATGGCCTCCGGCAGGGCCGCCAGCGCGGTGCCGTCGAGGCGGAGCGCCGCGGCGTCGGTATTCTTTGGCGGGAACAGGGCCGCCGCGAGGGCCTGTTCGGCCGCGGCCCGGAGCGCGTCGTCGTCCCGGGCGGCCCGCTCGGCGAGGCGCGCGAGCCGCGCCGGGCTCAGGCCCTCGCGCTCCAGGGCGGCCCAGGTGGCGCGCAGGCGGCCCCGGGCGAAGCGCGGATCGGCATTGGCCGGGTCGCGGACATGCGGAATGCCCCGGGCCGTGCACCAGGCGACCAGCATCGCCTTCGGAAGTGCCAGGAACGGCCGCCCGAGGGTGATGCCGGGGGCGAGGGGGCGCTCGGTCCGCATGCCGGCGAGCCCCGCCGGGCCGCTGCCGGCGGCGAGCCGCATCAGCACGGTTTCGGCCTGGTCGTCCCGGGTGTGGCCGGTGAGCACGAGGCCGGCGCCGACCGCCTCCGCATGGGCGGTCAGCAACCGGTAGCGGGCGGCCCGGGCCGCGTCCTGCAGGCCGGTGCCGGGCTTCGGCCCCGTCCAGGCCAGGACCGCATGCGGCAGGCCGAGCGCCCGGGCCGCCCGCCCTACGCCCTCGGCCTCGGGGCTGGAATCCGGGCGCAGGCCATGATCGACGGTGGCGACCCGCACGGCCGCGCCGAGCGCCGCAGCGGCATGCATCAGCGCGCTCGAATCGGGGCCGCCCGAGACGGCGAGCAGCACGCCCCGCTCGGACCCGAGCCAGGGCCCGAGGGCGTGGAGGACCGGATCGTCCGGCAGACCAGTCATGGATTCAAAAGGTCCGAGACCTTTTGCGGGTCCAGGGCAGAGCCCTAGTCTCTCGGGGCCTCCGCCCCCGAACCCCGCCAAAGGGCACGCCCTTTGGGATCCCCGATCAGGCGGCGCAGCGGGCGCGCTTCTGCTCTCGGGCGACGCCCTGGCGGACGCCGGTGCCGGCATTGGGGAACTTCCGGTCCAGCTCGGCGAGCGTCGCGCAGGCCTGCTCGCGGGCGCCCAGCGCGTTGAGCGTGACGCCGAGCTTCAGCATCGCGTCCGGCGCCTGGGACGAGCGGGCATAGTCGGTGGAGACCTTCAGGAACTGCTCCGCCGCCTCGCGGTTGCGGCCGCGGGCCAGGTAGCTCTCGCCCAGCCAGTAGGTCGCGCCGGCGACCCGGTTGTCCCGGGGATGCGACTGGATGAACTGGCGCAGGCCCATCTCGGCCTGCTCGTACTGCTTGGAGCGGTAGAGCTCGACCGCGGCCTCGTAATCGGCGGCCGGGTCGCCGGTCCGGGTCGCGGCCACGCTCTCGGCGGGGCGGGGCGCCGGGACCGGGATCGCGCCGGTGCGGGCCGGGGGCCGCAGGTCTACGGGCTCGTCGTAGCCGGGGGCGGCGCCGTCGGCGTCGGGATCCTCGTCGTCGATCGCGGGCCGGGGCAGAGCCTGCGGCCGGACCGGGGCCGCCTCGGCGGCCTCCCGCGGCGGCAGGGGCGGGGAGGGCTGGGTGCTGCCGAGCGGCATCGGCGCTCCGGGGGCGCCAGGGGCCTGGGACGGGTCGAAGGCGTCGCCGCGCTTGCCCGGACGCCCGGCGCCCGGATTGCCGCCGTTGACCGCGCCCGCCGGGGCCGGCGCCGCCGACGGGGCCGCCGATGGGCCGGATCTGCCGCCGCCCTTGCCCTCGTTCAGCCGGAACTCGACATCCTCCTGGAACTTGCGCAGCTGCTCTTTCAGCTGCCGGTTCTCGTACTGGAGGGTCTCGATCTGCCCGGCCATGATCCGGGACTGGTTTTCGATGCGCCCCAGGCGCACCACCAGTTCCGAGGCGTCCTGCGCGGCGGCCGGATGGCCGAGGAGCAGGCCCCCGAGGATCGTGGTGAGCGCGAGGCGGGTGCGAAGGCGGGCGAGCATGATGCGGCTGCGGTCCGATGGAAGCGCGAGGCCCTATCAGATGCGCCGGTCCGCGGCAAAACTGCGGCGCGGGCCGGTCGAACCCGGGGCCGGCTCCCTCTTCGCAGAAATGCCTGCCGACTCTTCGAAGAATCGGCAGGCGGACGGACCTGATGGCCGTCTCTTCGAAGGTTACGCCCCGGCGCCGCGGTCGAGCACGATCACCGCGCGGCGGTTCTGGGACCAGCACGAGATGTCGTTGCACACGGCCACCGGCCGCTCCTTGCCGTAGGAGACGGTGCGCATCCGGTTCGATCCGATGCCGCGCGTGGCCAGGTAGTCGTTGACCGCCTGGGCCCGGCGGGCGCCCAGGGAGAAGTTGTATTCGCGGGTGCCGCGCTCGTCGGCATGGCCCTCGATGATGAAGGTGTAGCGCGGGTAGCGCTGCAGCCAGGCCGCCTGCTTGTCGAGGGTGGCGGTGGCGGTGGGGGTCAGGTCGGTGGAATCCGATTCGAAGAAGACCCGGTCGCCGATATTGACGACGAAGTCCTGCGCGCTGCCCGGGGTCGCGGCGCCGGCCCCGAACGCGGAGGCGTCGGCGAGGTCCTTGTCGTTGCTGCAGGCGCCGAGCCCGAGGGCGGCGCAGACAGCGAGGCCGAGGGCGAGTGCGCGGAAACGCTGGGGCATGATCGTTCAACTCCTCGAGCGGTGCCGAAGGCCGGCTGCTGGTCTTCGAGGCGGATCCGCGTAGTCTTGAGCGCCGGTGATAGGCGCGGATGGTTAAGCGAGGGTTCCGTCCGCCGCCGCGGAGCGTCCTGCGAGCCCGCGCCGGTCGGCGGCGTGCGCTGCCGCACGCCCGCGGATGCTGACGCGCCCGGATTGCGGCAGGGCCGGGGCGATGGAACAAGCGGAGCCATTTCCGCTCCGCCGGTTGCCGCGCTGCAACAGGGCCGGATACCGCTTTCGCGGCCGCTTTAAGGGATCCTCAACCCTATGGGTTCTTGATTCGCCTGAAGCGCTCGCCGTCGAAGTGGATACCGGTTCGGCGCAAGCGAGTGCTTCAAATCAAAGACTTCGCGCGATCCCCGGACCCCCAAGCATGCGCCCCGCCCAGTGCGTCCTCATCGTCGAGGATAGCTACCTGCTCCTCGAGATCATCGCGAGCCTGTGCGAGACGCAGGGCATCCGGGTGATCGAGGCCTCCACGGGCGAGGCGGCGCTGACGCTCCTGCGAACGCGCGGGGCCGAGATCGACTGGCTGTTCACCGACATCCACCTACCCGGGCTGATCGACGGCTGGACCGTGGCCCATGCCTTCCGGGCGATCCATGCCGACCGGCCGGTGGTCTACACCTCGACCGATTCGAGCGGCGGCCGGGGCGTCCCGGGCAGCCTGTTCCTGCGCAAGCCGTTCCAGGTGCAGGCAGTCAACCGGCTGGTCCGGATGATGGTCGACGGCCTGAGCGACGCGCCCCTGTGCGCGGCGGGCTGAGCCGGCCTCGGTTAGCCGGCCCGGAACAGGGCCACGATCTCGGGCGACGCGAGCCAAGCATCCACCCGCTGGCAGGCGAGGTCGCCCGCCGGCATCGCGTCGTAGATCGCAAAGCTCGCCGCGATAAAGCCCGGCAGGTCGTAGAGCCTTGGAAAATCCTCGCCCCGGGGCTTCATCTTGAACAGGTACGAGCCGGTCAGCCCGAAATGCTCGGCGATGGGCGGGTAGAGCGGCCAGACCACGTCCTGGGCCAGCTCGTCGCCGAGGTAATCCTCGATCTCCACGGGCTCGGGCCGGAGCCCGCTCTCCACCAACAGCCGCCGGGCGATGTCGCCGATGACGAACGCCTTGGGGTGGTTCATCACGTGCATGAAGGCGCCGCGCCGCGCCCAGCGGGTCACCTCCCGGTCGAGGCCGAAGCCCAGAGCGGCGGCGGACCCGACCAGTTCGTGCACGGCCGGATCCCAATGGTCGAGATAGCCGAGCCGCCGGAACACGTCCTCGCGGAACAGGGCGGCGGTGCGACCGGCATCGAGGCCGAGCCGGTGGGCGCAGAGCGCGATCGCCGAATGGTACTGCCCCATCGGCGAGGGCGCGAGCTTGAGCGCCGCGAGATCCGAGGCCTGGCCGACATAGACCATATCCGGATGGAAGGCCGAGAACACGATCGACGGGAACAGCTTGAGCCGCGGGTCGGCTGCCCGCACGGTCGCGATGTCGCCCCCGGGGATCAACCCGGCCGGGAAGGATTGCGAGAAGACGTGGTCGTGGGAGCGCAGCGTCCGGACCAAGCCATCGACATGGCCGTGGTCGCGCTTGAGCGAGCCCATGGGCAGGTAGCGCACGGGGCTCTTCGGCGCGAGCAGGCGCATCGCCTGGGCGATGCCCCGGGCCTGGCAATTGCCCAGCACCGCGATGGCCGGCCCGTCGCGCGTGGTGGCGGCGCGCGCGCGGTTTCGCCATGGTGTCGCCCAGGTAGGCGCCCAACTGGGAGTCGACAGGGACAACGCGCTGCGGGCGCGCCGGGGCAGATCGTTCAGGGCCACGTCGCGTGCCGGTGTCAGCGGACGGCTCGGCATCCCCGAGGGCGCACGCCGTCGTGAAGATCTTGCCGTCGTGAAGAAGAGGGTTCGAAGATGGCGTTGAATCCGTATACGGGTCTACCGGCCGAGCGATTCTGGCGCAAGGTCGTGACCAACGTGCCGCCCTTCGCGGTCAATCCGCACCCGAAGGACACGTTCGCGATCGGGCCGACCGACAAGGTCGCCACCGGCGGCTCCTGCTTCGCGCAGCGGGTGGCCGAGGCGGTGCGCGGCGCCGGCTTCAACTACTACCTGACCGAGCCGCCGCCCCCCGGCATGAGCGCCGAGGAGGCCAATGCCCGCCAGTTCGGCACCTTCTCGGCCCGGTACGGCAATCTCTACTACACGCGCCAGTTCGTGCAGCTGTTCGACCGGGCCTACGGCCAATTCGAGCCGGAGCTGAAGGCGTGGCTGCGCGACGACGGCCGCTACGTCGACCCGTTCCGCCCCACCGTCGAGCCGGCGGGCTTTGCCAGCGAGGCCGAGGTGGTCGCCGCCCGCGACGCGCATCTGGCCGAGGTGCGCCGCCTGTTCGAGACCCTCGACGTGTTCGTGCTGACGCTGGGCCTCACCGAGGGCTGGCGCTGGCGGGCCGACGGCGCGGCGCTGCCCCTCGCCCCCGGGGTCGCGGGCGGCACCTTCGACCCGGCGCTCTATGAGTGCGTCAATGCCGGCGCGGGCGAGGTGCTGGGCGACCTCAACGGCTTCCTGGACCGGCTCTGGAGCGTGAATCCCAAGGCCCGGGTGATCTTCACGGTCTCGCCGGTCCCGATGATCGCGACCTACATGGACCGGCACGTGATGGAGTCGAACAGCTACTCCAAGTCGGTGCTGCGCGTAGCCGCCGGCGAGGTGGTCGGCCGGGGCGATCCGCGGGCGGTGTACTTCCCCGCCTACGACATCGTCACGAGCAACGTGAATGCCGGCCGCTACTACAACGAGGATCAGCGCACCATCAACGACGCGGGGGTGCGCCACGTCATGCGGCTGTTCCTCTCCACCTTCGCCCGCGACCGCGCCGCCGCGGCCCCGACCCACGCCCCCGTGGACCTCGCCGCCGAGTTCGAGGGCAATGCCGGCGTGATCTGCGACGAGGAGGAGATCGAGCGCAGCGTGGCGTGAGCGACCGGCGGCGTAGGTCATCCTTAGCGGATGACCTACGCCGCTTTCCCGGACGCCTGAACCGTTCGTGGAAGGGGTGGTCCGCGAACGAGCCGCGTCGCGGCGCAATCGTGCCGCCAACCGATGCTGTGCGTCGTCTTATGCCGGATCCCGGGTCGCATTCTGCTCGCGCTCCATGCGCCCCGGGAAAAGGACGGTGCCAGAACGGCAACCCTCCGCAACACCATCTTCTCTTTTGATGGCCGGGGTTTGCCACCGGCCAAGCATTTCGGGCAGTGTCGGCGGCACCCAAAGCGTCACCGTGCCGGAGTCGATCCCCGTGAGCCTGCCCCCGCCCCGTCAGCCCGACCACGACATCGATTCGATCTTCGTGACGCGGCACTCGCCCCGCGCCTTCACGGGCGAGGCGCTGCCCGAATCCGAGTTGCTGCGGATGATCGAGGCGGCGCGCTGGTCGCCGTCGGCGTACAATTCGCAGCCCTGGCGCTTCCTCTACGCCCTACGGGGCGACGCGAACTGGGACACGTTCTTCGGCCTGCTCGTGCCCGGCAACCAGAAATGGGTCTCGGGCACGGGCGCGATCCTGTTCCTGGTCTCGAACGGGTTCATGAAGGTTGGCGACGAGCTCAAGCCCTCCTACAGCCATTCCTTCGATACCGGGACCGCCTCGCTGGCCTTCCAGCTCCAGGCGATCCACCAGGGCTGGCACGCCCACGGCATGACCGGGTTCGACCATGTCCGCGCCCCCGAGGTTCTGCGTCTGCCCGAGAACCACCGGGTCGAGGCCGCCTTCGCGGTGGGCCGCAAGGTGCCGGATGCCGAACTCACCGAGGAGCAGCGGCCCCGGGAGGCCCCGAACGGCCGCCGGCCGATCACCGATTTCGTCATCGCCGGCCCGTTCCCGCAATCCGGCGGCTGAGGCGGTCCGGAACCGGGGGTGCGACCGGGACTTGGTCGATATTGCCATAGCGCGGCGGGGCTGACGCATCCCTCGCCCCGCGCCGATCGGAGCTTGCCCATGGATCCGAAACCCTCGGTCCCGCCCGGCGGAACGGCCGCCCCCGCTCCGTTCCTGGACGAGGGCGGGTTCGACCACGCCTCGGGCCTGCGCAGCATCGCCGAGCGCCACGGGGTCAGCCTCGATGCGGTTCGCCATCTGGTCCAGGCCCTGGAGCGCGGGCACGGCACGATGGCGCAGTTCGACCATCCCGATCTCGGCGGGATGGGCCAGTGGTTTTCCGGCGGCATGGTGATGGTCGGCCGGATGTTCGACGACGGGCTGAAGGCGCGGGTCGATTCCCTCTGCACCGAGCTCGCCGCGGCCCTGCCGGCGGGCGGGTTCTCCGAGACCGGCCCCGCATCGCGGCGGGGCGGCGGCGAGTGGTGGCCCGCCGACCTCGGCGCTCCGGCGAGCACCGGTTCGCAAAACGGCCTGCGCTACGCCTATTTCCCGGACACGCGGCGGCTCGCCATCGAGTCCGGCTCCGGCATCGCGCTCTACGATACCGGGGAGCACCACATCTCGGGGGTGTCGCAGGCCAATGGCAGCCTCGACTTCACCGGCCCGAGCGGCGTCGTCGCCCTCGACCGCCTGCGCCGGATCGAGGCGGAGACGGCCGCCCCGCGGCAGGTCGATCCGGCCGCGCCGCCTCCGCCGAGCAAAGCCGCGCCGGAGCCGTCCCCCGCGGGCGACGTCCTGGCGACGATCGAGCGGCTGGCGGAGCTGCACGCCCGGGGCGTGCTCACCGAGCGGGAGTTTTCGGACAAGAAGGCGGAGCTGCTGGCCCGGCTGTAATCTTTTGACCCGCCAGGCCCACTGGCTATCGAGATTTCGACAGTCCTACCAACGCCCTCATCCTAGGTGTGAGCGAAGCGGAGGCCTCGAAGGAGCCTTCCAGCCTGCCGCGCGATCCCTGGAAGCCTCCTTCGAGGCCTCCGCTTCGCTGCGGCCCCTCAGGATGAGGGGGTTTGGATGGGAAAATCCTCGCTCGCGATCAGCGGGGCATCGAACGCTCACGCGATGCCGGCGCGCAGCAGGTCGTGGACGTGGACGATGCCCACGGGCCGGCCGTCCGTGACCGCGAAGACCGCGGTGATCAGCCGGCGGTTCATCAGCTCCAGGGCGGCCTGGGCGAGTTTGTGCGGCTCCACGGTAATGGGCTCGCGGGTCATGATCGCCGAGACCGGGGTGTCGAGGATTTCCGGGCCCATGTGGCGACGCAAATCGCCGTCCGTGACGATGCCGACCAGACGGCCGGCGGCATCGGTGACGCCGACGCAGCCGTAGCGGCGCGCCGCGATCTCGATCAGCACCTCGGACATCAGCGCGGTCTCGGAGACCAGCGGCATGTCCTGCGGGCCGTGCATCACCTGCTGCACGGTCTTGAGCCGGGCCGCGAGCGTCCCGCCCGGATGGAGGGTGTGGAAGCGGGCCGAGGTGAAGCCGCGCCGCTCCAAGAGCGCCACCGCCAGGGCGTCGCCCAGCGCCAACTGGATCAGGCTGGAGGAGGTCGGGGCGAGGTCGTGTGGGCAGGCCTCACGAACCCGGGGCAGTTCCAGCAGCACGTCGGCGGCCTTGCCCAGGGTGCTGGCGCCGTTGCGGGTGATGGCGACCAGGGGGATCGAGAAGCGGCGGCTGAAGCCGACGAGGTCGGACAGCTCCGCGGTCTCGCCCGACCACGACAGAGCGATGATCACGTCGTCGCGGGCGATCATGCCGAGATCGCCGTGGCTCGCCTCGGTGGGGTGAACGAAGAAAGCGTGGGTGCCCGTGGAGGCCAGGGTCGCGGCGATCTTACGCCCGACATGCCCGCTCTTGCCGATACCGCTGACGATCACCCGGCCCTTGCTCTGCAGGATGGTCTGCACCGCCTCCTCGAAGGCGACACCGAGCCGGCCCTGGAACGCCGCGCTGGTCTCCTGCAGGGCGGCGATGCCCAGTTGCAGGCTGCGGATCCCGACATCGCGGGTGGTGGCGAGGTTCGCGGCCGCGGAATCGTAGAGATCGTCGCGCAGGGCGCTGGAGGCGGGAGCGTTCATCGGTTCCGTTCTGGACCCGTCGGGCGGATCCGGCGCCCAATGGGCGATGCGAAGCGAGCGGCGCGACGCTAGGGAGCCGTCATGGTTGAAATGTGACGCCGGGACGACATGCCGCCCCTCTCTGTCCGCCGGGCGGTTGAAGGCACGCCCCGGCGGGTCCATGCTCCCACCACGCCAGCCAAAAAAGGGCCCGAGCCCCATGACCATCCGCTTCCCCGAGCCCGACCCGAACATTCTCGCCCGGCGGGAGGCGATCCTGGCAGGCCTCGCGCCCCTGGTCGCCCCGGAGGCGCTGGTGACCAGCGAGGACGAGCGCCGGGCCTTCGAGACCGACGGGCTGACCGCCTACCGGCAGATGCCGCTGGCCGTGGTCCTGCCCTCGACCACCCAGGAGGTCGCGGCCGTGATGGCCTATTGCCATGCGCAGGGCGTGCGGGTGGTGCCCCGGGGCGCCGGCACGTCGCTCGCCGGCGGGGCGATCGCGCAGGGTGACGCGATCATCCTGGGCGTCGGCAAGATGACTCAGGTGCTCGACCTCGATTTCGAGAACCGCACCGCCCGGGTGCAGAGCGGACTCACCAACCTGGCCATCTCGGGCGCCGTGGCGCACGAGGGCTTCTTCTACGCCCCCGACCCGTCGAGCCAGCTCGCCTGCACGATCGCGGGCAACATCGCGATGAATTCCGGCGGCGCGCATTGCCTGAAATACGGGGTGACCACCAACAACCTGCTGGGCGTCACCCTGGTGCTCAACGACGGCACCGTGGTGGAGGTTGGCGGCCAGCACCTCGACAGCCCCGGCTACGATCTCCTGGGCCTGATCTGCGGGTCGGAAGGGCAACTCGGCATCGTCACCGAGGCGACCGTACGGATCCTGCGCGCCGCGGAAGGGGCGCGGCCAGTGCTGGTCGGCTTCTCGAAGGTCGAGGATGCGGGCGATTGCGTCGCCGCGATCATCGCGGCCGGCATCATCCCGGTGGCGATCGAGTACATGGACCGCGAGGCGATCCTGATCACCGAGGATTTCGCGAAAGCCGGCTACCCGCGCGACGCCGAGGCGATGCTGATCATCGAGGTCGAGGGCTCGGATGCCGAGTGCGACGCGATGCTGGCGCGCATCGAGGCGATCGCCAAGGATTTTCGACCGACCAGCGTGCGGGTCTCCCGCTCCGAGGCCGAATCGGCCGCGATCTGGAAGGGCCGCAAGTCGGCCTTCGGGGCCACGGGCCGGATCTCCGACTACATCTGCATGGACGGCACGATCCCGACCGGCCAGCTCGGGCCGGTGCTGGAGCGGATCGGGGCGATCTGCGCCGGCCACGGCCTGCGGGTGGCCAACGTGTTCCATGCCGGCGACGGCAACCTGCACCCGCTGATCCTGTTCGACATCAACAAGCCGGGCGAATTGCAGAAGGCCGAGGCCGCGGGCGACGAGATCCTCAAGCTCTGCGTCGAGGTGGGCGGCTGCCTCACCGGCGAGCACGGCGTCGGCATCGAGAAGCGCGATTTGATGCGCTTCCAGTACACCCAGACCGATCTCGAGCAGCAGATGCGGGTGAAGGCGGTGTTCGACCCCGACTGGATGCTCAACCCCGCCAAGGTTTTTCCGCTGGAGGGACGGCTGAACGCCAAGGCAGCCTGAGTTCGGGGATCCCAAAGGGCTCAGCCCTTTGGCGGGTTGTCAGGGCGGAGCCCTGACGAAGCTTTGGCTTTCTGTCAGGCGGCCACGCCGTCGCGGGCCTGCCCGGCCTCGGGCTTGCGCAAGCTGTCGGCGGTCCGGGCCAGGATCGCGGCGAGGTCGGCCACCGGCGCAGGCCGGCCGAACAGGTTGCCCTGCAACTCGTGGCAGCCTTCCTCCCGCAGGATCCGGGCCTGCTCAGGGGTCTCGACCCCCTCGGCCAGGACATCGATCGTCAGGGCGCGCCCGAGCCAGACCATGGCCCGCAGGATCTCGACGCTGCCGCCATCGCGGGCGAGACTGCGGACGAAGCCCGGGTCGATCTTGAGCCGGTCGAATGGGAACCGGTGCAGGGTGCCGAGGCTCGAATAGCCGGTCCCGAACTCGTCCATGGCGATCCGCACGCCCGCGGCACGCAGCGCCCGCAGGAGGGACAGATTCGCGGCGTTGTCCTGCAGCAGGACCGACTCGGTGATCTCGAGTTCCAGGCGCTCCGGGCTCAGGCCGCTCGCGGCGAGCGCCGCCCGCACATCCGCTTCGAGCCCATCGCCGGCAAAGTACGGCGGCGACAGGTTGACCGAGACCCGGACCGGGTCCGGCCAGGATGCCGCCGCCCGGCAGGCGGCGGCGAGAATCCAGGCGCCCAGCGCCCTGGTCAGCCCGACCTCCTCGGCCAGCGGGACGAACTCCACCGGGCCGACCTCGCCGTGCTCCGGGTGGTGCCAGCGGGGCAGGGCCTCGAAGCCGTGCAGGGCTTGGCTGTGCGCGCCGACGATCGGTTGGAAGTGCAGAGTGAACTGGCCCTCAGCCAGGGCTCGACGCAGGTCGGTGCCGAGCTGCCGGCGGCGCTGGATCTCGACATCCATGGCCGGATCGAAGAACCGCCAGGTGCCGCGCCCGGCGGCCTTGGCCTGGTACAGGGCGATATCGGCCTGCCGCAGCAGGGTGGCGGCGGTACCGGAGGCGTCGTCCGCGCTGGCGATGCCGATACTGGTACCGATCGCGAGCGCGTGGCCGTTCACGGTCACCGGCATCTCCAGCGCCGCGACCAGGCAGCGGGCCAGGCGCGCCGCATCGGTCGGCAGGGCAGCCGCGCCGAGGACGATGGCGAACTCGTCGCCGCCGAGCCGGGCCACGAGGTCGTCGGCCGCCACCGTGGCGGCGAACCGGGCCGCCACCGCGCAGAGCAGCGCGTCGCCGACCGGATGCCCATAGGTGTCGTTGACGGTCTTGAACCCATCGAGATCGAGGCACAGCACGGTGGCCGGCGCACGCGCGTCGCAGCGGGCCAGCGCCGCGTCCATGCGCTCCTTAAGGACCAGGCGGTTCGGCAGGCCGGTGAGGGCGTCGTGCCGGGCCATGTGGGCGACCCGGGCCTCGCTCCGGCGGCGCTCGGTGACATCCTCGTGGGTGCAGAGCCAGCCGCCGCCCGGGATCGGAGCGTGGACCACGTCGACCGCCCGGCCATCGGCGAAGTCGCAGGTCAGGGAGACCGGGTGGCCCTGGGCGGCGGTGCGCTCGCAGGCCGCCACCAAGGCCGCTGCGGCCGCTGCGCCGAGGCCGCGCTCCCGGGCGCCCAGATGGTCGAGGAGAGCGGCCAGTGCGGTCCCGGGCCGGCGCAGGGAATCGGGAACCGCGTACATCTGCGCGTAGCGGGCATTCATGACGATGAGAGCGCCGTCCCGATCGAACAGGCACAGGCCCTGGATCATGTTGTCGAGGGCGATGCCGAACCGGGCATCCTGAAGGCGCAGGGCCCGCTCGCCGCGCTCGCGCGCCTCGGCGGCGGCCCGGGCGGCCTCGGACTGGGCGAGCCGCTCCTGCGCGCGGGCCTGCCGCCGGCCGAGCAGGACCAGCCCGAGCAGGCCGAGATCCAGCAGGATCGCCGCCGCGCCCACGATGGCCGCCTGCTGATGGGTCGCCGCCAGGCTGGCCTCCGCGGTGCGGCTGACGCTGAGGACCAGCGGGTAGTTCTTCAGGGCATGGGCGGCGATGAGCCGGTCCTGGCCGTCGATCGGGCTAATCGTGCGCAGGACGCCGCCGAGGGGGCTCTTCGACGCGATCAAGGCTGCGCCGGCGCCCGGGAAGGTCTGGCCGATCGTCCCGGCGCGCCGGGGATGCCGGACCAGCAGCATGCCGTCGTTGCGGAACAGCGACACGACGGCGTCGTCCGCCGGCGAGGTCTGGTCGTACAGGCCCTCGAAATAGCCGAGCTCGACCGCGCCCAGGATCAGGCCGAGGAACGTGCCGTCCGGGGCCGCGACCTTTCGGGCGATATAGATCGTCCAGGCGCCGTCGCCCCGGTTCGGGACCGGCTGGCCGACGTAGCGCTGCAGGGCCGGGTCGGCGGAGAGCGCCTGGAAGTAGTCCCGGTCGGCGATGCTGATGGTCGGGATCGGCCAGTAGCGGCTGAAATTGAGCAGCTGTCCGGTCCGGTCGATGAGGGTGATGGCGTTCGCCTGCGGCAGCGCCGCGATCCAGGTCTGCAGGGCCGTGTGCATGGATGGCCGGGAGGCGGCCTCGGCATAGTGCTCGGGCGTGGCGATCCCCGCCGTGCGGAATTCGGCCAGGATGGCGTCCTGGACCAGCTCGATCGCCTGCAGGGACCGGTCCGCCTGGTCGGCCAGGACGGTGGCGAGACCGCCGAGGCTGCGCTCGTTGTCCTCGACCGCGCGCGTCTCCAGATGGGCGATGAACAGGACGGCCGAACCCGTGATGACCAGCGCGAGCCCGAGCGCCGCCCAGGCCCGCAGGTCGAGGGTGCGCCGCCAGCTGCGCCAGGTCACCCAAGCGAGGAACGGAATAGCAGACTTCAAACCCACCAGAACACGCTCGAATAACGCTTCATGACAGCGCTATAGTGGCTCCGTTAACGAGCTCTTGTGTCGATCGCGTAGATTGGCCGGTGATCTTACAATCGTGTTCTGTGTGCGCTTCGTGCCGATCGGGATGTCGGCTCGGCGAGGACGTGTGCCGCAGCGAAGGCCAGGGGGCGTCGGAGACACGCCGTTCCGGCCCGATGGCCTGAAGCCGGCAACGCAAAAACCTCCCTCCACACCGCACGGCGCAGAGGGAGGTCTCGGAGAGCCTCAGGCGGCCTCGACGGCCTTGCGGCTGGAGCGGGTCTTGGTGGCCGGGGCGGACGCGGTCTTGCGGCGACCGCGGGCCGGAGCGGGCGTCGGCTCCGCATCGGCCTCGGAGTCCGACTCCTTGTCGGCCTGCTGGGACCGGCCCGGCTGGCCGAGGCCGAGGCTCTTGGCCAGGGCCGAGCGCTGCGCCGAATAGTTCGCCGAGGTGGTCGGGTAATCGGCCGGCAGGCCGTAGCGCTCGCGGTAGCCCTGCGGGTCCAGGCCGTGCTTGGTCAGGTGACGCTTCAGCGTCTTGTACGACTTGCCGTCGATGAAGCTGATCAGACCATCGGGACGGATCGATTTACGGATCTGGGCCGGGGTCGGCCGCTCGACAGTGTCTTCAACCCCGGCGGAAGGTCCGGAGGCGATCGAATTCAGCGCCTCGTGGATGCTCGCGATGAGCGACGGCAATTCGGTGGGGGGCAGGGAGTTGTTGGCGACATAGGCCGCGACGACGTCCACCGTCCGCTCGATATAGTGCACTTGGGATGTCGACGCTTCTTCGGACATTCTCACTTTCCCTGGGTTGGACGCTCGTTGAGGTAGCCTCTGACTGCGAATTAAGACAGCTGCCAAAAAAAGCAAGGTGACCCATACAATTCCTTGTGATCGAGTGAAAGTTCAGGTCTGCATCGACCAGGCATGGTTACAGGTTGAAGTTGCATTGGTCGCGTTTTCACCACACTGACGCTGCCCTTTATCCTCGTGCGGGCGATGAATGCTGGTGCAGGCCGGAAGCCGGGTTTTCGCTGGCGGGAGAGACAGTTACATCGCAGGTGAATGGGGGACGCGCGCGGTCTAGGCGCGTCTTTCCCAGCGGCTGACCGGTCTTGCCGGAACGTCGCAAAATATTTTTGCAGATCCGCGGATTACAGGCGGGGTCCGGCAGCGCTGGGACGGCCGACTCGGTCTCAGGCGAAGGTCTTGCGGGGATCGAAGGCGTCGCGCACTGCTTCACCGGCAAAGACCAAGAGGCTCAGCATCACGGCGATCACCAGGAAACCGGTGAGCCCGAGCCACGGCGCGGTCAGGTTGTCCTTGCCCTGAGCGAGCAGCTCCCCGAGCGATGGCGAGCCCGGCGGCAGGCCGAAGCCGAGGAAGTCCAACGAAGTCAGGGTGGTGATCGAGCCGTTGAGGATGAACGGCAGGAAGGTCAGCGTCGCCACCATGGCGTTCGGCAACAGGTGGACCGTCATGATGCGCAGGTTCGAGAGGCCCAGCGCGCGGGCGGCCCGGACATATTCGAAGTTCCGCGCCCGCAAAAATTCGGCGCGCACGACGCTGACCAGCGCCACCCACGAGAACAGCAGCATGATCCCGAGCAGCACGAAGAAGCCGGGGGCGATGAAGGCCGAGATGATGATGATCAGGTAGAGGGTCGGGATACCGCCCCAGACCTCGATGAACCGCTGGAAGGCGAGATCGACCCAGCCGCCGAAATAGCCCTGCACGGCGCCGGCCACGACACCGATCGCCGACGAGACCGCGGCCAGGATCAGCCCGAACAGCACCGAGATGCGGAAGCCGTAGATCACCCGCGCCAGCACGTCCCGAGTAGTGTTGTCGGTGCCGAGCCAGTGCCACGGGATGTCGGCGCAGGTCGAGCCGCCGAGCTTTTCCGCCACCGGCTTGCACTGGGCGTCCGACAGCATCCAGGTCGGCGGCGAAGGCGAGGGGGTCGGCAGGTCCTCGTTGATCGTGTCATAGGAGAACCGGATCGGCGGCCAGACCGCCCAGCCGTGCTCGGCGATCTCCTTACGGATCTCGACCGAGCGGAAATCGGTCACGGCCAGGAAGCCGCCGAATTTCTCTTCCGGGTAATCGACCAGCACCGGGACCAGCCACTCGCCCTTGTAGGACAGGAGGAGCGGACGGTCGTTGGCGATGAACTCGGCGAACAGGCTGAGGACGAACAGCGTCGCGAAGATCAGGAACGAGCCGTAGCCGAGGCGGTTGCGCCGGAAATTGTCGAGCCGGCGCCGATTGATCGGCGACAGCCGGCCGCGACCGCCCGCAACCGGGGACGGCGCAGGAACGGCCTCATCGGGCCGCAGGACGATCGGCTGAGCGCCCGGCATCGGCGCCGGGACGACCTCGCTCTCGCCGGGGCGCGCGATCTCGTTCATGGCCGCCCCTGCAGAGTTTGAAGATGCGCTCTGCCGCAGGAGCGACGATGGTCACACATGTTCGACGGATAAAGACCGAGATCAAAGCCTCGCGCCTCTCCCTCCCCCACATAGGGGGGAGGGAGAGGCGCGTGCCATGACCAGACAGGGGCGATCACGAATGCGGGACCTACCGCTTCCAGTCGCGAACCCCGAGAAAAAATCAGGTGTCGAGGCGGATCGCGGTACCCTCGATCTCGTTCGGGCGGACGCCGCCGGTGCGCTCCATCCAGCGGCGCAGCAGGCGGACGTTGCGGCGGTTGGCCTTGAAGGCGGCATCGAACAGGTCGCCCGCGAGCGGCACCACGCCGAGCAGACCGTCGAAGGCCACGTTCAGCCCCATCCGGGCCACCAGCCAGCGGGGCGCGCCGAGGCGCTTGGCCTCGTAGACGATGAAGGAGGAGATCACCATGCCGGCTACGTCGCCGATCACCGGCACGAGGCCGATCAGCGCGTCGAACCCGACCCGCCGGTTGATCCCCGGGATCACGAAGGCCGTGTCCATGAAATGGGCCAGCGTCTCCAGCCGGGCGAGGCTCGCCTCCCGGTCGAGATCCGTCGACAGGAACGGCGGCAGCCGCGTCGATGCGCTGCCGGCAAAGGTCTTGGTGCCGGCGAAGGGTCCGGCTCCGGGAGCGCGTCGGGAAGTCTGGGTGAATTCCATCGCGGGGATCCGTCGGAGAGCCATCACGGTCAACGACGTGGCCCCCCGGCCGGATCCTCGCAAGACGGCCCCCTGCGACTATCATGCCGCACCCCCGGCGACGCCCCGCATCCGCTCCAGGGCTGTGTCCAGGGTCGCGTCGACCTTGGCGAAGCACAGGCGCACGAGGCTGCGCACGGACCCGTCCGGGTAGAACGCGCTCACCGGGATCGCGGCGACGCCATGGCGGCTGACCAGGGCCTCACAGAAGGCCACGTCGTCGGCATGGCCGAGGCCCGCGATGTCGATGTTGAGGAACCACGTGGCCTGCGCCGGCAGCACCCGGAAACCGAGATCGCGCAGGCCCGAGGCCAGCCGGTCCCGGGAGGCGGCGTAGCCCGCCCGCATGGCTTCGAACCAAACATCTGGCTTGGCGAGGCCGTAGGCCACTGCGTCCTGGAGGTTCGGGGGCGTGGTGAAGGTGAGGAACTGGTGCGCCTTGGCGAGCACCCGCATCAGCTGGGCATCGGCCATCACGAACCCGACCTTCCAGCCGGTGAGGGAAAAGATCTTGCCCGCCGAGCCGATCTTGACCGTCCGCTCGCGCATCCCCGGCAGCGCCATCAGCGGCTGGTGGCGGGCGCCGTCGAAGACCACGTGCTCCCAGACCTCGTCGCAGATCGCGGTGACGTCGAAGCGCGTGCAGTACCGGGCGAGCAACGCCAGGTCGTCCGGTGCGAACAGGGTCGCGCTCGGGTTGAGTGGGTTGTTCAGGACCAAAACCCTGGTGCGTGGGCCGAACGCGGCGGCGAGCGCCGCCTCGTCGAGCCGGAAGGCCGGCGGCTGCAAGGCCACGATCCGCGGCACGCCGCCCGCCCGCTGCACCAGCGGCAGGTAGGCATCGTACATGGGGGCGAACAGCACGACCTCGTCGCCGGGCTCGATCAGGGCCAGCAGGGCGCCGGCCAGCGCCTCGGTGGCGCCGGAGGTGACCATCACCTCGGTCTCGGGATCGAGGGCGAGGCCCTGATGCCGGGCGTAATGGGCAGCCACCGCCTCACGCAGTGAAGGCAGGCCCATCATCGGCGGGTACTGGTTCCAGCCGTCGAGGAGCGCCCGGGCGCCGCACTCGCGCACGTCGGCCGGGCCGGGATCGTCGGGAAAGCCCTGCCCGAGATTGACCGCGTCATGGGTGCGGGCGAGCCGCGACATGGTCTCGAACACCGTGGTCGGGAGGGTGGTGAAGACCGGGTTCATGCGAGGTTGGGCGCGGCGGACGATCGAAGCATGGCCGGGATGTAGCATGGGGTCGGCGGCGTGCGGAATGTGCGCGGCCGCACAGACCCGGCGCTCCCGCGCCGGCCGCGCTTGTGACGAATGTTGACATTCATCAGTCGTATCGTAGGTTCGTGTCACGGCCGGAGCGGCGCTCTCGCCGGCGGGGCTTTGCCCCCTCGCCCCGTCATCAGAGACGCCGCTCCGGTCCTCGTCAAAGGGCCATCGATCTCCGGATCGGTGGCCCTTTTCGCATGCCGGAGACCTCATCGCTCTGGTAGCGTGTCCGGCGCCACCGGATACCCCCATGCAGACGACACGCTGCCTCCTCCTCGCCCTGCTGATCGCCGGAACCGGCCTCGTCCTCCGGCTGGCCCTGCCGGTCGCGCCCGTGGACGCGCCGTTCCGCGCGGTGCTGAAGGCCTATGCGACACCGGATCCGTCCGCCGCGGAGCCCAGCAACACGGCTGAAACCTCGGCGCCCTAGTGACGGCGCATTGGCCGGGCATCCAGCAGCCGCCCGGCGATGGAATATGCCGCAGCGGTCGGACGCAGTCCGGCCCGTATAGCCGCATAGGTCGATGCAACCGTCCGGGCCGCCAGGGCGTCGGGTGGCCGGAACATGCGCCATGGGGGCGTGCACAGCGAGGGATAGGGTACCGTCGGTCGCGCAGGCGTCCGGCATGTGCTCTAGTCAGGTATGAACGAGAGTTCACCGATCCGCACCGACAGGGCGCGCGCCTACCAGCCCGGCGAGGCGCCGGCGCGCGAGGTCCGCACGCGGCGCTTCCGGCCGATCCGCTGGCTCGTGATCCTGGCCCTGCTGGCGGGCGCCGGCGCGATCGCCCATCGCTGGTACGAGGCCCGCACCGACAAGGGCGCAGAGCCGACCGCGGCCCATAAGGGCGGCGGTCGCGGCGGCCGGCACGGCGGCGGCGACATGGCGCAGGCGGTGGGCATCGCCGCGGTCACCACCGGCGACATGCCGGTGGTGCTCCAGGGCCTCGGCACCGTGACGCCGCTCGCCACCGTGACGGTGAAGTCGCAGATCAGCGGCTACCTGATGGCGGTGAAGTTCCGCGAGGGTCAGACCGTCAAGGCCGGCGACGAGCTCGCCCTGATCGATTCCCGGCCCTACGAGGCGCTGCTCGCCCAGTACCAGGGCCAGCTCGCCCGCGACCAGGCGCTGCTGCAGAACTCGAAGCTCGACCTGCAGCGCTACCAGACGCTGAACCGGCAGGATTCGATCTCAAAGCAGAACGTCGACACGCAAGGCGCCCTGGTCAAGCAGAACGAGGGCACGGTGGCGGCCGACCAGGCGCTGGTCGATCAGCAGAAGCTCAACATCGCCTACACCCACATCACCGCGCCGGTGGACGGGCGGGTCGGCCTGCGCCAGGTCGACCAGGGCAACTACATCTCGGCCGCCTCCACGGCGATCGTGGTGGTGACCCAGCTCCACCCGATCTCGGTGATCTTCACCCTGCCGGAGGACGATGTCGCCCGGGTGATGCGCCAGGTCCGGGCCGGCGCCAAGCTCGCCGTGCGCGCCTACGACCGCGGCGACGCCCACCAGATCGCGGTCGGCACCCTCGACACGGTCGACAACCAGATCGACACGACCACCGGCACGGTGAAGCTGCGGGCTTTGTTCGACAACGCCGACGAGGAGCTGTTCCCGAACCAGTTCGTCAACGCCAAGCTCACCGTCGACACGGTGCGGGGCGCAACCCTGGTGCCGAATTCCGGCCTGCTGCAGGGCAC
Source organism: Methylobacterium pseudosasicola (assembly GCF_900114535.1). Lineage (GTDB taxonomy): Bacteria > Pseudomonadota > Alphaproteobacteria > Rhizobiales > Beijerinckiaceae > Methylobacterium > Methylobacterium pseudosasicola. Next base: position 125,105 of record NZ_FOTK01000009.1, on the reverse strand, counting down.
CCCCGGCACCTACGTCTACCTTATGGATGGGGACGCCAAGGTCACGGTCCGTCCGATCAAGACCGGCGAGACCGACGGGACCAACACCGTCGTGGTCTCCGGCCTGAACCCGGGCGACCGGATCGTCACCGACGGCACCGACCGGCTGAAGGACGGCGCCGAGGTGCGGATCACCGACGGGGCGCAAGCCGCAAGTGCGACCGGAAGTGCGACCGGCGCGGTCACCGGGGCGGGCGACAAGCCCGGCGGCAAGCCGGCCGCCGGACCGGACGGGACGGCCGACACGGCGCGTCCGGAGGGCGGCCGCCGGCACGGGCGCCGGTCGGCGCAGTGAGCCCGGCCATGGTGCGCCTGCCATGAACCCGTCCCGCCTCTTCATTCTCCGTCCGGTCGCCACTACGCTCCTGATGCTGGCGATCCTGATCGTCGGCGGCGTGTCGTACCTGAACCTGCCGGTCTCGGCGCTGCCGGCGGTCGACTACCCGACGATCCAGATCCAGACCTTCTATCCGGGCGCGAGCCCTGAGGTGATGACCTCCTCGGTCACGGCGCCGCTGGAGCGGCAGTTCGGCCAGCTCGCCAACCTCAACCAGATGACCTCGCAATCCTCGGCGGGCGCCTCGGTCATCACGCTGCAATTCAGCCTGGACCTGCCCCTCGACGTCGCCGAGCAGCAGGTTCAGGCGGCGATCAACGCCGCCGGCAACCTGCTCCCCTCGGACCTCCCGGCGCCGCCGATCTACGCCAAGGTCAACCCCGCCGACGCGCCGGTCCTGACGCTGGCCCTGACCTCGAAGACCCTGCCGCTGACGCAGGTGCGGGACCTCGCCGAGTCGCGCTTGGCCCAAAAGATCAGCCAAGTGGCCGGCGTCGGCCTGGTCAGCATCTCGGGCGGGCAGCGGCCGGCGATCCGGGTCCGGTTCAACGCGCGGGCGCTCGCCGCCTACGGGCTGAATATCGACGACCTGCGCACCACGATCACCAACCTCAACGTCAACACCCCCAAGGGCTCGATCGACGGGCCGAAGCAATCCTACGCGATCAACGCCAACGACCAGATCCGCGACCCGAAGGCCTACGATTCGGCGATCATCGCCTATCGCAACGGCGCCCCGGTGATGCTCTCCGAGGTCGCCGACGTGGTCGAGGGGCCGGAGAACACCAAGCTCGGCGCCTGGGCCGACGGGACGCCGGCGGTGATCCTCAACATTCAGCGCCAGCCGGGCGCGAACGTCATCGCCACGGTCGACAAGATCAAGGCGCTGCTGCCCCAGATGCAGGCGAGCTTGCCCACCGCCGTGGCGGTGGCGCCCCTCACCGACCGCACCACCACGATCCGCGCCTCCGTGGAGGACGTGCAGTTCGAGCTGGGGCTGGCCATCGCGCTGGTCGTGCTGGTGATCTTCCTGTTCCTGCGCAGCCTGTCGGCGACGCTGATCCCGAGCCTGTCGGTGCCCCTGTCGCTGATCGGCGCCCTGTCGGTGATGGACCTCTACGGCTTCTCCCTCGACAACCTGTCGCTGATGGCGCTGACCATCGCCACCGGCTTCGTGGTCGACGATGCCATCGTGGTGATCGAGAACATCGCCCGCCACGTCGAGGCCGGCGACTCGCCCCTCGAAGCGGCGCTCAAGGGCTCCCGCGAGATCGGCTTCACCATCATCTCGCTCACCGTCTCGCTGATCGCGGTGCTGATCCCGCTGCTGTTTATGGGCGACGTGGTCGGGCGCCTGTTCCACGAATTCGCGATCACGCTGGCGGCCACCATCGTGATCTCCGCGGTGGTCTCGCTGACCCTGGTGCCGATGCTGTGCGCGCGCCTCCTGAAGCACGCCCCCGAGGCCGAGCTGCGCCGCCGCGAGGGCGTCTTCTCCCGGGCCGGTCGCCGCGCCATCGACGGCACGATCGACGCCTATGGGCGGGCGCTGCGGGTGGTGCTGAACCACCAGGGCCTGACCCTGCTGGTGGCGCTGGGAACCCTGGGGCTCACCGTCTACCTCTTCGTGATCATCCCCAAGGGCTTCTTCCCGGTCCAGGATACCGGCGTGATCCAGGGCATCACGCAGGCGGACCAGTCGGTCTCCTACGCGGCCATGGCCGAGCGCCAGCAGCGGATGGCGGCGATCATCCTGAAGGATCCGGACGTGGCGAGCGTGTCCTCGTTCATCGGGGTCGACGGCCAGAACGTCACGCTCAATTCCGGCCGGATGCTGATCAACCTCAAGCCGCAGGACACGCGGACGGAGACAGCCAGCGGGATCATCCGGCGGATCAATGCGGCGACCCGGGCCGAGCCCGGCATGCGCCTGTTCATGCAGCCGGTCCAGGACCTGACCATCGACACCGCGGTCTCGGCGACCCAGTACCAAGTCATCCTGGAGAGCCCGAACCTCAACGATTTCGAGACCTGGGTGCCGCGCTTCACCGAGGCACTGGCTAAATCCCCCGTGGTCGCCGACGTGGCGAGCGACCACCAGGCGCAAGGCCTGGCCGCCTATGTCACCATCGACCGCCCCACCGCCGGCCGTTACGGCATCACTCCGGCGACCATCGACAACGCCCTCTACGACGCCTTCGGCCAGCGGATCATCTCGACGATCTTCACCCAGTCCAACCAGTACCGGGTGATCCTGGAGGCCGACCCGACCCTGCACACGACCCTGCGCAGCCTGGAGACGATCTACCTGCCGTCCTCGACGGCCACCAACGGCCAGGTGCCGCTCTCGGCGGTGGCGCGGATCAGCGAGCGGCGGGCGCCCCTGCTGATCTCGCATCTCGGGCAGTTCCCGGCCACCACCGTGTCGTTCAACCTCGCACCCGGCGCAGCCCTCGGTCAGGCCGTCGAAGCGATCGAGCAGGCCAAGGCCGAGATCGGTCTGCCGCCCTCGTTCCGGGTGGTGCCGCAGGGCTCGGTCTTCGCCTTCCAGTCGGCGCTCAGCAACGAGCTGTTCCTGGTGCTCGCGGCGATCATCACCGTCTACATCGTGCTGGGCGTGCTCTACGAGAGCTTCATCCACCCGATCACCATCCTGTCGACCCTGCCGTCTGCCGGGATCGGGGCGCTGCTCGGGCTGATGCTGTTCGGCTTGTCCCTCGACATCATCGCGGTGATCGGCATCGTGCTCTTGATCGGCATCGTGAAGAAGAACGCGATCATGATGATCGACTTCGCGCTCCAGGCCGAGCGCGAGGACGGGCTCGATCCCCGGGAGGCGATCTTCCAGGCCTGCCTGCTGCGCTTCCGCCCGATCCTGATGACGACGCTCGCCGCCCTGTTCGCCGCGGTGCCGCTGATCCTCGGCACCGGCGTCGGCTCGGAGCTGCGCCAGCCGCTCGGCATCTGCATCGCCGGCGGCCTGATCGTCAGCCAGGTCCTGACCCTGTTCACGACCCCGGTGATCTATTTGGCGTTTGATCGGCTGGAACGCCGGATCGCGGGGCGGCGGGGTCCTACCCTTGAGAGCGGCGAGGCGGTGCCGTGACGGGTCGGGACGATTCCGCGCCTCTCCCTCCCCCCTCTGCGGGGGAGGGTGGCCCCCGAAGGGGGTCGGGAGAGGGGAGCAACGGTGCAGGATGTGGCGCGCGCCGCGACGAAGGGCGCCGCTTCGACGCGATTTCGCCCCGCCTGCGCATCTTCGCGAAAGGCCAGCGCCGTGAGCGGACCCGTGCAGAGGATCTGTTCTGGCAGCAGGTGCGTGCCGGGCGCTTTCACGGACTCAAGTTCAGGCGGCAAGTTCCGATTCCACCCTATAGTGCGGACTTTCTCTGTGCCTCCGCACGGTTGATCGTCGAACTGGAGGGCGAACCGCACGAGACGGATGCGCGTCGCCGCCGTGACGCGAAGCGCGATGCGTGGCTGAAAAGCCAGGGCTTCGAGATCCTGCGTTTCCCGAACGATCTCGTGTTGAGCAATCTCGGTCTGGTCCTCGACAGGGTCGGCGAGGCCGCCGCGGCGCGCCCCCTATCCCTCGCCCCTCTGCGGGGGAGGGTGGCCCCCGAAGGGGGTCGGGAGAGGGGAGCAACGGTGCAGGATCGGGCTGTGCCCTTCATGAAGGCTGCGCTCCATCCTGAAGCCGGGTCCCCTCTCCCGACCCCTGCTGACGCAGGGGCCACCCTCCCCCGCAGAGGGGGGAGGGAGATGCGCGGAGCCGGTTGCGCCTCTTCCGACGAGCACGCTGCGCTCCGCCAAAACCACGGGAGGCCTCTCCCGTGAACATCTCCGAGCCGTTCATCCGCCGGCCGGTCGCGACCACGCTGCTCACGATCGGCGTGCTGCTCGCCGGGCTGTTCGCGTTCCTGAAGCTGCCGGTGGCACCGCTGCCGCAGATCGACTTCCCGGTGATCCTGGTCCAGGCGCAGATGCCGGGCGGCTCGCCCGAGACCATGGCGACCACCGTGGCGGCGCCCCTCGAACGGCGGCTCGGCGCCATCGCGGACGTCAACGAGATGACCTCCACGAACGCGCTGGGCTCCACCCGGATCGTGCTGCTGTTCGGCCTGAACCGCGACATCGACGGGGCGGCCCGCGACGTCCAGGCGGCGATCAACGCGGCGCGCGCCGACCTGCCGGCCTCGCTCCGGCAGAACCCGACCTACCGCAAGTTCAACCCCGCCGACACGCCGATCATCATCCTGGGCCTGACCTCGGAGACGCTGACCCGCGGCCAAGTCTACGATTCGGCCGCCACGGTGGTGCAGCAGAAGCTCTCCCAACTGCCGGGTGTCGGCAATGTCGATATCGGCGGCTCGTCCCTGCCGGCGGTGCGGGTGGAGCTCGATCCGACCGCCCTGTTCAACTACGGCATCGGCCTGGAAGGCATCCGGGCGGCGCTCGCCTCGGCCAACGCCAACTCGCCCAAGGGCGAGATCGATGCCGGCGGGCGGCGCTACCAACTCTACGCCAACGACCAGGGCCGCAAGGCCGCGGATTACCGCGACATCATCGTGGCCTACCGCAACGGCGCCGCGGTGAAGCTCACGGATGTGGGCCAGGTGCTCGACGGCGTCGAGGACAAGCGCAATCTCGGCATCGTCAACGGCAAAGCCGGGGTGCTGCTGTTCGTCTACAAGCAGCCCGGCGCCAACGTGGTCGAGACCATCGACGCCGTGAAGCAGGCCCTGCCGCAACTCACCGCGGCGCTGCCGGGCGGCATCGACATCAAGCTCACCGGTGACCGCAGCGCCACGATCCGGGCGTCGCTGGCGGCCACCGAGGAGACGCTGCTGGTGGCGGTCGGCCTCGTGATCCTGGTGGTGTTCGGCTTCCTGCGCTCCGGCCGGGCGACTCTGATCCCGGCGGTGGCGGTGCCGATCTCGATCATCGGCACCTTCTCGGCGATGTACCTGCTGGGCTACTCGCTCAACATCCTGTCGCTCACCGCCCTGATCATCGGCACCGGCTTCGTGGTCGACGACGCCATCGTGGTGCTGGAGAACGTCCAGCGCCACATCGAAGAGGGCAAGCCCCGGCTCCAGGCGGCCCTGATCGGCGCCCGGGAGGTCGGCTTCACGGTGATCTCGATGAGCCTGTCGCTCATCGCGGTGTTCCTGCCGATCCTGCTGATGGGTGGCCTGATCGGCCGGATCTTCCAGGAATTCTCCGTCACCCTGTCGCTGTCGATCCTGATTTCTTTGGTGTTGTCGCTCACGACGACACCGATGATGTGCGCGCGGCTGCTGCGACCTGAGGGGCACGGGCGCCCGGCGGGACGCCGGCCGAACCTTCTGATCCGCGGCCTGGAGGGCGGCTTCTCCCGGCTGCTCGACGCCTATGCACGGACGCTCGAAGTGGCGCTCGCCCATCCGCGCCTCGTGCTGCTGAGCCTGCTCGCCACAGTGGGGCTCAACGTCTACCTCTACGTCATCGTGCCGAAGGGTTTTTTCCCCGAGCAGGATACCGGCCAGATGATGGGCGGCATCCAGGCCGACCAGCGCATCTCGTTCCAGTCCATGGAGACCAAGCTCCGGCAGGCCACCACCATCGTGGGCGCCGATCCTGCGGTGGAGAGCGTCGTCGGCTTCACCGGCGGGCGCGGTACCAACTCGGCCAACGTGTTCATCGGCCTGAAGCCGATCGGCGAGCGGGCGCCGATCTCGGAGGTGATGGCGCGGCTCCGGCCGAAGCTGGCCCAGGTGGCGGGCGCGCGGCTCTACGTCTTCCCCCGCCAGGACCTGCAGATGGGCGGCCGCCAGAGCTTCGCCCAGTACCAGTACACCCTCCAGGGCGACACCGCCGAGGAGCTGTTCGCCGCCGCCCCGAAGCTGCTCGCCGCCCTGCAGAAGGACCCGACTTTCGGGGACGTCACCTCCGATCAGCAGGAGGGCGGGCTGGAGAGCCGAGTGGTGATCGACCGGGCCACCGCGTTCCGGTACGGCATCACCCCGAACAAGATCGACAACACCCTCTACGACGCCTTCGGGCAGCGCCAGGTCTCGACGATCTACAACCCCCTGAACCAGTACCACGTCGTGATGGAGATCGCCCCGCGCTACCTGGAATCCCCCGAGACCCTGAAGCAGATCTTCGTCTCGACCTCCGGGGGCAACGCGCCGGGCTCGGCCACCACCAACGCGGTGGCCGGCACCGTGGCGGCGGCGGGGGGCGTCAACACCAACGCAGCCACCGGCACCAGCAGCCCGGGGAGCGGCGGCGCCGCCTCCACGGGGGCCACCACCGGCACGGGGGCGGTCGGCGCCACCTCAACCGGCGTCGCCGCAGCGGCCACGGCCGCCGCCAGCACGGCCGATGCCTCCTCGAACGCCGCGGCGATCGCCTCGGATTCCGCCCGCAACGCCTCGTCCAACGCCATCGCGGCGAGCAAGGGCGGCGCCTCGTCGAGCGCCCCGGTCTCGGCCGCCAAGGAGACCATGATCCCGCTCTCGGCCTTCGCGCGGATCGAGCCGGGCAACGCTCCGGTGCAGGTGAGCCACCAGGGCCTATTCGTGGCGACCACGATCTCGTTCAACCTCGCGCCGGGCAAGAGCCTGTCGGACGCCACCGAGGCGATCGACCGGGCGATGTCGTCCCTGCGGCTGCCGGCCACGATCCACGGCGAATATGCCGGCGCGGCCAAGAACTACGTCGCCTCGGCCTCCCGCCAGCCGCTGCTGATCCTGGCCGCGATCCTGGCGGTCTACGCGGTGCTGGGCATCTTGTACGAGAGCTTCGTCCACCCGCTGACGATCCTCTCGACCCTGCCGTCGGCGGGCGTCGGTGCGGTGCTGGCCCTGCTGGTGACCGGCACCGAATTCACCATCATCGCGCTGATCGCGGTGTTCCTGCTCATCGGCATCGTGAAGAAGAACGCGATCATGATGATCGACGTGGCCCTCGACGCCGAGCGGACCCGGGGCGCGAATCCCGTGGACGCGATCCGGGAGGCCTGTCTCGTGCGCTTCCGGCCGATCATGATGACCACGCTCGCCGCGATGCTCGGGGCCGTGCCGCTGATCCTGGCCACCGGCGAGGGGGCTGAGCTGCGCCGGCCGCTCGGCATCGCCATCGTGGGCGGATTGATCGTGAGCCAGATCCTGACCTTGTACACCACCCCCGTCGTCTACCTGACCCTCGACCGCCTCCGGCACCGGGTGCTCGCCCGTCGCCGCGGCGCCGGGCCCGGCGGCGCAGCGGCACTGCCGGCCGGAGAGTGATGCGTCCGTTTTCACGTGAAACACCGGCGGCGCGCATGCGCGCGCCTATTTCTTCGGGCTCTGCGGGCTCCCCCCACGCGTCGGCGACACATGAGGCGCAGGTCCCCTCTCCCGTGCGGGAGAGGGACAGGGTGAGGGGACAGTTTTCTCCGGAAAGGGCGTATCCCTCACCCCAACCCTCTCCCGCACGGGAGAGGGGGTCCGCTGCGGCCCGCTCGCTGCTGACGGAAGAGCGTCTTCCCTACGCAGAGGGGGGAGGGAGACGCGCCCGCAGCCTCGGACTGCGCCATATTCTCTGTCTTCCCCTCATTCCGGCCCTGGCGGGCTGCGTGGTCGGTCCCGACTACAGCCGCCCCTCCGTGGAGACGCCGCTCGCCTACAGAGAAGGTGGCAAACGGGAGGACAGCCCGGCCGTCGTGGCGGCCCGCAAAAAGGGCTGGCGCGAGGCTCGGCCGAACGACGCGGTGGAGCGCGGCGACTGGTGGCGGGTGTTCAAGGATCCGATCCTCGACCGCCTGATCCGCCTGGTCGATGTCGACAACCAGTCCCTGCGGCAGGCGGTGGCGAATTACCGGCAGGCCCGGGCCCTGGTCGCCTCCGCCCAGGCCGCCCTGTACCCGACCGTGATCGGCGCCCCGAGCATCACCCGCACCGGCAGCGGCAGCACCGTGCGCACCAGCGCGTCGCTGCTCGGCCAGGCGAGCTGGGAGCTCGACCTGTTCGGCGGCACCCGCCGGAACATCGAGAGCGAGGCTGCGCTCGCCCAGTCCGACGCCGCCACCATCGCGCTGACCCGCCTGACCATCCAGGCCGAGATCGCCGCCGATTACCTGACGGTGCGCTACGCCGACGCCCTCCAGAAGGTGCTCGACGAGAACGTCGCCAACTTCAAGAAGACTTTGGGGATCACCGAGAACCAGTACGCGGCCGGGGTCGCGGCCCGCTCCGACGTGATCACCGCGCAGACCCAGGTCCAGACCATCGAGGCCCAGGCCATCGCGATCCGACTGACCCGGGTCCAGTACGTCAACGCCATCGCCACCCTGATCGGGCGGCCGCCCTCGGAGGTCTCGATCCCGGTGGCTGGCATCGCCCGCAACCCGCCGCCTGTGCCGGTGGGGATCCCATCCGACCTGCTGGAGCGGCGGCCGGACGTGGCCCAGGCCGAGCGCCTGGTGCAGGGCCAGAGCGAGCGGATCGGCGTGGCCGTGGCGGCCTTCTTCCCCACGGTGACGATCTCGGCCCAGGGCGGCGTGTCCGGGCTGACCCGCAACGGCCTGTTCTCGGCCGCCAACCAGGTCTGGTCGACGACGGCGGCCGGGACAGAGGTCCTGTTCGATGGCGGCGCCCGCACGGCGGCCCTGCGCTCGGCCGAGGCCGGCTACGACGCGGCGGTGGCCAATTACCGGCAGGTGGTGCTCGCCGCTCTGGCAGAGGTCGAGAACCAGATGGCGGCCCTGCGCATCCTCGGCCTGCAGCAGGGTGCGCAGGATTCGGCGGTCGAATCCTCGCGCAAGGCTGTGGAGATCACCCTCAACGAGTACCGGGCCGGCACGCAGAACTTCACCACGGTGGTGACCGCGCAGGGCCTGCTCGTGAACAACGAGATCAGCGCCCTCCAGGTCCGGCTCAGCCGCTTCACCGCGGCGGTCACGCTGATCCGGGCGCTGGGCGGCGGCTGGGACGTGCGCTCCCTGCCGAGCGATGCCGAGCTGAAGGGCCCGACCCTGCCGATCGACCGGGGCGGCCAGGCCGTCCGGGTGGACGAGTAGCTTATCGAGGCTCCGCCCCCGAACCCCGCCAAAGGGCTGAGCCCTTTGGGATCCCGGATCAGGCATGCCCCGGGCAGGGCTGCACCTCGATCGTGACGTGGCTCAGGCCCCGCAATCCGGCGAGCCGGGCCTTGTAGTGAGCCGGCGGTTGCGGGTGGTCGCTGACCAGGGCGATCACGGCGGCGCGGTGGCCCGGCCCGACCTGCCAGAGATGCAGGTCGCTGACCCGGTCGCCCTCCGTCTCCAGGCGGGCGCGGATCTCCGCTGTGGCGGCCGGCGACGGCCGTGCATCGAGGAGCACGAGGCCGGCCGTGCGCAGGAGGCTCCAGGACCAGGCCAGGATCACCACCGTGCCGACCAGGCCCATGGCGGGGTCGAGCCAGGCGAGGCCGAGATACAGGCCGCCGAGCAGGGCGACGATCGCCAGTACCGAGGTCAGCGCATCGGCCAGCACGTGGATATAGGCAGCGCGGAAATTGGTGTCGTGGCCAGCATGGCCGTGCCCCCCGTGTCCGCCATGCGCGTGCCCGTGATGGCCATGGTCGTCATGGTCGTCGTGCAGGAGCCAGACGCTGGCGAGGTTCACGACCAGCCCGAGGATCGCGATCGGGATCGCCTGCCCGAAGCCGATCGGCGCCGGGTGGAGCAGCCGGTCGACGCTCTCGGCGCCGATCAGCAGGGCGATCAGGCCGAGGATGATGGCGCTGGCGAAGGCCGCCAGATCCCCGAACTTGCCGGTGCCGAAACTGAAACGCGGATCCTCCGCGTGCTGCCGGGCGAAGCGATAGGCCAGGGCGGCGATGCCGAGCGCCGCTGCATGGGTCGACATGTGCCAGCCATCGGCCACCAGGGCCATCGAGCCGAACCAGGTGCCGCCGGCGATCTCGACCACCATCGTGACCGCCGTCAGTGCGACCACCGCCCAGGTCCGGCGCGCATGGCGATCGTGCCGGTCTCCCAGGAAGACGTGGTCGTGGCTCCAGGGTTCGAGGGAATGGGTGTGCATGCGAATCTCCTCACCGTAAGCTCGGCGCAGCATAGAGGCGGGCAGCCGGAACGGGCATTGCTACGGCGGGTTGTCACGCCGATTTGCTGCGTCGCAGCCGGATGGGAGCCAGGAATGGCCGAGCAGACGATAGCCCTCAAGGACGATGCGGCCAGCGGCACCAAGCCGGCGCCGCCCTGCACGCTGGTGATCTTCGGAGCCGGCGGCGACCTGACCAAGCGCCTGCTGATGCCCTCGCTCTACAACCTCGCCGGCGCCGGGCTCCTGTCGGAGGGCTTTTCGATTTTGGGCGTCGACCATTCGGACGGGACGGACGAGTCGCTTCGTGAAAACCTCACCCAGACCATGGAGGCCTTCAGCAAGGACCCGACCTCGGAATTCCACGCCGACCACATCGACCCGAAGAGCTGGGGCTTCATCCGCGACCGTCTCCACTACCTGAAGGGCGATTTCGAGAAGCCCGAGACTTTTGCCGCGGTCAAAGCGAAGGTGAGCGGCAGCGCGGTGTTCTACTGCGCGGTGGCGGCCCGGTTCTTCGGGACCATCGTCGACGGGCTCGGGCAGGCCGGGCTGCTCAAACAGGAAAACGGCGACTTCCGCCGGGTGGTGATCGAGAAGCCGTTCGGCTCCGATCTCGCCTCCGCCCGGGAGCTCAACGTCCGGATCCTGAAGCAGGCCGACGAGAGCCAGTTCTATCGGATCGACCACTTCCTGGGAAAGGAGACGGTCCAGTCGATCATGGCCTTCCGCTTCGCCAACGGGCTGCTCGAGCCGGTCTGGCGGCGGGAATACATCGACAGCATCCAGATCACCGCGGCCGAGACCGTGGGCGTCGAGGAGCGCGGCGGCTTCTACGAGCCGACCGGGGCGCTGCGGGACATGGTGCCCAACCACATGTTCCAGCTGCTCTGCATGGTCGCCATGGAGCCGCCGAACTCCTTCGACGCCGAGGCGGTGCGCTCGGAGAAGGCCAAGCTCGCCCAGGCCGTGAAGCCGATCCCCCCGGAGGACGCGGTGCGCGGCCAGTACACGGCCGGCACCTCGGAGGGGCACGACGTGCCGGGCTATCGCGACGAGCCGCATGTCGCCAAGGATTCGGTCACCGAGACCTACATCGCCCTGAAGCTCAACATCGAGAACTGGCGCTGGGCCGGCGTGCCGTTCTACGTCCGCACCGGCAAGCGCATGACCGGGCGGCGCACCGAGATCGCCGTGCTGTTCAAGCCGGCCCCGTTCAAGATGTTCGAGGACACCCCCAACGCCGATCTCGGGCCGACTGTGATGCGGATCATGATCGACCCGGACCACGGGGTCGGCACCCAGTTCAACGTGAAGGTCCCGGGCCCGGAGATGAAGATCGGCCGGGTGAGCGCCGGGTTCCGCTACAAGGATTTCTTCGCCGACCAGCCGAATGTCGGCTACGAGACCCTGCTGTACGATTGCATGATCGGCGACGCGACCCTGTTCCAGCGGGCCGACAACATCGAGGCCGGCTGGGCGGCGGTCGACCCGCTGCTCAAAGGCTGGCCGCAGGCGGACGTGAAACCCTATTCGGCCGGCAGCACCGGGCCGAAGGAGGCCGACGACCTCCTGGCCCGGGACGGCCGCCACTGGCTGGGCCTCGACGGCAAGACGGATTGAGGCCCGTGACGACCGAGCGACCGGGCAATTTCATCACCGACCATGACCGGGACGAGACCGGGCATGAGGCGTGGTTCCGCCGTCAGGTGCAGATCGGCCTGTCCTCGGCGAAGGCCGGCCACCTGATCGGCGCGGCAGAGGTCGAGGTCCGGTTTGCGGCCAAACGCGCTGCTACGCAGCGACGTCTCGATACCGGTCCAGACGCCCCAGGCACCTCGGAAGCATGACGCCGCAGCTCAGGATCGATCCTCGAAGGTCCCGGATTCAAAAGGTCTTCGACCTTTTGCGGGTGCAGGGTGGAACCCTGCAGCAGAGCTTCGCTCTGTGCTCCCAGGGGCTCCGCCCCTGAACCCCGCCAAAGGGCCCAGCCCTTTGGGAACCCTGATTTCAGCGCCGCTTGAACGGCAGCATCGCCGCCACGGCGAGCGCATCGACGCGGTTGTTCAGCGGGTCGCTGGCATGGCCCTTGACCCAGTGCCAGGCCACCTCGTGGCGCTCGCGGGCGGCGTCAATCCGGCGCCAGAGGTCCTCGTTCTTCACCGGCTTCTTGTCGGCGGTGCGCCAGCCCCGGGCTTTCCAGTTGTGAATCCAGCTGGTGATGCCCTGGCGCAGGTACTGCGAGTCGGTGAACAGGTCGACCCGGCAGGGGCGCTTGAGCGCCTCAAGCGACTCGATGGCCGCCAGGATCTCCATGCGGTTGTTGGTGGTGAAGGCCTCGCCGCCGGAGAGCTCCTTCTGGGTGTCGCCGAAGATCAGGATCGCCCCCCAGCCGCCCGGGCCGGGATTCCCCGAGCAGGCGCCGTCCGTATAGATCTTCACCCGCGTCGGTTCGGCCGCGGTCTCAGTCACGTCGCTCATCCGTCCCTCAGGCCTGCCGCCCGTAATCGCGCGCGTCCCGCGCCTGGCGGTGGAAGGTGAGCCGGCGATCGAACTCCCGGGGATCCTTGGGCTTCACCAGGGCGCCCGGCGGCACGTTCAGCCAATCGACCAAGCGGGTCAGCATGAACCGGAGCGCCGCGCCCCGGCACAGGATCGGCAGCGCCGCAACCTCCGCGGGCTCCAGCGGCCGCACCGCCTCGTAGCCGGCAATCAAGGCGGCCGCCATGTCCCGGTGGAAACGGCCGTCGGCCTCGAAGCACCAGGCGTTGAGGCAGACCGCGAGGTCGTACGCGAAAGCGTCCGTACAGGCGAAGTAGAAGTCGATCAGCCCTGAGAGGCTGTCGCCGATGAAGAACACGTTGTCGGTGAAGAGATCCGCGTGGATCACCCCGCCCGGCAGGTTCTGCGGCCAAGCGGTTTCGAGAAGCGCAAGGTCGGCACGGGTGCGCTCCGCCAGTCCCGGCGCGACCGAATCGGCCTGGGCCTCGGCCTGGGCGAAGAGCGGGCGCCAGGATTCCACCGAGAGGCTGTTCTCGCGCGCCATGCCGAAATCGGCGCCGGCGGCGTGCAGCTCGGCCAGCGCCCGGCCGAGCTCCCGGCAATGCCCGACGCCGGGCGTCTTGACCGAGACGCCCTCCAGGAAGCTGACGATGGCGGCGGGCCGCCCGCAGAGCTGTCCGAGGGCCGTTCCGGCCCGGTCCCGCACCGGCTGTGGGCAGGCGAGCCCCCGGGCCGAGAGGTGCTCCATCAGCCCGATGAAGAACGGCAGGTCCCCCTCCCGCACCCGCTTCTCGTAGAGGGTCAGGATGTAGGAGCCCTGGGTGGTGTGCAGGAAGAAGTTGGAATTCTCGACGCCCTCGGCGATGCCCTTGAAGGAGAGCAGGCTGCCGATGTCGTAGGCGGACAGAAACTCGGAGAGCGCCGCGTCGGATACCTCGGTGTAGACGGCCACGTGTTCGCGCTCAGGTTCGGGATTCTTTTGGGAGTCGGGATCGGCGATGGGCGGCAGCGAAGCCGACATCGATCCCAGGCTTCCCACCCATGCCCCTCATCCTGAGGTGCTGGGCGATCATCGATCGCCCGGCCTCGAAGGAGGCTTCCAGGGGATCGGGGCGGGATCTGGAGCCCTCCTTCGAGGCCCGCCGATCTTCGATCGCCGGGCACCTCAGGATGAGGGTGTGGGTTGGAAGAACCTACTCGGCGGCTTCGCTGCGCAGCTCGCGCGGCAGCGGGAAGACCATGTCCTCGACCACCGTCGAGACCGTGTCGACGATCACGTCGTAGCGGGCGGCGAAGGCCTCGATGATCTCCTCCACCAGCACCTCGGGGGCCGAGGCGCCGGCGGTGAGGCCGAGCTTGCGGATGCCCTCGAAGGCCGGCCAGTCGATCTCCTCGGCGCGGAGCACCAGGCGGGTGATCGGGCAGCCGACGCGCTCGGCGACCTCGCGCAGGCGCTGCGAGTTCGAGGAGTTCGAGGAGCCGACCACGATCAGGGCGTCCACCAGCGGTGCCACCTGCTTCACCGCCTCCTGGCGGTTGGTGGTGGCGTAGCAGATGTCGTCCTTGTGCGGCCCGGTGATGTTCGGGAACTTCTTCTTGAGCGCCTCGACGATGTGGCGGGTGTCGTCCACCGACAGGGTCGTCTGGGTGACCCAGGCGAGGTTGTCGGGGTTCTCCGGGGTCAGGGCCTGGATCTGGTCCAGGTCCTCCACCAGGGTGATCGAGCCCTTGGGCAGCTGGCCCATGGTGCCGACCACCTCGGGATGGCCGGAATGGCCGACCAGCAGGACGTGGCGACCGCGCTTGTGATGGATTTCGGCCTCGCGGTGGACCTTGGTCACCAGCGGGCAGGTGGCGTCGATGGTGGTCAGCCCGCGGGAATCAGCGTTGGCCGGAACCGTCTTCGCGACGCCGTGGGCGGAAAAGATCACCGGGGCGCCGCTGTCGGGCACCTCGTCGAGTTCGCGGACGAACACGGCGCCCTTCCGCTTCAGGCTCTCGACCACGTACTTGTTGTGGACGATCTCGTGCCGGACGTAGACCGGCGGCCCATAGAGGGCGAGAGCCCGCTCGACCACGTCGATGGCCCGCACCACGCCGGCGCAGAAGCCGCGAGGGGCACAGAGCAGGATCTCCAGCGGCGGCTTGCCGGTGGTGCCCTGAGCGGGCGCGAGGGGCGCGATGTCTGCGGTCATGAGGGCGATGTGGCGAGGGCGGGGCTGTCCTGTCAACGGTCCTGGACTGCGAACCGGGCAGGAAGACGACCGCGGAGCGCCTCTGTAGCACGTTTGCCGCGCGATTTGGACCCGGTTTGCCTCATTCGTGACCTCCGTCGCGAGAGACGGTCATCCGCATAAGCAAACGCGTCGTCTTTCGGACCCGTTCTTCCGCCCCAGTGCGAGAGAGGCGACGCAAGGGAACGACCACCCCGTCATTCCGGGGCCGCGAAGCGGAGCCCGGAATCCAGAAACACCGTCATTGCAAAACTTTACACCGTCGGCGGCTCTGGGTTCCGGGCTCGCCTGCGGCGCCACGGGGTGACGGGGTGAAGCGTTGGGCATCGGTGCAACACCCAAACGTTGATCGCGCCCGTCAGAGCCGCCGAATGCCCGTTACGGCGCCAAAACTGTTCTCGCGGATCCGGGCGACCGCGCCGGCCAGGGGCTCTACCGCCACCGCCATGTGGTGGCCGTTGGCGTGGATCAGCGTCTCGGGATCCAGCATCAGCCCGACATGGCCGCGCCAGAATACGAAGTCCCCCCGGCGCAATCCCTCCAAAGCCAGCGGCAGCGCCTGGCCTAAGCCACGCTCCTGCATGTCGGCGTCGCGGGGGCAGGGGAGGCCGGCGGCGTCGAGGCAGAGCTGTACGAGGCCGGAGCAATCGAGCCCGAGGCTGGTGCGGCCGCCCCAGAGGTAGGGCGTGCCGACGAGCCGCTCGGCCGTGGCGGCGTAGTCGGGCTCCTGCTGCGCCAGCGGGGCGCAATGGTTCGCGAACACGTAGCCGCCGGGGGTTTCGAGATAGGCGCCCGCCTCCCCGGTGACCACGAGGCGCGCACCCAGGCTGAGATGGCCGCGCACCGGCCGCTTCAGGTCCGGCTCGGGATACAGGAAGGTGCGCAACGCCGTGACGCGATGGGTCGGCTCGGGATCCGCGGGGCCGAGGCAGGCGGCGGGCAGGTAGCCGACATACCCGTCCCGGACGAGCTGCACGAAGGCGAAGCCGTCCTGCTCGGCGTAGAGATCGACCGCGTCGCCGAGCAGAGCCTCGGTATCGAGGCCGGCTTCCGGGGAAGGTGCCTGGCGTAACGGTGCAACCGGGGCGATCACCCGGCGTCGGGTGGCAGCGACGAAGCGTTCGGCCGTGACCCGGCCGCGCAGGCGCAGGTCGGCGACATCCGGGCGGGCCGGGGTGAGGCGGGGATCGAGCGATTCGGTCATGGCCGGGAGCTTAACGCATCCGCGCTTTCCGAAAGCTCGCAGCCCGCGTTCGGGACGACGCGCGGTGTGGCGTCCCGCGCGGGCGCGCGCTATTATGCCGCAGCGCGATATTGGTTTGCGCCCGGATGATTCCCGCCCTGGGGAATCGGGCCGCTGGCATGCCTGATGCGACCTTTCTGCGGTGAGGCATGTGCCCGGGACGGGCGGCGGCCGATTTTGATGCACTGCACAACCCGCCGGGAAGGCGCTATGTCTTGCCGATGATGACCGCGAGTCGCCCCGTGAAGAAGACGCAGAAGAGCTTCGCCGACCTGCCGCCGATCCGCGTGCGCCGCGAGCCGCCGACGGTGAACGAGGCGGTCGCCGCCGCCCAGGATCTGGCCGACGATGTCGAGCAGCAGGTCGAGATCGCCGCGGGCCTGATCGGGCTGCCGGCCGACGAGGTCCGCCCGCATGTCCTGGCGGCCAAGAAGGCCAAGCCGGAGCGCGCGCCGGAGCGGATCCTGACCCATGCCAGCCCGAGCCGGGCGCCGCGCACCGTCGTGGTTGAGCGCCGCACCCGCCCGACCGTGGTGATCGAGCGCCGCACCCGGCCCCTCGCGCCGCCGCGCTGACAGGCCGGACCGCTCCCCACCGGACCTCACGGGCGTGGGCGCACCAGCTCCAGCTTGGCGCTACGCAAAGTCCCAAAAGATCCCAAAACTAATCGGCGGTCTGGACCGACCAGGTGGCGTGGCGGATGCCCGGGGCCTTGGCGAGATCGGCCGTGACGGCGTCGAGCTCGTCCGCCTTGACGGCGCTGGCGGTGAGCGTCGCGACCACGTCGACCGCGCCCTCGCCGCGCTCCTCTACCTCGACGCTGCTCACCGGATAGTTCGCCGCCTCCAGGCGCTCGACCAGCAGGTCCTGGGCTGGGCCGGCCTCGCCGGGCGCGGTGGTCACCTGGACCTCGTAGGTCGCCTCGGTGGAAGACTCGCGGATCGGCGCGCGGTTGATGGCGTTCACCAGCGGCCGGAGCGCGGTGTTGCAGGTCAGCACCGTGACGGTGACGAACACCGCCTCCAGCGGCAGATCGGCGCCGCAGAACGCCCCCACGGCGGCGGAGCACCACAGGGTCGCGGCCGTGTTGAGGCCGCGGACGTTCATCCCCTCCTTCATGATCACGCCGGCGCCCAGGAAGCCGATGCCGGAGATCACGTAGGCGACCGTGCGGGTGCCGCCGTCCGGGCCGGTGAGCCGCATGCCGAGATCGACGAAGGCCGAGGCGCCGATCGCGACCAGAACCGCCGTGCGCAGGCCGGCGGTGCGCTGCCGGTACTGCCGCTCGGCCCCGATCGCCGTGCCGAGCACGAAGGCCACGATCAGGCCGACGGCGGATTTCAGTTCTTCGGGGAGGGCGGCGTAGCTCGTCATGCCGGTCTCTTGCGAGGGGAGAGGTGACGAAACCGTGACATCATGGCGTGCTTCGCGCCACGTCCCGGATACCGGATCCGCGGCAAGGCGCTAAACCACTGGTTTTGCTTTGACTTTTTCCGAACTCAGGCGACCACCTTTCGGGACGATGTTCTGAGCCGACCAAAGGTGGAACCCGGCGGGATTGACGGCCCCACCGGGCAGCGGGCACACCGGCCTCAACCTGAGGATCCCCTGAGAAGACGGGACCCGGCCGAGGAGACGTGCAGGATGCAGGACACGGCCCCCGCGGCAGGAGTTTGTCTCCCCGCACGAGCGTTTCCCGCATGAGCGGCGCCCTCGCCGAAAGCCGGCCCGCCGCTCTCACCCCGGATGCCGCCACCCCGGACGCCGCCCTGTACGGGCGGGTCATGGCGCTCCGCGACGGACTGGAACGCGGTCTGATCGGCAGCGCCGGCCTGGTCGAGCGCCTGCTGATCGGATTGCTGACCGGCGGCCACCTCCTGATCGAGGGCGCGCCGGGGCTCGCCAAGACCCGCGCCGTCAAGCGGCTGGCCGACGGGCTCGACGGCTCGTTCGCCCGCATCCAGTGCACCCCGGACCTGATGCCGGCCGACCTCACCGGCACCACCGTCTGGCGCCAGGACAGGGGCAGCTTCGAGTTCCTGCAAGGCCCCCTGTTCCACGCCCTGGTGCTGGTGGACGAGGTCAACCGCGCGCCGCCGAAGGTGCAATCGGCCCTGCTCGAGGCGATGGCCGAGGGGCAGATCACGGTCTCGGGATCGACCCATCCGCTCGCCGACCCGTTCATGGTCGTGGCGACCCAGAACCCGATCGAGCATGCCGGCACCTTCCCGCTGCCGGAGGCGCAGCTCGACCGCTTCCTGCTACACGTCGTGGTCGAGATGCCCGACGAGGCTACCGAGCGGGCGATCCTCGACCTCGTGGAGGGCGAGATCACCCACCATGTTGAGGCCATGCCGGTGCGCCTGTCGCTCGCCGACGTGCGCGCCGCCCGGGAGGCCGCGCTGGCGACCTACGTGTCGCCGGCGCTCAAGGACTACCTGGTCCGCCTGGTGGCGGCGACCCGCACCGATGCGGCGGCCCCGGACCTGCGGGCGATGATCGAGCATCCCGCCTCGCCGCGCGGCACCCTGGCGCTGATGATGGCCGGCAAGGCCCGAGCCTGGCTGCGGGGCCGGGACCACGTCACCCCGGAGGACGTCACGGAACTCGCCCGGGACGCGCTCTCCCACCGGATCGGCCTGACCTGGCGGGCCGCCGCCGAGGGCAAGACCGCCCGCGGCCTGGTCGGCGAGCTGGTGCAGCGGGTGCGGGCGCTCTGAGCGTGTTCGGGTTTTTGAATACGCGGCGGAATTTCCCTCCCCCCTCTGCGGGGGAGGGTACCCTGCGGAGCAGGGGGGGAGAGGGGAGCGCCGCATCCGGACAGGGCGCGGGATTCGCCCAGTCCCAAGACAACGGCATTCATCTCTCTGGCGAGGCCCTGATGGGCCTGCGCCACCTCGCCCGGCGGGGCGCGGCGCCCGCGACCCGGACGCTCGCCGGCCTGCCCGGCGGCATCGTCACGAAGCGGCGCGGGCGCGGTTCCGAGCCGGAGGATGTCCGGCTCTGGTCCGAGGGCGACGATCGCCGGTTCATAGACCGCAACGCCACCGCGCGCACCGGGCAGCTGCACGTACGCACCCATCACGACGAGCGCGACCGCGCCGTGGTGCTGCTCGCCGATTTCCGGCCCTCGATGCTGTTTGGGACGCGCCGGGCCCTGCGCTCGGTGGCCGCCGCCGAGGCTCTGGCGCTGCTCGGCTGGCGGGTCGCGGCCGATGGCGGCCGGGTCGGCCTCGCGGTGGCGTGTGCAGGAGCGCCCACCGTGCTGCGCCCGGCCGGCGGCGAGCGTGCCATGATCGCGGTGACCGGGGCCCTGGCCCAGGCGCATGCAAACGCCCTCGAGACGGCCGGTGCCGCTGGATCCGACGCACCCCTGGAGCCGACCCTGGGGCTCGCCCGCAGCCTGCTGCCCGCGGGCGGCCATCTGGTCATCGCCAGCGCCATCGACGCCCCCGGCCCGGGCTTCGATGCGACGCTGACCCTGCTGGCCGAGCGTGTCGCGATCCGGCTGATCCTGGTGAGCGACGCCTTCGAGCGCACTCGGCCGCCCGGCTTCTATCCCTTCGCCCTCGCGGATGGCCGGCGCGGCACCGCGCTTCCCGCAGCGCTGCCGGGCGAGACCGCCGAGGCCCGGCTCGCCGACTATGCCCGCCGGGGCATCGCCGGCGTGCGCCTCGACGTCGAGGCCGGGCCGGAGGCCTACGCGCCGCTGATGGAGCGCCTCGATGCGGTGCTGTGAGGCCGGAACACCTCCCCGCCATCTGGGCTCGGTGCGATGAATCCCGCCGAGGTCGCCCCGACCCTCGACCAGCTCCGCGGCCTGCACCTGCCCGGGGGCGCCGCCGGGGCGGTGCAGGGGGAGATCGTCGCGGCGGCGGCGCTCGGTTTCCTCGCAGCACTGCTGGTCGGGCTCGTCCGCTACCTACGCGGCCGGGCGCGGGCGAGCCTGCGCCGGGCGGCGCTGGCCGAGCTCGCCGGGACCCGCGGCCTCGCCCCGGAGGCGCGGCTCGTGGCTCAGGCCCGCCTGCTGCGCCGCCTCGCCCGGACGCTCGCGGGGGACGCAGCCGCCCGGGAGACCGGCGCGGCCTGGGCGACCCGCCTCGACACGCTCCTGGCCACCGACTTCTTCACGACAGGGCCTGGCCGGGTTCTGGCCGACGGGCTCTACCGGCGCCAGGAGCCAGACCTCGACGGACTCGACGCCGAGCTCGGCCGCCTGATCGGACGGTTGCGGACATGACCGGCCTCCTCCCCGCCTGGCTCACGGCGCAGCTCTCTTCCCTCACCTCGGCCTTCGACCTCGCCGCGCCCTGGATCCTCCTCGCCCTACCGCTGCCGCTGCTGGCCGCGCGCCTGCTCCCGGCCGAGCGGGAGGGCGGCAGCGGTGCCCTGCTGGTGCCCGGGACCCTGGTCGGCGGGGCGCGTTCCGGCGCGGACCTCGCCGCACGGGGCCGCCGCCGCGCCGCCCTGATCTGGACCCTCTGGGCGGCCCTGGTCGTCGCCCTGTCCGGTCCCCGCCTGGTGATGCCGGCCGCCGCGCTCCCCGCCTCGGGCCGGGAGATCATGATCGCCATGGACCTGTCCGGCTCGATGGAGCGGCGGGATTTCGCCCTCGACGGCGAGACAGTGAACCGCCTCACCGCGGTCAAGCGCGTCGGTACCGACTTCATCCGGCGCCGGGCGGGGGACCGGATCGGCCTGGTGATCTTCGCCGACCAGGCCTACGTGGCCGCCGCGCCGAGCTTCGACACCGCCGCGGTGGCCCGCGCCCTCGACGAGGCGACCATCGGCATCAGCGGCCGCTCCACCGGCATCGGCGACGGGCTCGGGCTGGCCCTGCGCCGGCTCGACCCGAAGGACACCCAGTCGGGCACCGACGCGGTGACGCCCGCCGCCCGGCCCGCCAAGGCCGTGATCCTGCTCTCGGACGGCGCCAACAATGCCGGCCAGACCGCCCCCAAGGACGTGGCCGCCCTGGCCCAGGAACTGGGCGTCAAGGTCTACACGATCGCGCTCGGCCCCCGGGACATGGCCGATGCCGACGGCGAGCAGGACGTGGTCGACACCGAGACCCTGCGCGACATGGCCCAGGCCAGCGGCGGCCAGGCGTTCCGGGTGCGCACCACCGACGACCTCGTCCGAGTTGCCGACGCTATCGACCGCCTGGAGGGCGGCCGCGCCCTGGCGCCACCCCTACCGCTGCGCCGGGATCTCTGGCCCTGGCCGGCCGCCCTGGCGCTCGCCGCCGCCGCGGCCCTGCTGGCGACCCGGAGGGGGGTGTGATGCTCGGATTGTCGTCACACGCGCCTTTCCCTCCCCCCTCTGCGGGGGAGGGTACCCTGCGCAGCAGGGGGGGCCGGGACGAAGTCCCGCAAGAGGGGCAGCGCGACGGTTCTGGGTTTCGCACCCGTCGCGCCCTCTCCGGAAGCGTCGCTCCCCTCTCCCGACCCCTGCTGACGCAGGGGCCACCCTCCCCCGCAGAGGGGGGAGGGAGGGCGCGCGCAAATTTCGGGCGGGGCGAGACATCACCCGTCGCGAGGCAGCCCGCATGAGCGCCCTCGACGCCTTCGCGTTCCTGCGCCCCTGGTGGTTCCTGGCCATCCCGGTCGTGGCCCTGCTGGCGCTCCGCGCTGCCTGGCGGGCGGCGCCGCTGGGCGATTGGGGGCGGGCGGTGGATCCGGCCTTGATGGCCCATCTCGCCCGCACCGGCGCCGTGCTCGGCGGACGGCGGCAGGCCAACCGAGCCGCCGCCCTGGTGGCCGGAGCGATCGCGCTGGCACTGACCGGACCCGCTTTGGAGCGTCAGGACACGGCGACCTTCCGCAATCTCGACGAGACCGTGATCGTCGTGGACCTGTCCCGCTCGGTCACCGAGGGCGGCAACCTCCAGGGCGTCCGCCAGGCCGCCGCCGCGATCGCCGAGGCCGCCGGCACCCGGGCCGTGTCCCTGGTGGTCTATGCCGGCGACGCCTACCTCGCCGCCTCGCCCACCACCGACCGGGACAGTTTTGGCACGACCCTGTTCGCCCTCGACGCCGACACCGTGCCGGATCGCGGCAGCCATCCCGAGCGCGGGCTGGCCCTGGCCCGCCGGACGCTGGCGGAAGCCGACGTGGTCGCGGCCGACGTGGTGCTGATCACCGACGGCGATGGCATCGGTGCGGCGGCCGACCGGGAGGCCCGGGCGCTCGCCGATCGCGGCTGGCGCCTCCAGGCCCTGTTCGTCCCCGCCGACAAGCCGCTGCCGCCGGGCGCGCCGAAGCCCGACCGGGCCGCCCTCGATGCGCTCGTGCGGGCCGGCGGCGGAAAAGTCGCCGACATTACCGAGCCCGGCCCGGTGCTCGACGCGGTCGGGGCCGGCACCGCCCAGCATCTCGCGGCCGGCGGCTACGGCGTGCTGGCCTACGCGGATCTCGGCCGCTGGCTGCTGCTGCTCGCGGCCCTGCCGGCCCTGGCTCTGTTCCGCAGGAGCGCGTGATGGAGCGGTTGTTTCCCAAAACCGGCCTCGCCTTCCCGATCCGCGCCGGCCTGCCCCCCGGCTGGCGGCGGTTCGCCCGGATGGCCGGGCTGGCGCTGGCCGGGCTCGGTCTCGTGGCCCTGCTCGCCGTCTCGCAGCCCCGCACCGGGCTCGGGCGCCTGCTGATGGCGCTCGGCCTGCCCGGGCTCGCCGCCGACCTGATCGTTGATCCCGCCTGGCGCGCCGCCGCCCTGTACGAGGCCGGCCGCTACGGCGAGGCGATCGCCCTGTTCCGCACCGGCGGGCGGCGGGCGAGCTACAATCTCGGCAACGCGCTGGCCCGCTCGGGCGATCTCGACGGCGCGCTCGCCGCCTACGACGAGGCCCTCCGCTTCGACCCGCGCGACGCCGACGCGCAGGCCAACCGCTCGCTGGTCGCCCGGATGCAGGCCGAGGTGATCGACCGCGGCCCCGGCGGCGGCATCGCCAACGGCACCGCGCAATACGGCGCCCGCTACAACAACACCGCCAACCAAGACCAGAACAACGACATCAACGCTGCCTCGAGCGGCGAGGGCCTGGCCGGCAACAAGGAATCCAACGCCAGCGCCTCGCTGCCCGGCAACAGCAAGGTCGCCCGCCGCGGCAAGGCCGAGCAGCAATCGATCGATGCCGGCAAGGGCCAGGCCCGGGGCTCGGCCGGCGACGCCGCCGGGCGCGGTCGCACGGGAGGCGGCGCCGCCATGGTCGCGGAAGCCCCCGAGCGCGAGGTCCGCCGGGTGACCAAGAGCTTCGAGGCCCACGAGATCCGCCCGGACCGGCTCTGGCTCCAGACCCTGCCGGATGATCCCGGCCGCTTCCTCAAGCTGCGCCTGCGCGCCGAGCAGACCCGCCGGGTCGAAGCCGGCACCGCCATCCCGGCCGGGAGCAACCCGTGGTAGTTTTTTGGGACTTTTTCCGCCCGCTTTTGGCCCCCTTGGCGAGCTGCCGGATGGCCATGTCGCCGGATGCGGCGCGGGTCCCCTCTCCCGTGCGGGAGAGGGACAGGGTGAGGGATGCGACTTTTCCGGAAAGTCCTGGTCCCTCACCCCAACCCTCTCCCGCACGGGAGAGGGAGCCCGTCGCGGCCTGCATAACGCGATGGGGGAGCACTGGAAGCCGTAGCCGGAGGCGACAGAGCTACGTCCTGCTCCTCACGCTCCTCGCTCCCCTCCCGGCCCAGGCCGAGATCGAGCCCGGCGACCTCAGCCTCACGGTCACCGCGGAGTTCAACGGCAACAGCGCGCCCTTCGCCCGCGAGATGGTGCTGCTGAAGATCCGGGGGGTCTACAAGCAGCCGATCCTGCTGGAGGAGGTGGTCCAGCCTTCGCTCGCGAATTTCTCTTGGACCCAGCTCGGCCGCGACCATTGGAGCAAGACCAAGCTGCCGGACGGTCAGAGCGCCATCGCGTTCGACCGCACCGTGGCGGTCTTCCCGCACCATGCGGGCGACTTCATCATCGAGCCCTTCACCCACAAGCTCACGGTCAACGATTTCGGCGAGCGGCGGGTGGTCGAGGTGCGCTCGAAGCCGATCCCGTTCCCGGTGGCGCGCTGGACCGAGGCGTCCGGCGGCCCGGACGCCAAGGAACCCTGGTGGCTGCCCGCCCGGGACGTGGCAGTCACGGATTCCTGGAGCCCCGACCCCGAGACCGTAAAGCTCGGCGAGACCACCCGGCGGATCGTCACCCTGGAGGTGCAGGGCATGGTCGCCGAGGGTCTTCCGCCCCGGCCGGTGATGCGCACCCGCGGCATCCTCACCTTCGCCGGCCCGGTCACCCGCGAGACCCTGCTGACGCCCTCCGGCCCCGTGGCCCGGGCGACCTATCAATGGGACGTGAAGCCCGGCGTGCCCGAGGTGATCCCTCTCGACGCCATCGCGATCCCGTGGTTCGACACCAACACCCGCACCATGCGCGAGGCCGAAATCCCGGCCCGCCAGATCGGCGGCGGCCTGCCCGATCGGGAGGGCGACCGGGCGCCGCCACCCGTCCCGTCGCCCCTGGTCGCCGCCGCCGCGGCGCTCGCCACCTTCGGCCTCGGCCTCGCCCTGATCGGTTACGGCACCGGCCGGCCGCGCCTGCGCCTCTCCGCCGCCAGCCGCCGGGCCCTGAACCGGGCCGCCCGCGCAGGCGATCCGGCCGGGTTCCGCGCCGCCCTGGAGGCCGCCCGCCGGGAAGCTCCGGACCTCGCCCGGATCTGGCAGGCGCGGCCCGATCTCGCCGCGCCGCTCGCCGCCCTCGACCGGGCGGTATTCGGAACCGCGGGCGCCCCCGCCCCGGATCTGCCAGCCCTGGCGCGCGCCCTGTCGCGATCCGAAGTCCTGCCGACCGCCTCCGGACCGGACCGGCTCGCACCCCTCGACGGGCCGGCGGCCTGAAACCCCTGCACAGGGCTTGGGCAAGTACTATTCCTAGGCAATGGCCCAAGTCCTGTGCAGGCATCAATATTTTGCACTGTCTTGCGTCACCTGAATTCGCTTCGTAACCTTCGTTGCCTGAACAATGAAGCCTTACAACGAAGCCTCAGGGAGGAACGCCATGACCCGCGCCACCGACATCAAGGACCGGTTCCGCGCCCGGCTGCAGGATGCCGATGCCCGCAGCAACGATTTCCGCCGCAAGCTGCTGGCGGAGGGCAGTCGCGCACTCGAGCCGGTGGTCGACGTCCTGAACCTGATGGCCGAAGTCCTCAACGAGGAGGACAATGTCCACGGCAGCATCACCGGCCTCGAGGCCCAGATCGACCAGGACAACTTCATCAGCCTGTGCGCCAAGCTGCGCGGGACCGACACCGAGCAGAAGATCAAGATCAAGTACGGCCCCGAGCTCGGCGGCAGCAACTACATCTCGGTCTCGGGCCTGAACCAGCGCTACAACGAGCGCCTGGTCCCGGGCGCGGCCGGCGCCGCCCTCGGCCGGAGTGTCGGCAGCGACATCCACCTGGACGAGCATCGCGGCCGCGAGCTGGCCGAAGTGGTCCGCGAGGTGGTCGAGGATTTCTACGCCGCCCAGATCGAGCAGCGCAGCCACTTCGCCGCCGTCCAGTGATGCGGGCGCCGACCCGGATTTCCCTCGGACCCATCCTGCGCTAGATCTGCCCGGGATGGGGATGGAGCTCCCCGATAACCGCCCGGCATCATGACAACCCTGCCGGGCTGATGGCTCCTACCGCACGGGCGCTCCGGTCGTCCGCGGTGGGGCCCCGTGCCGACGCCGCCCGACCGAACAGGAAGGGCAGGCATGATCAACACCCTCATCGTCATCCTCGGCGCCGGGCTCGGCGGCGGGGTCCGCCACGGCCTCAACGTCGTGGTGGCCCGGCTGCTGCCGGGCTTCGGGTTTCCCCTCGCGACCCTGGTGATCAACGTGCTCGGCTCGTTCCTGATGGGCGTGCTGGCCGAGGGTTTTGCCCTGCGCGGGGCGGCCGGGCATCCGGCGCGGCTGTTCTTGACCACCGGGATCCTGGGCGGCTTCACCACCTTCTCGACCTTCTCGCTCGACGCGATCAGTCTGTACGAGCGCGGCGAGCCGGCCCTGGCCGCCCTCTACGTGGGCGTCTCCGTGGCGGGCGGTCTGCTCGGCCTCATCGCCGGCATGGCCCTGATCCGCGCCCTCTGAAAAAGTAATGGTTTCACAAGGTCCGAGACCTTGTGCGGGTCCAGGGCAGAGCCCTGGTCTCTCGGGGGCTCCGCCCCCGAACCCCCGCCAAAGGGCTTGCCCTTTGGGATCCCGGATTCATTCAATCCGCGATGAACTTCAGGCGGTGGTCGCGGTAGAGATCCACGATCGCCGCGGCGGTTTCCTCGATCGAGCGGCGGGTCACGTCGATGGTCGGCCAGCGGTTCTTGGTGAACAGCCGGCGGGACATGGTGATCTCGTCGGCCACCGCCGAGCGGTCGACATACATCGAGGATTCGTCGGCGTTGAGGCTCGACAGCCGGTTCTGGCGGATCTGCACGATCCGCTCCGGCGAGGCGAACAGGCCGACCACCAGGGGCTTGCGCGCCCGCTCGATCGCTGGCGGCAGCGGCATGCCCGGCACCAGCGGCAGGTTGGTGGTCTTGAGCCCGCGAT
The DNA here is from genome assembly GCF_900114535.1 of Methylobacterium pseudosasicola. Classification (GTDB taxonomy): domain Bacteria; phylum Pseudomonadota; class Alphaproteobacteria; order Rhizobiales; family Beijerinckiaceae; genus Methylobacterium; species Methylobacterium pseudosasicola. The sequence goes on along the minus strand of NZ_FOTK01000009.1, from coordinate 98,108 downwards.
TGGCGAGGTAGATCGAGGTCGGCGTCTTCGAGGTCCGGCTGACCCCGAGCAGGATCACGTCGGCATCCTCCAGATCCTCCGGCAGGTTGCCGTCGTCATGGGCCAGCGTGAAGTTCATCGCGTCGATGCGCTTGAAATACTCCGCGTTGAGCATGTGCTGGGCGCCCGGCCGGGCCGTCGTCTCGGCGCCGAGATAGGCGCGCAGCAGGTCGTGGACCGGGCGCAGCACCGACAGGCAGGGCGAGCCGGTCTCCCGGGCGACCTCTTCGAGCCGCTCGCCGAGATCGCCGCCCACCAGGGTGTAGAGCACGAGGCCCGGCGCCGCCCGGATCTCCGAGATCACCCGGTCGAGCTGCGCCGCCGAGCGCACCAGAGGATAGACGTGCTCGATCGCCGAGACGCCCTCGTACTGCGCCGCCGCGGCTCGCCCGACATTGATCAGCGTCTCGCCGGTGGAGTCTGAGACGAGGTGGAGGTGGAAGTAGCTGCGGCCCATCTGGTCGCCTTCGTCTCGCCGGGCGTTATCCACCGCCGGCCGCCAGGGGAGTCGATGAGTGTGGATAGGATGCGGCTTCGGGCAGGTCCAGGGCGTGAGGCTTGCGCCTTATCGACTCCGCCGTTCACAGGTACGCCATCGGGGCGCGCGGAATCCGGGCGCCTGGGAGAATCCGGGACGCAACAAGGGTGCGTACCGGACTCGGCGTTGGCAAGCCGCTGTTGGACTTGGCCGTTCTCGCAATATGGAGCGAATCCTTTAAAGCCTCGTTAACGGCGCGGCGGCGGGGACGGCCTGTGGACCCGCTTGCACCACCGCGTTGAGCCCCCCCAATAGAAAAAACAGAGTCCTAGAATCTCTCTTTTCTTTTCGAGAGGGGCCTGTGTGGGGATCCGGCGCGCCTCGACTCGACAGGAGGCGCGCCGACGGGCATGCGGGATGACGAAGACGGGATGGGAGCGACGATGACGGGGACGGAGCGCATGTCCGAAGGCAAGTCCGACCGGAAGGTGCTGCGCGTCCTCGAGGGCGAGGCGATCGGACCGCCCCCCGCCTGGATGATGCGCCAGGCCGGCCGCTACCTGCCGGAATATCGGGCGAGCCGGGCCGAGGCCGGCTCCTTCCTCGACCTCTGCTACAGCCCGGACTTCGCCGTCGAGGTGACGCTCCAGCCGATCCGCCGCTTCGGCTTCGACGCGGCGATCCTGTTCTCGGACATCCTGGTCGTCCCCCACGCGCTCGGCCAGGACGTGCGCTTCGTCGAGGGCGAGGGGCCGCGCCTCGATCCCCTGGACGGCCGCGACGCCTTCGGGCGGCTGCGCGAGGCCGGCGATCCGGCGATCTTTTCGCACCTGGCGCCGGTCTTCGAGACCGTGAAGCGGCTGCGCGCCGAGCTGCCGGGCGAGACCACCCTGCTCGGCTTCTGCGGCGCGCCCTGGACGGTGGCGAGCTACATGATCGGCGGCCGCGGCACCCCGGACCTCGCCCCCGCCCGGGCGCTCGCCGAGGGCGACACGGCCCTGGTCGACAGCCTGATCGACCGCCTCGTCACCGTGCAGACCGAGTATCTCGTCCGCCAGCTCGAGGCCGGCGCCGACGCGGTGCAGATCTTCGAATCCCATGCCGGCACCCTGCCGCGCGCCGTCCCGGCTTCCGGGGATGTCGTCGAGCCGGTGGGCGACGTGACCGAGAGCGCTCTGCCGGACGAGGCGGCGATGGACGCCCTGACCCGCTGGTCGCTCCGCCCGATCGCCCGGATGATCGCCGGCGTCCGCGCACGGGTGCCGCACGCCAAGATCATCGTGTTCGCCCGCGGCTCGGGCCTCGACGGCCATGCCCGGGTGGTGCCGGAGACCGGGGCCGACGCGGTCGGCGTCGACTGGGCGGTGGACCTGAAGGCCCTGCGCCGGCAGCTGCCCGCCACCACGGTGACCCAGGGCAACCTGCATCCCGACACGCTGATCGAAGGCGGCGACGCCCTCGATGCCGGGGTCGATGCCGTGCTGGAGGCGACCGCCGGCCTGCCGCACGTGTTCAATCTCGGCCACGGCATCACCCCGCAGACGCCGGTCGCCCATGTCGAGCGCATGCTCGCGCGGCTGCGCAGGTAGGCCGTGCTCTACGATTGGCTCAAGGCCGGGCACGTCATCAGCCTGATCGCCTGGATGGCGGGCATGCTCTACCTGCCCCGACTGTTCGTCTACCACGCGAGCCTGCCGCCGGGCTCGGAGGGGCAGGCCGCGACCTTCAAGGTGATGGAGCGCCGCCTGCTCAAGGCGATCATGAACCCGGCCATGATCGCCACCTGGGCGTTCGGGCTGACGCTGGCCTGGATGAGCGGCTTCTACGCGAGCTTCTGGCTCCAGGCGAAGTTCGTGCTGGTGCTGGCGATGTCGGGCATCCACGGCTGGCTCGCCCGGATGGTCAAGGATTTCGCCGCCGACCGGAACACCCGCGGGCATAAGTTCTACCGGGTGCTCAACGAGGTGCCGACGCTCCTGATGATCGGCATCGTCATCCTGGCGATCGTCAAGCCGGGCCTCTGATCCCGGGATCCTGTGATCCGGTCGCGATTCACCGTGCCGACGGCACCGCCGGAGCCTTTGGCCTGCCGATCCGTTGGGGGGCCATGACCAAGCTGTTCGCCCTCGTCCTGCCGCTGGCTCTTCTCGCCGCCGCCCCCGCCCGGACCGCGAGCTTTCCCTGCGAGAAGGCCGAGACCCCCGACGAGAAGGCCATTTGCGCCCACCTCCCCCTCAACGACATGGATGTCGAGATGGCGACCCGCTTCGCCATCCTGAAGGATGTCCTGCCCATGGGTGGCCAGACCAAGCTGCGCGACGACCAGGAGACCTGGCTCAAGGAGCGCCACGCCTGCGGCGCCGACATCGCCTGCCTGCGCGGCCTCTACGAGACCCGGCTCAAGGTGCTGCGCGGAGTACTGTCGGAATTCGCCAAGCAGGGGCCGCAGTGAGGGGATCAGTCCGCCGGGTGATCGCTCGGCTTCGCCCGCTCCGTCATTGCGAGCGTAGCGAAGCAACCCAGGGATACGCAACGAACTGAGAGCGCGCGCTGCCCTAGGTTGCTTCGCTGCGCTCGCAATGACGGAATGACCGGACACGACAGCCACACGTCCGATAGATTGTGTCGGCTGAGGCACGCCAAGATCGCGATCCTAACCCACGCCCTCGTCCTGAGAGATGCCGCAGCGAAGCGAAGGCCTCGAAGGAGGTCTCCAGCCAGCCGAGCGACCTCTGAAGGCGTCCTTCGAAGCCAACCGATCTGCGATCGCCGGGCACCTCAGTGAGGGGTTTGGGTTGGAGGGGCGGGTCGGCGGGTGTTCGGACAGTGACGCGACACCCGATTCCGAGAACGGATAACGCCTCCTACGCGTCCACCCCCCTCGGCGCGTCGCCACCCATCACGCCACGAGCGGCAGCACCACTGCATCGGCCCGGCAGGCGGCGACGCAGGCCCGGGCCAGGGCCTCGGTCGCATCCACCATCACCCCCGCGAGATTGTCGTCGAGGCTGGACAGCGCCACCGGGATCTCGGTGCAGGCCATCACCACCCGGCGGCAGCCGGCGGCCGCCAGGGCTCGGGCCTGGGCTTCGAGGATCAGGGCGGCCTCGGCCACCTGGCCGGCCTTCACCAGATCGATCGCCGCGACCACCGCATCCTGTCCGTCCGGATCGGGGCTCAGGCAGGTGAAGCCGTGCCGCGCAAGCCGCTCCGGATATAGGCCGGCCCGCAGGGTCCCGCCGGTGGCCAAGAGGCCGACCGGGCCGCCAGCAAGACCACTTCCGGCGAGGTCGTCGGCCACGGCGTCGACGATGTGCAGGATCGGCAGCGCCGTGCCGGCCTGGAGGGCCGCGTGCCAGTGATGGGCGGTGTTGCAGGGGATCGCGATCCGGGTGGCGCCCGCCGCCTCCAGGCGGGCCAGAGCCGCGCGCATCGCCGGCAGCGGGTCCGGGCCCTGGCCCAGGATGGCGGAGGCCCGGTCGGGAATGTCGGCTGCCGAGCAGACCAGGGTCGGGATGTGGTCCTGGTCGCGCCGGGCCGGCGTCGCCCGCACCAGCTTGGCCAAGAAGTCTGCCGTCGCCAACGGACCCATCCCCCCGAGAACACCGAGCATCATCGCCTCCGAACGTTGCGGACGCGGTCTTGCGGAGCGAACGGGCTCTGCGTCCAATGCCGTGTCGGCACGGGCCATGCCGGTCCGGCATCGTCGGGGCGCTGCCCCGACACTCCGCCAAAGGGCTGGCCCTCTGGGAACCCGGTTTCAACCTTTCTCGGAGGCCAGGGCGTGGGCGGCCTGCCAGACCGCGTCGAGGGCCGGGTGGCGGCGGGCGGCGTTCCGGTAGAGACGGATTTCCAGGGCGGCCCCGGGCCCGGCGGCCACGAGGCAGCCCTCGGCGAGCTCGCGGGTGACCAGGCTCTCGGGCAGCCAGGCCAGGCCGTGGCCCGCCAGGGCCATGAACTTCAGCGCCTCCGCCATGGCGTTCTCGTTGACATGGGCCGCCGGCATCGGCTTGGCACTGTGCGCCACCACCCGGCCCAGGAAGGAATCCGCCGGGTAGCCGAGGCCGGGCAGGTCGGCGGGCGCCGCTCCCGGCCGGTGCACCGGCACGAGGCTGTCCCGGCCGATGACGCGGTGCGGGAACGCCGCCGGATCGAGGGGGATCGGCACGCCGGGATGGTGGTAGGTCAGCAGCAGGTCGTGGCTACCCTCGGCCAGCGCCTGCACGCAGGCGTGGAAGTCCCCCGGCAGCAGCCGGCTGCCGAGCGGCCCGGTCCGGGCCTCGATGTCCCGGTACCAGCCCGGGAAGACGGTGAGCGCCAGGGTGTGGAGCGCGGCCACCGACACGGCCCGGGCGGCCGGCCGGGTCCGGGCCCGCAGCGCGTCGCGGCCCTCGTACAGGAGCCGGACGGTCTCCTGCGCGGTCTCGCGGAACAGCTGGCCCTCAGGCGTCAGGGCGGTCGGGTAGGTGCTGCGGTCGATCAGCGGCACGCCGAGCCAGCCCTCGAGCGCCCGGATCCGCCGCCCGAAGGCGGGCTGGGTGACGTGGCGCTCCACCGCCGAGCGGGAGAAGCTACCGGTGCGCGCGAGGCTCAGGAAGTCCTCGAGCCATTTCAGCTCCATGGCCGGGCGCTTAGAGCCGGGCCAGCAGCCGCTCTGCCAGCGGGTTCTCCGCCGCGAAGGCGTAGTCGACCCGCCGCACCGTCACCGCCCGGGCACCGGCCTCCACCAGGGCGCCGGCGAGCTCGAACACGGCGCCCTCGGGGCAGCGCAGGACAATCTCGCCGTCGCTCCCCCGCGGGGCGCCGTAGGGCAATTCGGCTTCGTGCAGGCCCGCGATGGTGGCGAGGTCGATGGTGCCGCTCTCCGGCAGGGCCGCCCGGACCTCCCGGGTGGTGCGGGCGCGCTCCTCGGCGGCGATCCGGCCGAGCACGGTGCGCAACGCCGCCCGCTGGCCCTCGCCCCAGGGGGCCTTGAGCGAGGCCACCAGATTGGCCTCGGAGCGCAGGATGATGCCGTCGTCCAGCACCTTCAGGGCGTTGGCGCTGAGCGTCGCCCCCGTGGTGGTGATGTCGACCACGATCTCGGCCGAGCCCGCCGCCGGCGCGCCCTCGGTGGCGCCCAGGCTCTCGACGATGCGGTAATCGGCGACGCCCTTCTCGGCGAAGAACCGGCGAGTCAGGTTCACGTATTTCGTCGCCACCCGCAGGCGGCGGCCGTGGCGGGTCCGCATCAGCGCCGCGACCTCGTCGAGATCGGCCATGGCCCGCACGTCGATCCAGGCCTGGGGCACCGCCACCACCACGGTGGCGTTGCCAAAGCCGAGCGGGGTCAGGAGCTCCACCTGGCCGCGCACGTCCGGCAGGGTCTCGCGGATCAGGTCCTCGCCCGTGATGCCGAGATGGGCCGCCCCGGAGGCGAGCTGCGCGGCGATCTCCGAGGCGGAGAGGTAGCGCACCTCGACCCCCGGCACGCCGACAAGCTTGCCGCGATAGTCGCGGGCGCCCGCGCCCTGGGCGAGCCGCAGGCCGGCCCGGCCGAAGAACGCGCTGGCATTCTCCTGGAGGCGTCCCTTGGACGGGACGGCGAGGATCAACGGCATGGTGCCCGAATCCGTCATCGGCCGGCTCCCGCCACACGCTCGACCCAGAAGGTGCAGCCCACCGCGGGCAGGGGCGCCGCGCTGCCGAGATGCCCGAGCAGGCCGTCGTAGCGGCCGCCGCCGACCAGCATCGGGCCGTCGCCCTCGTTCACCTCGAAGATGAAGCCGGTGTAGTAGTCGAGGTTGCGGGCGAAGCCGCCCTGGAAGCGGAAGCGCTCGATCGGCAGGCCCCGGGCCGCGATGAAGCCGGTGCGCTCCTCGAACAGGTCGAGGGCGGCCGACACGGCGTCGTGGCGCAGGCCGGCGTCAGCGACCAGCCCCCGCAGGTCGCGCGCCGCCGCGTCCGGATGGCCGGCGATCACCCGGTAGCGGTCGAGGATCGCGCGGTTCTCGGCGTTGAGCCCGGCGCCGCCATTGGCCTGCGCGGCCGCCTTGCCGAGGAAGCGCTCGGCGATCTCGCCGGCGCTGCGGCCGCCCACCGCCGAAATGCCGGCGATGGCCAGCACATCCTCCACGAAGGCACGCACGCCCCGCGGGTCCTGGCCCTGGATCGCTGCCAGCAGGCCGGCATGCGGGTCCTCGGGGCGGGCGCCCTCGCCGCCATTGGTAACCTCGTCGAGGGAGCGCCCGGCGGCGAGCGCCCGCAGGGTCCGCCGCTTGGCCGCCGGCGGCACCGCCAGCCCGTCGAGCAGCGCCACGGTCAGGCCCATATCGCCGAGCCGCACCGCCGGGTCGGTCCGGCCGAACAGGGCGAGGCCTTCGAGGGCCAGCCCCAGCACCTCAGCATCGGCGGCGGGCGTGTCGGTGCGGCCGATCGATTCGATGCCGGCCTGGAAGAACTCGTCGGGCTCGTCGGCGGCGAGCCGGAAGACCGGACCGCAATAGCTGTAATCGGCCGCCTGGCCGTCGGCCTGGGCCCGGTGCAGGCGGCAGACCGGAATCGTGAATTCCGGCCGCAGGCACAATTCGGCCCCGGCCGCGTCCTGGGTGACGAAGATCCGACGGCGGATATCCTCGCCGGACAGCTCCAGGAACGGCTCCACCGGCTGCAGCACCGGGGGCGTCACCGGCCGGTAGCCGGCCGCACTCAGATGCGCGAGCAGCCGCGTCCGCGCCGCGTCGCCCGCCCCCGTCTCACCGGCCTCCGGTCGTGTCATCGCATGTCCCTCGCGGGCGCTCTCTAGCAATCGCAGTCGCGCTTGGCGACACGTAGAGATCCTGGGTTCCCAAAGGGCTCAGCCCTTTGGCGGGGTATCGGGGCAGAGCCCCGATGGACCAGGGCTCTGCCCTGGACCCGCAAAAGGTCGAAGACCTTTTGAAACCAGGACTCAGCCCGCGGTGGCGGGGAAGTGGCGGGCCAGGACGGCGCGGACCTGGGCGACCAGGTCGGCCTCCGGGCAGGAGAATTGGGCCGGGCGGGCGGCTTTCCACTCGGCGTTGCTGCCGATGGACTCGGCGGCGCGGGCGCCCTCAATCAGATCCTTGATCTGGACCTCGCCGGCCAGGCGCTCGTTCGAGCCCTGGATCACCGCCACGGGCGCGCGGCGGCGGTCGGCGTATTTCATCTGCGCCTTCATGCCCGCAGACCCGAGATAGAGCTCGGCCCGGATCCCGTCCGCCCGCAGCAGGGCGACCAGCCGCTGGTAATCGGCCATGTTCTCGCGGTCGAGGACCAGCACCACCACCGGGCCGGGGGTCTCGGTGCCGGCGAGCAGCGGGCTCTTCACCAGCTGGAGCGCCGAGAACAGCCGCGAGACGCCGATGGAAAAGCCCGTGGCCGGCACCGGCTCGGCCCGGAACCGCCCGACCAGGCCGTCGTAGCGTCCGCCGCCGGCCACCGAACCGAAGCGCACGGTCTGGCCGTCCTCGTTGGTGACCGGGAAGGTCAGCTCGGCCTCGTAGACCGGGCCGGTATAGTATTCGAGCCCGCGCACCACACTCGGATCGGCCCGGATCACGTCGTGGCCATAGCCCGCCGCCGCGCAGAGCCGCATGATCGCGTGCAACTCGGCGATGCCCGCGCGGCCGGTCTCGGATTCGCCCACCGCCTCGTGCCAGCCGGCGAAGAACTTTTCCCAGAACGCCATCTTGTCGGCGCCGTCTCCGGCATCGGCCTGGAACGACACGTAGGCCAGGATCCGGGAGACCGCACTGGCGTCGAGGCCGGCGCCCTTGGTGAAGTCGCCGCTCTCGTCTTTGCGGCCGGGGCCGAGCAGGTCGCGCACGCCGTCGACGCCGAGGCGGTCGAGCTTGTCGATCGCCCGCAGGACGGTCAGCCGCTGGCCGGCCTTGTCGGGGCCGGCGAGGCCGATCGCCTCCATGACCCCGTCGAGCACCTTGCGGTTGTTGACCTTGACCACGTACTGGCCGCCGAGCCCGAGCCGGTCGAGGGTGTCGGCCATCAGCATGCAGGTCTCGGCATCGGCCGCGACGCTGCCGGCGCCGACGATGTCGGCATCGAACTGCATGAACTGCCGGAACCGGCCCGGCCCCGGCTTCTCGTTGCGGAACACGTAGCCGGCCCGGTAGCTGCGATAGGGTTTTGGCAGGGCGTCATAATTCTCGGCGACGAACCGGGCCAGCGGCGCGGTCAGGTCGTAGCGCAAGGAGAGCCAGGCCTCGTCGTCGTCCTGGAACGAGAACACGCCGGCATTCGGCCGGTCGAGGTCGGGCAGGAACTTGCCGAGCGCCTCGGTGTACTCGACGAACGGGGTCTCCAGGGCCTCGAAGCCGTAGAGCTCGAAACTCTTGCGGATCGTCTCCAGCATCCGTCCCTGGGCGGCGATCTCGTCGGCGCGGCGGTCGACGAAGCCGCGGGGCAGGCGGGGTTTCAGGATTTCGGCCCGGCTTTCGGCCTTCGCGGTTTCGGGCTTGGACATGTGAACGCGTTCGCTTCTCGCGGACCCGGAGCCCGGATCCGGTGTGAGTCGTCCCCGGCGCGGCGGAGATCCTGGGGCCGGGCTCTAGAGCATGACGGCCGAAAGGGGAATTCGGTTTCCGGGAAGCTTCCTTGGCCGCCTATCCCGCGCCGTCATTGCGAGCGCAGCGAAGCGACCCAGGGCAACGCCACGTTCGGGGGCCTCGCGCTACGCTGGGTTGCTTCGCTGCGCTCGCAATGACGATTGGGAACGCCCGTCAAACCGTTAATAGGGCGCGGTCAGCTTGAGCCAGAGCAGGACCGCGAGGCTCACCACGGCGATGGGCATCTGCAGCGGGCGCAGGCGGGCATGGGCCAGCGGCACCTCGCCGGCGCGGGCCGCGATCGGATCGAGGATCCCGATGGCCGCGTAGCCGAGGATCAGCATGGCGAGTGCCGGCACCGCCTTGCCCATCACGGCCGCGAACAGGCTGAACAGACCGAGCGCGTACAGGACCAGCATCGTGACGATCTGGGCGAGCCGCGGTCCACCCTCGGTGCGGAAGCTGACGCCCCGGTGGACGCCGGCCAGGAACAGCAGGATCGAGGCGGCGTAGAGCAGGGTGAACAGGGCCACGAGATAATCGAGGGGCTGCCCGTTCAGCCACCAGGCGGCGGCGGCGCCAACGGCGATCGGCACCATCGGTCCGAAGCCGAACACGATGTCGAGCCACGGGATCCGGCGCGGCTCATGCGCAGTGATGGTGCGTCCGGTGGCGTCGTCGCGCATGTCTGTGGGGCCGGGCTCTCGGGTGAACAATTTGCTGCGCTGCAGCACCGGGACGGGGAACGGCTCCGCAAGACCACAGTTCCGCGCACAGCGCTTTAGCGCCGCAGAAGCGAAACCGCGAGATCCGGCCTGCGCAGGGGTGTTCAACGGATCGTGACGGAGGGACGCCTCTACGGGCTGCCGACGGTTTGAAAATGGGGCGCCTCTCCCTCCCCCCTCTGCGGGGGAGGGTGGGCCGGCCGTCAGGCCGGGTCGGGAGAGGGGAACCCGGGTTCAGAAAGGGGCGGAGCAGGCGTGCAGGCTATGGGCAATTCTGCACCGTTGCTCCCCTCTCCCGACCCCCTTTGGGGGCCACCCTCCCCCGCAGAGGGGGGAGGGGATGCGTGGGAGGCCATGACGCCCCATCCCGCGACGATGCGGGCCCATCGTCACCGATCCCGCGCCGCCCCAAGCGTCCCCGATCCATCAGCCCCTTGAGTGCGGTGGAAAAACGCGTTATTTCTTGTGGGCCCTCTTCACAAGGTCAGCGCCGCAGCGCGCCCGTGAGCCGCGAGGGTCCTGCCGAAAACGGTCCAGCCAAGACGATCTTCGGGCCCCTCGCTCTCCAGCGCGGCCCGCTCTCCGGCGCCCGTCCCCCGGGTTGCTTGGCGCAGAACCGGCCCTCCCACCTTCTCCGTCGGTTGCAAGACACCCCATGACGCCACATCCCGACGCCTTCGCCGATCCCCTGGCCGATCCCGAGACCGCGGATCCGGCCGACGCCCCGGCGACCGGCACCATCGCCGTCCTCGAAGGCGTGCGCGAGGTCAAGCTGTTCGACCTCAAGGCCAAGACGCCGACCGACCTGATCGCCTTCGCCGAGGAGGTCGAGGTCGAGAACGCCTCGACCATGCGCAAGCAGGAGCTGATGTTCGCCATCCTGAAGCAGCTCGCTGCCAAGGAGGTCGAGATCATCGGCGCCGGCACCGTTGAGGTGCTGCAGGACGGCTTCGGCTTCCTGCGCTCGAACGACTCGAACTATCTGCCCGGCCCGGACGACATCTACATCTCGCCGACTCAGATCCGGCGCTTCGGCCTGCGCACCGGCGACACCGTCGAGGGCCCGATCCGCGGCCCCAAGGACGGCGAGCGCTACTTCGCGCTTCTGAAGGTCAACACGATCAATTTCGAGAACCCGGAAAAGATCAAGCACAAGGTCCATTTCGACAACCTGACGCCGCTCTTCCCCACCAAGCGGTTCAAGCTCGAGCTCGAGAATCCGACCAAGAAGGACTTCTCGCCCCGGATCATCGACATCGTCGCGCCGATCGGCAAAGGTCAGCGCGCCCTGATCGTGGCGCCGCCGCGCACCGGCAAGACCGTGCTGATGCAGAACATCGCGCAGTCGATCACCCTCAACCACCCGGAATGCTACCTCATCGTGCTGCTCATCGACGAGCGCCCCGAGGAGGTCACCGACATGATCCGCTCGGTGAAGGGCGAGGTCATCGCCTCCACCTTCGACGAGCCGGCCACCCGCCACGTGCAGGTCGCCGAGATGGTGATCGAGAAGGCCAAGCGCCTGGTGGAGCACGGCCGCGACGTCGTCATCCTGCTCGACTCGATCACGCGCCTCGGCCGCGCCTACAACACCGTGGTGCCGTCCTCCGGCAAGGTGCTGACCGGCGGCGTCGACGCCAACGCCCTGCAGCGGCCCAAGCGCTTCTTCGGCGCCGCCCGCAACATCGAGGAGGGCGGCTCGCTCTCGATCATCGCCACCGCGCTCATCGACACCGGTTCGCGCATGGACGAGGTAATCTTCGAGGAGTTCAAGGGCACCGGCAACTCGGAGATCATCCTGGACCGCAAGGTCTCGGACAAGCGCATCTTCCCGGCGATCGACATCACCCGCTCCGGCACCCGCAAGGAGGAGCTGCTGGTCCCGCCGGACGCCCTCAAGAAGACCTACGTGCTGCGCCGCATCCTCAACCCGATGGGCGTCACCGACGCGATCGAGTTCCTGCTCGACAAGCTGCGCCAGACCAAGAGCAACAGCGACTTCTTCGACTCGATGAACACCTGATCGGGTCGATCTCAGGGGCTCCGCCCCCGAACCCCGCCAAAGGGCTCGGCCCTTTGGAAACCAGAGACCGCGTTGACCTTCTCCTAACCCGTGCCTGCCATGGTCGGCCTTGGGAGCTGGGTTGCGTATCGGCTCCGCGACAGCCCCGCCGACCGGTTCATCCCGGCGGCGGGGCTCGTCGCAGCCTTGCTTCAGCGGCCCGATCCGTGACACTGGCGCGATGCCCCGCTCGCCCTGGCTCCGTCCGGACCCGCTCCTCCTCGCCTCCACCAGCCCGACCCGGCGCCTGCTCCTGGAGAGCGCGGCCCTGCCGGTGGAGACCGCGTCCCCCGACGTCGACGAGCGTGCCATAGAGGCGTCGAGCCAGGGACTGGCGCCGCCCGACCTCGCCCTGCGCTTGGCCCGGGCCAAGGCCGACGCGGTGGCCTCCCGTCATCCGGGGCGCGTCGTCCTCGGCGCCGACCAGGTACTGGAGCTCGACGGCGCGATCTTCCACAAGCCTCGGGATTCGGACGCAGCGCGGGCCCAGCTCGCCCGCCTCGCCGGCCGCACCCACGCCCTGCATTCCGCGGCGGCGCTGGCCGGTGCCCTGAGCGACGGCTTCGTGGCGACCGCCCGGCTGACGATCCGTCCTCTCGATGCCCGGGCGATCGCCGCCTATGTGGCGTGCGCCGGCGACGAAAAGGTGCGCGCCAGCGTCGGCGGCTACCAGTTGGAAGGGCCGGGTATCCACCTGTTCGAATCGGTCATCGGCGACCACTCGACCGTGCTCGGCCTGCCGCTGCTGCCGCTGCTCGCCCGCCTGCGCCGGGCCGGCTATCTGGATTTCTAGACCGGGTTCCCAAAGGGCTCAGCCCTTTGGCGGGGTTCCGGGGCGGAGCCCGGAGGCTTGCAGGGCTCCGCCCTGCACCCGCAAAAGGTCCCGGACCTTTTGAAACCACGATCGAACGGAGCACCGTCTTGGCCGGGCACGATCATTCCCACGGATCCCATTCCCATGGTGGTCACGGCGGCCATGGCGGCCACGTCCACACGCCGAAGAATTTCGGGCCGGCCTTCGCGATCGGCATCGTGCTCAACACCAGCTTCGTGGTGGTCGAGGCCGCCTACGGCTACCTCAGCAACTCCATGTCCCTGGTGGCCGATGCCGGCCACAACCTCTCCGACGTGCTGGGCCTCGCCGCCGCCTGGATCGCCGCCATCCTGGTGCGCCGCCGCGCCAGCGCTCGCTTCACCTACGGGTACCGCGGCTCCTCGATCCTGGCGGCTTTGTTCAACGCCGTGTTCCTGCTGATCGCCATGGGCGCGGTGATCTGGGAGGCCCTGGTCCGGCTGGTCCATCCCGAGCCCGTGGCCGCCACGACCGTGATGGTGGTCGCCGCCATCGGCATCCTGGTCAACGGCCTGACCGCCTGGCTGTTCGCCAGCGGCGCCAAGGGCGACATCAACATCCGCGGCGCCTTCCTGCACATGGCGGCCGATGCCGCGATCTCCGCGGGCGTGGTGGTCGCGGGCTTGGCGATCCAGCTCACCGGGCTCAGTTGGCTCGACCCCGCGGTCAGCCTTGTCATTGCGGCCCTGGTGGTCTGGGCGACCTGGGGCCTCCTGCGCGACAGCGTGGCGATGTCCCTCGACGCCGTGCCGCCGGAGATCTCCCCGGAGGCGGTGACCGGCTTCCTGCGCGACCGGCCCGGGGTGGTCGACCTCCACGACCTGCACATCTGGCCGATGAGCACCACCAGCGTCGCCCTCACGGTCCATCTGGTGATCGCTGAGGACCACCCGGCGCATCGGGCGCCCGGCAACGGCTTCCTCAACGAGACCGCCGAGGGCCTGCGCACCCGCTTCGGCATCGGCCACGCCACCCTGCAGATCGAGGCGGCCGGCGGCCCGGCCTGCCGTCTCGCCGAAGCGTGTGCCGCGTGAGCGCCGCCCCGATCCCCCGGGCCTTCGTGGTCGGCCACCCGATCGCGCATTCGCGCTCACCGCTGATCCACGGCTATTGGCTTAGCCAGCACGGCATCCCGGGCTCCTACGAGCGTCTGGACGTCGCGCCGGCGGCGTTTGCTGACTTCCTCCGGGCGTTGCCGGATTCCGGCTTCCGGGGCGGCAACGTCACGATCCCCCACAAGGAGGCGGCTTACGCGCTCGTCGATACGCTGACGTCGCGGGCGGAAAAAATCGGCGCGGTGAATACGCTGGTGGTCGAGCCCGACGGCCGGGTCCGCGGCGACAACACCGATGCGCCGGGCTTCTGCGGTCATCTCGACCACAGCCTCGGCGCCGGCTGGCCGGAGCGGGCCGGCGGTACGGCCGTGGTGCTGGGTGCCGGCGGCGCAGCGCGCGCGATCGTGGTTGGCCTCGCCGAGAATGGCCTGCGCCGGATCCTGATCGCCAACCGCACCCGTGCCCGGGCCGAGACGCTGGCGGCCTTGGCCCCGGGGATCGGCGCGGCGCTCGACTGGAACGACCTGCCCGACGCGCTCGCCGGGGCGGGGCTTTTGGTCAACACCACGTCGCTCGGCATGAAGGGCCAACCGCCCCTCGATCTCGACCTGACCCCGCTGCCGGAAACCGCCGCGGTGGCCGACATCGTCTACGCCCCCCTGGAGACCGACCTGCTCGCGGCAGCGCGCCATCGGGGGCTCGCCGCGGTCGATGGACTCGGGATGCTGCTGCACCAGGCGGTGCCGGGCTTCGAGGCGTGGTTCGGCCTGCGCCCCGCCGTTACCCCAGGCCTGCGGGACCGGATCGTGGCGGATCTTTCCGGATGACCAAGGGGCCTCCCGTCAGCCGCCCCGTCATTCTCGGCCTGACCGGCTCGATCGGCATGGGCAAGTCGGCCACCGCCAAGATGTTTTCGGCGCTGGGCGTCCCGGTCCACGATGCCGACGCCGCCGTCCACGCCCTCTACGGTCCCGGGGGCGAGGCTGCCGCGGCGATCGGCAAAACCTTTCCCGGCGTGCTCGACCCGCAGGGCGGCGTCGACCGCGCTCGTCTGCGCGCGGCGGTGCTTGGCGATCCCGACCGGATGGCGGCGCTCGAAGCCATCGTCCACCCGCTGGTCCGGGCGGCCAGCACGGCGTTCCTGGCCCGGCACGCGGACGCCCCCCTGGTCGTCCTCGACATCCCGCTCCTCTACGAGACCGGGGGCGAGAGCCGCTGCGACGCGGTCGCCGTGGTCAGCGCGCCCCCGGACGTCCAGCGCGCCCGGGTCCTGGCACGTCCCGGCATGACCGAAGAGGCCTTCGAGGCGATCCGCGCCAAGCAGATGCCGGATGCCGAGAAGCGGGCCCGGGCGGATTTCGTGATCGACACGAGCCGGGGCTTTCCCGCCGCCGAGGCCGAGGTGGCGCGGATCGTGGCCGCGTTGACGGAGCGCGGTGCGTCGGAACACCCTGCCGCCGGGTGACGCGGCCGCGCGACGTCATATCTCCCGGTCACCGATCCGCCTGCGGGATGGATGACGACGATGCGGTACCTCGAAGGGATCAGCCGGGCCTCGGCAGGCCGCACCCGCATGGCCAAGGCTCTGATCGCATTGCTGCTCGCGGCCGTCCCGGCCCAGGCGCAAGTTGCCGGCGCCTGCCCGCCCCCGAAAAAGCTCGCGGCCGGCGCCTGCGTCACCGCCTGCCCGGGCGGGTACGAGGATCGCGGGCGCGATTGCGTCTACCGCAACCAGTCCCGCTGACCGATTGACCTCACGCACTCCGTTCAGGGTTCATATTACACCGCGGACGACGCGTGGGACCCGTGCACGACAAGTGGGATGGGGATCCATGCCGATAGGCTGAAGCGTCGCTGCAGCCGAGTTCCTAGCATCCGCACCTTGTTCTCTAGCGATGTGTGACCGAAGCTTCTTATTTGATCGGCTGGGATGTGGCCCGCTTGGCGTTCGACGCTACCGGATAGACGACGAGTGCAACATCGTCGTCGCTGATATAGACTGGATGGACTGAGAAACCTGGATTTTTCTGTTCGAAATTTTCTATAAATTTCTTATTATTGATTTCTGCCCAGGTTGTGGTGCCTTTTTCCTCAATGGCTCCGGTCACAGGATCGCGGCCATAAACCGCTTTGCTGTGCGAAGTATATCCAGTTTCAGCAGGATCAGGACCACGAATGATCTTGGCCGTTCCGTTCAGGACAGCCTGAACCTTGGCGTCATTCGGGTCGTATGGACCGGAATGAGACATGTGGAGCCCGACCCATTCTCGAGCTTTTTCGTCTGTCGTAGCGATCTCGTAAATACCGAGCACGCTATTCCGCGCTTCTCTCACCAGACTTTCGTCGTCAAGATGAATTTTGGGCGGGGTGGATAAATCTGATGGGTCACGGGTCTCGGTTTGTTTTGATAGATATGATGGGAGTTGGGATGTAAATTCTTTTATATCTGTGCTTGGGTTACCCCTAATGAGATGCAGTGTCATTTTCAACAATGGTACATCACGGGATTTTACATTATTAATGGAAAACGAATTTGATGTATTAGCACGAATTTTATCGTCAATTGGCGAAGTGGTCGCCGTTCGTGCGCTCGATATTTCCGAGAACGACAACAGAGCATTGGCTGCCGGTGGTGAAAGCGAATAAGCGCTCCGCGGGTCAGGCGATCGAACCGTGGGATCGACATCTCCCTGAACGCGTTTCGTCCTTACGGACGCATCATTTCGGAGGGTCTTCAGAGCAATGATTGAGGATGATGATCCTGCAACGATAGTGCTCATCTTGAAATTTCCTATTAATAGCGAGCGTAATTTATATTTTTATTTAAAATGAATTAATCGACCGCCCATTTATACATACGTGACCTATGATATGCATAAAATTTACCTCGCATCAAGACCTAGTACGATTTTATCAAGAAATTTGTCTCTTGACGATGATTTAAATCGAAAAATAGAGGCGATCTGAAGAGAAAAAGCAGATATAGCGTCTTGATTGACGGCAAAGTATTAATTGTACTACAAAAATACAGTCGTTGATTATCCTGTCAGTCATCATAAGCACAGCGAATCGGGGATATGCTGCATTCCGAAGTCCTGCACATTTCCCGATTGCTGTGCTCGAAAAGGTGGTGAGGGCTGTCGGCACAGTCGCCTATGCTGAAGGATGTGGCAGGCTGAGCTATATGGAGGTTCGAGCGTCTGGCCCTTTCAAACCCACCCAATCCGCCCAAAGAACCCCCCGATCTCGGCCGCAGCCCGGTCGGGGTCCTCCCGGTGGGGGAAGTGGCCGACGCCCGGGAACGGCGCGAGGTCGAGATCCGAGAACGTCTCGCCCAGGCGGTCGGTCCAGGCATAGGGGAAGATCGGATCGTGCTCGGCCCAGCGCACGCAGGTCGGCACTGTGATCGGCGGCAGGGGCGGGGCCTCGCCCTTGAGCATCGCGATCCGGCCAGCATGGGCCGCCCGGTAATGCGCGAAGCCGCCCGCGAGGTTTCCGGCCTTCCAGAAATTGTCCGCGAAGGCGTCCATCACGGGATCGAACGCATCCTTGCGGTGCGACCAGTGGCGCAGGAAATGGCCGATATAGGCGGCGCAGCTCTCGCGGTTGGCGCCCACCAGCGTCACCGCCAGGTCCATCTGGTTGAAGGACTGGTACCAGATCTCGCTGAGCCGATCCGGCTCCCCGAGGCGGGGGCCTATCCCGGGATAGACGAAGTCGAACAGGAACAGGCCGGCGCAACGCTCCGGATGGGCCCGGGCCAGCGCCTGGATCACCGCGCCGCCGACATCGTGGCCGACGATGCCGGCGCGGTCGATGCCGAGCGCGTCGAGCAAACCCGCCATGTCGGCGGCCTGCTCGGGCGGCCCGAACGGACCCGCGGGCTTGTCGCTGTCGCCAAAGCCGCGCAGATCCGGGGCGATCAGGGTGTGGCGGGCGGCGAGCCGCGCCATCACCGGCTCCCAGGTCAGCCAGAATTCCGGCCAGCCGTGGAGCAGCAGCAGCGGCGTACCCGAGCCGCAGCGGGCGACGTGCAGATCCGCGCCGTTGACGCGGATCGTCAGGTGCTCGAGGCCGTCCATCGTCCCTCCATCTTGGCCCGCCGGGCCAGCATCTTCGCCTGCAGGCGGCTGCGGCGGGCGGCAATCACCGTGCCGTTGACCTCGCCGCCGAACAGGAACATGGCGGCGAGCCAGTACAGGAACACCAGGAACACCATCGCGGTGGCCAAGCCCCCGTAGGTGGACGCGTAGGCGTTCGAGAATCGGTCGAGATAATAGCCGAAGCCGAGGCCGGCGAAGAACCACAGGACCAGCGTCACCCCGATCCCCGGCAGCACCGACAGGATCGAGCGCCGGCCGGCGGCCACGAACTTGTGGGCGATGATCAGCACCACCGCCAGCAGCAGGGCCGTGACGCCGATCCGCCCGATCGCCACCGTGAGGCTCAGGGGCTCCAGCCCCGGCGCGACCAGCACGATGTTGCGCCAGATCAGCGGGCCCAGCACCACGAGCAGCGCGAAGGCCAGCATCGCGAAGGCGCCGCAGATCACATAGCCGATCGATTCGAGCCGGGTCAGCCACCAGGGGCGGCTCTCACGCAGCCCATAGGCCCGGTTGAGACCAACCCGCAGGCTCTCGACGCCCGAGGACGAGAAATACAGGGCGAACAGGGCGCCGAGCGTCAGCACGCCGCTGCGCTGCTCGGTGAGCACCCGGTGGACCTCGCCGACGATCGGCTTGGCGATCTCCCGGGGCCAGGCGTCGAAGATCAGCACCCCGGCCTCGTCGGCCAGCGACTGCGTGCCGAACAGGCCGGCGAGCGCGGCCAGCAGGATCAGGAACGGGAACAGGGAAGTCAGGGTCGAGAGCGCGATGTGGCTGGCGATCGCCCAGCCGTCATGGGCGACGAAGCGCTGCGCCGCGAGGCCCGCGACCTGGAATCCGCTGCGAAGTGATTTCACGGGTGTCCAACGATCCTCGTGCCGGCCCGCCGATGAAGGGCGTCCGAGCCGGCCCGTCAACGCCGCGGGACCCGTCCGGTCCCGTTCGCGCGCCGGTGACGCGCCGCGGCCACGCCCCATGCTTCCCATCGCCCGGGCGGCCGAATTGTCTTGCGACTCAAGGGACGGATGATCCTTCCTAAGGCCATGCTTACACCCACACGACCCGCGACGCTCGCGGCCGGCGCCCTGCCGGTGCTGTTCGTCCCGATCTGGGCAACCGGCTTCATCTCCGCCCGGGCCGTGATCCCGCATGCCGATCCGCTGGGATTCACGGCGGTCCGGTTCACCGGGGTCGCCGTGCTGCTGGCGCTGATCGCGACGGCGTCCCGGGTGCACTGGCCGAAGAACCGGGCCGGCTGGCGCGATCCCATGGTGGCGGGCTTCCTGATGCAGGGAGTCTACCTGTCGGGGGTGTTCTGGGCGGTGAGCCGCGGGCTGCCGGCCGGGATCGCCGCCCTGGTCGGCAGCCTTCAGCCGCTGCTGACGGCCCTGTTGGCGCAGCCGCTGCTGGGCGAGCGGGTCAGCGGCCGGCGGGCGCTGGGGATCCTGCTGGGCTTTGCCGGGGCCGGCCTGGTGCTCGCCCCGAAGCTCGGCGCCACGGACGCCTCCGGGATCCCGCCGGCTGCCTTGGCGGTCAGCCTCCTGGCGGTCCTGGCGCTGACGCTGGGCACCCTCTGGCAGAAGCGGACCGGCGGCGGCGGCGACCTGCTGGCCAACGCGACGCTGCAATTCGTCGGCGGGATGGCCTGCGCGATCCCCCTGGCGCTGGCCTTCGGCCATGCCGAGATCGACCCGGTGACGCCCCTCTGGCTCGGCCTCGCCTGGGCGATCCTGGTCAACTCGGTGGCCGGCATCCTGCTGCTGCTGGCGCTGATCCGGCGGGGCGCGGTGGCGGGCGTCGCAGCCCTGTTCTTCCTAGTGCCGCCGGTGGCGGCCGTGCTGGGCTACCTGCTGTTCGGCGAGGTGCTCACCCTGGTGCAGGTCGCCGGGATGGCGGTGGCGGCGCTCGGCGTCGCGGTGGCGAGCCGCGCCTGAGCCGCCGGCCCTGCGACGGAAGGCCCGGAAACACTTCCTCGATTCGCGGCTTGGTGCGCGGGCCACGATGGCTCGGGTCACCACCGGGAGGAGCGAGGATGGATCAGGACAAGCCCCGCGAGATCCGCCTCGCCCTCGACGCAATCCCCCTCGGCGGCAAGGCCGAGGGCAAGGCCGGCGAGGACACGGTGCTGTTCGTGCGCGATACCGACGGCGTGCGTGCCTTTCAGGCCAAGTGCCCGCATCTTGGGGCGCCGCTGGCCAAGGGCGAGATCTGCGGCGGCCGGCTCTACTGCCCGTGGCACAAGGCGGCCTTCGCGCTCGCCGACGGCAGCCTGGAAGAGCCGCCGGCCCTCGAGCCACTCACCCGCTATCCCGTCCGGATCGAGGGCGACGAGGCGGTCGCGACGCTGACCCCCGAGCCCGCCTCGGCCAAGCGGGCCGGGTCGACCATTGGGAAAGTCCTGATCGTCGGCACCGGCGCCGCGGCGGTCGCCTGCGTGACCACGCTCCGGCGCGATGGTTTTCCGGGGGCGATCACGATGGTCGGTCGCGAGGTCTCGCCACCTTACGACCGGACCAAGCTGTCCAAGCAGTTCCTGGCCAAGCCGACGCCCCCCGAGAAGACCCTGCTGGAACCGGACTTCGCCGCCGCGCACCGGGTCGAGCGCATCCAGGGCGAGGCGACCCGGATCGACCCGGCCGCCCGCAGCGTCACTCTCGCGGACGGGCGAGTGCTGACCGGCGATGCGCTGGTGATCGCCACCGGCAGCCGGGCGGTGGTGCCGGATTTTGGGGGGACGGACCTTCCGGGCGTCATGACGTTGCGCAGCCTCGACGATGCGGTGCGGCTGAGCGACGCGGCCGAGCGCGCCAAGCGGGTGGTGGTGATCGGTGCCGGCTTCATCGGCCTGGAGGCCGCGGCCTTCCTGACCAAGCGCGGCCTGTCCGTGACGGTGCTGTCCCGCGAGGCGGTGCCCTTCGCCAAGCGCTTCGGCGAGGCGGTGGGGGCGGGGCTGAAGCGCTACCATGAAGGCAACGGCGTAACCTTCGTGACGGGACAGGTCGCGCGGATCACCGGCACCGAATCCATTGAGGCGGTCGAGACGGAGGCCGGCATGCGGCTGCCGGCCGACATCGTGTTGATCGGCGCGGGCGCCGCGCCGGAGACCGCGCTCGTCGCCGGGGTGGAGCCGGACCAGCAGGGCGGCCTCCCGGTCGGCTCCGACCTGAAGATCGCCGACGGCGTCTGGATCGCGGGCGATATCGCGGCCTTCCCGGAGCGCGGCAGCGGGCTCACCGCCCGCATCGAGCACTGGCGGCTGGCCCAGCAGCACGGGACCCACGCGGCCAAGGCGATCCTGGGCGCGACGGGCGCGTTCTCCGGCGTGCCGTTCTTCTGGAGCAACCAAGGGGACAAGCGCCTGGATTACAGTGGCTACGCGCCGGGTTTCGACCGGATCATCCTGCAGGGCGATCCGGCGGAACTGGACTTCATCGCCTACTACGTCCGCGAGAACCGGGCGGTGGCCGCCTGCAGCATCGGGCGCAACCCGGCCTTCACGGCGTTCCTGCACCTGCTGGGCGAAGATCGGGTGCCGAGCCCGGAGGCGATCGAGGCCGGCGCGGATCTCCCCGCCCTGGTGTGATCCCGGTTGCGCCGCGTACCGTCCTCATACGCGCGGCGATGAGACCCAGGACGGCGTGAGGCCAATGGGCGTAGCGTTCCCGGATCACGTCGCCGGGCTCGTCCAGGCGATCGTTTTCAATGAGACGGCCGCCTGGGAGCCGATGGAACTGGTTCCGGCAGCCCGTCTTTCGACACACGCCGCCCGCCGTCCGAGAAGCCGGGCCATCCTGGGAGGCATCATGAATTCGATCGTCGTCGTTGCCCTGATCTGTGCCGCCTCCGTCCAGGCCCCGGACTGCTCGCGCGACACCGCTCTGGACGTGATCACCGGCCCAGCCCACACCCTTCAGGAATGCCTGATCCAGGGTCCGGTTCTGGCGGCCAATGCCGGTTTCAAGGGCGAGGACGGCGCCTATGTGAAGACCCGCTGCGAGCAGAAGCGCTGAACGCGAGCGCATACCGCTGAAGTGGGTGGCCGATTCGACGTCGATGAGCGCGTCAAAACCCGACGGCCTTCAACTTCAGTTCAAGACGCGGCAAATGAAATCTGCTTCGGCCTCGACGTCGGACGGGTTAGAAGACACGATCCAATAAAACGCCACGCGAGCAAAAATCATGTCCGCATCCCCCGCCATCCAGACAGAGCCGCAGGACGTCGTCAGCCTCACCAAGGCCGCCGGCGAGAGCGCGAAGGCCCTCGTGGCGGAGGCCACCAGGCGAGTGCGGACACGCATCCTCGGCACGGACGGGCGGATCGATACCGGCAAGCTCGAAGCCCAGCAGCACGCCGCCCATGGGCTGGCCTGGCTCGCGACCTACGCGGAGGCGGTGGCCGAGCTCGGCGGCTATGCCGAGCGTCTCCAGGCCGAGGGCCGGTTCGGCGAGACCGAGACGCTGCTCGTGCGGATCGGCGCCGGCGAGTATCTCGATCAGCTGTTCTCCGGCATCCCGATGAGCCAGGGCGAGATGGTCCGGCCGACCGGCTCGCTCGGCCTCTCGGCCAAGGAGGTGGCGCAGTACCGCTCGGACGCGGTCGAGGCCCTGATCGCCGAGGGCAACACCCCGGAGAACCGCGCCGCCCTGGTGGCTCTGATGCGCGAGGGCGGCGGCTCGGCCACCGTCGGCGCCTCGGGCCTCGACGAAGACATGGAGGCGATCCGCTCCGAGATGCGCCGCTTCGGCAAGGCCGAGGTGGTCGAGCAGGCGCATGAGTGGCACCTGAAGAACGAATACATCCCCATGGAGGTCGTCACCAAGATGGCCGAGCTGGGCGTGTTCGGCCTCACCATCCCGGAGGAATACGGCGGCATGGGTCTGCCCAAGACCGCCATGTGCGTGGTCTCGGAGGAGCTGTCCCGGGCCTATATCGGCGTCGGCTCGCTGGGCACCCGCTCGGAAATCGCCGCGGAGCTGATCCTGTGCGGCGGCACCGAGGAGCAGAAGCACCGCTTCCTGCCCAAGATCGCCTCGGGCGACATTTTGCCGACTGCGGTGTTCACCGAGCCGAACACCGGTTCGGACCTCGCTTCGCTCCGCACGAAGGCCGTCAAGGACGGCGATGTGTGGAAAATAACCGGCAACAAGACCTGGATCACCCATCCGGTCCGAGCCGACATCATGACCGTGCTGGTGCGGACCAAGCCCGAGGAGAAGGGTCATCGCGGCCTCTCGATGCTGATCGCCGAGAAGCCCCGGGGCACGGATGAGGATCCGTTCCCGGTCCAGGGCCTGTCGGGCGGCGAGATCGAGGTGCTCGGCTACCGGGGCATGAAGGAATACGAGCTGGCCTTCGAGGGGTTCGAGGTGCCCGGCGGCAACCTGCTCGGCGAGGTCGAGGGCAAGGGCTTCGCCCAGCTGATGCAGACCTTCGAATCGGCCCGAATTCAGACCGCGGCCCGGGCCATCGGCGTCGCTCAGTCGGCTCTCGACGTGGGGCTGCGCTACGCCGAGGAGCGGGTCCAGTTCGGCAAGGCCCTGGTCAGCTTCCCCCGGGTCGCCGACAAGCTCGCCATGATGGCGGTGGAGATCAACATCGCCCGCCAGCTCACCTACTTCTCGGCCCGCGAGAAGGATGCCGGCAAGCGCTGCGACCTGGAGGCCGGGATGGCCAAGCTGCTCGGTGCCCGCGTCGCCTGGGCGGCCGCCGACAACGCCCTCCAGATCCACGGCGGCAACGGCTTCGCGCTGGAATACCCGGTCAGCCGGATCCTGTGCGACGCCCGCATCCTGTCGATCTTCGAGGGCGCCGCCGAGATCCAGGCCCAGGTCATCGCCCGGCGTCTGCTCGAAGCGGCCTGACCGACCGCGAACCAGAGGTCTCGGGGGCTCTGCCCCCGAACCCCACCAAAGGGCTGAGCCCTTCGGGAACCCGCTACTTGGTGATCTTCACCGAGACCGGGTCGCTCGACGGGAACGTCTCTTCGAGGGCATCGTCGAGGCGCTCGTCCATCTTCTCCGGCTTGTTGGCGGGGTTGGTCTTGTCGCCCGGCTTGGCACTGCCCTGCTGGAAGCCGGGCTTGGTCTCGTTCTTCAGCTTGTGGTCGTCGGCCATGTCTCTCGCTCGTCCGTGACGGGTGCACGCAGGGTGCCTGTGCGCGTCAACGCGACGGAGCCAGGGTGTTTCCGGTTTTTTCGAGCGCAGGGCGTATCAATCGGGCCGTCGCGTCAGGTCGCCGCCACCGCCCGGCCGGGCGATAGCCGCGCCGCGCGGCCTCGTGCAGAAGCCTCACGCATCACGGTCTCGTAGACGCCGGTCAGCCGGTCGAGATGGACGTCCGGGGTCAGGGGCGCGGTCCAGTAGCGGTCATGGGCCGCCCGGCCCATCCGGGCGGCAAGGGCGTCGTCGGACAGGCTGCGCAGATGCGCGGCCAGCGCATCGGGATCGCCCGAGCGGAACCAGAACCCGGTTTCGCCGTCGACCACCGCCTCCCGGCCCGCGCAGGCATCGCTGACGATCACCGGCGTGCCGCAGGCGAGCGCCTCGTAGACGGTGAGCGGCTGGCCCTCGTACCAGACGCTCGGGAAGACCAGTGCCCGCGCCTGCCGCATCAGCGCCTGCACGGCGGCGGGATCGCGCCAGCCGAGCATCACCGCCTCGGGATAGCGGGCGGCGAGATCGGCCCGCTCCGAGCCGTCGCCGACGAACACGGCCCGGACTCCGGCCCGCCGGGCGGCTTCGGCGAAGATCGGTGCACCCTTCTCCGTCGAAATCCGACCGGCGAACAGGAAATCGCCCGGCGGGCCTTCGTGGATCGGTGCCTGCGCCACCGCGATCGGGTTGTCGACCCGGTGGAACACGGTGCCGCCGGGCATCAGCGGCCGGACCACGCTCTCCTGCAAATCGCTGATCGTGACGACGTGGGAGAACAGCTCCGGCAGCCGGGCGACATGTGCGAGTCCGGCATGGCGGATCATCCGGGCGACCTTGCGCGGATAGCTGCGCGCGTCGCATTTCGCCAGGATGCAGGAGGCCGACATCGGTGTGCGGTGGCAGATCGCCTGCTCCGGATAGGCGTAGAACCCACCGGTCGGGCAGACCAGGAAGAATTCGTGCATCGTGTAGAGGCAGGGCAGGCCAGAGGCCCGCAGGGCCGGGCCGATGGCCGGCGAGAGCGCCTTGGCGAAGGCGTGGACATGGACCAAGGTGTCGCGCGGATCGCAGGCGGCGAGTTCCGCCGCCAGGGCCCGGGCGGCTGCTCCGTTCCAGATCGCCTGGGCCGCGAAAGCCAGCTTGTTGCGCGTCGTCGTGACGTCGTCCTGATCCAGGCAGACCACCCGGATGCCGGCGGGTTCCAGCCGCGGATCGACCGGACCCACTGCGGCGAACAGGCTGACGCGAAAGCCCCGGGCGGCGAGCCCCAGGGCGGATTCGATCGCGACCTTGGCCTGGCCGCCGTTGATCGCGGCATGGTCGGCGACGAGGACGACGTGCACGTCAGAAGTTCCGTCGTTCTGATCCGGGGTGAAGACCTGTAACGATTGCCGGTTGATCCTCCGTAAACCCGCCTGGATTTATCATCGCCGCAGATCCTGCCGAGACAAGTCATGCATGTCGTGATCCTGGCCGAGTTCGCGACCGCCAGCGGCGGGGCGGAGAAGGTCGCCCTCGAATCGGCCCGCGGGCTCGCCGAGGCCGGCCTGGCGGTGACCTATCTCCAGGCGATCCCGGGCCCGGTCGATCCCCTGCTGGACCACGAGAACATCCGGCGGATGGAGCTCGGCCTGCCCGACATCTGGTCCCTGGGCGGACTCAAGGCGGCGGCCACCGGGATCTGGCACGCCGCCGCGGCCCGTGCCCTCGAGGCGGCGCTCCGACAGCTTCCGGCGGCGCCGGATTGTGTGCACCTGCACCAATGGACCCGCGCCCTGTCGCCGGCGGTGTTCCCGGTCCTGTCCCGCCTCGGCGTGCCGGTCATCGTCACCCTGCACGATTACGCCCTGGCCTGCCCGAACGGGGTCTATTACCGGTTCGACCGGGCCGAGCCCTGCGGGCTGGCGCCGCTCTCGGCGGCGTGCCTCGCCGCGCCCTGCGACCCCCGCAGCCGGGTGCACAAGCTCGTGCGCGTCGCCCGCGCGGGGGCGCTCCGGCAGGCGCTTCATCGGCGCCCGCTCCACGTCGTCCATGTCTGCGATGCCAGCCGGCGGCGGCTCGGTGACCTGCTCGGCGGCTACACGCTGACCCATCACCGCATCGACAACCCGGTCCGGGTCGCGGACGGGCCAGCCGCCGATCCCGCCCGGGGCGACGCCATCGCGTATGTCGGGCGCCTGACCCGGGAGAAGGGCGCCGACCTCGTCGCCGACGCCGCCCGGGCCGCCGGCCTTCCGGCCCTGTTCATTGGCGCCGGTCCCCTTGAAGCGGAGTTGCGCGCCAAGCCCGGCGTCGAGGTGATCGGCTGGCAGGCGCCCGAGGCTGTCTGGGCCCTGCTGCGCCGCCGCGCCCGGGCGCTCGCCGCCCCGTCGCGCTGGTACGAGACCGGGCCGCTCACGGTCTACGAGGCCCTGACGGCCGGTATCCCGGTGGTCGCCTCCGATCGGTCCGGGGCAGCGGAGAAAGTCCGGGACGGACGGACCGGCTTCGTAGTCGCCCCCGAACTCGGCGCCCTGACGGCGGCCTTCTCGGCGCTGCGGGACGATACCTGTGCCCGCACCCTCGGGGCGAATGCCCGAGCTCGGTTCCGCGCGGCGCCGATGACGCTCGCGACCCATGCCGCCGCGCTCCGGTCCCTCTATGCCGGGCTCGTCGGCAAAGGCGCTGGTGCAATGCACCATGACGGGGCCGAGGCCCGGACCGGAACCGGGTCGGCCTGAGACCGAATCAGTAAGTCTCCAAGCCGGGCCGAACGCCTATAGACAGCCCATAGGATTGATATACAGAGGCCTCACATCGGTGTGGCCGCTCCAAGACGCGGCGTGTAACGGTCGAGCTTTATCGACGTCGATTGCGTTGCCGGCAGCGCGGTGCGAAGACTGCGCGGATACCGGAATCCGGCATTTTATCCGGATTTTCAGGGTCGGACCGGCGCTCCGAATATGCACTTGACTTCTTGTTGCGGTGCAACATATAGAAGCGCGTCACCGCGGACGCAGATCGGCGTCCCACTCCGAGAAAGCGTGCTGGAGACTCTGATGCAGACCCCGAACTTCGAGATCCCGACCGAGATGCGCGACTTCGCCGAGAAGAGCGTCGACCAGGCGCGCAACGCCGTCGGCACCCTGCTGACGAACGCCATCAAGGCGACCGAGCAGGCCCAGGCTTCGGGCCAGACTTTTCAGTCGACCATGACGGCGGCGGTCTCGAAGGGTTTCGAGCACGCGCAGAGCAACGCCAACGCGACCTTCGACTTCGCCCAGAAGCTGGCGCGCACCAAGGACCTGCGCGAGGCGTTCGAGCTGCAGTCCGAGTTCGTTCGCAGCCAGTTCGCCGCGCTCCAGGCCCAGGCCAAGGATTTCGGCGCCCTCGCGCAGCAGAACATCGCCCGCTGAGGCGTCCCGGTCCGCCCCGGCGGACGGGTTAAGATCAAGCCGGTGCCCGGTCCGACAGGATCGGGCACCGGTGCCGGGTCCCGGGGTCTGACGGGATATCGCATCCTCCCCGTGATCCGCCGCCGCTGGGCGGACGATGCCGAACACGGTCTTCCCCGCCGGCTGCCGCTCCGTCAGGGAGCCGAACCGGACGAGGAGGAGATCGCCCAATGGGAAAGCCGCGCCGACCGAAGGGGCCCCGCGCCACCTGGGACCCGAAGCCGGATCTCGATTCGGAGAGCCCCACGCTCCGCGCCGTGCCGCCCACCGACACCGCCATTCCGGCCGCCGCTGTTTCCGAGGCCATGGAGATGAGCGCGGAGTCGAGCGAGGACGATGCCGGGCCCGACGCTCCGGCCGAGGCCAAGCTTCCGGTGGCCGCCCTGGTCCCGCCCGTCACAAACCTGCCCGTCCCCGTTCCGCCCGCAACGCCTGTCGTGATTGAGGCCATCGCCAAGGGCGGCCCGGTTACGTTCGCGTCCGACAGCACCGGGATCGGCGCAACGATCGCGAGCTACATGCGCGGCGAGGGCGAGGCCGCCGTCGCCCATTTCCGCGCGCTCACGCAGGTCCGCACCCCGGCCGATCTGATCCGCCTGCAAGTGGGCGAGGTCCAGCGTGCCGCCGATGCCTCGTTGACCTGCTGGAGCACCGTGTTCCGCAAGGCGAGCCGCATGGTCCCGTTCCGCTGACGCGCGGGAGCGCGCCGGAGCCCCTGCTCTGACTGGCTTGCGGGGTGGCGGATGGGGACATAATGTCCAATCTGTCCATTTCCGGAGCGACGCCATGCGATCCTGGCAGGCCGCCGACGCCAAGCAGAATTTCGGCCGACTGGTCGATGCAGCCCAAGAGGGGCCGCAGATGCTGCTCAGGCATTCCGAGCCGGTCGGGGTCGTGCTGTCGATGGAGCATTACGAGCGCCTCAAGGCGCAAGCCGATGCCGAGTTCGCGAATTTCCTGCTGACCTCGCCGCTGGACGAGACGGATTTCGACAGGAATGTCGGCATGAGCCTGTCCGGTGGCTGAGCCGCCGGCCGCCTGGATCGTCGATACGAACGTCATCTCACGACCGCAGGCGACGAAGGATGATCCGGATCCGCCGGTGTCGCGTTGGATCCGGCGCAACGCCCATCTGATCCGGATCAGCGCCGTGACCATCGCGGAAGTTCGCCGTGGGCTCGCCTTGGAAGCCGTGCGGATCGAGCGCTTGAAAGACGTGCGGGCCAGACGGCGCGATCAGGCGGTGCTCGACATCAAGGTGGCCTGGTACAAGCAGTTGAGAACCCGCTTCGCCGACCGCGTCGTTGCGATCGATGCCGACGTGGCCGAACGTTGGGCCGATGTCTCGGTCCGGTTTCCCTCCCTGCGTGATGGCGACAAGGCCATCGTCGCGACGGCGCTGGTCCATCGCTATGGGATCGCGACGCGAAACCTGTCGGATTTCAAGGCCTCGCAAGTGCCGCTCGTGAATCCCTTCGACCCGGCCACATGGTGGGACGCGGATTCCGCGCCGACGACAGCTCCCGAAGGCGATTGATCGGCTGGGCGTCAGAAAACCTCACCGAACCTGGTTCGCTCCGACGCACGATCGCCATGTTCAGGCTGTCGCATAGGGGCGACATGCACGGCCGCATCGAACCGCACCGGGCAACGATCGATTAACCCTATCGCTCCTATGCCTGATCGGAGGGCGCGGGAGATGAATCCGGACCGATGCCGAGCCGCGCGCACCTGATCCGTTCCGCCTTTCACGGCCTCTGCCTCGTTCTGGCGCTGGCGGGGGCTCCGGTCCTTGCCCAGAACGGCGACAAGCCTGCCGCCCCGGCGCCCGCGATCGCCATCGGGGCGGATCTCGCGAGCCAGGCCGGCACCACGCGACTCACCCTGACCCTGTCCCGGGCTGTCGACGCCCGCGGCTTCGTGATGGAGCGGCCGGACCGGGCGGTGATCGACCTGCCGGAGGTCAACTTCCAGCTCGAAGCTGGGACCGGGCGGCGCCGCGAGGGCGTCGTGCAGTCCTTCCGCTACGGCTTGTTCGCCCCCGGCCGCTCCCGGGTGGTGATCGACCTCGCCGCGCCGGCCACGATCGGGCGGATCGAGACCGTGACCCGGGCCAAGGACGGCGCCGTGCTGATGACGATCCCGCTTCAGCGGGTCGAGCGCGAGGCGTTCCGAAAGGCGGCCGCGGCCAGCGATCCCGCCCCGGCCCAGGCGCGTAGCGCCGCCCCCGAACCCGCCGACCAGCGCCCGCTGATCATGGTCGATGCCGGGCATGGCGGGACCGATCCCGGGGCGATCGCGGTGGGCGGGGTGTTCGAGAAGGACATCGTGTTCGGCTTCGCGCAGGCGCTGGTCGAGAAGCTGGAAACGAGCGGCCGCTACCGGGTCCGGATGACCCGCGACCGGGACGTCTTCGTGCCGCTCGCCGACCGCGTCCGCCTCGCCCGGGAGGCCAAGGCCGACCTGTTCGTGTCGATCCACGCGGATTCGATTTCGGCAGCGCCCCAGGTCCGCGGCGCCACCATCTACACCAACGCCGAGAAGGCGACCGACATCGAATCCGCCCGGCTCGCCGAGCGCGAGAATAAGGCCGACGCCGCGGGCGGGACCGATGCCGCCGAGGCGCCCCCGGACATCGCCGACATCCTGCAGGAGCTGACCCTGCGCGAGACCCGGGGCTTCTCGTCGGGCTTCGCCCGCACCCTGATGGGCCAGCTCGCCCCGGTGATGGAGATGAGTTCCAAGCCCCACCGGGAGGCGCGCTTCATGGTGCTGCGCTCCCCCGACGTGCCAAGCGTGCTGGTGGAACTCGGCTATCTGTCGAGCAAGCGCGACCTGGAGATGCTGCAATCGCCGGAGTGGCGGGCGGGGGTCACCGGCTCCATGGCCAAGGCGATCGACCTGTTCTTCGGCAACCGCGCGACGCTCAAGGCGCCGACGATCACGCGTCGCTCGGCCGCCATCGCCCCAGTTTTACCATAGATAGAGTGTCGATACGGGACGTCCGACGCCCCGTCGCACCGCCGCTGAACCGGCAATTCGAGGGGGCCTCACGGGAGCGTCCGGGAGCCGACCGCGTCGAACACGGACGCCCGTGCCGGATGAGCCGAACCCGGCATGCGGCCGGGCCCAGCGACGAGCGGAACACCGGATGCGTCTGATCCTTCGTTTCTTCGGGATCCTGTTCAGCGCCGGCGCGGTGCTGTTCGTGGTCGGCGCCGCGGCCGGCGGCTACTTCTACTGGAAGTACAGCCAGGACCTGCCCGACCACGCCGCGCTCGCCAATTACGAGCCGCCGGTGATGACCCGCATCCACGCGTCGGACGGATCGCTGCTGGCCGAATATGCCCGCGAGCGCCGGCTGTACCTGCCGATCCAGGCAATGCCGAAGATCGTGGTCGCGGCCTTCCTGTCGGCCGAGGACAAGAACTTCTACAAGCACGGCGGCATCGACCCCGAGGGGATCGTGCGCGCCTTCCTGACCAACGCCAAGTCGGGCAAGCGCCAGGGCGCCTCGACCATCACCCAGCAGGTCGCCAAGAACTTTTTGCTGTCCTCCGAGCAGACCTATGACCGCAAGATCCGGGAAGCGCTGCTCGCCCTTCGGATCGAGGCGGCCTACTCCAAGGACAAGATCCTGGAGCTCTACCTCAACGAGATCTTTTTGGGGACGATCGTCCCGGGCCGCAACCTGCACGGCGTGGCGGCGGCCGCGCTCGATTATTTCGGAAAATCGGTCCACGAGCTGACCATCAATGAGGCCGCCTACCTCGCCGCGCTGCCGAAGGGGCCGAACAACTACCACCCCTACCGCAAGACCCAGGCGGCCCTCGACCGCCGCAACGAGATCATCCGCCTGATGGCGGAGAACAGCTACATCACCAAGGAAGAAGCGGACGCGGCCAAGAAGATGCCGCTCGGGGTCAACCCGCGGGTCGCCTTCCCGAACGCCGCCAACGCCAACTACTTCACCGAGGAAGTCCGGCGCGAGATCTCCGAGCGCTACGGCGAGAAGAAGCTCTACGAGGGCGGCCTCTCGGTGCGCGCGACCCTCGACCCGAAGATGCAGGCCTGGGCCCGCAAGGCCCTGGTCGACGGCCTCGTGCGCTACGACCAGGCCCATGGCTGGCGCGGCGCCGTCACCAAGGTCGACCTGACCGGACGCGACTGGGGCATGGCGGCGGCCGAGGTGCCGGCGCTCGGCGACGTGGCGCCCTGGCGGCTCGCCGTGGTGCTGGGCAATGGCGGCGGCGGCGTGCAGGTCGGCCTCCAGCCCCGGCGCGAGGCGTCGGGTCAGGTCGGCAAGGACCGCGAGACCGGCGTGATCACCCCGGACGGCATGCGCTGGGCCGGCCGGCCGAACCTCCAGCCCGGCGACATGGTCTATGTCGAGGCGATGGAGGGCGGCCGGGGCCAGTTCCGCCTGCGCCAGAAGCCCGAAGTCTCCGGCGCCATCGTGGCGATGGATCCGAATACCGGCCGCGTCCACGCGATGGTCGGCGGCTTCTCGTACGATGAATCCGAGTTCAACCGCGCCACCCAGGCGATGCGCCAGCCCGGCTCGTCGTTCAAGCCGATCGTCTACTCGGCGGCGCTGGACAACGGCTACACCCCCGCCTCGATCGTCCAGGATACGCCGATCACCATCGAGGCCGGCCCCGGCCAGGAGGCCTGGACCCCCTCGAACTACGACGGCAAGTCCGGCGGCCCGCATACCCTGCGGTACGGGATCGAGCATTCGAAGAACCTGATGACGGTCCGGCTCGCCAAGGATGTCGGCATGCCGCTCATCGCCGAATACGCCCGCCGCTTCGGCGTCTACGACGATCTGCTGCCGGTGCTGCCGATGTCGCTCGGCGCCGGCGAGACCACGGTCATGCGCATGGTCACCGCCTACTCGATGCTCGCCAATGGCGGGCGCCGCATCCGGCCGACCCTGATCGACCGGATCCAGGACCGGATCGGCGAGACGATCTACCGGCACGACAACCGCAAGTGCATCGGCTGCGACGCGGAGAAGTGGTCCGGCCAGGACGAGCCGAAGCTGGTGGACGATTCCGAGCAGGTGCTCGACCCGCTGACCGCCTACCAGATGGTCTCGATCATGGAGGGCGTGGTCCAGCGCGGTACGGCGACCCTGCTGAAGCAGATCGGCAAGCCGCTCGCCGGCAAGACCGGCACCACCAACGACGCCAAGGATGCCTGGTTCGTCGGCTTCTCGCCGGACCTCGCGGTCGGCATCTATATCGGCTTCGACAAGCCGCGCTCGCTGGGCGATCGCGCCACCGGCGGCGGCCTCGCGGCGCCCATCGCCCTCGAATTCCTGAAGACGGCCCTCAAGGACAAGCCGCCGACGCCGTTCCGGGTGCCGCCGGGGATCAAGCTGATCCGCGTGAACCTCGCCTCCGGCACCCGCGCCGGTTCGGGGGAGGGCGCTGGCACGATCCTGGAGGCGTTCAAGCCCGGAACCGCGCCGCCCGATTCCTACGTCGCCCCGGCCCAGAGCGCCGCCCCCGCGGCGGTCCCGGCGGATCCCGACCGGGCGGCGCAGGCCGGCGGGCTCTACTGAGGAAGCGCGCGGGTCCCCTCTCCCGACAAGCCTAGCGGATTCACACATCGGCTTCTGGGCGGCGCGTAGCTTGAAAAGAAGTTTGGTCCGGAGAGGGCAGGCGCGCACCCTCCCCCCTCTGCGGGGGAGGGTGGCCCCCGAAGGGGGTCGGGAGAGGGGAGCGCCGCTTCCGGAAAGGGTGCGACAGGCGTGAAACCCGCCATCGTCGCGCTGCCCCTCTCCCGACCCCTGCTGACGCAGGGGCCACCCTCCCCCGCAGAGGGGGGAGGGAGCCGCGCGTCCCCGACCGTTGCCCTCTTCCGTCGAGGATGTGTGAACATCGTAGCCCCGCAAGCGGGCGAGGGGATCCCCGCTCACGCACCGGAGCTGAAACTGAGGCTACCGCCGAACAAAAGGACCGAGCCCCCATCTGTGAAGCCGCCAGCCCGCAGGGGAGGGAAGAAAGGGCCTGCGTCATTCCGGACAGAAAAAAGCCGCCCGGTTGGGGGCGGCTTGGGAGAGTCATCAGGGAGGCATCAAACAGAGCGGACGGAGATGTCCAACTCGATATCCAGAGTTCTGGATGCCTCTTCCTAGCTTACGATCGTTAACCGACGGTTAAAAACCAATTTCCGGGCGCGTTCTTAGGCGGCGAGACTGTCGAACAGGCCGCGCCCGTCGGTGCCGCCGATCAGGCCTTCCACGAAGTTCTCCGGGTGCGGCATCATCCCGAGGACGTTGCCGCCGTCCGAATAGACCCCGGCGATGGCGTTGAGAGAGCCGTTGCGGTTGGCCTCCACCGTGATGGTCCCGGCGGCGTCGCAGTACCGGAAGGCCACGCGGCCCTCACCCTCGATCCGCGCCAGCGTCTCGGCATCGGCGAAGTAATTGCCCTCGCCATGCGCCACGCAGACGTCGATGACCTGCCCCTTCTGGTAGGCGCTGGTGAAGCGCGTGTCGGTGCGCTCGACCCGCAGCGTCTGCCGGTGACAGATGAAGCGCCGGTTGACGTTGCGCATCAGCACGCCCGGCAGCAGGCCCGATTCGCACAGGATCTGGAAGCCGTTGCAGATGCCGAGCACCAGGCCACCGCGGGCCGCATGCGCCCGCACCGCATCCATCGCGGCCGCACGGCCCGCGATGGCGCCGCAGCGCAGGTAGTCGCCGTAGGAGAAGCCGCCCGGCAGGACGGCGAGGTCGGTCCCGGCCGGCAGGTCCTGATCCGCGTGCCAGACCATGCTGACCCGCGCGCCCGAGCGGCGCAGGGCCCGGGCGACGTCGCTCTCGCGATTCGAGCCCGGAAAGACGACGACCGCAGCGTGCATCAGAGGATCTCGATCGCGTAGTTCTCGACGACGGTGTTGGCCAAGAGCTTCTCGCAGGCCGTCCGCAGGGTGGCCTCGGCGGCCGGACCGTCACCGGCCGAGACTTCGAGGTCGAACACCTTGCCCTGACGGACGCTGTCGATGCCCTCGATGCCCAGCGACCTGAGCGCGGCCTCGATCGCCTTGCCCTGCGGGTCCAGCACACCGGTCTTCAGGGTGACGATGATACGGGCTTTCATGGATCTTCAGGTCTCACGCGCAGCCGGAACGAGGGCGCGACCCGCGGCGTCGTTACGCGGGCGGCCGTCGCGCGTTCCTAGCAGGAAGGCCGCCGGCCTGTCGAACGCCGGGACCGGGACTCGGCGGGAACGATCGGCTACCGGGACGCGGCGCGGGTCCGGATCGGCTCGATGCTGGTCGCCCGGCGCCAGAGCTGGAGCATGATCCAGGCCGCGAACAGGCTGAAGACGCCCATCAGCACGTGGCCGATGCGGTCGCCGAGGTCGAACAGGCCGGCCAAGGCCCAGCCGGCCGCGATGGCGACGGCGAACACCTCGGTGCCGACGAGGACCATCATGCTCACGATGGTGATGGCGTTGCGCCCGTTCACGAGACTCGTCCCCCGGTCGATTGCGAGGTCCCGGACGAAACGAGCCCGGAACCCGCGCAGCTAGCCCAGAGGGGAGGGGCTATGCAACCGCGGGTCCCGGGATCGAGGTTTGCCGGGCTCAGCGCGGGGCGCGCTTGGCCAGGATCCGCTGCAGCGTCCGCCGGTGCATGTTCAGGCGCCGTGCGGTCTCGCTGACATTGCGGCTGCACAGCTCGTAGACCCGCTGGATATGCTCCCAGCGGACCCGGTCCGCCGACATCGGGTTCTCGGGCGGGTCGGCCCGCTCGCCGGGCTGCGCCATCAGCGTGCCGTGGATCTCGTCGGCGTCGGCGGGCTTGGCGAGATAGTCGAACGCGCCGAGCTTCACCGCCGTGACGGCGGTCGCGATGTTGCCGTAGCCGGTCAGGATCACGCCCCGCGCCTCGGGGCGGCGCTCCTTCAGGCGGGCGATCACGTCGAGGCCGTTGCCGTCGCCCAGTCGCATGTCGATGACTGCGAAGGCGGGGGGCCGGGCCTCGACCGCGGAGACTCCGTCGGCCACGCTGTCGGCGACCTGAACGTGGTAGCCACGGCTCTCCATGGCGCGGGCGAGCCGCGTCGAGAAGGGCTTGTCGTCGTCGACGATCAGCAGGCTGCGGTCACTGAAGGCGGCGAGCGGATCGGCGTCGTTGAGCACGGCAGGATCGATGGCTGCCGTGGTCCCGGGCTGCGTCAGCATCCGGCACTCCTTTCGGGTTTTCGTAAGGGAATTACTAAGTCAGTTCTCGGTCTGATCCTCATATAGGGACGACATCGCCCGGGGGCAGGGGCGTCCGGATATTGAGTTCCGGCGAATGACGCGGGGCTGCCCCCCGCTCGAAGATGTGGCGGGCCCAGGAGACGCGCACGATCGCCCCGTGCGCCTCCGGTGCCGAGACGTTCATCAGGGCGATCTGGGCGCCCGAGCGCTCGATCAGGGTCTTGGCGATGAACAGGCCCAGGCCCAAGCCGGCGCCCACGGTCCCCCCGGTCTGCGACCGGTCGGCGCTGCGGGTGGTTACGTAGGGCTCGCCGGCCCGCAACAGGACCTCGCTGGAGAAGCCCGGGCCGTCGTCGCGGATCTCGATCCAGACGCGCTCCTGGGTCCAGCGCCCTTCCACGGTGACGCGTGAATCGGCGAAGTCGACGGCGTTGTCGAGGATGTTGGCGAGCCCGAACATCACCCCGGGGTTACGGCGGCAGGCGGGCTCCGGCCCGTCGCCCAGGCTGGAAATGTCCAGGACCGCGCCGAGGGCGCGCTGGGGCGCCACCAACTCCTCCACCAGATGGCTGAACGTCACCGTCTCCAGGAAGCCGACCCCGTCGCCGTCGAGCGACGTGAGCTTGCCGAGAATGCCGCGGCAGCGGTCGACCTGCTCGCGCAGCAGGTTCAGGTCCTCGGCCACCGCCGGCGAGGCGGTCGGTCCGAGCTGGCGGATCAGCTCCTTGGTCACCAGCATGATCGTCCCGAGGGGCGTGCCCAATTCGTGGGCAGCCGCCGCCGCGAGGCCGTCGAGCTGCGACAGG
Organism: Methylobacterium pseudosasicola; assembly: GCF_900114535.1. Taxonomy (GTDB): domain Bacteria; phylum Pseudomonadota; class Alphaproteobacteria; order Rhizobiales; family Beijerinckiaceae; genus Methylobacterium; species Methylobacterium pseudosasicola. The sequence goes on along the minus strand of NZ_FOTK01000009.1, from coordinate 61,613 downwards.
TGCTGCTCCCGGGCCAGCACCAGCTCTGTAGCGGCCAGCGCCTGCGCGAGGAGCCGCGTCTCCTCGGCGACCCGCCACGCGTAGACGCCGGTGAAGGCGGTGCCCAGCAGGATCGCGGTCCAGACCCCGGAGACGTACAGGAACGGCAATTCGATCCGCCCGTCCGAGAACCAGGGCAGCGGCCGGTGCACCAGAGCGAGCAGCGTCGCCAGCCCTACGGCGAGCAGGCCGAGCGCCAGGGTCCGCTCCGGAGGCAGCGCGGTGGCGGAGATCAGCACGGGGGCGAGGAACAGCAGCGAGAACGGGTTCTGAAGGCCGCCCGTCAGGAACAGGAGCGCAGCGAGCTGCACGATGTCGAAGGCGAGCAGCAGAGCCGCGGAATCGTCGCTCAGGCGGTAGCTCGCCGGGAAGCGGATGCGCAGCGCCAAGTTCAGCCAGGACGAGGTGGCGATCACCAGGAAGCACCAGCCGAAGGGCAGCGCCAGGCCGAGGCCGAACTGCGCCCCGACCACCGCGGCGCTCTGACCGGTGATGGCGAGCCAGCGCAGGCGGACGAAGGTGTCGAGCCGGAGGTGGCGGGCGTTGCGGACGAGGCCGTTGAGGTTGCTGTCGGGCATGCCTGCATCGGTGCAGCGCCGGTGAACCCTTGCCGGCGCGGATTTGGGCGGATCCGTCATCCAGACGGCGTGGTCACGGGCAAGTCGCCCGGGGCCGGGGATGTTCCGCGATCGTTCAGGGTGGAACCTTATCCTACGTCCCGGGTTGCAGCAGGCTCCGCGTGCAAGCCGGATGTCGGCAGCCCGGATGGCGTGCCGTCCCGCGTCGGACCGGTCTCGGTCGGCCCCGGACGGCATTCGAGACCGCGAGGTTGCGATGCTTCTGGCTTACGGGATGTTCGAAGGTGCGCGCGCCCTGATGGCGCCGGCCCGAGTCGCCGCGGATCTCACCCGCCACGCCCTGCAAATGCCCGGCAATCCACTCGCCTACGGGCCCTACGCCCGGGCGATCAGCGCCGGCTGCGAGATGTTCGAGCGGGCGACCCGACGCTACGGCAAGCCGGCCTTCGGGTTCACCGAGACTCTGGTCGACGGGACAGCCGTCCCAGTCACTGAGCGCGTGGTCTGGGAGCGGCCGTTCTGCCGCCTGGTCGCGTTCGAGCGCGCCTTCATCACGCCGCCGACCGAGCCGCAGCCGAAGCTGCTCATCGTCGCGCCGATGTCGGGCCACTACGCCACGCTCCTGCGCGGCACCGTGGAGGCGATGCTGCCGAACCACCGGGTCTACATCACCGACTGGACCGATGCCCGGATGGTGCCCCTGGCGGAGGGGCGCTTCGATCTCGACAGCTATATCGACTATTTGCAGGAGATGTTCGCGGTCCTCGGGCCGGACCTGCACATCATGGCGGTGTGCCAGCCGGCGGTGCCGGTGCTGGCCGCGGTGGCGCTCATGGAGGCCAAGGGCGATCCGGCCGTGCCGTCCTCGATGACCCTGATGGGCGGCCCGATCGACACCCGCCGCTCGCCCACCGCGGTGAACTGCCTGGCCCAGGAGCGCGGCCAGACCTGGTTCGAGCGCAACACGATCAGCCTGGTGCCGCCGATCTATCCGGGGGCCTGGCGCCGGGTCTATCCGGGCTTCCTGCAACTGTCGGGCTTCATGGCGATGAACCTCGACCGCCACGTCACCGCCCATTCGGATATGTTCGACCACCTGGTGAAGGGCGACGGCGATTCGGCCGAAAAGCACCGGGAATTCTACGACGAGTACCTGGCGGTGATGGACCTCACCGCGGAGTATTATCTCCAGACCGTGCAGACGGTCTTCGTCGACCACGACCTGCCCAGGGGCCGGATGCGCCACCGCGGCACCCCGGTCGATCTCGGGGCGATCCGCCGTTGCGCCATCCTGGCCGTGGAGGGCGAGAACGACGACATCTCCGGCGTCGGCCAGACCAAGGCGGCCCTCGACCTGACGCCGAACCTGCCGGAGGCCCGCAAGGCCTACCATCTCCAGGCCGGCGTCGGGCATTACGGGGTGTTCAACGGCTCGCGCTACCGCACGGTCATCGCCCCGCGGATCGCCGCCTTCATCCGCGCCCAGCAGGCCGAAGCCGGCACGCGCGGCTCGCACCTGCGCCAAGTGGGCTGAGACAAGTGGGCTGAGACAAGTCCCGGTATCAAAGGTCGTTCGACCTTTTGCGGGCGCAGGGCAGAGCCCTGCGGATTGATCAGGGGCTCCGCCCCCGAACCCCGCCAAAGGGCCGCAGGCCCTTTGGAATCCCGGTCCTTCGCGCACGCAGCCGCGGGATCGGCGCTGCATTCTGAATTCTCTTTCGCCCCCGGTGGCGCGGAGCTTGCGTGACGTCGTCCGTGAGCATGATGACCCGCGATACAGCCCCGTCGCCCCTCCGGTGCAGCCCTCAGCCCGTATCCGGCGGGCGGATGCTGCCGAACAGGCTACGGAAAACGCGTATCCAATTCCCCAAAACCGTCTTGCGGTAGCGAGGAACTGGCGCATGCTGCTGTTCGCGTGACAATCCAGCTTGCTCCGGTCGTGATGGATGGCCGGAGCCTTCCGTCGACCGATTCATAGACGCACCGCGGGTGCGGGCCGGTGGCCGGGATCGAGATCCCGCCGACCAGGGAGATCACGATGGACCGCAGGACCTTCCTCAAGGGCTCGGCCGCGATCGGGCTGGCCGCTCCGCAGATCGCGAGGCCGGCCGTGGCGCAGGGCGCCAAGGTTCTGCGCTTCGTGCCCCAGGCGAACCTCGCCAATTTCGATCCCATCTGGGGCACCCAATACGTGGTGCGCAACGCCGGCACCCTCGTCTGGGACCTGCTCTACGGGGTCGACGCGCAGCTGAAGCCGCAGCGGCAGATGGTCGAGTCCGAGGAAGTCTCGGGGGACCATCTGACCTGGACCTTCCGGCTGCGTCCCGGCCTCAAGTTCCACGACGGCGAGCCGGTCCTGTCCAAGGACGTCGTCGCGAGCCTGACCCGGTGGATGGCCCGCGACCCGCTGGGCCTGATGATCCGGGCGATCCAGGACGATCTCGCCGCCGTCGACGACCGGACCTTCCGCTGGCGCCTGAAGAAGCCGTTCCCGAAACTTCTCTACGCTTTGGGTAAGACCAACGCCCCGATGGCTCTGATCATGCCGGAGCGGATCGCCAAGACCGACCCGTTCACGCAGATCACCGAATATGTCGGCTCCGGCCCGATGACCTTCGTGCGCAACGAATGGGTGCCGGGCGCCCGGGCCGTCTTCCAGAAATTTGCCGACTACAAGCCCCGCGACGAGCCGAATTCCTGGCTGGCCGGCGGCAAGCGCATCCTGGTCGACCGGGTCGAGTGGGTGATCATGCCGGATGCGGCCACCGCCTCGGCGGCGTTGCAGAACGGCGAGGTCGACTGGTGGGAAAACCCGATCTCCGACCTCGTGCCGCTCCTGCGCAAGAACGCCAATCTCAACGTCGATATCGCCGACCCGCTGGGCAATGTCGGGTCGTTCCGGATGAACCACCTGTATCCGCCCTTCGACAACCCGAAGATCCGCCAGGCCGTGCTCACCGCCATGAGCCAGGAGGATTACATGCGGGCGATCGTCGGCGACGACGACAGTCTCTGGAAGAAGCTGCCGGGCTTCTTCACCCCGGGCACGCCGTTGTTCAGCGACGCCGGGGGGGCCCAGGTCGGCAAGGGCGACATCAAGCTCGGCCAGAAGCTGCTCAAGGAAGCCGGCTACAAGGGCGAGCCCGTGGTCTGCGTCGTGGCGCAGGACCAGCCGATCACCAAGGCGCAGGGCGACATCACCGCCGACCTGCTGAAGCAGATGGGCTTCAACGTCGATTTCGTCGCCACCGACTGGGGCACCACCGGCACCCGCCGGGCCTCCAAGGCTCCCCCGAACCAGGGCGGCTGGAACATGTTCCACACCTGGCACGCGGGCGCCGACTGCATCAACCCGGCGGGCTATCCGGCGGTCCGGGCCAGCGGCGACAAGGCCTGGTTCGGCTGGCCGAACGTCCCACCCGTGGAGGCGGCCATCGCCGAATGGTTCGACGCGGCCGATCCGGCTGCCGAGAAGGCCGCCATCGACAAGGTCAACGCCGCCGCCTGCGAGGGCGTGGTCTACGTCCCGACCGGGTTCTTCCTCGGCTACCAGGCCTGGCGCAAGAACGTCTCGGGCATCGTGAAGGGGCCGATCCCGTTCACCTGGGGCGTGTCGAAGGCCTGAAGCGAGGAGGCGTCCCATGCTCGGCTATATCGGCAGGCGCATCCTGGCCACCATCCCGGTGATGGCGGTGGTCGGCTTGTTCGTCTTCAGCCTCCTCTACTTCGCCCCCGGCGATCCGGCCGCGATTATCGCGGGTGATCAGGCGACGCCGGACGACGTGGCGCGCATCCGCGCCTCGCTCGGCCTCGACCGGCCGTTCCTGGTGCGGTTCGGCGAATGGTCCTGGCAGATCCTCCATGGGGATCTCGGCACCTCGATCTTCACCAACCTTCCGGTCACCACGATGATCGGCCAGCGGGTGCAGCCGACCGTGTCGCTGATGCTGGTCACCCTGGTCCTGGCCATCGTGGTGGCGGTGCCGCTGGGCGTCGTGGCGGCCTGGAAGGCCGGCAGTCTGATCGACCGGCTGGTCATGGGTCTCGCCGTGCTGGGTTTTTCCGTGCCGGTCTTCGTGGTCGGCTACGTGCTGGCCTACGTGTTCGCCCTCGAACTCGGCTGGCTGCCGGTGCAGGGCTACACGCCGATCGAGCAGGGCCTGTGGCCGTGGTTCTCGAACCTGATCCTGCCCGCGGTGACGCTGGGCCTCGTCTACATCGCGCTGATCGCCCGGGTGACGCGGGCGACCATGCTGGACGTGCTGAGCCAAGATTACGTCCGCACCGCCCGGGCCAAGGGTCTGGGGCAGGGGCCGGTGCTGTTCATTCACGCCCTCAAGAACGCTGCGGTGCCGATCGTCACCGTGATCGGCATCGGCATCGCCCTGCTGATCGGCGGCGCCGTGGTCACCGAGACGGTCTTCGCGATTCCCGGCCTCGGGCGCCTCACGGTCGATGCGATCCTGCGGCGTGATTACCCGGTCATCCAGGGCGTCGTCCTGCTGTTCAGCTTCGTCTACGTGCTGGTGAACCTCGCCATCGACCTGTTCTACACCTTGCTCGACCCGAGGATCCGCTATTGACCGCGACCGTCGCGCCTCTCTCCGGTCCGCCCCTCGCCCGGGACCCGTCGCTCAAGGACGCGCCGCCCAAGGGGCCGCCCCCCGCGGGCCTCGCCGTCGCCACGCCGATGCCGGACGTGATCCCGGCGCGCAAACGCCGGGGGCCGGTCTGGACCTATGTCCGCCGCCACCCGACCATCGTGGTCGGCGGCATCCTGCTGCTGATCGTGTTCCTGATGGCGGTGCTGGCACCCTATCTCGGCACCGTCGATCCCACCGCCCTGGCGCCGGCCAAGCGCACCCGCGTGCCCTCGGCCCAGTACTGGTTCGGCACCGACATGCTCGGCCGGGACATCTACTCGCGCGTGGTCTACGGCGCCCGCGTCTCGCTGCTGGTCGGCTTCTCCGTGGCGCTCCTCGCCTCGGTGGCGGGACTCGCGGTCGGCCTGATTTCCGGGATGGTGCGCTGGCTCGACGGCATCGTCATGCGGATCGTCGACGGCATGATGTCGATCCCGCCGATCCTGCTGGCCATCACCCTGATGGCGCTCACCCGCGGCTCGGTCCAGAACGTCGTCGTGGCGATCACCATCGCGGAGATCCCCCGGGTCGCACGGCTGGTCCGGGGCGTCGTGCTGTCCCTGCGCGAGCAGCCCTATGTCGAGGCCGCCGTGACCACGGGCACCCGCATGCCGGCGATCATCTGGCGCCACATCCTGCCCAACACCCTGGCGCCCATGACCGTGCAAGCGACCTATATCTGCGCCTCCGCGATGATCACCGAGGCGATCCTGTCGTTCATCGGTGCGGGCGTGCCGCCCTCGACGCCGTCCTGGGGCAACATCATGGCCGAGGGCCGGGCCCTCTGGCAGGTGAAGTTCTACATCATCCTGTTCCCGGCGATCTTCCTGTCGATGACGGTGCTCGCGGTGAACCTCGTCGGCGACGGCCTGCGCGACGCCCTCGATCCCCGCATGGCGAAAGACGCATGAGGAGCCCCGGCGTGAGCGGCGTACCCCTCCTCTCCATCGAGAACCTGCAGGTCCATTTCCGCACCCCCGACGGGGCCAACCGGGCGGTGGACGGCGTGTCCTTCGCGATCCAGGCCGGCGAGACCCTGGCGATCGTCGGTGAATCCGGCTGCGGCAAGTCGGTGACCGCGATGTCGATCCTGCGGCTCCTGCCCGAGCCGCCGGCCAGCATCGCCGGCGCCATCCGGTTCGAAGGAGAAAACCTCCTCGACCTGCCCATCAACGCGATGCGCAAGATCCGCGGCAACGACATCAGCGTCATCTTCCAGGAGCCGATGACCAGCTTGAACCCGGTGCTGACCGTCGGCCGCCAGATCGGCGAGACCCTGCGGCTGCACCAGGGCCTGAGCCGACGCGAGGCCGAGGCGCGGGCGGTGGAGATGCTGACGCTGGTCGGCATCCCCGAGCCCGTGCGCCGGGTCCGGGAATACCCGCACCAGCTCTCCGGCGGCATGCGCCAGCGGGTGATGATCGCCATCGCGCTCGCATGCTCGCCCAAGCTCTTGATCGCCGACGAGCCGACCACGGCCCTCGACGTGACCATCCAGGCCCAGATCCTCGACCTGATGCGCGACCTGAAGCGCCGGGTCGGCGCCGCGATCATGCTGATCACCCACGATCTCGGCGTGGTCGCCGAGGTCGCCGACCGGGTGGTGGTGATGTATGCCGGCCGGAAGGTCGAGGAGGCGCCGGTCCGCGACCTGTTCCGGGCGCCACGCCACCCCTACACCCGCGGCCTGATGGGGGCGGTGCCCAAGCTCGGCGCGGTCGAGCACGGCGCCACCGAGCGCCTCGCCGAGATCCCCGGCATGGTCCCGAGCCTGAAGCAGCGGATCGAAGGCTGCGTCTTCGCCGGCCGCTGCCCGGACGTGACCGACCTGTGCCGCACCTACGCCCCGGCCCTGGAGCCAAAAGCCCCCGCCCACCTCGCCGCCTGCCACTACGCGCCCAAGGACGCCCTCGCGGCATGATTTTTTTTCGTGAAACCGCGAGATCGGGCCTCCCGAGGCGGCCGCGCGCTTTCCCCTCCCCCCTCTGCGGGGGAGGGTACCCTGCGGAGCAGGGGGGGAGAGGGGAGCGCCGCTTCTGGATAGGTCGCGGTGACCGCCACATCCTACACCGTCGCGTGGCCCTTCTTCCCGGCCTGACCCCTGCTGACGCGGGGGCTACTCACCCCCGTAGAGCGATGGGCGGATTCACCCATCTTCGACCGCATAAGGCGCGGGTCCCCTCTCCCGTGCGGGAGAGGGACAGGGTGAGGGATGCGACCTCTCCGGAGAAATCTGGTCCCTCACCCCAACCCTCTCCCGCACGGGAGAGGGGGCGCGTCGTCGCCGGCACAAGGCCCGGTGAGAGCCTTGCAAGCCGCAGAGGGGAATGGGCAGCCGCGATCAAAGCGATCCCGGGAGGCCGCCCGTGACCACCACCGCCCGCACGCTTCTCCAGGTCAACGACCTGAAAAAACACTTCTCCCTCGGCGGCGGCCTGTTCGGCCGGTCCGCCCGGGTGCTCAAGGCGGTGGACGGCCTGTCCTTCACGGTGGACCGGGGCGAGACCCTGTCGCTGGTCGGCGAGTCCGGTTGCGGCAAGTCCACGGTCGCCAAGGCGCTGATGCGCCTCTACGCCCCCACGGCCGGGCAGGTGGTGCTGGCGGGCCGGCGCATCGACGACCTCTCGGCCGGCACCCTGCGGCCCTTGCGGCGGCGGATGCAGATGGTGTTCCAGGACCCGTTCTCGTCCCTCAACCCGCGGATGCGGGTGCGGGCGATCCTGGCCGAGCCGATCCGCAATTTCGGGCTGGCCAAGGGCTCGGCCGATCTCGAGGCGAAGCTCGCCGCCCTGATGGAGCGGGTCGGGCTGCCGCGGGAGGCCTTGGGCCGCTGGCCCCACGAATTCTCGGGCGGCCAGCGGCAGCGCATCGGCATCGCCCGGGCGCTCGCCGCCGAGCCGGACCTGATCATCTGCGACGAGGCGGTCTCGGCGCTCGACGTCTCGGTGAAGGCGCAGATCGTCAACCTGCTGCGCGACCTGCAGCGCGAGCTCGACCTCGCCATGCTGTTCATCTCGCACGACCTCGCCATCGTCGAGCACATGACCCACCGGGTAGCGGTGATGTATCTCGGTAAGATCGTCGAGATCGGCCCGCGCCGGGCGCTGTTCCTGGCCCCGAAGCACCCCTACACCCAGGCGCTGCTCTCCGCGGTGCCGATCCCGGAGCCCGGGGCCGGGCGCACCCGCATCGTGCTCAAGGGCGACGTGCCGAGCCCGATCAACCCGCCCGCCGGCTGCCGCTTCCACACCCGCTGCCCGCAGGCCTTCGACCGTTGCCGGGTCGAGGAGCCCCGCCTCGACACCGTGGGCGCCGGCCATCTGGCCGCCTGCCACCTCAACGACGGCACTGTTGCCGCCGTGGCCGCCTGAGACCGGACCGGAGACAGCCGTGCAGCACGACCTGATCCTCAAGGGCGCCCGGGTGATCGACCCGTCGCAGAACCACGACGGGCTCTGTGACGTCGCCTTCGCGGAAGGCCGCGTCTCCGGCTTCGGCCGGGACCTAGTCGCGGGCCCGGGCACGCAGGTCCGGGAGATGGGTGGGGCGATCGTCACCCCCGGGCTGATCGACCTGCACACCCATGTCTACTGGGGCGGCACCTCGATCGGCATCGACGCCGACGAATTCTGCCGCACCTCCGGGGTGACCACCTCGGTCGATACGGGCAGCGCCGGGCCGGGCAACTTTGCCGGCTTTCGCACGCACGTGATCGACCGGTCGGAGGCGCGCATCCTCGCCTATCTCCACGTGTCGTTCGCCGGAATCTACGCCTTCTCGAAGACGATCATGGTCGGCGAGAGCCAGGACCCGCGGCTGATGGCGCCCCGTGAGGCCTTAGAGGTGGCCGAGGCCAACCGGGACGTGATTATCGGCATCAAGGTCCGGGTCGGGCGCAACTCCTCCGGAGACCAGGGCACCGCGCCGCTCAACATCGCCCTCCAGGTCGCGGAAGAGACCGGCCTGCCGCTAATGGCCCATATCGACGAGCCGCCGCCGAGCTACGAGGAGGTGCTCGCGATGCTGCGCCCCGGCGACGTGCTGACCCACGCCTTCCGGCCGTTCCCGAACTCGCCCGTGACCGCGCAGGGGGCGGTCAAGCCGGCGCTCCGCGAAGCCCGGGCCCGGGGCGTGCTGTTCGATATCGGCCACGGCAAGGGCTCGTTCGCGTTCAAGACCGCCCGGGCCATGCTGGCCGGCGGCTTCCTGCCGGACACGATCTCGTCCGACGTGCACCAGCTCTGCATCGACGGTCCGGCCTTCGACCAAGTCACCACCATGTCCAAAATGCTCTGCCTCGGCATGAGCCTGCACGAGGTCATCGCCGCCTCCACGGTCAACGCCGCGGTGGCGGTGAAGCGCATGGAATACGGCACCCTGAAGGTCGGGGCGCTCGGCGACGCCACCGTGCTGTCGGTGCAAGACGGCGCATTCGATTATGTGGACACAAGGGGCGAGCACATGACCGGCGCCCAGCGGATCTTTTCCGAGGGCGTGGTGCTGCGGGGCCGGTGGTGGCACCCGGTTTGAGATGGGGAGGCACGCTCGACCGTCATTGCGAGTGCAGCGAAGCAACCCAAGGCAGCGCGCGATCCCCGAAGGTGGCGTTTCCCTAGCTTGCTTCGCTGCGCTCGCAATGACGGTGCGGGACTATCGAACGGGCGCTTCGACCGAGAGGCGTACCGAGCACGCCGCATTCGCTGCCCGCCAGGAACGGCTCTGTAAGATATTCCCGAACCTGAGCGGCAGACCGGGATAGACGAAACAATCGGGCTCATCCGGACAGCAATCCTAGTTTATCAAGAATACACCGCTTTACAGGCTCTCTGCATCGCTCCTACACTTTCCCGTGAGGCCCGGACCATCTCCGGGCCGTCAGCGACACGCGGCTCAAGCCGCGGCGCCAGGGAGGATGGATGGGTACGGGTCAGCCTCTGCTGGAGGTGGACGGCGTCACGCTCCGCTACAAGACGCCCGACCACCTCGTCACGGCCACCTATCGGGTGAGTTTCAAGGTCTGGCCCGGGGACCGGTTCGTCCTGCTCGGGCCGTCAGGCTGCGGGAAGTCGACCCTGCTCAAGGCGGTGGGCGGCTACATGGCCCCCACCGAGGGGGAGATCCGGCTCAAGGGCCGCTCGGTGACCGAGCCCGGGCCCGACCGGATGATGGTGTTCCAGGAATTCGACCAGCTCCTGCCGTGGAAGACGGTCCGGCAGAACGTGGTCTTCGCCCTCGAAGCCTCGGGCCGGCTGAAAGGCCGTGAGGCGCTGGAGCGGGCCAACCTCTACATCGACAAGGTCAATCTCACGAAGTTCGCCGACAGCTACCCGCACACCCTCTCGGGCGGCATGAAGCAACGCGTCGCCATCGCCCGCGGCATGGCGATGGAGCCCGACATCCTGCTGATGGACGAGCCCTTCGCGGCCCTCGATGCGCTCACTCGGCGGCGCATGCAGGACGAGCTGATGATGCTCTGGGACGAGACGCGCTTCACGGTCCTGTTCGTCACGCACTCGATCCCCGAGGCGATCAAGGTCGGCTCGCGCATCCTGCTGCTCTCGCCCCATCCCGGCGAGGTCAAGGCCGAGCTCAACAGCGCCGCCACGCCGGAAGCGGCGCTGCGGCTGGAGAGCCGCATCCAGCAGATGCTGTTCTCGGAAGAGATCGAGGAGGCGGAGAATGTCTAACGCCCGCGTTCTGACCGGCGCCCCCCTGACCATACCGCCGCGCCCGGTCGCTGCGGAGTCGGTCCGCCCCGAGATCGTCCGGGAGACCGGGCAGGCCCACGGCGCCCCGGTGGTGGAGAAGCCGCTCTCGGTGTTCGAGCGGCTCTACAACCAGGCGTGGCTGCGCAAGATCCTGATCCTGGTCCTGCTCGCGGGGATCTGGGAAGCCTACGGGCGCTACCTCGACAACGACCTGCTGTTCCCGACCTTCTCGGCCACCATGGAGGCGTTCTTCCGGGCTGTCGCCGACGGCACGCTGCCGGCCCGGGCCTGGAGCTCGCTGAAGGTGCTGCTGATGGGCTATGCCGCCGGCGTCGCGCTGGCGACCGTGCTCACCGGCATCGCCATCGCGTCGCGGATCGGCACCGACTTCCTCGAGACCCTGACGTCGATGTTCAACCCGCTGCCGGCGATCGCGCTGCTGCCGCTGGCGCTGATCTGGTTCGGGCTGGGCAACGGCAGCCTGATCTTCGTGCTGGTCCACTCGGTGACCTGGGCGATCGCGCTCAACACCCATTCCGGCTTCCTGTCGGTGAGCCGGACGCTCCGGATGGTCGGGCGCAATTACGGGTTGTCGGGCCCGCGGCTGATCGGCAAGATCCTGATCCCGGCGGCCTTCCCGTCGATCCTCACCGGCCTGAAGGTCGGCTGGGCCTTCGCGTGGCGCACCCTGATCGCGGCCGAGCTGGTGTTCGGAGTCTCGTCCGGGGCGGGCGGTCTCGGCTGGTTCATCTTCGAGAACAAGAACATGCTCGACATCCCGAACGTGTTCGCCGGGCTGCTCACTGTGATCCTGATCGGTCTCGTGGTCGAGAACCTGATTTTTCAGACCATCGAGCGGCGGACCATCCAGCGCTGGGGGATGCAGACCTGATCGAAATCCGGCTTGGCGACGGGTCAAGACGCGCTGCGAACCCGAGCCTCGACCATGCCGAACCTGTCTTTGGCCGAGGCGCATGCCTTCGTGGTCCGGCTCACAGAGCTGAGGTGACCAGGGCGTGATGTTTCCCGTGAAACACGTAGGCTTCATCGCGAGCCGCCTCGGTCAGAAGAAATTCTGATACACCGTCCCAGTAGAGCCCTCCCGGTGATCGCCTCATCAAAAGGCGTTCGCGCAGGATCGCTCGGCTCTCCGGGGCCGCTGAACAGGGACGCGACGATGGCTCATCTCGACAGGCGCCGGGTGCTGCAGGGCGGCCTCGGCACGCTCGCGGCAGCCGCGGCGCCCGCGCGTGCCTGGGCCGAGGAGATCGCGCTTCCGTTCGGCAATGGCGCGCGTCCGCTGGTGGCCTATCCGGGCAAGCGCCCGCTTATCCAGACAACAGCCCGGCCACCGCAACTGGAAACGCCGTTCTCGGTGTTCGATGAGGGGGCGATCACCCCCAGCGACGCCTTCTTCGTGCGCTACCACTTGGCCGACATCCCGTTGGAGATCGACCCGGAGACGTTTCGGCTCGGCGTGACGGGTCATGTCGAGCACCCGGTCTCGCTCTCGCTCGCCGAGATCAAGGCGATGCCGCAGAATGAGATCGTGGCCGTCAACCAATGCTCGGGCAATTCCCGGGGCTTCTTCGAGCCGCGCATGGCCGGCGGTCAGCTCGGCAACGGCGCCATGGGCTGCGCCCGTTGGACCGGCGTACCGTTGAAGAGCGTGCTGGACCGAGCCGGCGTGAAGGCCGGGGCCGTGCAGGTCACCTTCGATGGGCTGGACGGGCCGGTCCTGCCGGAGACCCCGGATTTCGTGAAGGCGCTCGGCCTCGACCACGCCCGCGACGGGCAGGTGATGCTGGCCTGGGCCATGAACGGCGCGGACCTGCCCTGGCTCAACGGATTCCCGCTGCGCCTCGTGGTGCCGGGCTTCTACGGCACCTACTGGGTCAAGCACCTCAACGCCATCACGATCCGCGACACGCCGTTCGACGGCTTCTTCATGAAGAGCGCCTACCGCATCCCGGACAATGCCTGCGCCTGCACGGAGCCCGGCCAGGCCGCCACCGCCACGGTGCCGATCGGGCGCCTCAACGTGCGCGCGTTCCTAACCAGCCTCGCCGACGGGGCGGATATCAAGGCGGGACTCACACGCCTGCGCGGCATCGCGTTCGACGGCGGCTCCGGCATCCGGGTGGTGGAAGTGTCCGCCAATGACGGCCGGACCTGGACGAAGGCCGAGCTCGGCCAGGATCTCGGCGCTTATGCGTTCCGGCCCTGGTCGCTCGACCTCGACCTGACCCCGGGCGCGCATGCGCTCCGGGTCCGGGCTACGGCCCAGGATGGCAGCACGCAGCCCATGGAGGCGCGCTGGCATCCGTCCGGCTACATGCGCAATGTGGTGGAGACCACCCGGGTCCGGGCGGCGTGAGGAGAAACGGGATGCGCGCGCTTCTGCTCGGGTCGCTGGGTGCCAGCCTGATCGCCGGCGCGGCCCTGTCCGCACCGCGCAGCTACGCGGTGCCGGATCCCTCGGCGCAGCTGAAGACGCCCAAGGACGGGGAGGGGGGCAGCCAGGGCCCGGGATTTGCGGCGGCCCAGGCCAATTGCCAGACGTGCCACTCGGTCGACTACATCGCCACGCAGCCGCCGGGCCGGGGCAAGGCGTTCTGGGACGCGGAGGTGACCAAGATGATCAAGGTCTATCACGCCCCGATCGACGAGGCGGACGGTCGCGCGATCGCGGCCTATCTGGCGGATACCTATTGAGCGACGGCCGCGCCTCAGCGCAGGGCCACGACCTGCGCGACGTAGGATGCCGCCGTCTGCACCGCCGGCATGTCGTAGGCGTAGATGCGGCCGGCCAGGATCGCCAGCGCGAGCGTCCAAAACACGGCGCCGCCGATCCGGCGGGCGGTCCGATCACCCGCAGCGGTCGGGCAAGCCTCGGCCACGCCTTGGGCGACAGGCTCGCCAAAGGGGTCGAACGCCATCGTCGTCGACCGGATGTCAGGGGTGGTGCGCATGAGGGTGAATTTCGCGCTCCGAACCCCGCCATGCAATGGACGCGTCTTCCGAAGATTTCTCCCGCAGTAGATGGTCGTTCTCTCTTGCGCGCTCGCGACAAACGTTTTCTTCCCTTCATTCGGATGTCGACCGCGGAGCGACCGTCGTGAGTCCCAGAACCTCGTCCCGAACGGGCGAAACCGGCGCGGCCGTGCGGGATGCGGCGTCCGCCTCCGTGCTGCCCGGTATCGGCCTGTGCGCGGCGATCACCGCCGTGGCGATGGCGGCCCAGGCGTTCGAGGAGCGCGTCGCCGGCCACCCCTATGTCGAGGCCCTGGTGCTGGCGATCCTGATCGGCATCGCGGTGCGCACCGTCTGGACGCCGGATGCCCGGTTCCGCACCGGCATCGCGTTCTCGGCCAAGCAACTTCTGGAGGTCGCCGTCGTGCTGCTCGGGGCCTCGCTCAGCCTCGGTGCGATCCTGGCCTCCGGCCCGGCGCTGCTCGCCGGCATCGTCGGCACCGTGGTGATCGGCATCGCGGCCAGCATCGGGATCTGCCGGGTGCTCGGCCTGCCGTCCCGGATGGCGATCCTGGTGGCATGCGGCAACGCGATTTGCGGCAACTCGGCCATCGCCGCGGTGGCGCCGGTGATCGGGGCCCAGCCCAAGGACATCGCGGCGGCCATCGCGTTCACTGCGGTGCTCGGCGTGCTGATGGTGCTGGGCCTGCCGCTGTTCGTGCCGCTCGCTGGCTTGAGCGACAACCAGTACGGCGTGCTCGCCGGCCTCACCGTCTACGCGGTGCCGCAGGTCCTGGCCGCGACCGTGCCGGTGAGCCTGCTGTCCACGCAGGTCGGCACCCTGGTCAAGCTCGTGCGCGTGCTGATGCTCGGACCCGTGGTGGTGGCCTTCTCGCTGATCGCCCCGCGCCTGCCCCGGGAACCCGGGACCGAGGGAGCCGGTGCCAAGGCTCGTCCCGGCCTGACTAAGCTGGTGCCCTGGTTCATCCTGGGCTTCCTGGCGCTCGCCACGGCTCGGTCCCTCGGGCTGATCCCGGATACGGCGGTCAAGCCGCTGACCCAGCTCGCGGGCGTGCTCACGGTCCTGTCCATGGCGGCCCTGGGCCTCGGCGTCGACGTGCGCGTGCTCGCCCGGGTCGGCGGCCGGGTCACCCTGGCGGTGACCGCGTCGCTCGCTGTCCTCGTCGCCGTCAGCCTCGGTCTCATCCGCGGCCTGGGGATCGGTTGAGTGCGGGGACAGAATCAGCCCGCTTTCTGAGTCTCGTATTTAAAATTTTCTCTAGTTTTAGGTGTGTCAGCCCCAGAAGAATGACCGATTTGCGCGTTGAAAACACGCTGTACCGAAACCGCTTTCCTAAGAGATGCATTAAAATTCTACGGCGATCGGTGATCGGCTGAAGAAACCATCTTGACACTGGGATGATTTTTGCTTTGGAAACGTGGTGTCACCAACGAAATCTTAGACTGGATCTTCCGTCGTGCCCGAAACGATTCCTGAGAGCAGCACCGAACTCGCCGTGCTGGTCGGCGACGTCGTCGCGGCCTATGTGTCGAACAACCCCGTGCCGCCGACTTCCCTGCCGGCGCTGATCGCCAGCGTGCATGGCGCGCTGGTCAATCTCGGCCGGAAGCTGCCTGTCGAGGCCGAGCCCGTGATCGAGCCGCCGAATGCGGCGCAGATCCGCAAGTCGGTCCAGCAGGACGGCATCATCAGCTTCATCGACGGCCGGTCGTACAAGACGCTGAAGCGCCACCTGACGGCCCACGGCCTCACGCCGGAGCGGTATCGCGAGCGCTACAGCCTGCCGGCCGATTATCCGATGACCGCGCCGGGCTACGCCGCGCAGCGCTCGGCCCTCGCCAAGGCGATCGGCCTCGGCGTTCCCGGTGCCCGCGCCGAAGAGCGCAGGACCGGTACGAACGGCTGATCAGCCGGCAACCGCCTGTCGCGGGCGGAACGGCAGCACGCGCGCGGTCATCCCGGGCCACAAAGCACAGGGCGGCCGCCCGAAGGTGTCGGCCCAGCTCAGGTAGATGATCTGGGCGCCGACGATCTCGGCGACCTCTGTGACCGCCGTATGCGTCTGCGGGCGGCGGTTGTCTGTCCCCGGCCGGCGCACGGCCCGGGGCGCCGATCCTTGGCGCCGGGACGGCTGCCCGTCCGGCAGAGACCGCTTGCGCGGCGACTGAGGATCATTGGGCTTGGCTGAGAACGACACGTCAAAAGTCCCCGTCCGCGTTCGAGGGGTGAGCGGGGACGGACGTTTCGGTCGGCCGTAGATCCGCCGGGGCGCTCGGCCCTCGACAACTGCGGACATTCTACCGGGTGGCCCGAAACGGAACAGACCGAGTCCGTCCAAAAAACTTGTCTCTGTGTCCAGGGCCGTTCCGTGGCGTCCCAGGAAGGGGACAGCGCGTACCAGCCCACCCCTACGAGGCGCGGGCCCCCGGCACCGCGGCCAGGAGGCTGCGCGTGTAGGCGTGCTCCGGCGCGGCGAACAGGTCGGCGGTGCCGCGCATCTCCACGATGGCGCCGCGATGCATCACGGCGATCCGGTCGCAGATCGTGGCCGCCACCCGCAGGTCGTGGGTGATGAACAGCATCGCCAGCGACAGCCGCTGCTTCAGGTCCTCCAGCAGGTCCAGCACCTGGCGCTGGACCGAGACGTCGAGGGCCGAGACCGCCTCGTCGGCCACCAGCACGTCCGGCTCCATGGCGAGCGCCCGGGCGATGCCGATGCGCTGGCGCTGGCCGCCCGAGAAGGCGTTCGGGTAGCGGGCGGCCGCCTTGGGATCGAGGCCGACGAGGTCGAGCAGGCTCCGGGCGCGCTCCCGCGCCTCCGCGGCCGGCACCCCGTGGGCGATCGGGCCCGCGATGATGATCTGCTCGACGGTGCGCCGCGGGTTCAGGGACGCGAACGGGTCCTGGAAGATCATCTGGATGCGGCTGCGCTGCTGCCGCAGTTCGGCGCTCCGGAGGGCGGTGTAGTCCAGGCTGCCGAGCCGGACGGTGCCGCCATCGGGCTCGATCAGCCGAATCGCCAGCCGCGCCGTGGTCGATTTGCCCGAGCCTGATTCGCCGACGAGCCCCAGCGTCTCGCCGCGGCGCACGTCGAAGGCGACATCCTTCACCGCCGCGACCACTCGCGGCTTGCCGAACAGCCCTGCCTTGGTTGCATAGGTCTTGGACAGCCCGATCACCGACAGGGCCACCGGGGCCGCCTGAACGGTGGCGCGAGCCGGCGGGGTCAGGCTCGGCACCGCGGCGAGCAGGGCCTTCGTGTACGGCGCCTGCGGATCGCGCAACACCGCCTCGGCGCTGCCCGATTCCACCAGCCGGCCGCGCTGGAGCACCGCCACCTGGTCGGCGATCTCGGCGACCACGCCGAAATCGTGGGTGATGAACAGGACGCTCATCCCACGCTTGCGCTGCAGGTCGCGGATCAGCCGCAGGATCTGGGCCTGCGTGGTGACATCGAGGGCGGTGGTCGGCTCGTCGGCGACCAGGACCGACGGTTCCAGGGCCAGCGCCATGGCGATCATCGCCCGCTGGCGCTGGCCGCCGGAGAGCTGGTGCGGATAGGCCCGCACCGCCTCCTCGGGATTGGGCAGCCCGACCTCGGTGGCGAGCGCCACGGCCCGGGCGCGCCGTTCGGCCCGGGTGAGCAGGTTATGCGCCTCGAACATCTCGGCGATCTGGTCGCCGATGCGCATCACCGGGTTGAGCGCGGTCATCGGCTCCTGGAACACCATGGCGATGCGCCGGCCGCGCAAGGCGCGCCAGGCCGGCTCGTCGAGGGTGAGGAGGTCCCGTCCCTCGAACAGGATCGAGCCGGCTTCGGGCTTCAGCGCCCGGGGCAGCAGACCGGTGAGCGCGTAGGCGCTCATCGACTTGCCCGAGCCCGATTCCCCGACCACGCAGAGGATCTTGCCGGGCTCCAGGTCGAGGTTCAGGCCCTCGACCGCGTAGGGACGGTCGGCGCCCTTGGGGAGCGCGATCGTCAGATCGCGGATGCGGACGACCGGCTCGCTCATGGTTCAGCTCCTGGCCGCGCGGCGTCGTAAAATGTCCGGGCCGGCCTCGCCGAGATCCCAGAACAGCCCGGCCATGATCGCCAGACCCTCGCGGGTGCTGGAGGCGAGCATGTGCTCGTCCGGCCCGTGCTGGCGGCAGGCCGGGTAGGAATGCGGCACCCAGAGGGTCGGCAGCCCCAGGATCTCCGAGAAGGCGTCGTTCGGCAGCGAGCCGCCGAGATTCGGCAGCAGGGCCGGTTTTTTTCCCGTGCTCGCCTCGATCGATAGAAGCGCCCAGTCCACCCAGGGGTCCTCCACCGGCAGACGCGTCGCCTGGAACACCTCCGCGGCGCGCGCCGGCCGGACCTCGATCATCGGGAAACCATTCGCGTCGAGATGCGCGCGCACGTTCTGGATCAGGTTCTGCCAGTCGGTGCCGACCACGAAGCGCAGCTGCAGGGTCGCCTTGGCGTGGGGCGGCACGGCGTTGAGCGGCCCGTCCGGATCGCCGGTCTTGAAGGCCAGGACCTCCAGGGTGTTCCAGGCGAAGACGCGCTCGGCCGGGGTCAGCCCGGGCTCGCCCCAATCGGCATCGATCGTAGGCGCGGTCGGGTCCTCGCCGACCCGGATGTCCCGGAGTGCGGCGCGCACGCCCTCGGGGATCGGCGGCGGCCGCAGGGCCTCGATCCGGATGCTGCCCCGGGCATCGACCATCGAGGCGATCGCCGAGGCCAGCACGGTGCCGGGGTTGCGCAGCAGGCCGCCCCAATTGCCGGAATGGTGCGGCCCTTCGCGGAGGTTCAAGCTCAGCTCGAAATTGTAGGCCCCGCGCGATCCCAGGAAGAGCGTCGGGCGCTCGGCGCTGAGCCGCGGCCCGTCCGAGGCGATCAGCACGTCGGACCGCAGGGCCTCGCTCTGGGCCCGGCAGAACGGGCGCAGGCCCGGGGAGCCGGCCTCCTCGCCCATCTCGATCAGCAGCTTCACGTTGAAGCCGAGGCGGCCGTCGCGCGCCGCGATCACCTGCTCCAGGGCCGCGAGGTTGAGGACGTGCTGGCCCTTGTTGTCGGCGGTGCCGCGCCCGTACCAGCGGTCGCCCTCGACCACGATCTCCCAGGGGCCGAGCCCTGCGCGCCACTGCTCGGGATAGCCCCGCACCGTGTCGCCGTGGCCGTAGATCAGCACGGTGGGCAGGTCCGGCCCCTCGTGCCGCTCGGCGATCAGGAACGGGCCGTGCACCCCGTCCGGATTGTCGTACTTTTTTGGCGTTTCAAAACCGAGGCGGGTGACGACCGGCGTGATGAAGGCGTCGAGATAGGCGTGGAGGGCCGCTTCCTGGCCGGGGGCCTGGCTCTCGGTCGGGTAGGCGACCGCCTCCCGCAGGAGCGCGAGGAACGCGCCCGCGTCGAAGCTCTCGGTGGCGCGCGCGATGGCGTCGTCTCGCGTCATGGTGTGATCTCGGAGGACAGGAAGGTTGTGACGAGGCTGATCGGGCGCATCCGCATCAGTTGCGCCCCTCGGGGGCGGTGATGTCCCGCAGGCCATCGCCCAGGAGATTGATCGCCAGCACGAGGAAGAGGAGCGCCACGCCCGGGATGGTGATCACCCAGGGCTGGAAGAACATGTACTGCTTGCCCTCGGCGATCATCAGGCCCCAGGACGGCAGCGGCGGCTGCACCCCGAGCCCGAGGAACGACAGGGCGGCCTCCAGCAGGATTGCGTGGGCCATCTCCAGCGTCGCCACCACGATCAGCGCGTTGAGGATGTTGGGCAGGATTTCTTGGCCGATGATGCGCAGGTCCGTCAGGCCGGCGGCCCGCGCCGCGCTGACGAAATCCTGGTTGCGGATCTGCTGGGTGGCGGCCCGGGTCACCACGGCGAAGCGGTCCCAGAGCAAGAAACCCAGCACCAGCACCACGACCTTGAGCGAGCCGCCGACCAGCGACGCCATGGCGAGGGCCACCAGCACCACCGGCATCGCCAGCCGGGTGGTCACGATGTAGCTCACCACCGAATCGACCCAGCCGCCGAAATAGCCGGCGCAGAGGCCGAGCACCGTGCCGATCACCCCGGAGATCAACGCCGCCGAGATCCCGATCAACAGGGAGATCTGGCCGCCGTAGAGTAGGCGGCTGAGATAGTCGCGCCCGAGCTTGTCGGTGCCGAGCACGTGGTCCCAAGTGCCCTTGGCCTGCCAGATCGGCGGGATCAGGCGGCGCGAGACGTCCTGCGCGTAAGGGTCGTGCGGGGCGATCAGCGGGGCGGCGAGGGCGGCCAGCACGATCAGCCCGAGGATGCCGGCCCCGATCAGGAAGCCGCCGTGGTGCAGGCCGCGCCGCAGGGCGAGGCTGGTGGGCGAGCGCACCGGCGCCAGGGCGGCCGGGACCTCGATCGGAACCTCGAGGTTCTGGGGCAGGGCGGGGGCGGCGAGCGCCGCCGTGTCGGGGGGGAGGCTCATGGGCGGCGCATCCTCACGATTGGCGCAGGCGCGGATCGAGGAAGGCGTTCAGCAGGTCGGCTGCGAGCGTCAGGCCGATGTAGATCATCGCCAGAACCAGCACGATCGCCTGGACCACTGGGAAGTCGTTGCGGGCGATCGATTCCCAGGCGAGCTGGCCGAGCCCCTGCAGCGAGAACACCGCCTCGATCACGATCGAGCCGCCGAGCATGAAGCCGAACTGCACCGCCGCCAGGGCGATCACCGGGATCACGGCGTTGCGCAGCGCATGCCGGACCAGGATCTTCCGCGGCGGCAGACCCTTGGCCCGGGCGGTGCGGACGTAGTCGGAGGCCAGCACCTCCAGCATGCCGTTGCGGGTGAGCCGCATCACCGCCGGCATGGCGTAGTAGCCCAGCGCCACCGCGGGCAGGACGAAGTTCTTCCACGTGGCGTTGCCCGAGACCGGCAACCAGCGGAGATTCACGGAAAAAATCAGGATCAGGGTCAGCCCGAACCAGAAGCTCGGCATCGCCTGGCCGAGCACCGAGATCGACAGGGCGAGCCGGTCGATCCAGGTATCGCGCTTGACCGCGGCGATCACCCCCAGCGGCACCGCCACGAACAGGGCCACGCCGAGCGCGATGATTCCGAGATAGAGCGTGATCGGCAGGCGGGCCGCGAGCAGGTCGATCACCCGCTCGCGGAAGTAGAAGGAATGGCCGAAATCGAGGTGCAGCGCCTTCCAGGCCCAGGCGAGGAACTGGGCCAGGAGCGGCTGGTCCAGGCCGTAATCCTTGCGGATCTGCACGATCTGGGGGCCCGTGGCCTCCGGCCCGGCGATGGCCGTGGCGAGGTCCCCCGAGAGGTGGAGCAGCATGAAGCTCGCCACCGAGACCGTGAAGGCCACCGCCAGGGCGACCAGGATACGCCGGAGCGTGAAGGCCAGCACGGTGCCGCCCCCCTTACTTCCAGGACGCCGCGTAGAAGCGCGGCACCTCGTCCGGCTGGGCGGTGAAGTTCAGGTCCGACGTGAAGGCGTAATTGGTCGCGTAGGAGAACATCGGCAGGGCGTAGGCCTGGGCGGCGATCCGCTGGAGCGCCTTGGCGTAGGCGGCCTTGCGCTTCTCCGGGTCCGTGGAGCCGTCGCCCTCCTGCAGGTCGGCGATCACCTGCGGATCCTTGGTCAGGTCCTCCTCGCCGCCGCGGAAATACACCCCGTCGAAGGCCGAGACGTCGTTGACCGAGAACGAGCCCCAGGTCTGGTAGCCGATCGAGATCTTGCCGGCCCGCAGAGAATCCCGGAACGCGGCGTAGCGCAGGTAGTTGAGCCGCACCTTGATGCCGACCGCCCCGAGATAGCCGATCACCGCCTCGGCATAGTCGCGCTCCCGATAGGCGCCGAGATCGATCTCGAACCCGTTCGGATAGCCGGCTTCCTTGAGCAGGGCCTTGGCCTTGGCCGGGTCGTAGGGGTAGCGCATCACCCCCTGGTCGGTGCAGCCGAACTGGTCGACGAAGCAGAGCGCGTTCATCACCCGGGAGGCGCCGCGCACGAGGTTGTCGACCATCGCCTTGCGGTCGATGGCGTAGGAGATCGCCTGCCGGACGCGCACGTCCTTGAGCGGCGAGTTCTCCCTGGCGCGGCTCAGCGTGTCGAACTGCAGGAAGCCGACCCGCATCGTCTCGGAATTGAGCACGGTGACGTTGGGGGCGGCGCGCAGCTGCTCGGCCTGGTCGCTCGGCACCCGCCAGATCCAGTCGACGCCGCCGGTCATCAGCTCGGCCATCCGGCTCTCGCCGTCCGGGATCACCCGGAACTGCAGCTTGCCGATCTTCGGCTTCCCGAGCGGGCTGCCGGCCCAGTACTGGGCAAAGCGCTCCATGGTGACGCCGCGGCCGCTATCGACCTTGGTGATCTTGTACGGGCCGCTGCCGATGGGCGCCTTGGCGAAGCCGTCGAGACCGACTCGTCTGAAATAGGAGGCCGGGAAGATCGGGGTCGGGCCGGCGAGGTATTCGAGCGCCGCCGGGAACGGCGCCTTCAGGTGGATCCGCACACTGTGCGGGCCGGTGACCTCCACCGACTTCATCCAGTCGACGTTCTGGCGGGTGACGGTGCGGGCCTCGGGGGTCAGCACGTAGTTGAACGTGAAGGCGACGTCCTCGGGCCCGAGCGGGTCGCCGTTGTGGAAGGTCACGCCCTCGCGGATCGTCAGGTCGAGGGTGGTGTCGTCGGTCCAGGTCCAGGCGGTGGCCAGCATCGGCTTGTAGGTGCCGTCCGCCGGGTCGCGCCAGAGCAGCGTGTCCCAGCAGTTGCGGGCCAGCACGACCCCCTCGCGGGCGCTGTTGTGATAGGGGCTGACGTTTTCCGGCTCGCTGTCCGAGGCGTAGACCAGGGTGTCGTCGGCCTTGCCGGCGAGTGCCGGGCTCGCCGCGACCAGCGCGGTCAGAGACGCCGCCAAGGAAGCCGCGAAGGTGATCGTCCGTATCGGCATGTCGACTCCGTCTCCGACGGCGCGACGGCGAAGTGTCGGGAGCAAGTCCGCGACTGCCGCCTTTTTCACCCTGCCATGATGTTGTGCATCTGGGATCGCAACAAGTAGAATTTGGCGAGCGCTGCCTTGCCGATTCGGCAACGGAGATGCGGAATAATGACTTTCGAGGCAAGATAATGCAGACGAGCGGGCTGCGCTACTTCCTGGCCGTGGCCCGCACCGGCTCGATCGCGGCGGCCTCGGCTCAGCTCAACGTCGCCGCCTCCGCGATCAGCCGGCAGATCGCCAACCTGGAGGCCGAGCTCGATTGCGTCCTGTTCGAGCGGCGCCCGCGCGGCATGGTGCCGAGCCCGGCGGGCGAATTGTTGGCTCAGCACGCGCATCAGGTGCTGATCCGCTCCGAGCAGGTGGTCACCGAGATTCGCGAGCTGGAAGGCCTCGCCCGGGGCCTGATCCGGGTGGCGAGCTCCGAGGGGTTCGCCCTCGACATAGTGCCGAACGCCGTGGCGTCCTTCCACGCCGCCCATCCCGGCCTCCGCTTCGAGGTGACGGTGCTGCCCCCCGCCCAGGTGACCCAGATGGTGGCGGCGGGCGAGGCCGATCTCGGCATCACCTTCGCGCTGGCACCGACCACCCAGGTGGAGGTGCTGTATGACGGGGAGGTCGACATGCGGGCACTGGCCGCCCCCGACCATCCCCTGGCGCGGGCGAAGCGCGTGCAGCTCTGCGACCTGCCGAACTATCCGGTCGCCCTGCCGACCCGGGACACGACCCTGCGGCAGGTGTTCGACGCGGCCTGCCTGCACGAGGGCATCGTGGTCGAGCCGGTCCTGACCGCCAACAACCTGGCCGCCCTACTGCCGTTCGTGCGCAAGTCCCGCGGTCTCGCGCTGATGTCGGCTCTGTCGGTGCGGACGCCGGTGGACCTGAACGCGCTGGTCAGCCTGCCGATCCGCGCGCAGGCGAGCCTGGCCCGGGGCATCCAGGTTCAGGCCATGCGCGACCGGCGGCTGCCCCGGGCGGTGCGGGGATTTCTGCGCCAGCTCACCGACGCGCTGCCGCCGCCGAAGGGGGCGGGCTGAGCCGATCTTCGGCCGCGTCCTCGCCGCCGCGTAGCAAGGATCGGCGATGAACCAAGCATAGGAACGGTCACGGCCTCGATCTGGCGCAGCAATCTCGTCGCGACGCGGCAGTCCTGCGCCAGGTTCATCGTTTTGCTCGATGTGCGGCACATCCTTGCCGATCCGGATCTATACGGTAATGCTGTCAGCGGGTGTCAGGACAAGTCCATGATTCTTGATGAGCTTGGGCCGCGCATCTGCATCATCGGTCCGTCGAACAGCGGCAAATCCACCCTCGCGGCCGCGATCGGGCGGACCCGAGGCCTGCCGCCGATCCATCTCGACCAGCTTCAGCATCGGCCGAACACCGATTGGGAGCCGCGTCCCGAGGAGGAATTCCGCGCGCTGCACGAGGCGGCGATCCTCGAACCGCGCTGGGTGATGGACGGCAACTACACCCGGTACCTGCCCCAGCGGCTGGAGCGGGCGACGGGCGGCATCCTGCTCGATGTCCCGACGGCGACGAGATTCTTTCGATACCTGCGCCGATGCTGGTTCGAGCGCAATCGGCCCGGTGCGCTCGGAGGCGGCCGGGACAGCGTGAAGTGGGACATGATCCGCTGCATCGTCCTCGCCTCCCCGGCGATCCGCAGACGCAACACGGAGTTATTCGACCGCATCGGCCTGCCGAAGCTCCGGCTGGACACGCCGGGCGCGCTGACCCGCTTCTCCCTAACGGCCGGGCTCGATCGCTGATCGGCGGCACCCCGCCTCAGGCCCCGCCGCGGCCCGATGCGACGGCGCAGCTATGGTCCATCACGTCCTCGGCGCTGGCGCTCGGCGCCCGGTAGGCCAGCAGCAGGAAACCCGGTTCGGGATCGCCCGGCGGCGTCGCCACCGCGGCAAAGCTCGTCCGGTGCAGGTCCGGCCGGGGGCCCGGCAGGGTGCGCAGGGCCGCGAACGGGTTGAAGCGCTCGGCTTCCGCTTCCGGCACCCGCATCGCGTGGAAGCGATCGCCGGCGAGCGGCACCGGGAAGCGGGTCCAGGTCCCGCGGATCTGCCGCGCATGCGCCTTCACGGCGGCCAGCACGCTCGGCTTGATGCAATCGAGGTGGATATGGAGCTGGTCCTGGCTCCGGCCCCGGGCGGAGTTGACCGCGAGACCCACCGCCTCGGGGGGCAGCTTGCCCTTGAGGGCGTCCGAGACGAACGGGCGCGCCGCCAGCGCCGCCCGCCAATAGGCCGCCCCGCGCGGCCCGCGCAGGACCGGAGCTTCGAGTCCGGCCACGGTGTCGGTGGGCATCACCACGATGTGGGTCGGCTCGCCGGGCGCGCGCAGAACCGCCGAGCCGGGGCGGTCTTTGTCGCCGAGATCGACCGAGAGGCACGGAAACGTCCGGTCGGCGATCCGCTTGGCGAGCACGCAGGTCTTCAGCGCGGCCCACAGCACGTCCCGGCTGGGATCCGGCGCCGCCGCGGCCGGCATCGCGAGCGTTACGACGAGGGCGGCGATCAGCGCACGGCGCATGCAAAATCCCGATGCGATCATGCCGGCGGACTGCCCGGCTCGCCACGCTTGCGATAACCGTCTTGGGCCGCGCCGGCAAAGCACCCGGTGCCGCATTGGAAGTCCCGCGATGCCGAATGCGCTCACCCCGGAAATCGCCGCCCGCTTCGCGATGGTCGCCCTCGGCCACGTCGCTCGCGAATATCCCAACAAGCCCGGCCATGTCCTGGCGGGGCCGGAGGATGCCCGCACGCCCGCGGCGCTGCACCCGGTCTTCCATGGCAGCTACGATTGGCATTCCTGCGTCCACGGATATTGGCTGCTGGCACGGGTGCTGCGGTTGTTTCCGGACGGCACGCAGGCGGACGCGATCCGAAAGCAGTTCGACGCGCAGCTAGTGCCCGACAAGGTCGCGGGGGAATGCGCCTATTTCGCCGCTCCGACCGCCCGGGGCTACGAGCGGCCTTACGGCTGGGCCTGGCTCCTGAAACTCGCCGACGCGTTATCCGGCCTGCCCGAAAGCCGCTGGGCCGAGGCCCTGGCGCCGCTCACCGGCATGATCGTGCAGAGAGTTTGCGCGTTCCTGCCGATCGCCCCCTATCCGGTGCGGGTCGGCACCCATTTCAACACCGCCTTCGCCCTGCGGCTGGCGGCCGACTATGCCGAGGGGGCGGGCGACGCGGCCCTGTTCGATCTGCTGCTGCGCACCGCCGAGCGCTGGTACGGGGCCGACACGGATTGCCCCGCCTGGGGCGAGCCCGGGGGCGACGACTTCCTGTCCTCCGCGCTGATCGAGGCCGAGTGCCTGCGCCGCCTCCTGCCGGCGGACAGATTCCGGCCCTGGTTCGACCGGTTCCTGCCGGATCTCGCGGCGGGGCGGCCCGCGACCCTGTTCCGGCCCGCCACCGTGACCGACCGCAGCGACGGCAAGATCGCCCATCTCGATGGGCTGAACCTCAGCCGGGCCTGGTGCTTCCGTTCGCTCGCCGCCGCCCTGGAACCGAACGATCCCCGCCGCCCACCGCTCTCGTCCGCGGCCGAGGCCCATCTGGCGGCGGGTCTCCCGCACGTCACCGGCGACTACATGGGCGAGCACTGGCTCGCGACCTTCGCGGTGCTGGCCCTGGAGGCCTGAGCGCGCGCCGCCGAAGTGGGCACCGGTTCGGCGTAAGCGAGCGCGTTGAACCAAGAACTGCGAGCCGTTCCCGATTGCAACGCGATCTGGAACGGTTCTCAGCGCGCGATTCGCGGTTGCGGCAGGCGCGCTTTTCGGACCGACTCGATTCATACGACCGTCAGGCAGCCCGCACGGTCGCGAGAAAGCGATCGACCTCGGCCGCGAGCTGCTCGGATTGCCGTGAAAGCGCCGTCGCCGCCGTCAGCACATGCTGGGCCGCTGTCGTGGACTGTTCCGAGGCCTTCGCCACCCCAGCAATATTGCCGGTGACTTCCTGCGTCCCCGCACTCGCCTGGGTCACGTTGCGCACGATCTCCTGCGTCGCGACGCCCTGCTGCTCCACCGCCGCCGCGATCGTCGTTGCGACCGTGTTGATCTCACGGATCCGCCCGGTGATCGTGTCGATCGCCCCCACCGCCTCGCCGGTCACACCCTGGATCCGGGCGATCTGGCCGGCGATCTCCTCGGTCGCCTTAGCGGTCTGAGCGGCGAGCTCCTTCACCTCGACTGCCACCACGGCAAAACCCCGCCCCGCTTCGCCGGCCCGGGCCGCCTCGATCGTGGCGTTCAGGGCTAGCAGATTGGTCTGAGCTGCGATCGACGCGATCAGCTGCACCACGTCGCCGATCCGAGCGGCCGCAGCGCTCAACTCGGTGACTAGGGCGGAAGTCTGGTCGGCCTCGCCGACAGCCCGCTCCGCCATATCGGTCGAGCCCTGCACTTGGCGGCCGATCTCCTGGATGGAGCTGCCCAGTTCTTCGGTGGCGACCGCGACCGTGTTGACGTTGGCGGCCGCTTGCTCGGCGGCGGCCGCCACCGTGCCGGATTGGCTGGCTGTCACCTGGGCCGTCGTGGTCAACTGCCGGGCCGTACTCTGCAACTCCGTGGCCGCGGTGCCGACCTGGGCGACGATGCCGGCAACCGCGGCCTCGAAAGCCCCCGCCATCTGCCGCGTGACCGCCCGGCGCTCGTCCTCGGCGCGGCGGCGGCTCTCGGCAGCCTCGGCTTCAAGCACCTTGGTGCGGATCAGATTGTCCTTGAACACCTGCACGGCCCTGGCCATGGCACCGATCTCGTCCTGGCGGTCCTGAGCCGGGACGACGATGGTGGCATCGCCACCTGCGAGAGCGCCCATGGCCCGGGTCATGCCGTGGATCGGCCGCAACACGCGGCGGAAGACGATGAACGTCCCGACGACAGCCAGCACGAGCGAGCCGGCCAGGAAAAGGGCGGTGTGCAGCAAGGCAGCGTGTGCCTCGGCCGCGAGAACACCAGCCCGGTCGATCATGGCGTCGAGGGCCGCGTTCGCGAGAGCGAGGACTTTCGCCGCGTCCGCCATATTGCGTCCGCGCAGATCCTCGAAGGTGACGCCGGGTGGTGTGCCCGCGCTCAAGGCCTCCGTGATGACCTTGCGCCGCGTGGCGGTGTCGCCCTCGAAGTTGCTGGCTTTGGCCGTCTGGAAGGCGACCCGGATCGTCTCCGGCACATCGTCGGTGACCGCATCGACGACGGCGGCCCACGCGGTCAGGAGACGGGCCCGTTCCTCGGCGGCGGCGACGATTTCGGCCTGTGACCAGCTCCCGCCAGCCGCGACTGTGGTTTCCATCCGTCCCCAGGATACGCCAACTGCGATCCGCGTCGCCCAGGCGGCGCGCTTGATGTCGAGGTACTGCCCGAGAGCGGCATCCGCGCGTGGAATGGCAGCATCGACCGCCTTGATGGTTGCCGCGAACGCGTCGAGGAGATTGCCTGAGACAACCAGGAAGGTTTTCTGGATTTCGGCATCGCGTTGCGCCTTCGGGCGTGCAAGCGCGGCGTCGAGCTGCGGACGGAATTCGACGAGCGCCTCCTGCGCGTGCTTCAGAGGCTCAAGTGTTGCCTGCACGGCGGGCACGTCGACTTGGCGGGTCGAAGTCCAGAGCGCGTCCATGCTGTTGAGCCAGATCTGGCGCATCGACGACAGCACGGCTTTGTCCGCGTCGGTGATGGACGTTTCGCCGACAAGGACTTTCATGACGGTGCCTCGCGCGTCCCGAGTCGCGATCACGGAGCGGAGCAGCGCGCTACTGGTTTGGGTGAGGGCTACGGTGCGGACGCTTTCGCGGGCTTTGCGAGACACGTCGAGCAGCGTCGAGATGTCCGAGACGAGCAGCATCAGGCTCATGGCAAACAGAATCACGCAAAAAATTGCGCCGATCGACAGGCGAGACAGTCGTTGCATGTAAAGCGCCCTCTTTTCTGAGGTAAAGTTATTTTATAAAAGATATAACTTTTTTACAAATCTAAGATTATTTACTACAACATATCTCTGCCAATTGGTGAGTTGACAAAACAAAAGACAGCTATGATTCTAGGTTTTGCAGATGCTGCTCCCAAGATCAACGCCTGTTGAACACAGCAGACTCTATTTTTGGTTGCATATTCTCGGGTTGATGATCGTGTTTCAGATCGTTCGTCACCGAAACGAATATCGGTTCGATGGAGGCCGGCGGGTCAAATCAAGGGCTGAGAGCCTGTTCGATCAGTTTTTCCCATCCTGTCTTTCATCCTGACAGGCTATGAATCTTTCAATGTCTGGTCTTTCTGGCCTCAACCAATTCAACAGCGTTACGGGCGCGAGCGAGCCAGTAAGCCGAAAGACGCGCGCATTCGGAGGCGACGGAGCGAAGCGGAGGCCGCATTCGAGGCTGCTGCACAGCACTTTGGAATGCGGGAGATATCGGGATCTCCGTCGGTCCGAACCGTCATGCGATCGGGAACGGCCCTAAGGACGTGCGCGTCCGTTCGTCGGCACGCCGACCCCCCGTCCGCTCCGGCGCTGGGTCGCCTCGTAGAGCACCTGGGCGAGCTGCTCGGCCGAATAGGGCTTGCGCACCAGCATGAATCCGTGGGCGTCGTCGGTGGCCAGGATGTGGCTGTAGCCCGAGGTCAGGACCACCGGCAGGTCCGGGCGGGTGATCTGCAGGTGCCGGGCGAGGGCGACGCCGCCCATCCCGGGCATGACCACGTCCGAGAAGACCGCGTCGAACCGGTCGGGCGTCCGCTCCAGCTCGGTGAGCGCCTCCTCGGCGGATTTCGCCCAGATCGGCGCGTGGCCAAGATCCTCCAGGATCTGGGTGCAGAAGCGCCCGACCCCGAGATTGTCCTCCACGACCAGGATGCACAGGCTCCGCTGCGGCTCCGGCTCGCGCCGGTCGTCCCGGCTGGAATCGGGCGCCTCCGAGGGGGCAGCGACCTGCGGCAGGTACAGGGTGAAGCGGGTGCCGCTTCCCGGGGCGCTCGCCACGTCGATATCGCCGCCCGATTGCTTGGCGAAGCCGATGACCTGGCTGAGCCCGAGGCCGGTGCCCTTGCCGATCTCCTTGGTGGTGAAGAACGGCTCGAAGATCCGGACGAGGTCCGGGGCCGGGATGCCGGCGCCGGTATCGGCCACCACCACCGCCACGAACGGCCCCGGGGCGCCGGCATGGCCGCGGATCGGGGGCATCGGGCTGCCGCTCTCGAGGCGCAGGGTCAGGCTGCCTTCCCCATCCATGGCGTCGCGGGCATTCACCGCCATGTTGATCAGCGCCGTCTCGAACTGGCTCTCATCGGCCCGCACGAAGCAGGCCCCGTCGGGCAGGTCGGTCGCCACCTGGATGCGGGCGCCGGTGACCGAATCAAGCATGTCGGAGATGCTGCGCAGGCGCTCGCAGATGTCGAAGACCTGGGGCTTGAGCGCCTGGCGCCGGGCGAAGGCGAGGAGCTGGCCGGTGAGCTTGGCGGCCCGGTCCACCGTGTCGGAGACGGCATCGAGGTAGCGGCGCTTGCGCTCCTCGGCGAGTTCCGGACGGCGCAGGAACTCCACCGACGAGCGGATGATGGTCAGCAGGTTGTTGAAGTCGTGGGCGACGCCGCCGGTGAGCTGGCCGATCGCCTCCAGCTTCTGCGATTGCCGCAGGGCTTCCTCGGCCTGGCGCTGCTCGGTGATGTCGCGTCCGAAGCCGTAGAACAGGCCATCCTCCGGGACGACGGTCCAGAGCACCCGGCGCCGGTCGCCGTCGCGGGTCAGGCAGGAGAGCTCGACATCCTCGGCCCGCCGGCCCTCGCACAGGGGCTGAAGGGCCGCGAGGGCCGCCTCGCGTTCCGGGGCGGCCACGAAGTCGATGGCTTTCCGGCCCAGGGTCTCCTCCTCGGACCAGCCGAGCGCCCGGCTCCAGGACGGGTTCACAGACTGGACCTGCCCATCCTTGGCCGAGACGAGCTTCAGCACCGGCGACAGGTTCCAGACCCGGTCGCGGTCGCGGGTCTGGGCGGCGACTTGCGCCTCCAGATGGTCCGCCCGCCCCTTGAGCAGCGCCCCGGTGCGCCGGCTCTCCAGCAGGTTCATGAGGGTCCTGGCGAGACCTTCCAGGAGAAAGATCTGCGGCTCGGTCAGGCTGCGCGGCTCCCGGTCGAGGACGCTGAGCGTGCCGATCGCCCAGCCCTCGGAGGTCGCGAGCCGCACGCCGGCGTAGAAGCGCAGGTCCGGCTCGCCGGCGACCGCCCCGCAATCCGGCCGCACCAGCGCCCCCGCCTGGCCCAAGGTCTCGAGGCAGAAGCCGGTCTCGAGGGGCCGGTCCGGTGCCGCGTGGCCGAAGGCAGCCTTGGTCCATTGCCGCTCGGCATCGACGAAGGTGATCCGCGCCATCGCGGTGCCGCAGGACACGGCCGCCAGCCGAGCGATCTCGTCGAAGGCGTGCTCCGGCGCGGTGTCGAGGATGGCGTAGCTGCGCAGAGCCGCGAGGCGCTGGGGATGCTGGCATTCGAAGCCCGACGGGCAGGACATGGTCTCGTTCCGCGACACGGCTGC
This sequence comes from Methylobacterium pseudosasicola, assembly GCF_900114535.1. Lineage (GTDB taxonomy): Bacteria > Pseudomonadota > Alphaproteobacteria > Rhizobiales > Beijerinckiaceae > Methylobacterium > Methylobacterium pseudosasicola. Next base: position 30,150 of record NZ_FOTK01000009.1, on the reverse strand, counting down.
GTCATAGCCCACGGCACCGACCCCCCCAAGTGAATCATCAGCGGCGGTCTGACGGCTTGTTAAGCCGGACCTCTCTACAACGCCTGGGCGTCGATTCGGGGCCGGGTCGCCCGGTGCAGATCGACGCGCCGCAGGGCCTTCGCCGCCGCAGCCCAATCCTTCACGATGTGCAGTATCGTCGCACGGCGTATCGAAGCGAGTCGCGGCGGGTTGCTCATTCAAGCTTCTTGTGACCGGGGCAGGCGTGGACCTCAGACTCGACGATATCGCCTGGGACACCCAGGGCGATCCGGTTGCGGCGGCCCGTGAGGTCGCGGCCGGCGCGGCGCGTCGGGCCGGACGCCATGATCACGACGGCGGCTTTCCGGCCGAGGATGTGGCGGCGCTGGCCCAACTCGGCCTGCTGGCCGCCCCGGTCCCCCGGCGCGACGGCGGCGCGGGCCTCGGCGAGGAGCCGGACGGGTCGGTCCTGCGCGCGGTGCTGACGCGGATCGGCGCCGGCAGCCTCGCCCTCGGGCGCGTCTACGAGGGTCATGTCAACGCGGTCCAACTCGTCGCCCGCTATGCCAGCGGCGAGGCGCGCAACAACCTGCTCGCTGACGCCACGCAGGGCCACCTGTTCGGCGTCTGGAACACCGAGCCGCCGGGCAACGGCCTCAAGATCGACAGCACCGGCGGCGCCCCGGTCTTGAAGGGCGTGAAGACCTTCGCGTCGGGGGCCGGGTTCGTGACCCGGGCCCTCGTGACCGCGCAGCCCGCTACCGGCGGCTCGCAGATGATCGTCGTCGCCCTGGAGCCCGGCGAGCGGGCGGATCTCTCGGCCTGGCGGGCGCAGGGGATGCGGGCCTCGGCGACGGGAACCGTGGATTTCACCGGGCTGGGCGCCGAACGCTTCACGCCGGTCGGTGCCCCCGACGATTACCAGGCGCAGCCGCATTTCTCGGGGGGCGCCTGGCGCTTCCTCGCGGTCCAGCTCGGCGGCCTGGAGGCTTTGCTCGATGCGTGGCGCGGCCATCTCGTCGCCACCGGCCGCGGCGAGGATCCGCATCAGCTCGCCCGCCTCGGCGAGGGCGTGATCGCCGCCGAGACCGCGCGCCTCTGGGTGTCGCGCGCCGCCGCGATCGTGACCGATGACGGCGATCCGGACGGGATCATCGCCTACGTGAACCTCGCGCGCCTCGCGGTGGAGCGCGCCGGGCTCGACCTGCTTGAATTGGCCCAGCGCTCGGTCGGCCTGCAAGGTTTCCTGCGCGACCACCCGCTGGAGCGCCTCACCCGCGACCTCGCCACCTACCTGCGCCAGCCCGGCCCCGATCGGGCGCTCACGGAGGGCGCCCGCCACGTGCTGCGGGCCCCGCAGGCGAGCGGCGACATCTGGCTCGACGAAGCCTGAACCCCGAGCGGCCGCGGCCGGGATCCGGGAATCAAGCCTTTCGGAATGCGGCATCGCGTCTGTGAATCGGGTGGCTGCGGCCGGGAGCCCTGACGGTCCCCCGGCGTTTCCAGCGTCCGGGACAGGTTCGGATCAGGCATGGCCAAGCGCAGGACGAAGACGGTCGCCCATCAGGAGACCGAGGACGCGCCGCTGATGCCGACCGGCGCGCTGGCAGTGGCGCTGCTGGGCTTGGCCGAGGATGCCGTGCCCCTGGTCCACGTTGCCCGGGATGCACGGCGCCTGGAAGAATTGGCCGCGACGCTCCGAGCCCTGGACCCGGAGGCCCGCGTCGCCGTCTACCCGGAATGGGATTGCCTGCCGCTCGACCATGCCTCGCCGTCGCGGGCCATGATGGGCGCCCGGGCCGCCACGATGCGCTGGCTCACCGACGGGGACGCCCTGCCGGCCTTCGTTCTGACCACGGCCCCAGCGCTGATCCAGCGTGTGCCCCCGCCCGAGACCTGGGCCACGGCCCGGGTGACCCTGCGGGTTGGCGACCCCCTCGACGTCGCCGCCGTGACGGCCGACCTCCAGCGTCTCGGCTACATCCTCGACGAGCGGGTCGACGAGCCGGGCGAGATCGCGGTCCGGGGCCGCACCGTCGAGGTGTTTCCCGCCGCCGCGCCGCGTCCCTGCCGGATCGAGCACGCCGAGGGTCGGGTCACCGCGATCCGCTCCTACGACCCGATCTCGCAGCGCTCCGTCGTCGAGGTCGCGGATCTGGTGATCGACCCGGCCACCGAGATCATCCTGGCGCCGGATTCCGGCCAGAGCTTCGAGCCCTTCACCGGGCAGGAGCATCGGCTCGACCGCTACTATCCGCACCTCGTCACCCTGCTCGATTACGTGCCCGAGGCCCGGCTCGTGGTCGAGGATGGCACAGAGGCCCGGGTCGATGCCTTCTACGAGCAGATGGAGGAAGCCGGAGCCCGGCGGTCACCCCGTGGCGGCCTGCGAAATGGTGGTGACGGTCTCTACCTGACGCCCAAGGTGTGGCGGGACCTCGTGGCGGCGCGCATCCACGCCACCGCCACGGATGCGGCTTCCGAGCCGGTCACGGTCCCGGTCTTCGCCCGGGAGCGCCGGCCGGAAACCGCCTTCGCCAAGGCGATGCGCGAGCGGCTGAAGGCTGGCGACGTGATCGTGCTGGCCGGCTCGCGCCAGCCGCTGCGACGCCTCGTGCGCCAGGCCGGCAAGATCGCCGAGCGCCCGGTCCGGCTGATCGATGGCTGGTCGGATCTCGCCGAGGCGGCGCCGGGCGACATCCTCGCCCTGGAGGCGCCGATCGGGGCCGGCTTCCGGGTCCCGGCCCGGGGGGCGACCCTGTTCGCTGCCGCCGACCTGTTCGGGCCGGACGCTGCGGTGTCCGGCACCGCCCGGGCAATCCTGCCGATGGGCGAGGTCGATCTGCGCCCGGGCGATGTCGCCGTCGACCGCGACCACGGCCTGTGCGTGTTCGAGGGGCTGGAGCCTGTCGAGGCGCCCGGGGGCTTGGCAGACGGGGCGGAGCCTTCCGAGGCCCTGCGGTTGCGCTTTGCCGGCGATACGATCCTGATGGTGCCGGTGACCCAGGCCGACCGGATCTGGCGCTACGGCCCGGAGCCCGACGCGGTCACCCTCGATAAGCTCGACGGCGGCACCTGGGCCCGCCGCCGCCTCCAGGCAGAGGCCACCATGGCCCGGACCGCTCGGGTGATGCTGGACGCCGCCCGCGCCCGCCGGGAGACCGAGGCCCCGGTCCTGGCCCCACCCTCCCGCGAGATGGAGCGGTTCGCCGCCGGCTTCGGCTTCGCCCCGACGCCGGACCAGGCCGCCGCGGTCGATGCCCTGATGGCCGACCTCGCCTCCGGGCGGCCCATGGACCGGCTGGTCTGCGGCGATGTCGGGTTCGGCAAGACCGAGGTCGCGCTACGGGCGCTCGCGGCGACGGTTTTTGCCGGCAAACAGGCTGCCTTGATCGCCCCGACTACGGTCCTGGCCCGCCAGCATGTCGAGACCCTGCGCCGGCGCTTCGGCCGGTTCGGCGTCGAGGTCGCGCAACTCTCTCGGCTGGTCTCGCCGGCCGAGGCCAAGCGGGTGAAGGCCGGGCTGGCCGACGGGTCGATCCAGCTCGTGGTCGGCACGCAGGCGCTGGCCGCGCGCGGCGTGTGCTTCTCCAATCTCGGCCTGACCGTGATCGACGAGGAGCAGCGCTTCGGCGCCAAGATGAAGGCGGATCTGCGCCGCCTGGCCGAAGGTGGGCACGTGCTGACGCTCACCGCCACGCCGATCCCGCGGACCCTCCAGGCGGCTTTGGTCGGCCTCCAGAGCCTCAGCGTGATTGCGACGCCCCCGGTGATGCGCCAGCCGGTCCGGACCGTGGTGGCGCCGTTCGAGGCCGACGCGGTGCGGGAGGCCCTGATCCGCGAGCATCGCCGGGGCGGCCAGAGCTTCGTCGTCTGCCCGCGCATTGAGGACATCGCCCCCATGGCCGAGCGCCTGCGCGCCCTCGTGCCGGGCCTCGACGTGCTGGTGGCGCACGGAGACCTGAAGCCCTCGGCCATGGACGAGGTCATGGTCCGCTTCGCCGATGGCGACGGCGACGTGCTGCTGGCCACCGCCATCGTGGAGAGCGGCCTCGACGTGCCCCGGGCCAACACCATGCTGGTCTGGGAGGCGGCCCGGTTCGGGCTGGCGCAGCTCCACCAGCTGCGCGGCCGGGTCGGCCGGGGCCAGCGCCGCGGGGTCGTTCACCTGCTCAGCGATCCGGCCGCGCCGCCCCCGCCGGCGGCCCTGCAGCGTCTGCGCGCCCTGGAGGCGCTGGACCGGCTCGGCGCCGGCTTCGCGGTCAGCGCCCGCGACCTCGACCTGCGCGGCGCCGGCGACCTCGTCGGCGAGGATCAGGCCGGCCACGCCAAACTGGTCGGGCTCGGCCTCTACCAGCACCTGCTGCAGCTGGCGCTCACCGCCGCCAAGGGCGAACCGGCCGAGGATTGGAGCCCGGAGATCGAGATCGGCCTGCCGAGCCGGATCCCGGCGGATTACGTGCCCGAGCCGGAAATCCGCCTGAGCCTCTACACCCGCCTGCTGCGCCTGCGCGACGGCGAGGCGATCGAGGCCCTGGCCGGGGAGGTCGAGGACCGCTTCGGTACGCCACCGGCCCCGGTCCTGGCCCTGTTCACCCTGGCGCGGCTGCGCGCCGCCTGCTGCGGGCTGGGCGTCGCCCGGCTCAGCGGCGGACCGCAAGGGGTCGCGGCCGATCTCAGGGCCGATCGGCCGCTGCCGGCCATGCAGGCCGAAGACGGGATCGTCCTGCGCCAGGGCCGCGTGGTCTGGCGGCAATCCTGCGCCGATGCGGAGGCCCGCGCCGGCTTGGCGGCCGACCTCCTCGACCGGATCCGGGCCGCTCGGGAGAGTGCCGAATGAGGCAGCTCCAACCCTGGCGAACCGCTATCACGCGCTTGTGAGGGGCGCCGGGGCCGGACCGGTACAATCGTATCAGTGACAGCAGGCCCGCCGCGGCCCATCTGCGGCGAGCCATCCCCCGACCGGACATCCGCGCGCCGATGGCTGGCGCGCCGGATCGGTCGGGTCCCGCCGTTGTACCGGGGTCTCTTGCCCTTTCGGCTTCGGTACGGCCGCATGGCCGGGTGCCCATGAACCCCGTGCAAGGCGGGCGCCCGGCCTGTCGTCCGGCTCCCCCCATGACGGACGCGATCCTGGAGTTGACCAAGAGCGTCCGCTCGGGCCTTTTCAACTGGAACGGGTCATGCCCGGGTCCGCTGGAACCGTCTCGCGAGCCTGTGCATTCCCCGGGCCAACCAGGGAGGCACCATGCACGTCACGATTGAGCAAGCCGAGCGGGCGATCGCCGCGGCGCGGGCGAAGGCCAAGGAGCTGGACACCCAGATGTGCATCGCGGTGGTCGATTCCGGCGGCAACCTGAAGGCGTTCCACCGCATGGACGACGCCTGGGTCGGCTCGATCGACATCGCCCACAAGAAGGCCAAGACCTCGGTGTTCTTCGGCATGATGACCGGCCAGATCGGCCAGCTGTCCCAGCCCGGCGGCCCGCTCTACGGCATCGAGCATTCTAACGACGGGTTGATCACCTTCCCGGGTGGCATCCCGATTGTCGACGCCGACGGGGTCATGTCGGGCGCGATTGGGGTCAGCGGCTCCACGGTCGAGAACGACCACGTCGTGGCGGAGGCCGGCGCCAAGGCCATCGGCCAGACCGAACTTCCCGCCCATCCCTGGCGGACCTGAGCCAAGGCCGGCGGCCTTAGTCCCGCAGCGCCAGCGCCCGGCCGATCCCGAGCAGCAGCATGCTCGAGATCAGCCGGAGGTTCTCGTTGCCGTAGCGCTCGAGCGCGGAATGGACCCGGATGCAATGGTCGGCGGCGGCTTCCAGCTGCTTGGCCTGGGACGAGGCGTCGCCGTTCGCGGACGGTGATGGGCCGGCATAGAGATCGGTCACGTCGATATAGGCGCCGCGGCCGCGCAGGGACCCCAGCGAATCGGGGGCGAGACGGCCGCGATTGAGGATCCAGCGAACGTGGCCGGTCTCGCTCAGCACGCGGAATTCCAGCGAGACCGGGCCGCCCGTCCGGCGCACCGCGCGGATCCGGTCGAAAACCCAGCCGCGATCCTCGGGATGGACGCGCCCGAGGGCGACATCCAGCGGCAGCGGCTTGCCGGCAAGGCTCGAATCCCCGGACAGCAGGGCGGCCGCACCCGCATCGAGCACGGATCGGCCGGCCAGGACATCCGTGTCCCAGGTCCCGACAAAGCCTGCATCCTCCAGAGCGGAGGCCGCCGTCGATGCCAACGCCATTCAATCCCCCAACCCCGGCTGCGGCCTGTCCCTCGCCTGTCAGCCGACAGCCCGTTGCGACACATGCAGCCCCAATGCTTCGTGTCCAGGGTTGATCCTGATCAATCGCCACTCTGCGCTCGGACATGTCGTCACGGGTCTCCGGCGCCCGCTCCGGGACGGGTACTGCTTTTCGCTAGCGTGACGGCTGCATTCGTACCGGGCAAACGCGGCGTAAAGCTTTTCGTGATGCGCTCACTTCGTCGCTAAGCCCGTATCCACTTCCGCGATAAACGCTCTACCTGCTCGGATACCGTATCGTTTCAGGTCTCTAATGCGCACCTACATCTTCCGGGCCATCCACCGCGAGCCGGACGGGATGCTCGGCCCCGACCTGTATCGGCACGCCTTCGCGGCGAAGGACGATTCCGACGCGGTCGCGGCAGCCAAGCGGATCGATCTCGACTTGGCCGAACTCGGCGCCAACGCGGTCTATGTCTCGGCCGAGGACGGGCGGGCGATCTGGAGCCTGCACGCCCAGGATTTTCCCGACCCGACCCTCTGAATCCGGACCCGCCCTGGTGCCGGGAGGGATCACGGCCTAACGTCGCCGCCTCCGGTATATGGTCGGCCGAGGCACGCGGGATCACACGGGCATGGATCGCACCAACCTCCCGCTCTCGCAGGACCGCCTCTGGGACAGCCTGATGGCGCTCGCCCGGATCGGCGCGCTCCCCAACGGCGGCAACGACCGGCAGACCCTGACCGACCGGGACGCCGAGGGGCGCGCTCTGTTCCAGCGCTGGGGCGAGGCGATCGGGCTCACCCTCACGGTGGACCGGATCGGCAACATGGTGTTCCACCGGCCGGGGCGCGACCCGGGCCGGAAGCCCGTCGCCATCGGCAGCCACCTCGACACCCAGCCCACCGGCGGCAAGTTCGACGGGCCGCTCGGCGTACTCGCCGGCCTGGAGATCCTGCGCGCGCTCCACGAGGCCGGGATCGAGACCGAGGCGCCGCTGCTGCTGATCAACTGGTGCAACGAGGAGGGCTCGCGCTTCGCCCCGCCGATGAGCGGCAGCGGCGTCGCCATGGGGATCGTCCCGGAGGCCGACGTGATGGCCACCCGCGATCTCGCCGGCCACGTCTTCGGCGAAGAACTTCGACGGATCGGCTGGCAGGGGGAGGCGGATCCGGCGACTCTTCGCGGGATCGGCGCCTATTTCGAATTGCATATCGAGCAGGGCAAGCGCCTGGAGGATGCCGGCCTGACCATCGGGGTGGTCGACCGGGCGCTCGCCCAGATCTGGTACGAGATCACCGTGCTGGGCGAGGAGGCCCATGCCGGCAGCCCCATGGCCGGGCGGCGCGATGCCATGATGGCCGCGGCGGCGCTGATCGGCGCGCTGGAGGATATCGCCCGGGCGGCCATCGGCCCCGAGGGCGAGCGCGGCCGCGCCACCGTCGGTGTCCTGACCGCCGAGCCCGCGAGCCGCAACATCACCCCGGGCCGGGTCTGGTTCAGCCTCGACACCCGCCACGGCGATCCCGGGCAGCTGGAGGCGATGCGGGAGCAGATCCTGGCCCGGGCGGACGCGCTGTCGACCGCGCGCAACGTCACGATCCGGGTGGAAGAATTCTGGCGCGCGCCGCTTACCCCCTTCGACCCGGTGCTGGTCGACCGGGTCCAGGCGGCCGCCGAGGCGCGGGGCCATGCCTGGAGCCGGATGCCGACCGCGATCTACCACGACGCCGTCTATTGCGCCCGGATGGTGCCGGCGGCCCTGGTCTTCTGTCCCTGCCACGGCGGCATCAGCCACAACGAGGCCGAGAGCATCACGCCGGACTGGGCCCGGGCCGGCATGGAGGTGCTGGCCGACGCGGTGCTGGCCACCGCCGGCATCGCGCGGTCCTGAGGAGGCAGGTTCGGCATGTCCGACGACAACGTCATCCGCCCGACCTTCGGCGCCCCCCGCGTTGCCCCGGCGCCCGAGCGGACCGAGCCCGATCCCGAGCAGCCGCCTTTGCGCCTGTTTGGCGCGGCCGCGGGCCACCGGGTCGGCCTGATCCGCGACCCGGCCGCCCAGGAGGGGGACGTGTTCCGGATCGTGGTCGGCCCGGAGGACGAGGAGGCGGTGGAGACCGTGGCGCTGCTGCCGGCTACCACCGACGCGGAGGGCGAGGCGGAACGGATCGGCTTTGCGATCCTGCGGGCGCTGGAGGTGGTCGAAGGGGCGGTCTGATCGGGACCGGTCAGGCGATCGGTTTCGGCTTGATGATCGGCGAGCGGGTCAGGCTCTGGATCTCGCGGCCGGGCCGCCCGGCCTTGAGGGCGATCTCCTCCTCCTGCTCGGCGATGACCTGCCGGGCCGGCTCGTCGCCGTCGAGCCCGCCGAGGATTTCGGCCGGGACACGGCGGTTCGAGGCCCGGGAGCCGTCCTCGAAGACGACGTCGAACAGAATGAAGCCCCGTTCCTGGGGTCTCGACTTGATGCGCTTAGCCATAGGTGCTGATACGCCACCGCGATCCCGCGCGGCAGGGGGCACCGCCGCGCAGGGGGTTGCACCGCGCGCAGCGCCGAACCCACCCGCGGCCCCGCTCTCGCCGTGATCTTTCGTGCCGACGGTCCCCGACCGGCCGCACCGCCAATCGAGGAAACGTCCGTGATACCCTGGGTTCATCTCGACACCGGCTCGGTCCCGGGCGGCGGCACCGATCTGCGCCTGATGCAGCGCGGCGACGAGTTCTCGATCCTGGCCGACACGATCGAGCTGATGAACAACCGCCGCAGCGGCTCCGAGGCGGCGCTCGCGGCCATGACCTGCGAGCGGCTGAAGGACCGGCCCCGGGCCCGGATGCTGATCGGCGGCCTCGGCATGGGCTTCACCCTGCGGGCGGCGCTGGAAGGCCTCGGCCCGGAGGCGCGGGTGGTGGTGGCCGAGCTGGTCCCGGCCGTGATCGCCTGGGCCCGCGGCCCGCTCGCCCATGTCTTCGGCGATTGCCTGGACGATCCCCGGGTCGAGGTGCGGGAATCCGACGTCAATCGCCTGATCCAGGCGGGGCCGGGCCAGTACGACGCCATCCTGCTCGACGTCGACAACGGCCCGGAGGGCCTGATGCGCCGCTCCAACGACCGGCTCTACGACAATTGGGGCCTCAAGCGCGCCCGCTGGGCCCTGCGCCCGGGCGGCATCCTGGCGGTCTGGTCGGGCGCCCCGGACCGGAAGTTCAAGTCCCGGCTTCAGCGTTCCGGCTTCGCGGTCGAGGAGGCCCGGGTCCATGCCAGCGGCCGCGGCAGCGGCCCCAAGCACGTGGTCTGGCTCGGTACCCGGACCGAGGGGCCGGTCGCGCCGGATCGGCCCGAGGCCGGCCGCTCAAGGCCAGCCCGGTAGCTATCATTGCCGCGTGGCCTTGGCCGTTGCGACGACGGTCGATGCCCTCAAGCGAACGCGATGGTGGTGCCGGCCTGCTGAAAAGGATCGATCACCTCCATCGGGAGGCTGCCCTCGACAACGAGAACGTCGATGTCAGCCAGTGGCTGGATCAGGAACTGTGAGACGGCCCCGAGCTTTTCACGGGAAGCCAGAACGACAGTCTCGGCCGCCTGCCGGCTCAGAGCGCGCTTGATCGCCGCCTCTTCGGAATCTCCGGTCGTAAGACCGATCTCGGCATGTACGCCGGTCACGCCCAGGAAGTAGAGGTCGGCACGGATACGCGCGATGGCTTCGGCAGCGATTGCGCCCACGGCGACCATGGAGTGTCGAAACAATCGCCCGCCAATCAACTCGACCTCGATGCCGGTATGGTCTGCCAACGCGACGGCCACGTTCGGACTATGGGTGACGAAGGTGGCCTTGAGGTTTGGGTCGAGATGTCGAGCGACCTGGATGGCGGTCGTGCCGCCGTCGAGAAAGATCACCTGCCCTGGCTTGACCATTTTGGCCGCCGCTCTGCCAAGCGTGGTCTTACCTTCCGGTGACAGACTTTGCCGGGCCGCGAGATCGGCGACCGCGGGCGATGCCGGCAATGCACCACCATGAACGCGTTGCAGCAGCCCTTGCCCTGCAAGCTCACGCAAGTCGCGTCGAATCGTATCTTCCGAAAGCCCTAATTCCTGGCTGACTGCCTTCGCGACGATGCGTCCGTCGCGATGCAGAGCCTTCAGGATGTGGGTCTTGCGTTCCGAGGTGAGCATCGGCGAGTTCCTGCACGAAATTTCTTGACTCCAAGCGAAACTGCACGAAATTCGCGGAATGGGCAAAGCCTGATGCGAATCCGTGCTGTTTCGTGCGGTCGAGAGGTGTTCTATGGGTGTTGCGGATCGGATACGCGTCGAAGACGTGCGCGTGCTTTCGGACGATTGGTCTGTGTTGAAAAAAACGACCTTTCGGTATCGTCGTACCGATGAAACATGGCAGAGACAGAGTCGAGAGACTTACGACAGAGGAAATGGAGCGACGATTCTTCTCTATGACCCGGAGCGCTTCACGGTCATTTTGACTCGCCAGTTCCGGTACGCCGCCTTCGTCAATGGCTGGGATGACCTCTTGATCGAGACCCCCGCCGGTTTGCTCGACGATTCCACGCCGGAAGACCGTATTCGCGCTGAAACGGAGGAAGAAACCGGCTTCCGGATCCGGGACATGAGACGGATTTTCGAGGCCTATATGAGTCCCGGATCGGTGACGGAAAAAATGTTCTTTTTCGTCGGGATTTACCAAGTCAATGACCGCGTCCGCGCAGGTGGCGGACTGGCAGCTGAAGGCGAGGACATCGAAGTTCTGGAGGTCGGCTTCGATCAGGCGCTGAAGATGATCGAGAGTGGCATCATCCGCGATGCCAAGACGATCATGCTCCTGCAATATGCCGCTCTGAACCTGTTCAAGTTCCCGCTGTCCGGGGGGAACTGATCCATGCTGATCCTGATCGCAGGCCCTTACCGCTCAGGTACGGATGACGAGCCAGCCAAGATGGCTGCGAACCTTCGGCGGCTTGAAGCAGTATCCTGGCCCCTCTTCGAGGCCGGTCATCTGCCCATGATCGGCGAGTGGATCGCTCTGCCGGTTTGGCAGGCAGCGGGCGGAGAGCACCCGGGAGACGAACTGTACGACCAGATCTTCCATCCTGCGGCGAGCCGCATCCTTGAGCTCTGTGATGCCGTCCTTCGCCTTCCGGGGACATCCACGGGGGCCGATAACGATGTCCGTATCGCGACGAAACGAGGCATCCCGATTTTTTATCGCCTCGAGGACATACCCGGCTGCTCAGGTCGTTAGACGACCTGATTGCGGCATCTCGGACTTCGTCCCGTTGCCGTTGGGACAAGATCAACCGGGACGATGCCTGTGCAGGATGTGGCGATGGTACCGTTCGCGGCGGCATTGTTCGCCAACGTCCGGCTCGATCCTTCCCAGCAAGACGCTCCGGGCAAGACGGGAAGCGGGATCCGCCTGCCGCCCACGGTCGCACCCCCTGGGCCGGCGCCCGGGACTCCGCACATGCGGGGCATGGGTGCGAATGGCGGGCATCTCTACACGGTCGAGGTCAGGCCGAGCCGGCATGACCCGGGCCGTTTCACGTGGGCGATCCGCGACCGCGGCAAGCTGGTCCGGGGATCGTACCGTCCGCACGCCTCCGAGGGCGCCGCCCGGGCCGTCGCCCTGGCCGAGGTCGAGCGGCTGATCGGGCATGACGAGCCGCAGAACGGCGGCTGATCCGGCCGTGCCGGATCGCGAGCCATGACGTAGGCGCGTATCTCGGCGACCAGGGCGTGTCATCCATGCATGCAGAAACAACCGCCGGTCGGTTGCATGCCGCACTGCGGTAGCCTATCTCTGCACTGCGGGATGGCGATGGCGTCGCGATCCCGTTGCCCTTCTTGGGCGTTTCCTCCCTAGACTTCGGGCCGCTCCTTCGGGAGTGGCCTTTTTTCTTGTCTGCATCCGCGGCCGAGAGCTTCGGCCAAGCGGAACCATGACCTTGGCTGTTCGTTCTGCCGTCATGGAACACTACAGATCCACCCTCGCGACGACCGCGATCGCCGTATTCGGCCTGGTGGTGGCCGCGCATACACTGCATCCGGGCAATTACGAGGTGCAGACGCGCCCGGTCCGGACCGTCGCCGTGACGGCCGCGCTGTCGACCTGGATGGATCCGCCAGCCCGGATGGCCGATGTGAGCAGGCCGGAGCCGCGCGTCTCCGAAACCGCAGCCGCGACGCCGTCCGACCTGCTGGCGCCGCAGATGACCGCCCTGCCGCCCGGCCTCGCCACGACCCCGGCTCTGCCGAGCGAGATGATCGCACCGGCCCAGAAATCTCGGACCGCGCTGGCTGCGCATCGCTCGAAGGTGGCGGACCGCACCACCCGTCGCGCGGCGCGCCTGCGCCATGCCGCCCTGGCTCGCACGGCGACCGTCGAGCCCGCCGTCGCGGCGCCATCGGCCCCGGAGCCAGAGTCCAAAAAAATCGATCCGATCGGCGATCTCATCCGCGGGCTCGGCCTCGGCCGCGACAGCGAAGGCTGAGCCCGAGGCGGGGTCGTGGTTCGGCGTCTCCCCTGGCGGGAAGCGCCCTACTGGACGTGAATGGTCAGCTTCATCTTCGGATGGATGCCGCACTGGATGACGAAATCCCCCGGCTCGACTAGGACCAGACGGGTTTCGGTGCCGGGCTCCTGATCGCCGTCATCGAACGAGAACCGATCGGCCTCGATGAAGGCGTGGTGGGTCTGGCTGGTATCCTCGTTGCGCAGGGTGATCGTGTCGCCCAGCCGCAGGAACAGGTCGGTGGGCACGTAGTGGCGCCCCTTCTGCAGGACGACTCGGGTCGTGCTCGCCAGCGTCGCCCAGGCCGAACCCGGCGCCGCACACAGACCCGCGAGACCCATCGTCCCGACGAGAAGCAGGGGCCGCAGGCACCGGTTGCAAAGGGGCATGTTGGGTGTCCGCGCGAGAAGGGGATGCGTCCGGGTCAGGGATCGGGGAAGCCGTACCGGAGCGGCCCGGGCTGCCGCTGCCGGCCATGATGCGCGGCGCCCCTCAACGCCGCCCTACACGGACGCATAAGATTGTCTCGATCGCGTCGTCAATAGCGCATATATAGTTCGGAAATACAATCCTAGACTGTATTCGTTGGTGAAAGCGTCTCCTCGTCGCACGGGGTCAGGGCCGCGCGCACGTGCTCCCGGAAGACCTGGACCCGGGCCGGCAAGTCGCGCCCAGCCAGGGTCACGGCGCGCAGGGCCGCCCCCCGCCTCGCCCACGGAGCCAGCACGCGCACGAGCTGGCCCGCCGCCACCGCCCGGGCGGCCACGAGGCTGGGGATATGGCCAATCCCGGCACCGACCAGGGTCAGGCGGTGGACGGTGGAGAAATCGCTGACCCGGATGGCCGGGTTCAGGACGAGCTGCTCGGCCCGGCCCTGCCCGTCGGTGAGGGAGAGGGCGCCCCCGCCGGTCCGCTCCCGGGGGAGGATCAGGTCGTGGTCGTGCAACCCGGCCAGATCGGTCGGCGCTGGTCGGCGCAGCAGGTAGGCGGGTGCGGCGTAGAGGGCCACCGACAGGGTCGCCAGGACGACGGCCCGGTAGCCGGTCTCCTCCGCGCCGCCGAGCCGCAGGGCGAGGTCGATCCGGTTGGCCGCGAGATCGAGGCGGGTATCGGTGTTCAGCATCTCCACCGTGATCTGCGGGTAGGCGGCCCGGAAGCTCGCGATGATCTCCGGCATCACCTCGATCCCGAAATCGATCGAGGTGGTCATGCGCAGGTGCCCGGCCGGCACCGTCTGGGCGTCGCGAGCGGTTTCGGCCGCCGCGTCGAGCAGCGCCAGGCTCTCATGGGCCTTGGCGTAGAAGGCGAGCCCCTCCGCGGTCGGCGAGACCGCCCGTGAGGTCCGCGCCATCAGCCGGGCGCCGAGCGCCTGCTCCAGCCGGGACAGGCGCCGGCTGACGCTGCCCTTCGTCTCCCGCAGGCTCGCGGCCGCCGCCGTGACCGTGCCGAGATCGACGACCGTGCAGAAGGCGCGCACGTCGTCGAGGCTGCCCCTGAAGGTTTCCGATCTCGCAACCATGGGGTTCCGGATAGCAGGCTCAACCGTGGCCGTGAACGGGTCTACAGGGACGTGGCTGTGCGCCGGACCGAGTCGGCCGTCCCAATCGGCCGTCACACCCGCCGTCCTCATCTGGGAGAATCCCTTGAAGTCGCTTCTCGCCTCCGGCCTTCTGGCCCTCCTCGTCGCCACCCCGGCCCTGTCCCAGACCCCGGCGACCCGCGACCCGGCCCAGATCCAGGCCGGCACCTACGCGGTCGATCCGAATCACACCCAGGTCGGCTGGCGGGTCTCCCATATGGGCTTCTCGAATTATGCCGGCGGCTTCTCGGACGTGTCCGGAACCCTCGACCTGCAGCCGAAGAACCCGGCGGCCGCGAAGCTCACGATCAAGATCCCGGTCGCCTCGGTGACCACGACCAGCGCCAAGCTCACCGACGAGCTGAAGGGCGACCAGTGGCTCGACGCGGGTAAGTTCCCCGAGATCACCTTCGTGTCCACCAAGGTCGCCCCCGAGGGCAAGGACAAGGCGAAGGTCACCGGCAACCTGACGCTCCACGGCGTGACCAAGCCAGTGACCCTGGACGTCACCCTGGTCGGGGCCGGCGTGAACCCGCTGAGCAAGAAGGTCACGGTCGGCTTCGACGCCACCGGCACGCTCAAGCGCTCCGAGTTCGGGGTGAAGACCTACGTGCCGCTGATCGGTGACGACCTGCACCTGACCATCGCGGGCGCCTTCGAGCGGCAGGACTGACCCGGAGTTCCGGGGCGGGAGGATGGCCATGGCACCCGACGCGTCGGCGCGGCACTACTCCGCAGTGGCCATCCTGCTGCACTGGGCCAGCGCGCTCGGCGTGCTCGCCCTGATCGGCATGGGCCTGACCATGACGCATGCAGGCTTGAGCCCGATGCGCCTGTTCCCACTCTACCAGTGGCACAAGTCGGTCGGGATCACCGTGCTGATCCTGACCGGTCTGCGTCTCGCCTGGCGGCTGGCCCACCGGCCGCCGCCCTATCCGGCCGGCATGCCGGCCCGGGAACGCCGGGCGGCGGGTGCGGCGCACGGACTCCTCTACGGGCTTCTGGTCGGGCTGCCGCTCACCGGCTGGGCGGTGGTCTCGCTCTCGCCGTTCAACATCCCGACCGTGCTGTACGGGCTGGTGCCCTGGCCGCACCTGCCGCTCGCCCCGCTGCTCGCCGACCCGGCGGCCGCGGAGGGGCTGATCAAGGCGCTCCACGCCTACGGGGCGTGGTTCCTGACCGCGCTCCTGGTGCTGCACGTCGTGGCCGCGCTGCGCCACCACCTCATCCTGCGCGACGGCGTGCTGTGGCGGATGCTGCCGGTCCGCCCCGGGGCGACGCGGACCAAAACCCTGGAATCGACCCGATGACCCTGCGCCGCCTGCTGTCCGCCCTGTGCCTGTCGGCCGCCCTGTCGGGCGCCGCGTTCCCGGCCGCTGCCGCCGAATGGGCGGTGGATCCGGCCAAGAGCGCGATCCGGTTCTCGGGCGTTCAAGTCGGGACCCCGTTCTCCGGACGTTTCGAGCGCTTCGACGCAAAGGTGGAGTTCGATCCCGCCAAGCCCGAGGCGGGCCATGCCACGGTGCTGGTCGATCTCGGCAGCGCCCGCACCGGCGACGCCCAGCGCGACACGGCGCTGCCCCAGAAGGACTGGTTCGACGTGGCGAGCGCCAGCCACGCGCGCTTCGAGGCGACCCGCTTCGTCGACAAGGGCCGGGGCGACTACGAGGCCATCGGCGAGCTGACGATCCGCGGTACGAAACGCCCGCTGACGCTGCCCTTCCACCTGTCGCTCGATGGCGGCCAAGCACACGCCATCGGGCATGTCGGGCTCGTCCGCACCGATTTCGGTGTCGGCCAGGGCGCCTGGGCCTCCGGACAATGGGTCGCCCTCGAAGTCGGGGTCGATATCGACCTCGTCGCCACCGCCCGGCCCGCCCCGGCCGAGGGGCACTGACCGGTCCCGCGCGACCTACGACCCCGGCTGGTCCTCGGACCCGGTGCCCAGCGCCCGCTGCACCATCACGCTGTCGGACCAGCGGCCGTACTTGAAGCCCACCGCCTTCAGGTAGCCGGCCCGGACGAAGCCGCAGGTCTCGTGGAGGCGCAAGGACGCTTCGTTCTGCGCGTCGATGTAGCCGATCATCTGCCGGTAGCCCCCCGCCGCGCAGGCCTCGATCAGCGCCGGCAGGAGCCGGCGCCCGATCCCGGCATGGAGGTGGTCGGGATGCACGTAGATCGAGTGCTTGAGGGTGTAGCGATAGGCCGGGCGCTTCCGGAACGGCACCGCGTAGGCGTAGCCCGCCACCTGGCCGCCGCGCTCGGCGACGAGGTGGGGCAGGCGCTTCTTGCGCATGGTCTTGCGCCGCCGCTTCAGGTCGTCGGGCAGCAGGCGCGCCTCGTCGTCGAAATCGGCGACGTTGCCGACGCCCTTGCCGATATGGTGCTCGTAGATCGCCACCATGGCCTCGACATCCGCATCCGAGGAAGCGCGGATGATGATGTCCGGGCTCGGCCGGACCGGGATCGGGGCGCCTTCCTCGGGCTCGATCTCCATCAGGCGCCGTCCCGCACGACGTAGGTGTGGAAGCGGATCCGCCCGTCCGGCTCGACCTCGCGGTAGACCCCCTGGATCTCGGCCTCGAAGCCCGGGAACAGGTTGGCCGAGGCCTCGAACATCTTGAAATAGTCCAGCATCGGCTTGGCGCGGTCGTCCAGGCGCTCGCCCGGCAGCACGGTGCCGATGCCGGGCGGATAGACCAGCATCAGGGTCGTGGCGATGCGCCCCTCGGCTTCGGCGATCGGCACGTAATCGACCTTGTTGCGGGTCAGCATCTGGGCAGCCTTCTTGGGCGGCATCACCATCTCGGGCAGGTGCTCGGGGGCGAATTGCCGGCGCTGGAGCGCGGAGGTGCCGGCCTCCCGATGGAAGGCGTGGAACTCGGCGCAGAGGTCGCGCAGGCGCACCCCGCGGTAGCGGTTGGGCCGGCGGTTGACGAATTCCGGCATGGCCTCCTCGAGCGGCACGTTGTCGTCGTGGAGCCGCTTGAAGGCGACGAGGCCGGAGATCAGCGTCCCGGCCTTGGAGGATTCGACCCCCGGGGTCAGCAGGAAGAGCAGCGAGTTCAGGTCGTTCTTCTCGGCGACGATCCGGTTCTCACGCAGGTATTGGGCCACGATCGGCGCCGGCACGCCGTGGTCGGCATAGGCCCCCGTCCGCCGGTCGAAGCCCGGGGTGAGCACCGTGAGCTTGTTCGGGTCGGTGATGGCGTAGCCCGGGGCGACATGGGTGAACCCGTGCCAGCGGGCGCCGGGCTTCAGTTCCCAGTGCCGCGGGTCGGCGGCGAGCTCGTCGGTGGGCACCTTCTCCCAGGGCACCTCCGCCCCGTCGGCAGTGCTGGTCACGTCCGGCACGAACGGGTCGAAGAACCAGCGTCGCAGCGGATCGGCCTCGTTCTCCTCGAATTCCCGCCGGATCGCCCGGACCTTCTTGCGCCACTCGATCCCGAGCCGGATCGTGTCGTCCCACAGGATCATGCCCGAGCGGCCCTTCATCATCTGGGCGCCGACATCGAGGGAGGCGAAGAGCGGGTAGAACGGCGAGGTCGAGGCGTGGACCAGAAAACTCTCGTTGAGGCGCTTGTGCTCGACCCGCCGGGTCTGGCCGCGGATATGCCCGTCGCGGGTGTGGATCTGCGAGGCCTGGGAGAAGCTCGCGAGCTGCTTGTGGGTCGATTGCGTGGCCACGATCCCCGGCGAGGTCTCGTCGAGGCCGGTGAGCCCCATGGCGAAGCGTCGGGCGTAGAGCGGGTGGAATTTCATGAAGCCCGCCCAGGCCTCGTCGAACAGGATGTAGTCGCAGAGGTGGCCGATCCGCTCCAGGATCTCCTGCGCGTCGTAGATCGTGCCGTCGTAGGTGCATTGCTCGATCACCGCGACCCGGAACGGCCGCTCCCGGCGCCAGGCCTCTGGGTCGGTCACCAGCGGATTGCGGCGGATCTTCTCGCGGATACGCGTCTCGTCCAGGGCCTCATGATAGATCGGACCGATCAAGCCGTAGGCGTTCCGGTCCGTTTCCAAAAAGATCGGGATGCCGCCGCCGAGGAACAGGGCGCCGTGATGGGCCGCTTTGTGGTTGTTGCGGTCGAACAGCACGAGGTCGTCCTCGGCCACCAGCGAGGACAGCACGATCTTGTTGGAGGCCGAGGTGCCGTTGAGGACGAAGTAGGTCTTCTCCGCCCCGAAGATCTTGGCGGCCTCCTTCTGGGCCTTGAGCGCCGGACCCTCGTGGGTCAGCAGGTCGCCGAGGTCGAGCACCGAATTGTCGAGGTCGTCGCGGAAGATCGCCTCGCCGAGATGCTCCACGAAGATCCGCCCGATGGGTGAGCGGTTGTAGAAAATGCCGCCGTTATGGCCCGGGCAAGTCCAGAGCTGGTTACCCTTCTCGGCATAATCGACCAGCGCGCCGAAGAACGGCGTCTTCAGCGTCTGGGCATATTGCGTCACCCGGCTGACCAGGCCGCGGGCGATGAATTCGGGGGTCTCTTCCGCGAGGAAGATGTAGCCGTCGATGAAGTCCAGAAGCTCGACCGGGATGTCCTCCAGCCGCTTGCGGCGGACCATGATGACGATCGGCATCTCCAGGCCGCGCTTGCGCATCATGTCGATGAGCGCGGCAGCCTTGCCGTCGAGGCCGCGCTTGCCCCAGTCGACCACCATGCAGCCGATGGCGGCATCGGTCTGCACCGCGATGGCCGCATCCTCGACGCGCCGGGCCCGCACCACCTCGAAGCCGCGATTCTCCACCGCGGCCACGATCTGGGCGACCCGCGCGCCCTCCAGGTCGTCCGGATCGAAGGCGGGGGCGCACATCAGAACCGTGAAGCGACGGTGGAAATCCATGGAGCCCCTCTCAGCCTTGCAAGCAGCGAGTGGCTTTCTGGTCCATCTGCGACGATTGCATGACACTGCGCCGGATGGCGGCCGAAACCGGCGGTCTCAGGCGCCGATCGAGGTCCCGATCACCTGAGCCATCGGCCTGATCGCGATCCCTCTGGCGGCGAGGTCGGCGCGCACCTGCGCGGCCATCGCGACGGCCCCCGGCGTGTCGCCATGGACGCAGAGGCTGTCGATCCGGGCCGGGATGCGCCGCCCGGACAGGCAGAGGATCGCGCGATCCTCCAGCATCCGCGCCACGCGCCCGGCCGCGTCCACCGGATCGTGCAGCACCGCCCCGGGGAGCTTCCGCGAGATCAGGTTGCCGGTATCGGCGTAAGCTCGGTCGGCGTAGATCTCCCGGGCGAGGGGCAGGCCGAGCCGCTCACCCGCCCGCTCGGTCTCGAGGCCGGGCATCACCACGAAGATCAGGTCGCGGTCGAGCGTCCGGATCGCCCGGGCCACCGCCAGGGCGAGATCCGCGTCCGCGTTGGCGATGTTGCCCAGCGCCCCGTGGGTCTTCACGTGCCGCACCGGGCAGCCGGCATCCTGCGCCAGCGCCAGCAGGGCGCCGACCTGATAGAGCACGGCCTTCTCGACATCGGCCGGGCGCTCGCCGTGGATCGGGCGCCGCCCGAAACCCCAGAGATCGAGGAAGCCCGGATGCGCCCCGGCCTGGACGCCGGCCCGGGCGGCAAGGGTCAGGGTCTCGTGCATGACCAGCGGATCGCCGGCGTGGAACCCGCAGGCGATGTTGGCCGAGGTAGCGATCGCCAGCATCCCGGCATCGTCGCCCAGGCGGTAGACGCCGAAGCCTTCGCCCATGTCGCAGTTCAGGTCGACGATCATCCGGGTTCCTCGCAGGCGCGGCGGCTCTGCGCATTCAAGGGTCGGACCAGCCGCTCTGCCTCCGAAGGGCTTGGGGGCGTTGCGCGAACCCTGAAACATCCCCTCCGTCATTCCAGGGCGCCGCAGGCGAGCCCGGAATCCATAGCCGCCAACGGCGCAGGATCCTGCTCGACCTGGGTTTCTGGATTCCGGGCTCCGCTGCGCGGCCCCGGAATGACAGGGTGGTTTATCCTGCGCTCGTTGCGCCCACTCGGAGGCAGGACCGACCCTCTAATGAAGCGGGTAACGGCTCAGAATATCGTCGGTCCGCTGGACGGTCTTGTCGTATTGGCAGGCATACAGCGCGCCGGTGGTGCCGCTGCCGTTGTTCCACTCGCTGAAGGTGAGATCGCCGCAATCGGCATCCCGGAAGGCGATCCAGGCGCGCTGGGCCGCCGTGAACTGGGTCTTCCAGACCACCTTGGCCTCCGGCGGGCGGTCGTCCTGATCGGTCACCGACAGGGCCTTCCGCAGGCGGCATTGAGCTTCACGTCGGCGGCGTCGAGGGCCTTCGAGGCACGAGCCGATGCGCCCGCGCCGATGTTTCACGGGAAACACTTTCTTAAGCCTGCCAGCCCGAACCTGTGACCCGGATGCCGTCGCCTTCCTGCGCGTCGCGCGCTAGCACGGCCCGGCATGACGGTCTCGATCACGACATCCAGCTGGCGCGACCTGAAGAACGCCAAGGCCCAGGCGCGGCTGGAGCGGGCCCTGCCGGCGATCTTCCCGGCTCCGGTTCTGCACCATGCCCTGACGCGGCCCCTGATCCCGCCAACCCCGCGGCTGGCGGTGGAGAGCTACTGGCGCAACCACATCCTGCGGGCCGACCGGCTGGCTAGAGCCCTGGCGGCGCGCTCCGGCACGCCGGAGGGCTGGACCTGGCAGCTCGGCGAGGGCGGGGCCGGCGGGCGCCCGGCGAGCTTCCGGGTGCCGCCGGCCCCGTTCCGCGAGCCGGCCTTCGCCCGCGGTCGCGGCGCCTGCTGCATCTGCGGCCAGCCGGTCTACCGGTTCGGCTGGCATCGGGACCTCTGGGGGCAGGGCGTGCCGAACGGCAAGGCCGGCTGGCACGCGGCCTGTGTCGCCGCCTGGAAGTTCTGGAGCGCGCCGCACGAGCAGGTCAAAGTGCTGAAGCGCCACCAGGGGCATCGCTGCAAGGCCTCCGGCAAGCGGCTGCTGCGCACCGCCGAGGTCGACCACGCTCTGCCGCTCTACCGGGTCTGGCGCGAGCACCGGGACGCGCCCTGGCCGGAGCTGCTCGGCTACTGGGGCGCGCCGAACCTGCAGGTGGTCAACCGGACCGCCCACGTCCTGAAGTGTCGGGACGAGGCGGCCGAGCGGTCCCAGACTCTACGCCTCTCCCGATACCGGGTGGTCGAGGACGAGTCCGGGTTCAGCGTGGTCGAGGAGGAGTGAGCCGCCGGCTCAGCCGCGCGTCACCGCCTCCAGGCCGCGGGACAGGTCGGCCAGAAGATCGTCCACGGCTTCGAGGCCGATCGACAGGCGCAGCAGCCCGTCGGTGATGCCCGCGATGGCCCGTGCCTCGGGATCCATCGCGGCATGCGTCATGGTCGGCGGGTGCGCGATCAGGCTTTCGACGCCGCCCAACGACTCGGCCAGCGTGAACACCCGCAACGTCTCCACCAGGGTCTTCACCGCGGCGCGACCGCCGGCCAGCTCGAAGCTCAGCATGGCGCCGAACCCGGCCTGCTGGGCCTTGGCGATGGCATGGCCCGGATGGGACGGCAGGCCCGGGTAATGGACCCGGCTCACCGCCGGATGCGCGTCCAGGAAGCTCGCGAGCTGCCCGGCATTCTGCTGCTGGCGCTCCACCCGGACGAACAGAGTGCGGATGCCGCGCAGGGTCAGGTAGGCGTCGAGCGGCGAGCCGGTGACCCCGATCGTGTTCGCCCAAGCGGCGAGCTCGTCGCCGACCGAGGCCTCCGCAGCGATCACGGCACCGCCGATCACGTCCGAATGGCCGTTGAGGAATTTCGTGGTGGAGTGGACGACGAGATCGGCCCCGAGGGCGATCGGCTGCTGCAGCGCCGGCGACAGGAAGGTGTTGTCGACCACAGCCAGCGCCCCGACCGCCTTGGCTTGACCGGTGACCCGGCGGACGTCCACCACCCGCATCAGCGGATTGCTCGGCGTCTCGACCAGCACGACCTTGGGTTTTTCGGCCAGCGCCGCGGCCAGGGCCGCCGCATCGGTCTGGTCGACGAAGATCACGCGGTACTGCCCGCGGGCGGCGCGCAGCCTGAGCAGCCGGTGCGTCCCGCCGTAGCAATCATGCGGCGCGACCAGCAGATCGCCGGGACAGAGGCTCGACAGGGCGAGGTCGAGGGCCGCCATGCCACTCGACACCATGACCGCCCGGGCGCCGCCTTCGAGCTTGGCGATCGTGTCGGCGAGTTGGTCGCGGGTCGGGTTGCCGAGCCGCGAGTAATCGTAAGGGCCGGGCTGCTCGAAGGCCGGGAACTTGAAGGTCGTCGACAGATGGATCGGCGCGATCACGGCCCCGAAGGCCGTATCCTGGGCCACCCCGTTGGTCGCCGCGATCGTGCGGGCATCGAGTCGCTCGGACATCGGCTGTTCCTTCCTGCGCCGGAATCGGGCCGGCGCGTGTGACCGCCGGCTGGTTCGTGCGTTCTTTATGGCGAACGGAACAGGCTTTCAAGAGAACGATGGCCGCGATCGGAGGGCGAACCGTCCGCGTGCGCGATCCGGCCTCGGCCGGTCGTCAGCGCGTCCGCTCTTTGCCGGTGCCCGGTGACGGCGTCGTTACGGCAGGACATCCAGCCGGGACAGCAACCGGCCCTCGCCAGCGGCCTCGCCGACGGCCACGCTGCAGGTCATGCCGGCCGCGAGCGTCACCCCCGGCGGCACCGCGTCGATGTGGATCCGGACGGGAATGCGCTGCGCCAGCCGCACCCAGGTGAAGACCGGATTGACGCTCGGCAGGCCGAGATGATCCGGGCTTTCGTTGGCGTCGGCAATGCCGTGTCCGATGCTTTCCACATGCTTGGAGACGGGCGGTGTGAAGCCCATCAGGCGGATCTCGGCGCGGGCGCCGATCGCGATCCGGGACAGCTTGGTCTCCTCGAAATACGCGGTGATCCAGAATCCCTCCGCATCGATCACCGAGACGCGGGTGATTCCGGCCGTCGCATAATCGCCCGGCCGCAGCCGGAGGTTGGTGACGTAGCCGTCGACCGGGGCCCGGATTGTGGTGCGATCGAGGTTGATCTGCGCGACATGGGCGGCGGCGCGCGCCGCGTCGTGATCGGCCTGCGCGATCGCCGCCATGCCGTTCGCCAGCTCGATCGTTTCCGGGGCCGCGACACCCGGCCCCAGCTGATTGCGCCGGCGCGCGGTGGCGGCCTTCAGCGCCGCATCCTCGCGCTTGGCCAGGACGACGGCCAGCGCGCCGTCGAGAGCCAGCCGGAAGCGGTGCGGGTCGATGACGTAGAGGATGTCGCCCCGATGGACGAACTGGTTGTCGATGGCGCGCACCTCGACGACCGTCCCCGAGACCTCGGGGGTGACCCGCACCACCTCGGCGCTGACCCGCCCGTCGCGCGTCCAGGGCGCGAGCATGTAAGCGCGCCACAAACCCACGAGCAGCACCATTGTGGCGGCAACGACGGCCAGGGTCAGCAAGGGGCGGAGCAGGCGCTTCAGGAGCGTCATGGCGGCTCTCAGACGAACAGGATGAGGAGCGCCAGCGTCGCGAGCAGCACCGCGAACTCCACGAGCGCGGGATGCCAGGCGAAGCGCAGCACCCCCGTCCGGGCCAGGACGGCGCGAAGCCCGGTGAAGACCGGGATCGCCGCGACGAGGTAGATGAGGATGGGCGGCAGGTAGACGTCCCCGATGGCGACCTCGCTCAGCATGGGGCGCTCGGGTGCCGGCCGACGGACCAGTCCGGATGGGCTTCGAGCCGCATCGCCATGTCGGTCAGGCAGGTGGCGACCCGATGGGCCGCCGGCCACGCACGAGGATCCTCGATCGACCGCGCGGCGATCTCGGCGGCCGCCGCCGCGAGGATGTCGCGCGCCTGTCGCGGCGACCGAGCGGCGTCGGCCAGGGCTTGCAGGGTGATCGTGCGCAGGAGCGCCGGTGCTGTGGCGTGCCAGGCTGCGGCGCGGGCCCGGATCGCCGCGCGCCCGACCTGCACGGCCGCGATCCCGTCCGCCGTCATCGCCGCCGCCGCGGCCGGATCGACCCTGAGGCTCAGGGCGATGCGGGCCAGCCGGTGGTGCTGGAGATGCTCCCAGACGTGCCGAGGCTCGGGCGGGTCCGAATGCAGGCGCGCCAGCGCGTCGCGGCGCAGAGCCGCCTGGATGCGCCGCGCCTGCCGCCTTGGATCGTGCGGGAGGAGCAGGCGGAAGACCAGAAGCGTCACGAAGACAGCCGCCACCCAGCCGAACGCCTGGTTCAGGAAGGCCGGCACGCTGAACACCATCGGGTTGGTCGCGCCGACGAGGGTGTTGAACGCGACCAGGTAGGCGAGCCCGGCCGGCGCGCGGCGCGGCACGGTGGTGGCGTAGAGGCCCGCCATCCAGAACGGCGCGATCACTGCGATCAGCAGCGGGAAACCTTGCACGCCGGGCATCAGGCCGAAGGCGCAGACGAAGGCCGCCGGCACGGCCACGATCGTACCGTGGATGAACGCGACGGCGCCCGCGGCCGGATTGCCGGTCATGGCGAGCAGGACCGAATAGGGTGCGAGGATGAGCAGCAGGAGCGACCAGTCGTTCCAGCCGGTCGCGATCCCGAAGGCGCCCGCGAGCAGGATCGCCAGCGCGGCGCGCAAGCCGTTCTCGGTCGCCGCCCGCCAGTCCCGATGGAACCGGAACGCCCGCGCCGGCATCGGGCGGCTCCCATGCAGGCGTGCCATCCCGGACAGGGCCGATTCGTAATCCGCGACGAACGCGACGAGCCGGTCGAGGGCGATCAACGAGGCGGCGGTTCCGGTCTCCGCGGCTTCGGCGCGGTGTGCGTACGCCTGCAGGGCACCGCGCAACCCGGTGATCCGGTCGAGCGCGTCAGCGAAGCGCCGAGCCTCGATCAGGGCCAGGATCCGCGGCAGTTCGGCGACGACATCCCGGTGCGCCGCGACGCAATCCCGGGGCGCTTGCGGATCGACGGCGCACAGGTCCGACGCGCCCAGCAGCGCGCCGAACAGGGCGGCCATGGTGGCACGCACCGCGCCTTCACGCCCCGCCAGGTCCGGGGATTCGGCTCGGCTCAGTTCCAGCAGGTCGTCGATCGCGAACAAGCCGGCGATCTGAGCCGCGGTCGGCAGCCCATGCCCCGGCTCTTCGCTGCGCAACCGCTCCAGGGCGAGGCCGGCGACCGTGCCGAACTGCCCGATCAGAGCCGTGTCGAGGGCGGTGCGCGTGGCCCGCCGGCTGAACAGGGCCGCCACCACCCCGAGGCAGACCACGCCCACCGCCACGGTCGCCGTCCGGCCGAGCACCGCATCCAGCTCCCGCTCGGGCGCTTCCAGCGCGCCATAGGTGGCGAGGCCGATCGTATAGCCGGCCACGGCCGCGCCGGACGCCCGGAAATGGCGGAGTAGCGTCGCCCCGGCGGTGCAGAGGCCGAGCCAGAGCGCGAAACCGAGGATGAACAGGATGGGTGTCTGGATGAACAGGCCCATGAGGGCGAGCGCGGCCACGCCGCCGATCACCGTGCCGACGAGGCGCCATCCACCCTTGGCGAGAACCGCGCCCTGGTTGGCGTTGGCGACCAGCAGGACCGTCGAGGCCGCCGAGTAGGGCGTCTCGAGGTGCAGGCCGAACGCGACGCCGAGGGCGAGAAGCGCGGCGCCGGTCGAGCGCGCGACGTAGCCGCCCCGAGGCGTCAGGACGTCGATGGCGAGGAGGCGCGTGCAGACGCTGCGCCGAAGAATTGCGGCACGCGGCGATGGGCTGGCGGCGGGGCCGGTCATGCGGTGGCGAACGGCCGGTCGGCCGCGATGCTTGCGTGCGCGGGTCCGGAACGCATGTGTGGGAGACCCATAGCTGGCCTGCTCGCGACGCGATAAGTAGGATCATCCTACCTTTTCCCCAGCCGTCGTCAATCGCCGCGCCGAGAGGTAGGATGATCCTGCTTCCCGCCCGATGAGACCGGCATGGCGACCATCCCGTCCCTTCCCCAGATCCCGCGACGCTCCCTGGTCGATTCGACCATCGACCTCATCCGCACGCAGATCGAGAGCGGCCAGTGGAAGATCGGCGCCCGCATCCCGAAGGAGGCGGAACTCGCCGAGATGCTGCAGGTCGGGCGGAACACCGTGCGGGAGGCCGTGCGGGTGCTCTCGCATGCCAAGGTGCTGGAGGTCCGGCAGGGCGACGGGACCTATGTCCGGCTGAACGTCGACCCCGCGGAGATCATGCGCCGGGTGACCCATGCGAGCCTGCGCGACCATTTCGAGCTGCGGGCGCTCCTCGAAACCGAGGCGGCTCGCCGGGCTGCGGCCCGGCGGAGCGATGACGACCTTCCGCGGCTCGACGCCCTGCTGGACGCGCGTGGGGAGCGTCCGCAAGACGGCGATCTCGCTGGCTTCATCGAGCGCGATATCGCCTTTCACATCGCGGTGGCGCAATGCGGCGACAACGCCGCCCTCGCGGAGCTCTACCGTTACTTCGCCCTGTCGTTGCACAGCAGCACGAGCGCGGCGCTCGCCGATCGGGCCTTGCCCGAGCCGGACCTCGCGGCCCATCGCCGTCTGGTCGACGCGATCCGGGACCGGGACGAGCCTGGCGCCGCGGAGGCCGCCCGGGCGATCATCGGCCCGATCCTCGACGCGCTCGGGAGCGTCGAAATACCCGCTTCATCCGATAGCTGATCGGGCTCCGTTCAGCCCTCCGCCTCCAAGGCCTGCCTGGCGAGCAAGACAGCGTCCCGATCGCTGGCACAGGCGGCCTGGGGCGTGCCGAATGCGCGGACGAGGCTCGGAAAGGCCGCCTCCAGCGCCTGGCGTCGATCCGAGTCGGGCTCGACCACGATCAAGGCCCGGCAACGCGCCGCCAAGGCCTCTTTGTTCCGCTTCAGCCAGAGACCCCGGGCGACCCGATCGTCATGCGGCTCGTCGGTCCGGCGAGTCGGGTAGATGAGCGCGAAGGGTGTTTGGCTTGCCAGAAGCCGATCCATCTCCGCGCACCAGGCGAGGGCGTAGCCCGGCGAGGACGCCGCCTCATTCCGTAACCGGACAATGGGGAAGGTCGAGACATCGTGGAGGGTGAACGGCTCGCGGTCCATGAACTCAACGCCTTGGAATGGTGCTAGAAGATAGTTTCATCCAATCATCCTACCTTTATTGACGGAGGCGGGCAATCGCCGTAGCGCTGGGCTCCCCAGACAGGAGCCGGCCGATGTCTCCGCACCCGCTGCAAGCGCTCGCCCCCGCCATGTTCGACCGGCTGCGGCCTTCGGGCCTGAGCAAGGGGACGAGCGGCGCGGTGCTGGCACTGATCCTGTGCCTCGCCCCGGCCCACCTTCGCGCGGAGCCGCAGCCGCCGATCGACGCGCCTTCGGGCGACGCGCCGGCCCGGCACTCGGCAGCTGGGAACCAGGTCGCCCGCGAGCGCAGCCGCGGCGACGGCGCGGAGATCGTGCTGCCGGCCCTCACGGTCAGCGGCCGCGGGATCACCGGGACGGATCCGGTTCCCAGCATCGTCGCGCGGGTCACGGCCGCGGGCACGAAGACCGACACGCCCCTCATCACGGTGCCGCAGGCGGTGTCGGTGATTCCCCGGGTGCAGATCGACCAGCAAGCGGCCCGGAGCGTCGGCGACAGCGTGCGCTACACGCCGGGCGTGTTCGCCGACACGCGGGTCGGCGGCGTGCTGGAAAGCGTGTTCCTGCGCGGCTTCGGCGGGTTCGCGGCCGGCGCGACCAACCCGCAAATCCTCGACGGCCTGCCGCTGGTCAAGGGCGGCAACTGGGCCGCGCAGGTCATCGACCCGGCGGTGCTGGAGCGCGTCGAGGTGCTGCGCGGCCCGGCCTCGGTGCTCTACGGGCAGGCGAGCCCGGGCGGCCTCATCGCCATGGTCAGCAAGCGGCCGACCGAGCAGCCTTTCCGCGCGGTCACGCTCACCACCGGCAATCGCAACCGCGCCGAGGCGGCCTTCGACCTCGGCGGCCCGATCACCGAGGACGGCCGCTGGGCCTATCGCCTCAACGGCCTCGGCCGGTGGGTCGACACCCAGGCCGACTTTTCCCGAGAGCAGCGGCTCGTGCTGGCGCCGGCGCTGGCCTGGCGGCCGGACGAGGACACGCACCTCACCCTGCTCGGCTTCTACCAGAACGACCCGGACAACAACTTTTCGGGTTGGCTGCCGGCTGAGGGGACCCTGGTCCCCAACCCGGCCGGGCGCATCCGGCGCCGCTTCTTCCCGGGCGAGCCCGGCTTCGATGCTTACGACCGCCAGCAATACATGGCCGGCTACGCCTTCGAGCACCGCTTCGACGCGACCTGGGCCGTCCGCCAGAACCTGCGCTACGCCCATATCGACACGCGCTTCGAAGGCGTGGCGATCAACTACTTCGCTCCGTTCGGCGCGACTTCGAGCCTGCTCGAACGCTCGGCCTCCTGGTCGCGGGAGGCGGTCGATGGCGTGTCCCTGGAAAACCAGGTGCAGGCCGACTTCGCCACCGGACCGATCGGCCATACACTCCTGCTCGGGCTCGGCTATCAGGGCTCCCGGGCGGACGTGAACGCCTCGGGCTTCGGCCCGGTGCCGGCGATCGACTTTGCCGCGCCGGTCTACGGCCGACCCTTCGCGCGTCCGCCTGCCGTCCCGCGCACCCATCAGGACTGGAGCCGCGTCGGACTCTACGCCCAGGACCAGATGCGCCTGGACAACTGGGTCGTCACGATCGGGGGAAGGCAGGACTGGTCCCTGCTCGATACCACCACCCGTTCGGCGGCGCGGACATCCACCCAGGACGACCAGGCCTTCACCGGCCGGGTCGGCGCGGTCTACCTGTTCGACAGCGGCCTTGCGCCGTATGCGAGCTACGCGACGTCGTTCGAGCCGACGCTGGGCACCGGCTTCTCGGGCGCCCCGTTCAAGCCGACCCATGCGCGGCAGACCGAGGCCGGGGTGAAGTATCAGCCCCCCGGTCTGGAAAGCTTCGTCGCCGTCTCGGCCTTCGACATCACCCAGGACAACGTCGCCACCGCCGACTCGGCCCACCCCTTCTACAGCGTCCAGACCGGCGCGGTGCGCTCGCGCGGTATCGAGTTCGAGGCCCGCGCGACCCTGTCTGACAGCCTCGATCTGATCGGCGCCTATACCTACCTCGACACCACCGTGCGCCGGGACAGCAACCTGGCGCTCGTCGGCAAGCGCTTCGTCGCCGTGCCCGACCAGCTGGTGTCGCTCTGGGCGAATTATCGGTTCCCGGGCGGGCCGCTCGCGGGCCTCAGCCTCGCCGGCGGGATCCGCGCCATCGGCCGGAGCGCCGGCGATCCGGCCAACAGTTTTTCCGTACCCGACGCCACGCTCTTCGATGCCGCGATCCGCTACGATCTCGGCGCCGCTGATCCGGGGCTAGCGGGCTGGCAGGTCTCGGTCAACGCCGCGAACCTGTTCGACCGGACCTACCTCGCCTCCTGCTTCGCGGCGGGCGGCTGCTTCTACGGGAACGGCCGGACTGTCATCGCCAGCCTCGGCTACCGCTGGTGAGTTTTTAAGAGCGCCTAACAGAACCGTCTGATCTGGTTGAGTGTGATGAGGCTGGCAGCGAGGCTGGTGAAGGCTTCGTAGATGTCTGCACGTCGCTCGTAGCGCACGGGCAGCCGACGGAAGCGATTGAACCAAGCGTGCGTGCGCTCCACCACCCACCGATGCCGGCCTAGCCTCTCGCTGCTCTCGATGCCGCGGCGTGCGATGCGCGGTACAATCCCACGCGCCCGGCACTCGTGTCGGCGCGGTTCAGCGTCGTAGGCTTTGTCGGCGTGCAGTTTGTCCGGGCGGTGTCGCGGCCGGCCCCGCCGACCGTTGCGCACGGGTGGG
>NZ_FOTK01000024.1 GCF_900114535.1 Methylobacterium pseudosasicola | reverse complement strand
GCCTTCAGACGCTTCACGCCAGCCGAATGCCGCCGGTATCTCGCCGCCGCAGGCTACGACGCATATGATCCAATATGATCGGATGCCGCTCTAGCCTGAGCGGTCAGAAACGCCTGATCTTGTTGCAAAACGCCTCGCGTACAGATCAAGCTCAACACCTTGAGGGCTGGGACGCGGTTCTTTGCGATTTTCTGATGTTTCATCGTGCAGTCTCGATCACAAGAAACTCGATGTTGTCCCACCTCTTCGAAGATAAAAGCATCGATCGTTGACAGTATTATTCGATTATCCTTCAATAATTATCCTAATTTTGTGCCCATCTGGCCAAATCTCCAATAATATTGCCCATTCAATTCAATTGCCATAAGAAAAATGTTAAATTCTTACGGAACAGATATCACAACTCGGTTAATACTTGTAATGAGCAAATCACAAATTTAAATACGGTCTCCGTTTGGTAACAAATTTATCGATCCCTGCTAAATTCTCCCGCCACAAAGCAGCATTTTGTTGAACTGTAGATAGATCTGCGACCAACTCTTTCATTTTATCAGAAGAGAAGGGCGGGTTGGGGCAGAAATACGGTGTTAAAGGCTTATGGGCGTAATAATTGAAAAACAGCGCCCTCCGGTTCCGTCCTAAAGCAGGCTTGCCCCTGTGAAAGTATTTAAATGTGTCGCAAAGTATCACATTCCCGGACGGCCCGGTAAAAGATGTGATTGTAAATTTAATTTTGCCTTCATCTTGAAGATCAACTAATTTTTGCTGTCTGAAATGTCTCACTTTTTCAGAACCGGGAGAAATATGCTCTAAATGAAGAATTTCCAGCGGGCCATCGTCATCGCCGACATCATTGAGATAAACGGCAACCTTGACCATCGGATTATCTTCACTGTCTTTATGCCAAGTTCTCGCACCTCGCTCTAGACCATCAGCTACAGTAAAGAATATATCGACCCCGCCGTAACCCACGGGAAACCGTAGATAATTCTCGATAATTCGCAATAGCCTGACATCAAGGCCAGCACGAAAAATGGTTTTAAATTGATCCAATAGCAAAGGTTTTGCGGCAAGCAACTTCACAATATCAATGTTTTGCCCAGTTTCGCGATAATTTTTCTCGATCACGTCGTAAATTTCATTGACGGCAGCTTGGAATTTATTCGATCTCAAAGTTTCGAAAATTTCTGAATTTGTTGTACAAAACGATTTTTTAGCCAAACCATCAGCAAGCATGGCATCTTCGGCATTCAAGATTGATAAATTTCTGCTATGGTCGCGAATAAGATTAAGTCTATCTCTATAC
Organism: Methylobacterium pseudosasicola; assembly: GCF_900114535.1. Classification (GTDB taxonomy): domain Bacteria; phylum Pseudomonadota; class Alphaproteobacteria; order Rhizobiales; family Beijerinckiaceae; genus Methylobacterium; species Methylobacterium pseudosasicola. The sequence continues at coordinate 109,034 of NZ_FOTK01000024.1, read as the reverse complement.
TTTTTATTTTTAATTGTCTCGATGGAATAAACTCTGTGTACTATCTTGGATGGCCATTGCAAAACTCTGTGAATAATCTTTTTTACGACAATCAAAATCTTCCGCGCGACTTCCATGGGGCACCAGGTTTTTGGAAGCTGAAACAGCTATATATTAACCTGCTTTGCAAATTTCTTGCCACTCATAAATATTCACACTCGACAAGCTCAAAAATAACAATTTGCATCAAACTGATTACGGCATATAAAAGAAGTACTGAAATGGAACTTTCATCGCGAGTCGATGGCTATGCGTCAGTCTCCGGCCGATCTTTTGTTGACTTTGACATGTTTCGGCTTATTGAGGCCACATTCGATCTGCTGACCTTCGAGCTTAATGGACAGAGTCTTCAAGATCAACTTTTTGCCGTCACTTGCTGACAATCCCAGTTTTCCGAAAAGGCCGTCGTTTCTTGGACCAATCTGCCCGGACGACCGAATGGCTGCTCGGGGTCTTGGGAGGGAGCCGGAGCGTCGTCTGCATTCATGCCTTGCCGTCCGAAAGCGGATCAGCGGAGATCCACCCGTTGCCGACATACCGCTGACAACCAGAGATACGGAACGTAAATCGCCCACCCGCTCGTGCCTCCGATCTGCCGTCGCTCCTGGTCCTGTTCGCAGCGGCCGAGGTCAGCCATACCGCCGCATCCGACGAGCCGGGCCCGCGGGTCGCCTAGCGGTCTCGGCCATCCGGCGAGGAATGACCACGTGACCCTGAGTGCTGCCTACAAAGGCGCCAACCGGACATCCGGATCGAACCGCCGGTGCCGCACCGCGTTCGACCAACAGCGATCACGTCTCGGCGAGAGACACCAAATTTGTGCGGCGCGCCATAATTCGGCACGGCGACGGGTGCAGGAGTTGCTGAGACGGCACGGTTCGCCGCCGCCGGACCGGGCGTTAAGCGACTGCTAACGCTTCGGGCCGACGCTCATTGCAGATCCCGGGGACGCCCCAGCCTACTCAGGCATGGTCTTTGCTCAGGAACCATTCATCTCGCACATGCGAGATCAGTGACGAGCCGTCCACCGACAGACAGCCTTCCCTTTTCTGGAGACCGACGGAATGCCTACCTCCCAGGCCCGTGTGCAGACCACCGAGGCGAGCCGCTACCTGCAGCAGCTGTGCCGGCACTGGAGCCACAAGTTCAAGGTCGAAGCGACTCCCGAGCACGGCACCGTGCCGTTCGGCGAGGATCGCGTCTGCACCTTCGACGCCGAGCCCGACGCCCTGGTGATGCGCATCGACAGCGCCGACCCGGTCAACCTCACCCGCCTTGAGAACGTGGTTGCCGACCACCTCGCCCGCTTCGCCTTCCGCGAGAGCCTCGGCGACATCCGCTGGTCCCGCGCCGCCTAATTCTGTTTGGGTGACGGCGGCGATGCGCTGAGACGCGCCGACCCGTCACGCTCTGGCGCGTCCGGAAACAGAACGGGCGGCCCCTTTCGTCCCTCGAAGAGTCCTCGGCCGGGTGCTGGCGTAGGCTTTGCAACCGGAGTGGGCCGCGCGCGGTAGCGTCGGCAACCCCAGGATACGAGCGGACGACAGCATGAAGCGACGCACCCTGCTGCAAGGCGCCGGCGCCCTGATCGCCGGCGCGGTGGCACGCCCCGCCCTGGTCCGGGCGGCCTCGGCCACCACGCTGCGCTTCGTGCCCTATGCCGACCTGGCGCTCCTTGATCCGATCATCACCACCAACTACGTCACGCGCACGCACGCGCTGATGGTGTACGACACCCTCTACAGCCTCGACGCCGCCTACCGCGCCCAGCCGCAGATGGTGGCGGGCCACGACGTCTCGTCGGACGGGCTGACCTGGCGCCTAGCCCTGCGGGACGGCCTGCGCTTCCACCACGGCACGCCGGTGCTGGCCCGCGATGTCGTCGCCAGCCTCAAGCGCTGGTCCCAGCGCGATGCTTTCGGGAGCGCTCTGTTCGCCACGGTGGACGAGCTTTCCGCCCCCTCGGACACCCTGGTGCAGTTCCGGCTGAAGCGGCCGTTCCCGCTCCTGCCGGACGCCCTGGCGAAGCCAACCTCGTACTTGCCGGTGATCATGCCGGAACGCCTGAGCACGACGCCGGCCACCCAGGCCGTCTCGGAGATCGTCGGCAGCGGCCCCTATCGCTACGTCGCGTCCGAGCGGGTGCCAGGCTCACTCAACGTCTACCGCAAGTTCGAGGATTACCGCCCGCGCCCGGACGGCAGCGCCAGCTTCACCGCCGGCCCCCGGATCGCCTATTTCGATCGGGTCGAGTGGCGCACGATCCCCGACGGCGCCACCGCGGCCGGCGCCCTCCGCTCCGGCGAGATCGACTGGTGGGAGCAGCCCCTGGTCGATCTGGTGCCCGACCTGCTGCGCCAGAAGGACGTGCGCGTCGAGCTCGTGGAGAGCGCCGGGCTGATCGGCCAGATCCGCCTCAACCATACCCTGCCGCCCTTCGACAATCCGAAGATCTGCCACGCGCTGCTGTCGGCGGTCGACCAGACCGAGATGATGGATGCCGTCGCGGGCAGCGATCCCGCGATCCGGCGCGGTCCGGTCGGCATCTTCACCGCCGGCGGCCCGATGGCCTCGGAGGCCGGCATGGGCGTGCTCACGGGCAAGCGCGACCTCGACGCCACCAAGAAGGCCCTCGCGGCGGCGGGCTACAACGGCGAAAAGGTCGTGCTGCTCGCCGGCACCGACGTGCCGCGGATCAACGCGGTCTGCGAGGTGATGGCCGATCTCTGCCGCAAGCTCGGGATGAATCTCGACGTGGTCGCCACCGACTGGGGCACGGTGAACCAGCGGATCCTCAACGCGAAACCGCTCGACCAGGGCGGCTGGTCGATGTTCGGCATTTTTTCGGGCGGCCTCGACATGATCTCGCCCGCCTATCACTTGGCGGTCCGCGGCAACGGCCGCGCCGGCGTCCCGAGCTGGCTCACCGACGCGCCCCTCGAAGAGCTGCGCAGCGCCTGGTTCGCGGCCCCGGACCTCGACGGGCAGAAAGCGCTGGCGGCCAAGATCCAGGCCCGGGCGCTCGAGGTCGGCGCCTACCTCCCCTGCGGCCAGTATTTCCAGCCCACCGCCTACCGGCGCGACCTGGAGGGCATGCTCACCGGCCTGCCGCTGTTCTGGAACCTGCGCCGGTCTGCCTGAGCGCTTAGCCAATCGCCATCAGGCTGGCATTGCCGCCCGCGGCCGCGGTGTTGATCGCGGTCGCGCGCTCCTCGATCAGGCCGGGCAGCGCGTAGAGATCGCCCGCCGCCAGCGCCTCAGAGGTACGGCCCTGGAGCTGGAGGATCGGCCCAGGCCGCTCGGCCAGGGTGCGGTTCAGGGCCTGCAACGCCGCGGCGTCGCCCTCGAACAGCACCGCCCGCACGTCGCCGGCTTGGTCGAGGTCGGGCGCCCGCGTGATCCGCGCGGCGAGGTCGGCCGGCAGGGCGCGCAGGGCATCAAGCGCGGCGTCGGAGCCGATCACCACCGCGTGGTTGCCCGTCGCCAGGATGGCGCCGAGCTGGAGAAGCAGACCGGTCTCCGTCGCCGCGACGGAAGCGACGCGTCCGCGCGGATGCAGGGCGTAGAGGTTGCGCTCGCCCACCGGCCCGGCCAGCTTGACCTCGGCGCCCTGCGGAAAGCGTTCGGCGGCGAGCCGGTCCGCCAGCGGGCCGTGCCCGCTTGATCGCAGCCAGTCGGCGTAGCGGCGGCTCAGATCCTCGTCGCCGGTGAGGCCGTCGAGGGCGGCGGCCGGGGGGCACTTCAGCAGGCGGCCGAGATAGAGCGGGCCGCCGGCCTTGGGGCCGGTGCCGGACAGGCCGGACCCGCCGAAGGGCTGCACCCCCACTACCGCGCCGATGACGTTGCGGTTCACGTAGCGGTTGCCGGCGCCGATGCGCCCGAGCACCCGCGACACGGTCTCGTCGATCCGGGTGTGGAGGCCGAAGGTCAGGCCATAGCCGGTGGCATCGATCTCGGTCAGCAACCGGTCCAGGTCGGCGCGGGCGTAGCGCAGGACGTGCAGCACCGGCCCAAACACCTCGCGCTCCACATCGGCGACGCGGGCGATCTCGATCAACGTCGGCGGCACGAAGGTCCCGAGCGCCGCCGCGTCCGGCAGGGGCACTTGGTGGATCGCAAACCCGCGCGCGCGCATCGCGGCCACATGCCCCTCGATACGTTCGGCCGCCGCCCGGGTGATGACCGGGCCGACATCGATCGCGAGCCGGCGGGGATCGCCCAGAACCAGCTCGCGCATGGCGCTCTGGAGCATCGCGAGGGTGCGGTCGGCGATCTCCTCCTGCAGGCACAGGATGCGCAGGGCAGAGCAGCGCTGCCCGGCTGAATCGAAGGCCGAGGCGATCACGTCGGTGACCACCTGCTCGGCGAGCGCGGAGGAATCCACCACCATGGCGTTCTGACCGCCGGTCTCGGCGATGAGCGGGACCGGCTCGCCGTCTCGGGTCAGGCGCTCGGCCAGGCGGCGCTGGATGGTCTTGGCCACCGCGGTCGAGCCGGTGAACATCACCCCCTGCACCCGCGCGTCGCCGACAAGCGCCGCGCCGACCTCGCCCGGCCCGGGCAGGAACTGCAACGCATCCTCGGGGACGCCGGCCGCATGCAGCACCCGGATCGCCTCCGCGGCGATCAGCGGCGTCTCCGCGGCGGGCTTGGCCAGGATCGGGTTGCCGGCAGCCAGGGCCGCCGCGACCTGTCCGACGAAAATCGCCAGGGGGAAATTCCAGGGCGCGATGCAGACCACCGGGCCGAGGGGCGCGTGCGTGCCGTCCAGCGTCCGCTCGGCCTCGGCCGCGTAGTAGCGCAGGAAGTCCACGGCTTCCCGGACTTCCGCCACGGCGTTGGCGAAGGATTTCCCGGCTTCGCGCACGATCAGGCCCATCAGCACCGGCATCCGGGCTTCCAAGGCATCGGCCGCTTCGCGCAGGCTGGCGGCGCGGATCTTCGGCGCCGTCGCGGCCCAGGCTTTCGCGGATGCATCGGCCCGGGTGAGTGCGGCCTCGATCGCGGCGGATGATGCAGCCCGGACCGTCCCGACGAGGTCCCGATGATCGGCCGGGTTGCGCACCGGCGTGTCGGCTGCGGATGGGTCGATCCCGGAGGGCACGGCTCGCCAATCCGTCCGGCCGCTCTGGGCGAGGTGTCCGGCGAGCCGCGCCAGGACCGACTCGTCGGCGAGGTCGAGGCCTGTCGAATTGGCGCGGCTCGGGCCGTAGAGGTCGCGGGGCAGCTTGATGCGCTCGTGCGGTGCGCCCGGGACCGGCATCGCTTCGACCGCAGCCACCGGGTCCGCGATCAGCTCCGCCACCGGCACGGCGGCGTCGCCGACCCGGTTCACGAAGGAGGAGTTGGCGCCGTTCTCCAGGAGCCGCCGGACCAGATAGGCGAGTAGGGTCTCGTGGGTGCCGACCGGCGCGTAGATCCGGCAGCGCCGGTCGAGCCTGTCCGGCCCGACCACCGCCTCGTAGAGCGGCTCGCCCATACCGTGCAGGCACTGGAACTCGTATCGGCCGAGAGAAAAGTCCGGCCCGGCCATCTCGACGATGCTGGCGAGCGTCTGAGCATTATGGGTGGCGAATTGCGGGAAGACCGCGTCCGGCGCGGCGAGCAGTTTCCGCGCGCAGGCGAGATACGACACGTCGGTGTGCAGCTTGCGGGTAAAGACCGGGAAATCCGAGAACCCGTCCACCTGCGCCCGCTTGATCTCGCTGTCCCAGTAGGCCCCCTTCACCAAGCGGACCATCAGCCGCCGCCGGCTGCGGCGGGCGAGGTCGACGAGCACGTCGATCGCGAACGGGCAGCGCTTGCCGTAGGCCTGGACGACGAAGCCGAGCCCGTCCCAGCCGGCGAGATCCGGGTCCAGGGCCAGGGCTTCGAGGATGTCGAGGGACAGGTCGAGCCGGTCCGCCTCCTCGGCGTCGATGTTGAGGCCGATGTCGTAGCGCCGGGCGAGGCGCGCGAGGTCCCGGACCCGGGGCGTCAGCTCGGCCATCACCCGCCCGCGCTGGGATCGTGTGTAGCGGGGATGGAGCGCCGACAGCTTGATCGAGATGCCCGGTCCCCGAAGGATCCCGCGCCCGGCCGAGGCCTCTCCGATCGCCCGGATCGCGTCCTCGTAGGAGCGCAGGTAGCGGGCCGCGTCCTCGGCGGTGAGGGCGGCCTCGCCGAGCATGTCGTAGGAATAGGTGAAACCCTTCGCCTCCATGCGCTTGGCGTTGCGCAGGGCCTCGGCGATGTCGCGCCCGGTGACGAACTGCTCGCCCATCAGCCGCATGGCGAGGTCCACCGCCTTGCGGATCAGCGGCTCGCCCCCGCGCCCGATCAGCCGGGTGAGTGCCGCCGACAGGCCGGTCTCGCTGCGCGTCGCCGCCAGCCTTCCGGTGACCAGCAGGCCCCAGGTCGCCGCGTTCACGAAGGGCGACGGGCTGTGGCCGAGATGGGCGGCCCAGTCGCCGCCGGCGATCTTGTCCCGGATCAGCGCGTCGCGGGTGGCGGCATCGGGAATCCGCAGCAGCGCCTCCGCCAGGCACATCAGCGCCACGCCCTCCTGGCTCGACAAGGCGTATTCGTGAATCAGCCCCTCGACCCCGCCGTGCCGGGTCTGGCGGCGCAGGGCCTCGACCAGATGCCGGGCGGTCTGTTCCACGCGAACGGCCGCCCCGGGCGGCTGGCGCGCAAGATCGAGGAGTGGCGCGATGCAATCTGGCTCGGGCCGCCGACAGGCCGCGACCAGGGCTGCCCGTAGGGGCGACAGGGGCATGACCTCGGCCGCGAAGGCCACGAATGGATGGTCTTCCGCGTCTGCGGATCGATCGGGATGGCCGGATCCGGACATGGGGCGCCTCTCGGGGTTGCGCGACGACTCACACCGTCACCCCAGGCTACATCGTCCGCCGCTCTTGTTCAGGCCTTGTCTGTCGGATCAGAAGTCGCATTCGGCACCGCCGAACCGGTTTCGAGCGGCAGCGCCAACTTCGTGCAGGCGGCGCGTCCTACGGACGCTTGGCATGCGCGGCGTCGATCGCGTCGGTGAGGACAGCCTGGACGCCTTCCCGGCGCAGCGTCGCGGTGGGGATGACCACCGTGTCGGCGCAGGCCTGGACCACGTGGGCCAGATCGAATTGGACCGCGAGCCCGCCCGCCTCGGCATCGGGCCATACCGTCATGGCGGGCGGTTCGCCGGAGTAGGTCTCCGTCACCGCCTCCCGACATTCTTTGTCGTCCGCATCGGCCTTCGGCTTTCCTGTCTTGGGTCGGTAGGCCTGGAGGTAGAGGGCGTGCAGCCGCTTGGACGACAGGGTCACCATCTTGGTCTCGTCGGCCTGGGTCGCCAGCGCGACCTTGCCGGTCAGCGCGGGCGGCAGCAGCGTCGTCCAATCCACCGGCGTGCCGGTGGTGAGATCGTAGACGATCGCCGTCGTGCCGGTGTTCGGATGGGCACCGCCGCAGAACGTGCTGTCGTGAATCGCGAAGCTGAGGAAGCGGGGACCGCGCATGGCCGCGCGGATGCTCCGCTCCCAGGAACTCTGCGCGCCGCCCTCGGCCTTGCAGCTCTTCGCCGCCTTGCGGACCTGGGCGTCGAGGCGCTTCACGGCAGCGTTGATCCGCCGCTCCGCGTCGTCGACCGGGTCGACGATCTGCGGAAAGGCGTCAATGCCCGGGCCGGCCTGGCCCGGCCGAACCTGCACAACCCGGTCCGCAGCGTTCGCGGGTACACCGGCGGCGACGAGGAGGGCACCGAACGCCGCAAGCCGAAGACATGCCTTCATCGATCGAGCACTCCCGCGCGTCCTGTCCGCGGCGACTCGGACCGCCAAACGAGGGTCCGATCCCGAATAAGGACCGCTGTCACGGCGCTCAATCCGCCGCCTGGATGCCGATCTAACGGATCAGTGGAGATCGCCATGTCTTCGCGCGCACATCGGATGGGCCGCACAGGATTTGCAGCGGGACGAACAATGTTCGGCGGCCGCCGATGTGGCGGGCGGGACCGGATTGGTCACCGGCTCGACGTCCGAACGATTGTGCGCGCCGAAAACCGTGTTTCCGAACACCTGGCCCGCATCGCCGCATCGACCACCCGTCGGAGGTCGCCGCTGCCGAGGCGCCCGCCCGCCATGGTACAGGGACGGCCATGACCGCGATCTTGATCTACGGCGCAACCGGCTACACCGGCACGCTGCTCGCCGAACACGCCGTCGCGCAGGGCCTGCGCCCGATCCTGGCCGGGCGCGACCCCGACAAGCTCCGGCCGCTTGCCGCTCGGCTCGGGCTCGACTGGCGCGCCGCGCCCCTGGACGATCCCGGCCGCCTGCGCGAAATGCTCTCCGGCATCGCCGCGGTGATCCATGCGGCCGGACCGTTCTCGAAGACGGCCCGGCCCATGGCCGAGGCGTGTCTCGCCGCGGGGACGCATTACGTCGACATCACCGGCGAGATCGACGTGCTGGAATCGCTCGCCGCCCGGGATGCCGAAGCGAACGCCGCCGGCATCGTCCTCCTTCCGGCGGCGGGCTTCGACGTGGTGCCGAGCGATTGCCTCGCCGCCCATGTCGCGAACCGGCTGCCCGGGGCTACGCATCTGCGGATCTCCATCGGCGGCTTCGGCGGCTTTAGCCGCGGGACCGCCCGCACCATGGTCGAGGGCATCGCCTGGGGGACGCGGGTGCGCCGGGACGGCCGCATCGTCGAATTGCCGAGCCCACCCCGCGGCAGCGCCGATTTCGGCCGTGGGGCCCGGCGCACGGTGGGGCTCGGCTGGGGCGACGTGTCGAGCGCGTGGTACTCGACCCGAGTCCCCAACATCGCGGTCTATTTCGAGGCGTTTCCCGCCATGGCGGCGGCCGCGGGCCTGCCGTCCGGCCTGCGCCGGATCATCGCCGGCCCGACGGCCCAGCGCCTGATCAACCGCGGCATCGACCGGCTGCCGCCGGGCCCCTCCGAGACGGCACGGGCGACGGCGCGCAGCACTTTTTTGGCCGAGGCCTGGGACGGAAGCGGCAAAAGCACGGCGAGCCGCATGGAGACCCCCGAGGGCTACACGCTGACGGTCCTGACCGCCCTGGAATCCGCCCGGCGCGTGGCCTCGGGGGCGGTGGCAGCGGGGTTCCACACACCGGTCACCGCCTTCGGGCCGGATTTTATCCTGGGGTTTCCGAACGTGGTGCGGACGGATCTCTGAACCCTCTCCGTCATTGCGAGCGCAGCGAAGCAACCCAGGGCTGCGCGCGATGTCCGAACGTGGTGTGTCCCTAGGTTGCTTCGCTGCGCTCGCAATGACGGGGATCGGCGTTCGTAGGTCTCGAACGCCGCGTGTCCGCAATCGCCTCACACCGTCGCACCCAACTGCCAGGGCGCGAACTCCGACGAGCCGAAATCGAACTGCTCGCTCTTGGTCCGCTCGCCGCTCGCGACCCGCAGGATCAGCTCGAAGATCCGCTGTCCGGCCTGCTCGACGCTCTCCTCGCCGTCGAGGATCGTGCCGCAATTGACGTCCATGTCCTCTTCGAGCCGCCGGTACATCGCCGAGTTGGTGGCGATCTTGATCGACGGCGAGGGCTTGCAGCCGAACACGCTGCCGCGTCCGGTGGTGAAGCACACGAGGTTCGCCCCGCCCGCCACCTGCCCGGTGGCCGAGACCGGGTCGTAGCCGGGGGTATCCATGAACACGAAGCCCTTGGCGGTGACGGGATCGGCGTAGCGCACCACATCGACCAGGTTGGTGCTGCCGGCCTTCGCCATGGCGCCCAATGACTTCTCCAGGATCGTGGTGAGCCCGCCGGCCTTGTTGCCCGGCGACGGGTTGGCGTCGATCTCCGAGCCCTCCCGGCGGGTATACTCCTCCCACCAGCGCATCAGGTCGACGAGCTTCTGGCCGACAAGCGGGCTCACGGCCCGGCGGGTGAACAGGTGCTCGGCCCCGTAGGTCTCGGTGGTCTCCGACAGGATCACGGTGCCGCCGTTTTCGACCACGCGGTCGCTGGCAATCCCCAAAGCCGGGTTGGCCGAGACGCCGGAATAGCCGTCCGAGCCGCCGCATTGCAGGGCGACGATCAATTCGCTCGCCGGCACGGGCTCCCGGCGGACCACGTTGGCCTCGGCCAGGATGCCGGTGACGAATTCGATGCCGGCCTCGACGGTCTTGCGGGTGCCGCCGAGCGTCTGGATGTTCATGCTGCGGATCCGGTCGCCCAGGCCCTGCTCCTCCAGGAAGGCGCCGATCTGGTTCACCTCGCAGCCAAGGCCGATCATCACGATGTGCGAGAAGTTGACGTGCCGGGCGTAGCCCGCGAGCGTCCGGCGCAGGAGCTTCAGCGGCTCGCCCATCGCCATGCCGCAGCCGGTCTTGTGGGTGAGCGCGACCACGCCGTCGACATTCGGATAGGGGGCCAGCGGATCGAGGCCGAGGATCGGGTGGCGCCGGAACGCGTCGGCGATCAGGTCGGCGACGTGGGCGCTGCAATTCACCGAGGTGAGGATGCCGACATAGTTGCGCGTCGCCACCCGCCCGTCCGGGCGTCGGATGCCCTGGAAGGTGGCCGGCGGCGTGATCAGCCGGGTGGGCCGCGCATCGACCCCGAACGCGTAGTCGCGGGCGAACTCGCCCATGCCGAGATTGTGGACATGGACGTGCCGGCCCGGGGCGATGTCCTCTTTCGCGAAGCCGATGATCTGGCCGTACTTCGTCACCGCCTCGCCGGAGCGATGCGGGCGGACCGCCACCTTGTGGCCGGGCGGGATCCGCTCGGCGGCGGCGACGCCCGGGGCCACCGGCGTGCCGGGCTCGATGGCGGTTCGGGCGAGAACCACGCCGTCATCCGGGCGCAGGGCGATGACGGGATAGGTGGACATGCTTCGCTCCTGAAGACCCGCCTCGGATGGGTTGGACTCGGCCCTGGTGCTCATCGGGCGGCCTCCGGCTGCAGGGATGGGGCCGGGGCGTCGCGGACCGGCAGCGGCGCGATCTCGCCGACGACGAACAGGTAGATGAAGGCACCGAGCAAGCAGAAGCCGCCCGCGACCATCAGGGGAATCGCGAACGAGCCCTGCGTGATCGTCAGCATGAACCCGGTGAAGGTGGTGGTCACGATCCCGGCGACGTTCGAGGCGAAGTTCTGGATGCCGCCGATCGACGCGACATGGGCGGGGGTCGGCGCCACGTCGCCCGGAAGCGCCCAGATCGAGGCCGCCGTGAAGGCCAGGCTGCCATAGGCGACCGCGAAGCAGAGCAGCGCCACGTAGACGTTCGGGGCGATGATCGACAGGGTGATCACCGAGGACATCAGCATGCCGCCGACCAGGCAGGTCTTACGCGCCGCCGTGAGGCTCCAGCCCCGCCGGTAGAGCGCGTCCGAGGCGAAACCGCCGAGCCAACCCGCCGGGATCGAAGCCAGCGCCGGCAGACTGCCGAGGGTGCCGAGTTCGGCGAGCGAAAAGCCGCGGGCCTTCACCAGATAGGTCGGGAACCACGTGATGAAGAAGTAGATCACGAAGTTCAGGCAGAAGAACCCGGCCATCATTCCCCAGACCGTCCGGTAGCGGAACAGGGACAGCCACGGCACCTGCTGCTGCGCGTCGGCGGCCCCGGCCGCCTTGGGGCGCTCCTGCGCTGCCCGGAGCCGGGCCAGCTCCTCGGGCGAGACGCCGGGGTGGTTCTCGGGCTCGCGGTAGAGCCACATCCAGAAGATCGCCCAAACGAAGCCGAGCAGTCCGGTCACGATGAAGGATTCGCGCCAGCCGAGCGTGGCGATGATCCACGCCACCATCGGGATCGCCAGCGCCGAGCCGACCCGCGAGCCGCTGTCGAAGATGCTGCTGGCGAAGCTCCGCTCACTGCGCGGGAACCAGGAGGCCGCGACCTTGGCAAACGACGGGTAGGCGCCGGCCTCGCCGACGCCGAGCAGCATCCGCAGGCCGAGCAGCGAGAGGAAGCCGCGTCCGGCCGCGGTCAACGCCGTGCACAGCGACCACCACGTCACCGCCACCACCAGCGACAGACGGGGCCCGACCCGGTCGGCCACATAGCCGAAGGGCAGCTGCATCACCGCGTAGGTCCAGAAGAATCCCGACAGGATCAGGCCCATGTCGGTGGCGCTGAGCCCCAGCTCCTTCGACATGGCGGGCGCGGCCACCGCGAGGTTGGCGCGGTCGATGTAGTTGATGGCGTTGGCGGCCATGCAGAGGCCGATCATGAGCCAGCGCAGTCTGGGCATCGTATCCTCCCGGATTCCGGCGCGGCGTCCCCGTTATGGCCGGGCTATCGCCGCAAGCGTCGCGTCAGTCGCGATAAGCGTCTCCGTCGAGCCCGTGCGGCCGGCCTGCGGCGAGCAGCGTCTCCCAGACCGGCTCTGGCAGCGGGACGCCCTCGGCGAGGCGCTGCGCCCGGGTGCGGCGCTCCGGCTCGCCGGGCAGCAGGACCTCGGCCCCGGGCATCGGCCGGGCGCTCTTGAAGAAGTCGAGATAGGTCCGGGCCTCATCGGCCATGGCATGCTCGGTGCCGAAGGCCTTTGGGGTGACGTAGATCGACAGCATGCCGTTGCAGATCCGCCGCCTTCCCGGCCCCGCGGTGCCGGAGCCGGTGAGCGCGCCGGCGAGCAGCTCGCACATCAACGCCAAGCCGGAGCCCTTGTGCTCGCCGAAAGCGCGGATCGCGCCCGCGCCCCGCTGGTTGTCGCGCTCGACCCCGTCGAGGGGGCCGAACAGGGTCGCCGGATCGCTGCTCAGCCGTCCGTCCGGCTCGACCAGGGCGCCCTCGGGCAGCGCCTTGCCGCCCCGCGAGGCCACCAGAACCTTGCCCTCGGCCACCAAGGAGGTGGCGAAATCCAGGATGATCGGTTCGGCCCCCGGCACCGGGAACCCGGCCGCGAAGGGTGCCGTTGAGAAGCGCCGCTCCACCGATCCGAACGGCGCCACCAGCAGGCTGCCCGCCACGTTGACGAAATGCACCGAGACCAGCCCGGCCGCGGCCGCACGCTCGGCCCATTCACCGATCCGCCCGAGATGCCCGGCATGCCGCAGGGCCACGATCGCGACGCCGTTGTCCCGGGCCTTGGCGATGCCGAGATCGGTGGCGAAGGGGCCGGCGGTCTGCCCGAACCCGTAGCCGGCATCGACCAGCGCGAAGGATGGCGCGTCGCTGATGATCTCAGGCGTCCGGCCGGCCTCTACTTCGCCTTCGCGCAGCCACTCCACATAGCGCGTGACGCGGACGACGCCGTGGCTGTCATGGCCGGTGAGGTTGGCGGCGACGAGGTAGCGGCCGATCCGCTCGGCCTCATCCGCCGCGCAGCCCTCGCGCATGAAGATGTCCCGCACGTAGGCGGACAGCCTGTCGGCCGCAATCCGCATCGTGATTCCTCCCTGGGCCGCGCCTCGCCGGGCGCGTGCTGGAGGAGTCTAGCGCCGCCGCCCATGCCGCGCGAGCACCCCGGGTTACGCAAGAGCCCCGATGTCGGCGGATGGTCTCAAGAGATCTCGCGCACCAGCTTGGCGATGAGCGCCCGGCCGAACGCCTCGAAGCCCTCGGCCGCCATGACGAACGCGCCCTCGCCGCCGATGACGGTCTCCCGGTAATAGGCGGCGAGCCCGCCAACGGGATTGGTGTGCTCCCGCAGGAAGGCCGGCATGCCAACCGGATCGGTGACGATGACGATGCCGTTGACGGTGATGCCAGTCGCCACGGCGGCGTCCCGGGCATCCGCGATCGACCGGCCGGAATTGCTCGTCCCGTCCCCGGAAATATCGATGATCTTTCGGTCTGTCCGGTAGGGCGCTCGCTCAAGCAGCGTCGCAGCGAAGCCGATCGCCGACCCGATGGCGGTCCGACCGTAGAACGGGCGCGACACGGCGCCGAGTCGTCTCGCAAAAGCATCGGCATCCGCGGCCGACGCGATGATCATCCACTCGACCGCGACCTGCTGCTCCCCCGGGCCGGCCCAATCGAACAGCGCGACCGCGATGCGCCCATGGCCGCCCTCGGCGATCGCCCGCAGAACTCGCGGATCGCTGAACGCTTCGGCGTAGCCGCTCCGCTCCAGCTCGAACCGCGCCTCGCTGATGCTCAGCGAGACATCGACCGCGAGCACGAGGAGGACGTCGACCTCGTTGCCGGCCGCAGCCGCCCGATGGCCCGCCAGGGACAGGGCGGCGAGCAATCCCGACAGCAGATGGCGTCGCCGCATGGCCGACACTCGGTGACAAGCGCCCACGCGGTTCGGCGGACGGACTCACCCATGCAACGAGCCTGCCGCCCGGGCGGTTCGACGCCGCGCCTTACAACCCCGGCCCCTTGGCGGCTCCGAGGATGCGGCCGGGGCGGCCTTCCGCGGCGCCCTGGACCAGGATCACCCAGCTGTCGGCGTCGGCGATCTCCGCCAGGGTGCCGGGCACGTCGAAGCGGGTCGGCTGGCCGGTCCAGGGGCCGAGGCGCTGCAGGCCTCGCACCACGTTGACGTAGGTGGCCGTCCGACCGCCATTCTCGCCACCCTGGATCGCGATGGCCCGGCTGCGCAGCACCGGCACCAGCCAGACGTCGCCGCGCGTCTCGGCCTTGAGTTCCGGCGCGGCGCCGACCTCGACCGAGATGCGGTCGCCGCGGATCTCGCCGCGGACCGGGATTGGCAACCCGCCGTGCTGGGTTGCCTCGCGCATCAGTCGATCGAGGGCGGCGCGATCCGAGCCCACGGCGAAGCCGCTGCCATCGACCACGACCTGCGGCGTGAACACCTGCCGGGCGCCGCGGACCCGGGCATAGGCCCGCTGGCGCTCGGTGAACGGCCGCAGCGCCAGGGTGTCCTTCCAGCCGAGATAGTCCCAGTAGGTCACCGGCAGGGTCAGGGCGACCACGCCGGGCTGACGGGCCAGGTCGCGGATGATCGGATCGGCGCTCCGGCAGGCGCCACAACCCTGGCTGGTGAACAGCTCGACCACGGCGCGGATCGGCTCCGCCCGCGCCTGGGCGGACGCCGAGACCGCACAGACGAGCCCGGCCGCGCAGAGCGCGCGGAATACACCGAACCGGGTACGGGCGCGGGGCCGATGGGTCATCGCGCCATCAGAGCGTCTGGGATGCCGTCTGGGAAATCACGTTGGCTTGAGGATTTTCTACCATCGGTTGCGACGTATTCCGAAGTACTCTCGCTTTAGGCAACATGTCCGGGCGCCAGCGGCGATGCATCCACAGCCATTGGCCCGGATTCTCGCGCACCCAGCCTTCGACCACGGCGGTCATCGCCTGCATGGCGCCGGCAACATCGATCACCCCATCGGCGTTGCGCGGCAGATCGAGGGGCGGGGTCAGCTCCAGGCGGAACCGGCCCTCCGGCAGGCGCACGACGCGGACGCCATGCACAGGGCAATCGTAATGCCGGGCGAGCTTGGCAAGGAGCGGGTTGGCCAGGCACGGCCGGCCCATGAACTCGACCACGACGCCGCGGGTGAAATGCTGGTCGATCAATTGCCCGAGATGGCCGCCATTCTCGACCACGTCACGCATGGCGAAGACGGCCCCCGGGGTCGAGGCCGCCAGCCCGCCCATGGAGCGCCGACGGACCTCCTGGACGAGGCGTGCGGCGGCGGGGTTGTTCGGCGGACGGAACACGGCGGTCGCGTCCAGGCCGAACCGGGCGGCGCAGATCGCCGGGAGTTCCCAATTGCCGAGATGGGCTGAGAAGATCAGCCCCGGCTGGCCGTCGTCGCGCAGGGTGGCGAAGTGATCGATACCCGCGACCTCCGTGCGCATCGGGCCGGTGGCGTCGGGATCGAAATCGAACAGCGAATCGAGATGGGCGTATTCGGCGCCAGTGCGCCCGAGATTGTCCCAGGCTTCCAGGGCGATCCGCTTCCGCTCCGCCTCCGGCATGTCCGGGAAGGCCGCACGCAGGTTCGCCATGGCGGTGCGGTGGGCCGGAAGCAGCGGCCCAACCGTGCGCAGGAGCGCGGCCCCGAATGCCGTCGAGCGATCCGGCCCGAGGGCGCGCGCCAGCCAGACCAGGGCGCGGATCAGCGGGATCATGGCGAAGCCCGCAAGCCGCGGAAAGGATCGTCTGAGGATGAGGGCGAGGCGCAGCACGTTGGATTCCCGGGCACGATGCGGGCAGGCCCGGCAGTTCGCGTGTAAGGCGAAGCTTATCCGATGTCCCGCGCGGTGCGATAGCACATCGTCCCAAAGGACGGCCGCAGGCGGCCGGGACAATGCGTCAGGCGTCAGAGGCTGACGAGGATCTTTCCGAAGACCTTGCGGGATTCGAGCCGCTCCAGCCCCTGCGCGAAGTCGCCGAGCGGGTAGACCGTGTCCACCACCGGGCGGATGCCTTCGGCCATCTTGCCGAGGGCCTGCCCGATATTGCCCAGCGCGCAGCCGAACGAGCCGGTGATGCGGTATTGCTGCTGGAAAAGCTGCATCAGGTTCATAGTCGCCGAGACGCCCGAGGTCGAGCCGCAGGTCACGAGGCGCCCGCCGCGCTTCAGGCAGAGCAGCGAGCCGTTCCAGGTGTCGGCGCCGACATGCTCAAACACCACGTCGACGCCCTTGCGCTTGGTCAGCCGCCGGACCTCGCCCTCGAACCGCTCGGTCCGGTAGTTGATGACGTGATCGGCGCCGAGCTCCGCCGCCTTGCGGCCTTTCTCGTCGTCGCCGACCGTCGTGTAGACGGTGCAGCCGATCGCCTTGGCCATGCGGATCGCCGCAGTGCCGATGCCGGACCCGCCGGCATGGACCAGCACGCTCTCGCCGGGCTCCAGCCGGGCATTGTCGAACAGCATGTGCTGGACGGTGCCGAAGGCGATGCCGGCGCAGGCCGCGTCGGTGTCGCTGACCCCGTCCGGCACCTTCACCACTAGGCGGGCCGGCATGTTGACCAACTCGCGGGCGAAGCCGTCGATGTGGAAGCCCATCACGCCGGACACGTCCTCGCAGAGGTTGTCGCGGCCCTCGCGGCAAGCGCGGCACTGCCCGCAGGTCATCGCCCCGTAGGGCACGACCCGGTCGCCGGGGGCCACGGTGGTAACTTCCGGGCCGACTGACTCGACCACACCCGCCGCCTCGGCACCGACGATGAGCGGCATCTTGCGCTTGGCGAAGGCCATGCCGCGAAAGCCCCAGACGTCGATGAAGTTGAGGCCGACCGCGCGGATGCGGATCTGGACTTCTCCTGGGCCCGGGGCGGCGGGGGCCTCGACCTCGGTCAGGTGCAGATCGCGGTCGCCGAAAAGCTGGAGGGCTTTCATGCTGTCTCTCATTGTTCCGGCGCCAGATAGCGCCGCCGCGCCCAACCCACGGCGCGTCCGGCCTTGACCCGGCACCACGTGGTCCGGCTCGGCGTGTCGTTGGTGCAGCCGAAGACCAGGGCGCGGGTGCGGATCTCGCCGACCTGCTCGGACGCGGCGTCCGGCTCGGCACGGATCGAGAGGGGCTCGCCGGGGGGCAGCCCGGAGATCCGGTAGGCTTCCGGTTCTGCGGCGGCGCCGCCCGGGATGAGGGGGGCCACGAAGCAGAATCCGGCGAGAACGATGAGGCGGGCGCGCATCGGCAAGGTCGCTAGAGCATGGCGCGTGCGAGGGAAATTCCAGATTCCGAATCTATCATGGCCGCACGTGAAGTTTGGAGCCTGCTCCGAAGAGGCGCGATGCTCCCAAAAAATCAGGGGCGGTGGACACCCATCATCGCGGTGAGGCCGCCATCGACCGGCAGCACCGCCCCGGTGATGTAGGCGGCCCCGTCGCCCATCAGGAAGGCGGCCAAAGCGGCGACATCCTCGGGCTGGGCGAACCGGCCGGCGGGGATCTGGCGCTCCATCCCGGCCCGGTGGACGGCGTATCGCGCCATCATGGCGGTGTCGACGAAGCCCGGGGCGATGACGTTGACCGTGACCCCGCGCTTGGCGGTCTCGATCGCGAGGGTCCGGCAATAGGCGATCAGCGCGCCCTTGGTCGCCGCATAGGCGGCGTTGCCGGCATTGCCGCGGAGCGCCGCCACGGAACCGATCGCGATGATGCGGCCTGTGCGCGCCTGCGTCATCGGGCGGACCAGCGCCTTGGCCAGGCGGGTCAGCGCGAAGAAGTTCACCTGCATGGCCGTCTCGGCCTTGTCCTGGTCGAACATCGCCGCGAGGGCGTCGCTCGGCTGGCCGGCATTGTGGACGAGGCCGTGATAGCCGGATTCCTCAGCAGCCGCGCAGAACGCGTCGAGGGCGGCCTTGTCGGCGAGGTCCAGGGCGTGCCCGGTGAAGGCGCGCTCGGGATAGGCGGCACGCAGTTCGGCGAGCAGGGCTTCGGCCGCCTCCCCCGACGCCCGATAGGTGAAGTCGACGGCATGGCCGGCGGCGGCCAGCGCGCGGACGATCGCCGCGCCGACGCCCGAGGCGCCGCCAGTGACCAGGACGCGGCGGGCGGCGCTCACGCTGGCTCCGCCCCGAACACCAGGCAGGTGTTCTGGCCGCCGAACCCGAAGGAATTCGACAGCACGGTCCGGATCGGCAAGTCCCGGGCGGTCTCGACCACGTCGAGACCGATCGCCGGGTCCGGCACCCGATGGTTGATGGTCGGCGGGATGCGGCCGTGGCGGATCGTCAGCAGCGAGACCGCCGCCTCGATGGCGCCGGCCGCCGTCAGCGTGTGGCCGATCATCGACTTGTTGGAGGTCACCGGAAGCGATGGGGCGCGGTCGCCGAACACGGCGGCGAGCCCCAGGGCCTCCATCTTGTCGTTCTCGGGGGTCGAAGTGCCGTGGGCGTTGACCGTGTCGATCCCTTCGGGTCCGAGCCCGGCATCGTCCAGGCTGGCCCGGATCGCCGCGATCACCGGCGCCCCGTCGGGACTGGAGCGGGTGCGATGGAAGCCGTCGCCCTTCTCGCCGCAGCCCAGCACGTAGCCCAGGATTTTTGCGCCCCGGGCGGCTGCAGCCTCCGCATCCTCCAGGACCAGGGCGGCCGCGCCCTCGCCCATGACGAAGCCGTCCCGATCCTTCGAGAACGGCTTCGAGGCCTCCTCCGGCACGTCATTGCGGGTGGAGAGCGCCGAGAGCAGCGAGAAGCGGATCAGCGATTCCGGGTTCACCGAGCCGTCGGTGCCGATGCAGAGCGCCGCCGCGGTCTCGCCCCGGCGGATCGCCTCGACGCCGAGCTGGATCGCGGTGGCGCCCGACGAGCAGGCGGTGGAGAGCGAGATCGGCGAGCCCTTGGTGCCGAACCGTTCGGCGATGCGGTCGGCTACCGTGCCGAAAATGAACAGGTCGTGCCAGGCGTCGAAGCGCCGGGTCGCCGCGGCCCGGAGCAGGCCGGCATAGTCGACGTCGCCGTCGCCCCCGGCGGCCTCGGCCAGCGCCTGACGCTGGGGCCATTCCATCTCCACCGGCGGGACCGCGATGAACAGCGCCCCGGGGAAGTCGCCCTTCGCGCCGATCCCCGCCTGCGCGACCGCCTCCTCGGCGGCCGCCGCGGCGAAGCGCTCGGACAGGAGCGGCGCCACCAGCGGCTCGGTATCGAGGAAATCCACCGTGCCGGCGATGCGGGTGCGCAGCCCCTCGGTGGAGAACCGCGCGATGGCATGGATGCCGGAGCGGCCGGCGCTCATGGCCGCCCAGGTATCGGCCTGGCCCTGTCCGAGGGAGGAGACGACGCCGATGCCCGTCACCGCGATCAGCGGCCGGCCCCTGGCGTCGCGATAGGATCGCGCGCTCATGGCGCGTCTGTACGGGATTTTTGAATGGCGTACACCCGTCGCGCGCCGGAGCTGTCTACAGCCCGCGCCCGGCCGCAAACCCCTTGATCGCCCCGAACAGCACCCGCGCCCCGGCCTCGATATCCGGCAGGCTCGCGAATTCCGCCGGGTTGTGGCTGATGCCGCCTCGACAGCGCACGAACACCATGGCGATCGGCGCGATCGCCGCCACCGCCATGCCGTCATGGCCCGCCCCGCTCGGCAGGGCGAGGACGGGCAAGCCCTCGGCGGCGATGGCGTCCCGGATCAGCGCGGTCAGGGCGGGATCACTCGGCACTGCCGCGGCCTCGTGCAGCGGGCGCATGTGGAGATCGAGGCGGCGGCGCTCCGCGATTCCCTTGCAGGCCGCATCGATGTCGGCGAGGGCCGCGAGGCGCTGCGCGTCGTCGGGCGCGCGCAGGTCGAGGGAGAAGCGCACTTGGCCGGGGATGGTATTCCCCACACCGGGATCGACCTGCATGCGGCCGACAGTGCCGACGAGATGCGCCTCGGTGCGGCAGCGCGCCTCGACGGCGAGCACGCATTCCGCGGCACCCGCCAGGGCATCGCGCCGCTCGCTCATGGCGACCGTGCCGGCATGGCCGGCCTCGCCAGTCAGGGTGAATTCCAGGCGGCTGGCGCCGGAGATCGCCGTCACGACGCCCACAGGCAGGCCGGCTTTTTCGAGCATCGGCCCCTGCTCGATATGCAGTTCGAGGTAGCCCAGAAGCTCATCGGGCCGGCGCATTGCGGTGCCGATCGCCGCGGGGTCGAGCCCATAATCCAGCATCGCCGCGGCGAGCGTCGTCCCGTCCGCATCCGCGGCGTCGAGCACCGCCGGGTCGATATGACCCGCGAAGGCGCGGCTGCCGATGAGGGTCGCGGAAAAACGCACGCCCTCCTCGTCGGCGAAGGCCACCACCTCCAGGGCGTGCGGCAGGCGGATCCGGTCGCGGGCCAGCGCCTCGACGCAGGCGATCCCGGTGATGACGCCGAGGGGCCCGTCGTAGCGGCCGGCATTGCGGACGGTGTCGAGATGCGAGCCGATGACGAGGGCCGGACCGCCGGGTTCCGGCCCCTCGATTCGGCCGATCAGATTGCCAACGGCGTCGTGGCGGACTGCCATCCCGGCCTCGCGCATCCAGCCCGCCACCAGCGCCTCGGCCCGGAACTGCTCGGGCGTGAGATACAGGCGGGTGATGGCGCCGGGCTCGGCTGTGATCGCCGCCAGCGCGTCGAGGCGCTCCTGGATGCGCGGGGCGAAGATCATCGCGCGGGCTGTTCCGTCCGGGGCGCATTGGCGAGGCGCAGCACCGTCTGCAGCAGGACGTCGGCGCCGGCCGCGCAATCGCCTGGGGTGGCGGATTCCGATTCGTTGTGGCTCACGCCGTCCTTGCACGGCACGAAGATCATCGCGGTCGGCACCTTGGCGGCGAGGTTGCAGGCATCGTGCCCGGCCCCCGAGATGATCCGGCGCGTTGCATGCCCGAGGCTCTCGGCGGCCTGATCGACCGCCGCCACGATGGCGGGATCGAACGGCACCGGCTCCTTGCGCCAGATCTGGGTGAGCGCGATCTCCAGCCGGCGGCGCTCGGCGATCTCGGTGGCGGCCTCGCGCAGGCTCGCCTCCATGGCGTCGAGGGCCGAGGAACGGGGATCGCGCACGTCCACCGTGAAGGCGACGCGCCCCGGCACGACGTTGCGGGACGGGGCCAGGATCTGGGCCTCGCCGATCGTCGCGACCGCGGAGGGCGCGTGCGCCAGGGCGATCCGCTCGGCCGCCAGGGCGAATTCGGAGAGCGCCAGCAGCGCGTCCCGGCGCCGCGGCATCGGGGTGGTGCCGGCATGGCTCTCGAAGCCGGTGATCAGCCCGTCGAACCACATGATGCCCTGGCCGCCTTCCACGACGCCGATGGTCTTGCCCTCGGCCTCCAGGATCGGGCCCTGCTCGATATGCAGCTCGACGAAGGCGCCGATGGCGCGGGCGCCCACCGCTTCGGCCCCGCGATAGCCGATCGCGTCGAGCGCCTCGGCCACGGTGATCCCGGCGGCGTCGCGCTTGGCCAGGATCTCGTCGGTGGTGAACTCACCGGCATAGGCGGCCGAGGCCATCATGGCGGGGGCGAAGCGCGAGCCCTCCTCGTTGGTCCAGTTGACCACCATCAGGGGTGCGTCGGTCTCGATGCCGGCATCGTTCAGGCTGCGCATCACTTCGAGCCCGGCCAGGACCCCGAGCACGCCGTCGAACTTGCCGCCGGTCGGCTGCGTGTCGAGATGCGAGCCGAAGGCCACAGGCTTGCGGCTCATGTCGCGCCCGGGCCGGAGAGCGTACTGGGTACCCAGCGCATCGACCGAGACCGTAAGCCCCGCCGCCTCGCAGGCCTCCCGGAACCAGTCGCGGACCCGGCCATCTTCGGCCGACAGGGTCAGCCGGTTGATGCCGCCGGCGGGGGTGCCGCCGAACGCCGCCGTCTCCAGAATCGTGGCCCACAGGCGTGCACCGTCGGCGCGCAGGTTATGGGTCTTGCTCGGGTTGGTTTCGGCCATGGTCGGTCCTCTCACGGCGCGGCGCCGTGCGGCAAGGTTTTCGAGCCCCGTTATCGGGCGATCCCCCGGCCCGGAGCAACGCCGATGCCAGCCCGCGCGATCAGGCCGGCGGACGCCGAACCGGATTGGCGCGCAGCAGCCCCTCGCCGTCGACCTGCAGGGCGGCAGCAATCTCGCCCAGGGCATTGGCCTCGATGCCGCTGATCCCGTCCTGATCGGCCACGTCGGCGGCGATCAGGAAGACGTTCTCGCGCTGGCTCAGGGGCCGCTCGACGATGGATGCGACGTGGCGCAGGTTCTCCGCGCGGCCGAGGCGGGTGCGGGCCCGGGCGATGCCCTCGTACAGCTCGGTCTCCAGCATCAGGGCGTCGTAGCCCTTCACCAGGACCGGATCGGCGCGCAGGCCGTGCAGGGCCGCGTCGAACTCTTCGCTCGCCACCTCACCGTCAGCCACGATGACGTTGGCGGCGCCCGAGACGGCGGCAAGCATCAAAGCCTTGTCGCCCGCATAGGCGGTCACGGTGCGGCCGACACGGCCAAAGATGTCGCGCAGAAGGCTCATGCCGCCAATTCGAGGATGTCCGCCGAAGCGTGAGGGATAGCAGAGTGCGGTTGGGAAGGAAGGTACCTGGGAGCACGCGGAGGACGGCACGCAGCATATCGGCTTGCGTCGCGACGCTGATTAAGCCTGCGACATAAAGCGATGGCTTGCCGCATGTCTAATGCAACCCTATTAAAGGTGCTGCATTGGATGCGCCATGAACCGGCCTGAGCGATACTCCCTTCCGAAAGCGGCCTTCGTCCTGCGCGAGCCGGTCGAGGAAGTGCGACGGACGATCGACAGGAAGCAGGTCGAGACGCACACGCTCCACGATGGAGGCCGCAAGGTCCGGGCCCTCGACCATAAGACTTTGGTCTTCCTCAGCTGGGCCCGGGAGCATCAGGACGATCTCAAGCCGACCTTGTGGCGCAAGCTGTACGAGTCTCTGAGACGGCACCCGGAGTTGCCCAGCCATATCGAGACCGGCGTATTCCGGGCGTCGCTCGACGAAGCTGCGAAGGCGGTTGAAGGCCGGCTCAAGACCCTGCGC
The DNA here is from genome assembly GCF_900114535.1 of Methylobacterium pseudosasicola. Lineage (GTDB taxonomy): Bacteria > Pseudomonadota > Alphaproteobacteria > Rhizobiales > Beijerinckiaceae > Methylobacterium > Methylobacterium pseudosasicola. The sequence goes on along the minus strand of NZ_FOTK01000024.1, from coordinate 85,665 downwards.
GACCTTGAAACCGGGATCGAGCGCAACGCGGCCGGCGATGTCGTTCTGAAGGGAACGGATATCGAAGTGCATCGCATCGCAGCCTTGCTGAACGGAGACATGTCGACGGATGAGATCCTGACCGATTATCCATCTCTCAGCGCCGATCAGGTCGCCTTCGCCCGCACCTACGCGGCAACGCATCCGAAGGCCGGCCGACCATTCCCGAAGCTGACCGCGAAGGCGGCCCTGGCAGAGGCAGATTTCAGCGCGCTCGACCTTGACGATTAGGTGTTGATCAGGCGGCCTATGCGGCGCCCGGCACGCGCTGTTCTCATATCTTCTGCACTCTCCACGAGCCGGCTTCGAGCATGACAGGTGCTGAAATACCTTCTCGATACCGACGTCATCAGCAAGCGGAACGCCGCGAACGGCACGAACATTCGTCGATGGCTCGCAGGAGTCGATGACAATACGTTGGCGATCAGCGCGATCACGCTGTTCGAGATTTCCCGGGGGGTTCAGCGGAAGCGCGACTCAGGCGCAAGCGAGCTTTCCGAACGGCTTCAAGACGGTCTCGATCGTCTGACGGAGGCCTTCGCCGGCCGGATCCTGACCATCGACGCGGCCATTGCCGAGGCGTGGGGCCGGCTCGCCGGCCCGGAGCACAAACAGTGGATGGATCGCGGGTTGATCGCGACTGCGCGGGCCCACAAGCTCGTTCTCGTCACCTGCAATGCGACGGATATGAGAGGACGCGGCGCGGAAGTGATCAACCCGGATCGCAACCGGCCCGGACATTGGGCGCCCGACGGCACGGAGCTGCGAAGCGCATCCGGGACGGGGTAGCTGCCCGGCGAGAAATCCGATTTCCGCGCACAAACGCGTGGTCCGGAAATCCTCCGGCAACATGCGTGTGTGAATCATGCATTCAACCGCGTCCCTAGCGCGGTTGACGGATCCCGGTTCCGCTATCCCCCCCCTCGAGCGGGGCCGGTTCCATCTCAACGCCGTCGGGACGGTGCGCGAGTGGCCCCAACCGCGCTTCCCGTCCCGACGGCGGTCTCACCCGCCAAATGATCGACCACGGCCGAGAGCGCCTCGCGTTCCCGGGCACCGCGCTTGCGGGCCGCCGTGAAGATCGCGATCTGACGGTCAGCGCTCGACCCATCCGCCACGATGGTCCGCGCCCGGGCACAAATGTCAGCGCACCCGAGCGCTTCGGCATCTTCGGCGGTTTCGTCGAGCAAGGCCTCGACCATCTCGGCCATCGGCACCGCCTCCGCGCGGGCCTCGTCGATCAGCGTGGCCCGCGCGCCGTCGCGCTCGGCGCGCCACAGGTTCTCCCGGATGAAGCCCCTGGAGGCGGCCGTCAGGCCGGCATTGAGGTGCCGGTCCCGGACCACCCGGCGCACGAGGCAGCGGAACAGGGCGGCGATGCACAGGGCATCGTCCAGGCGCGTGCAGCTGTCGGCCACGCGTAGTTCCAGCGTCGGGTATTTCACTGACGGGCGCAGTTGCCACCACAGGAAGCTCGCATCCGAGATGGCGCCGCTGCGGGTCATCACGTCGACGTAGCGGGCGTAGTCGGCCGCGTCGGCGAAGAGTTCGGGCAGGCCGGTGCGGGGCAGTTCGGCGTAGGCGCGAGTCCGGTAGCCGGCCATGCCGGTCCGCTCGCCCTGCCAGAACGGCGACGAGGTCGAGAGCGCGAGCAGGATCGGCAGGAACGGCAGCAACCGCCCCATGAGGTCGAGGCGGGCGTCGGGATCCGGCACCTCGACATGGACGTGCAGCCCGCAGACGAGGTTGCGCTGCCCGACCATGCGCAGGTCGGCCATGATGCCATGATAGCGGGCCTTGTCGGTGGCGCTCTGGTCGCGCCACCGGGCGGTCGGATGCGTCCCGGCGGCGAAGGGCAGGATGCCGCGCTCAAGGCCGATCGCCGCCAGGGCACTGCGCCGCTCGGCGAGATGCGCCCGGGCTTCCTCGGTGTCCGCGGTTGGGGGCGAGGCGATTTCGATCTGGCACTGGAGCTGCTCGCGCTCGGCGGTGTCGAGCTGGGCCTTCACGGCTGCGTGAAACGCCTTCAGCCGGGCGCGGGGCGAGCCCCGGGTGCGGGCATCGGCGAGGAAAAACTCTTCCTCCATCCCGAATCTGTAGGCGTGGGCCATTCGCGCTCCTCGCCCCATTTTTCGGCGAACGCCGGCCGCTCGGCGTCGTTCCGGTCGACGGCACGTCGCGAGATCCGTGCCGGATCGTTTTTCGACCGGGCACGGATCCGTCTTCAGAGCCTGAAGCGGCAAGGTCCCTAAAAAAAGACCTCAGCGCCAGAACGGCTTGACGTCGAGCAGTTCGGCGCGCGCGTCCGCGGCGGCATTGAGCAAGTCCTGGCTGCTCGCGTCGTCCGCGTCGGGCATCGGCGGCCCGCCGAGGCTCTCCGTCATCGTCCGGGCCGTCTCCAAATCGTTCAGCGCGCCGAGATGGTCCTGCAGGTCCGAGAGCGCGGCCCCGAACTTGTCCTGACGACGGCGGGCCTTCTTTTTGGGATAGAGTTCCGAGAAGAACTCGGCGCCGTAGCGGAGCTTCTTGGCGGCAATCCGCGCCCGGTGGCGGGTATGCGGGTCGAGCTTCTTCAGGCCGCGGCCACGCTTCTTCAGCCGGTCGCGGGCCTTGTCCAGGACGCGCGTGGCGAAGGCGCGGCCGTCCTCGGCGGCAGCCTCCTGCCCGGCCCAGACGCCGGCCTCGATCCAGCCGGCGAAGTCGATGATCAGCCCGCGCCATTCCGGGCTTTCCAGGATCGCCAGCACCGCGTCGTAGGCGCTGGCGCGCTCGGTCTCGGCCAGTTCGCGCATCGCCGCGATGTCCGGATCGTCCGGGCGGTCCTTTATCAGTCCTGGCAGGGTGTCGCCGAGGAAGACGTCGAGGTTGCGCGCGTGCCCGAACGGCTCGGTGACGCGCTTGATCTCGTCGCCAAAGCTGACTGCCCGGGGGTCGCCTTCCAGCATCGGGGCGAACAGCGACAGCGCCGAGCGCAGCCGCCGCAGCGACACGCGCATCTGGTGCAGGGCCTCCGGCGCGTGGCCGGCGAGAAACACGGTCTCGTTGAGGCGCAGATGGCGCAGGCAGGCGCGCGCCACCCGGCGGAAGACTTCGCCGGCGCTCGCCGCCTCGGGCAGTTCCACCGGGCCGGCCTTCACCGCGGTCGGGCCGGTCTTGTCCACCAAAGCGAAGCCGCGGCTGCTCTTGGCGGTGGCGCTGAGGCGCAGCGGCACGGTCTCGGCCAGGATCTGCGCCAGCGCGAACAGGTCGGCGGGCTCGCCCTCGGCAAGCTCCAGCTCGACTTCGCAGATCGGCGCCTCGCCGGCCGGGCTCTCGACCCGCCCTTCGTCGAGAGTGACGAGGATGCGCGATGCGCCCTGCTCGACCGGCACGACCCGGCGCGTGATGGCCGTGGAGAACAGCCGCTCAAGCGGCGCGTCCGCTTTCTGGAGAACCTTTTCCGCCGCGGTGTCGGCCCAGGCCGCCAGATCCGGCGTCTCGCCGGCGATCTCGGTCTCCCACTCGGCCCGGTCGAACAGGCCGACGCCGCCCTGCCCGGCCTTCACGGTCTGGATGTGCCGGTCGCCCTGCTTGCGCACCCGCAGGGTCAGCCCGGCGGCGCGCAGATCCTGGTTCGGCGTATCATAATAGGTGGTGACGAGGAGCTCGGGCTCGGTGCCTCCAACGCCCTGAAGCCGGGGATGCGCCGCCAGCGCGGTCAGATCGGGGCCGGCGCAGTCGAGCTTCAGCTCGATCTCGCGGGGGGCTGCCACGGCGTGGCTGTCGGTCTCGCTCATGTTCTCCTCTTGGCAACGTCCGGTCCATAACCAAGCGGGGCGCCCACTGGGTTGCATCCGAGCGTCAGGAAAGCTGGTCTAGGGCCAGGCCCTGCGCCGTTGCAATCGGAAGCGGCAGGAAATCCCAGACCCGGTGCGGGGCCGCACGACGGAGGCCAGGCCGGAGTACAGCGCGCGACTTGAATCGCTCCAATTTTGCGCTTTCCCAAACCAAGATGCCGTGGCAAAACCGATTGTCCACAATTTATCTGCCTCCTGCGCCCCGGCACCGACCGCCCGGCGGTGAGCGGTGCGACGCCGTGCCAGCGAGACGGAATCCCTCATTTGAGAGAGCGGTGCGCCCTGCGTGGACGGTTGCGCCGCGGAGATCGTCGGGTCGGTGGCTCCCTTGAAGACACTTCTGGTCGGTGTGATCGGGCATGTGGATCACGGCAAGACGGCCCTGGTCCGAGCCCTCACGGGAGTCGAGACGGACAGATTGAAGGAAGAGCGGGACCGCGGGGTTTCGATCGTCCCCGGCTTCGCGCTGCTGGCCTCCGATCGGGGCGAGATCGACCTAGTCGACCTGCCGGGCCACGAGCGCTTCGTCCGCGCTATGGTCTCCGGCGCCACCGGGATGCGGGCGGTGCTGCTCGCGGTCGATGCCAACGAGGGCATCAAGCCGCAGACGGTGGAGCACCTGGAGATCGCCCGGCTGATCGGCGTTCACCGCGGCGTGCTGGCGCTGACGAAAGCCGACCTCGCCTCCCCTGAGACGATCGCGGCCCGCGCCGCCGAGATCACCGCCGCCGCGGCCCGCGCCGCAATCGCCGCCGGGCCGGTGATCGCCACCTCGACGCTGACCGGCGCCGGCATCCCGGAGCTCGGCCAGGCGCTCGCCGCCCTGCTGGCGGAGGCGGAGCCGGGGACCGATGACGGGTTTCCGTACCTGCCGGTGGACCGGGTCTTCACCCGGCCGGGCTTCGGCACCGTGGTGACCGGGACGTTGCGGCGAGGTCCCCTGTCTGTCGGCGACACGCTGGAGATCGTACCCGGAGGCCGCAGCGCCGTCGTCCGCAGCCTCCAGATCCATGGCCGCTCGGTCGAGCGCGCCGAGCCGGGACGGCGGACCGCCGTAGCCCTGCGCGGCGTCGGCCTCGACGAGATCGCCCGCGGCGACGCCCTCTCGGTGCCGGGGCTGCTGGCGCCGTCGCAATGGCTCGACGTCGCGCTCACGGCCGCAGCGAGCGCCGACAACGCGCTGGCGGGCGGAAGCGCCTGCCGGCTCCTGTTCGGCACCACCGAGGTCGAGGCCCGGCTGCGGCTGCTCGACCGCGACGCCCTTGAGCCGGGTGCGACCGCACCGGCGCAGCTCCACCTCGCGGAGCCGGTCACCGTGCCAGCCCGGGAGCCCTTCGTGCTCCGTCTCGACTCACCGGCCGCCACCGTCGCGGGTGGCCGGGTGCTCGATCCGGCGAGCCGGCGGAGGCGGCGGCACGATGCCCGCGTGCTCGCCGACCTCAACGCCCTGGCGACGGGCCAGCCCGCCGACGCCGTGGCAATCCGTCTGGCGCAGGCCGGGGCGGCCGGCGCGACGCTGACCGAGATCGCCCGCGCCGCTGGCACCGGAACCGAGCGAGTCCGGCAGATGCTCGCCGCCTCCGGCGCCCGGGAGATCGGCGACCGCTACATCGGCGCTCCGGCCTTCGCGTCGCTCCGCACCGGCGCGCTGGCGGCCCTGTCCATGCATCACCGGGACAACCCGATGGAGCACGGCATCGCCCTGGAGCGCCTCGCAAAGCTATTGGTGCTCCCCGAGGCGCTGACCGCGCTGGTCCTGCGCGACCTGACCGCCACGGGCGGCACGGTCCAGGCCGGTGCGCTGTGGCGCCGGTCCGACTTCGATCCGGCCCGCAACGAGAGCGAGACCGCCCGCAAGCTCGAGCAGCTGTTTCGCCGGGCCGGCCTCAACCCGCCCGACGAGGCGGAGGCGGTCGGCCGCGACGTCCGCCGCCGCGAGGCGCTGACCTATCTGGTGGGGGCCGGCACGGTGATCCGCGCCATCGACAGGGTGCAGCGGCGGGCGGTGCTGTTCCATCGCGAGGCGGTGGCGGTCGCCCGGACGCGCCTCGCGGACGCGTTCCCCAACGCAACGACGCCGGAGACCGGCTTCCTGGCCCGGGAGGCCGGCGCCGCCCTGGGGATCTCGCGCAAATACTCGATCCCGCTCCTCGAACATCTCGACGCCGTCGGCTTCAGCCGCCGGGCCGGGGACCGGCGGATCATCGTGGAGCTGGAAGTCGGTAAGCGCTGACGCTTTTGCGCCTGGGCTAAAAGCCCTCGCCGGGCCAATCGTCGGTGCCGGGCTCGTAGCAGGTGTAGCCGATCAGGCAGGTCGGGTTGTCGCGGGTCGGACGGAAGGCCCGCCGGGCAATCTCGGTGGCCTCGCAGAACGAGCGGTCCCGGACGAAGCGGTCATAGGTCTGGCCGCCGGTCCCGAGGACCAGGGCGCCGCGGGCCTGGACCAGCCGGGCCGTCTGCTGGCAGGTCATGGCGGTGCTCGACGGACGCGTCTGCGCCGCGGCCGGCGCCGCGACCACCAGGAGGGCCGTGGCGATCCGGAAGATCATGGGGTGTGCTTGTTCACTGCGCTCGTCATCCAGGACAACGCCGCCCGCCCAGGGATCCGCGCTGTGTCGGTTCGACACGCATCCACGGGGATTCCGGCGATTCGCTCCGAGCGTGTCGCCCCGCAGTCAATTCCGCTCCAAAAAATCACTCCTCGAACGCCTCGACATACACCGTGCCCGGCTCCTGGCGGCGGGCGATCTCCTCGATCCGGGCGAGCTGCGACTCGGCGCGGCCGCAGGGGAAGCCGTAGCGTTCCTGCACCCGGGCGCTGGCGCTGCCGAGGGCGAGGCGGACCAGGACCAGGAACTCGTCGAGGGCGTAGTCCTGGCCGACGGCGAGGTGCTCCTTGATGACCAGGGTCGGCGAGTAGCAGGCGTCGCGGCTGCCATCCGGCCAGCGGATATGGAAGCGCATCTCAGGCATCGCCGGGGATCCGTGTGGTGTTCCAGGCGGCGGAACCGGTGGCGATCGTCGCCCCCGGCAGGGGTCCCGGGACCAGGGATGCGTAGGTCGGCAGGTGGCGCGCTGCGCAGGCTTCCCAGGCATGGGCGCGGGCGACCTCCAGGCCGGCGGACCGCAGGCGGACGCGGAGGGACGGCTCCAGGCTGGCCTGCATGGCGGCGGCGATGGCGTCGGGATCGTCCGGCTCGACCGAGAGCGCCTCCCCGGGGGCGAGGTATTCGGTGAACGGCGGCCGCGCCGAGACGATCACCGGCGTGCCGGAGGCCATCGCCTCCAGGACGCACAGGCCGTAGCCCTCGTTCACGGACGGGAAGACGAGCGTGTCGGCGATTCGGTAGAGCCCCGGCATGTCGGCTTGTGGTATCGGTCCGGTCCGGATCACCGGCTTGCCCGGGCCGACTTCCAGCCCCTCGCGCTCCAGCGCCGCGCAGCACCGCGCCTCGTAGCCGGCATGGTCGAGGAGCGAAGCTGTCCCGGCCATGACCAGTTGCGCATCCGGCACGTGCCGGCGCAGGCGGGCGAAGGCCTCGATGATCGACAGGGTGTTCTTGCGCGCCTCGAAGCCGCCGACGCCGAGATAGACCGGCCCGGCACCGAGCCCGAGGCGGGCGCGGAGCTCGGTATCGCCGGGCGTAGGCTCCGGCGTGTAGACCGCGCCGTCGACGCCGTTGCCGACCACATCGGCCTGCGCCCCGTATTCCGCCGCCAGCGTCGCGGCCCAGGTCCGGCTGACGCAGAGCAGCCGCCCGGCATCGAGGATCGCCCGCTCCTGCAACTGGGCGAGCTGCGGGTCCGAGACCGTGTCGAGGTGATGGACCGTGCGGACGAAGCCGGGGATCAGGCGCCGGCGCGTCAGGGTCGCGAGCGCGTTGCCGCTGATGTCGCAATGGGCATGGAAGACGTCGAAGTCGCAGGCCGCGGGCGTCGAGAAATGCGACAGATAGTCGGCGATCCGGGACCGGAACACGGTGACGGTCGGCGCGGACACCGCCTTGGCCGCCACCGAGATCACCGGGCAGCCGGCATCGCGGAAGAAGCCCCGGCCGGTGGGATCGGGAGCATGAACCACCGCCTCGTGGCCGAGCCCGCACAGGGCCTCGCCGAGCGCCAGCGCATGGACCACGCTGCCGCGGGCCTGGGTCGAGTGCGTGAGAATCGCGATGCGCAAACGGTCGACCATGGGACGGTGCACCGAGGCGCAACGCCGGTCCGGACCTCGCACGCGACGTCTTGACCCCGGATCCCCGCCGCCCTCTCGCGGATCCGTGCCGGGCGGTTCGCATCGATCGTGCCGGAATCGGCATTGACGCGCGCCATCCGCAAATAAAACGTCAGGTTCTGTCGCTGCCGCCACGCTGAATGCTGGGACGGCGAGGCCCGGACACCGGACCCGAGCCACGGCGTCGCGCGCTGGAACAGCCGCTCGGCCGCATCATTGCCGCAGCGTGTCCCGGGCGCACCGTCGCGGGAGACGATGGAGAATCCGAGTCTTGCGCAACATCCTGATCGCCGCCGCATGCGCCACGCTGCTCACATCCGCGGCGGGCGCCACCGACAATCCCCAGCTCGGCAAACCCTCGAGCGATGCCCTGCCCCCGGTCGAGCTGACCGTCACCCTGCAGGACGGTAAGCCGATCTGCGCCCCGGCCGAGATCCGCCTGCCGGCCAACACCAACGTCATGCTGACGGTGGTCAGCCAGGCCAACGTGCCGGTGACGATCACGGCGGAAGGCCAGTTCGAGCAGGGCCATCTGCTGCACGCCGACGGCGACCTCGTCCATGTCATGAGCGAGAAGGGCTACACCGTGAAGGCCAATGGCCGCGGGACGCTCAAGCTGCGCACCCTGGATGCCGGCGAGCACAGCTACGCCTGCACCGCCAACAACAAGCGCGATGCGCCGTTCGTGGGCAAGATGACCCTGTCCCCGCCCGCCGGCTGATTCGCGTCCCCGAACCGAGACGCCGCGCGGTTCCGGCCGGGCGGCGTGCCAGCGTTAATTTTGAGTTACGAATTCACTTCGCCTTCAACGCTTGTGCGGAACCGGTCTTTTCAAGTGCCTGTGTCAGATTGTATCTGTCGTCGACGAGCGGCGGAGCAATCGGTCCCGTGTCCCAGAATCCGACATCAGTCTCTCCCGCGAAATCGCGTCGTCGGCGCCTGCGCGATGTCTTGATGGTGTGCAGCCTCCTGCTGGTGCCGACCGCGGTGCTGGCCTACGCGGACCTGCTGCCCGATTCGCTCGACCTCCTCGGCATCGACCTGAGCGACAGCCCCGACCTCCCACACGTCGCCCGGCAGATCGCCATCGGCGCGCCGCTCAAGATCGTGGCCTTCGGCTCCTCCTCGACGGAGGGCATCGGTGCGTCGAGCCCGGCCAACTCCTACCCCTCCCGCCTCCAGGTCGATCTGCGCAAGAAGCTACAGGGCCTTGATGTGTCGGTGGTCAACCGCGGCATCGGCGGCGAGCATGTGGACGACATGCTGAAGCGCCTGGATCGCGACGTGATCGCGGCCGAGCCGCAGCTCGTCATCTGGCAGACCGGCAGCAACGATCCCCTGCGCGGCGTCTCGATCGAGCATTTCCGCGAGGCCACGGCCTCCGCGATCCGGCGCATCCGGGAGGCCGGCATCGACGTGGTGCTGATGGAGCCGCAATGGTGCCCGAAGCTCGATTCGACGCCCGGGTCCTCGCGCTTCCGTGACGCCGTGCGGTCGATCGGGGACGAGCTCGACGTGCCGGTGATCCGGCGCGCCGACCTGATGCACGGCTGGGTCCGTGAAGGGAAGCTCACCGCCAAGCAGCTCTTCGCCTCGGACGGCCTGCACATGGCCGATGGCGGCTACGCCCTGCTGGCCCAGGCCGCGGCGGAGTCGATCCTGCACGATGCCGGTCCGGTGCAGACCGCCGAGGCGGTTGCCGAGTAGCCCACGGCTGGACTCGGCCTGAAAAGCTCCCCATCTCGGCCCCACCGAGATCGGAGCCGACACCTTGAGCCACGACGCATTCAGGTACGACGACCGGGGCTCCGTGCCCCAGATGCACGCCACCACCATCCTGATGGTCCGCAAGGGCGGCCGCGTGGTCGTCGGCGGCGACGGGCAGGTCAGCCTCGGCCAGACCATCGTGAAGGGCAACGCCCGCAAGGTCCGGCGCCTCGCCAAGGGCTCGGTGATCGGCGGCTTCGCGGGGGCCACCGCCGACGCGTTCACGCTGTTCGAGCGGCTTGAGGCCAAGCTGGAGCAGTATCCCGGCCAGCTCACCCGGGCCTGCGTCGAGCTCACCAAGGATTGGCGGACCGACCGCTACCTGCGCCGCCTCGAAGCGATGATGGTGGTGGCCGACAAGGAGGTCAGCCTGCTCCTGTCGGGTTCGGGCGACGTGCTGGAGCCGGAAAGCGGCGTCATGGCGATCGGCTCCGGCGGAAATTACGCCCTGGCGGCCGCCCGCGCCCTTGAGGATACCGAGTTCGACGCCGAGGCGATCGTGCGCAAGGCCATGGCGATCGCGGCCGAGATCTGCGTCTACACCAACGGCAATCTGGTGATCGAGGCGCTCGATCAGGCGTGAACCGCCTCTTCCCGTGATCCGGACTGACCGGTCGCGGACCGTGCTTAACGGGGTATTGAATAATTCTGCTTAGTTTCAGCCTGCGCATGCTCGGGCTGGAACTAAAATGAAGATCGGTGGGAAACTCCTGGGCTTCGTGGGTGCCTGCAGCCTCACGACGTTGGTCGTGGCCGGCGTAAGCGTCGCCATGCTGCAGAGCTTCGAGCGCTCGTTGGCCCAGGTCGAGGGCGCCTCCACGCGCGCGCTCAACGCTGCGAACTTCAACCGCCTCGCCGCCGAGGTGACGATGGACTCCCGCGGTGTTTACGCCGCCGCGGACGCCTCCGACGCGGCGAAATATGCCGCTGGCGTCCGAAAAGGTCTCGCCGACATGGACGCGCTGCGCGCGGCCTGGGCGCCCCTGGTCACCGAAGACGAGCGCCCGCTGTTCGATGCGATGGCGCGCAACGCCGACGCCTACCGGACGATGCGGACCGCGATCGCGCAGGCCGGCGAAACGATCGGCCCGCGCGCCGCCGCCGATCTGGGCTTCAACGACGCGAACCGGGCCAACCGCAAGGCGTTCCAGGCCAGCATCGACGCGCTGGTCGGCCGCGGACGCGCTGAGATGGCCACCGTCAAGGCCGAGACGCAGGATCTCTTCCAGGCGCGCATGCTGCTCCTCCTCGGGCTCGCCCTGCTGGGGACCCTCGCCTGCGCCGCCCTCGGCATTCTCGTGGGGCAGCGCCAGATCGCCCGGCCGTTGCGGGCGGTGTCCGACGCGATCCAGCGCCTTTCGCGTGGCGACCTGACCCTCCCGGCAGTGAAGGCCGGCCGCGACGAGATCGGGGCGATCTGGACGAGCATGGCGGTGTTCGCCGGGACGATGCGAGAGGCCGAAACCCTGCGTCAGGAGCGCGAGCGGACCGGCACCGAGGCGGCGACGCGCAAGCGCGCCGAGATGATCGGGCTCGCCGATCAGTTCGAGGGCAGCATCGGCGGTCTGGTCGGCCACCTCGCCGAGGCCGCCGCCGGCATGGAGCGGGCCGCCGCCGCGATGGCCGGCAATGCCGAGCGCACCGACCAGCAATCCCGGGTCGTGACCCGGGCCGCCGAGACCACGGCGCACAACGTCGAGGCGGTGGCAGCCGCCACGGAAGAGCTCGCGGCCACGGCGAGCGAGATCGGCGTCCAGGTCTCGCAGACCTCCGAGGCCGCCGCTGGCGCCGTCGAGGCGGCGCGGCGGACCCGCACCAGCGTCCAGGCTCTCGCCCGGAGCGCCGACGGCATCGGCCAAGTCGTGTCGCTGATTTCGACCATCGCCGGCCAGACCAACCTGCTGGCGTTGAACGCCACCATCGAGGCGGCGCGCGCCGGCGAGGCTGGGCGCGGCTTCGCGGTGGTCGCCACGGAAGTGAAGGCGCTCGCGACCCAGACAGCCCGGGCCACCGACGAGATCACCGGGCAGATCGCCGCGATGCGCGCCGCGACCCACGAGGCGGTGGCCGCCATCGAGGAGATCGGCGGCACGATCGAGCAGGTCCACGGTATCGCCATCGGCGTCGCCGCCGCGGTCGAGGAGCAGCAAGTCGCGACGCAGGAGATCGCCCGCAGCGTCGCCGAAGCGGCGAGCGGGACCCGCGCCGTCACCGAGACGATGGCGCAGGTGCTCGGCGCCGCCCACGAGACCGGCGCCAGCGCCGGCCAGGTCTTGGACGCCGCCGCCGACATCGCCCGCCGGTCGGACGGGCTCGGCCAAGAGGTCGCGGGCTTCGTGGCTCAGGTGCGGGCTGCCTGACGCAGCCGACGTTGCGTTGCAGCGCAATGCCCCATAGGGTCCGGGGCATTCGCAAGGACCCGGTGAAAGCCCGGGTGGCTCTTCCGGCCGCCGATCCGCCGGACCACGCATCCGAGACGCCACACGATCCGCCCAACGAGCGGACGCGCGTCTCGTGCGGATTCTCATCATCATGCAACGCAGCACATCCGGACCCGCCGGCCTTCTCGGCACGTGGGTCTCCAATATCCGCGGCGATACCCTGTCGGGCATCGTCGTCGCCCTCGCGCTCATTCCGGAGGCGATCGGCTTCTCGGTCATCGCCGGGGTAGATCCGAAGGTCGGGCTCTACGCCTCGGTGGTCATCGCCTGCACGATCGCCTTCGCGGGTGGCCGCCCGGCCATGATCTCGGCCGCCACCGCCGCCACCGCAGTGGTGATGGTCGATCTCGTCCGCGAGCACGGCGTCCAGTACCTGTTTGCCGCCACCATCCTGATGGGCGTGATCCAGATCCTGGCCGGCCTGCTCAAGCTCGGCCGGCTGATGCGGTTCGTCTCGCAATCGGTGATGACCGGCTTCGTCAACGCGCTGGCGATCCTGATCTTTCTGGCACAGATGCCCGAACTGACCGGTGTGACGCCCGCCACCTACGGGCTGATCGCGCTGGGGCTCGCGATCATCTACGGCTTCCCACGGATCACCCGGGCGGTGCCCTCGCCCCTGGTGGCGATCGCGGTGCTGACCGCGGTGACGGCGATCTTTCACCTCGACGTGCGCACGGTCTCGCATTTGGGCGCCCTGCCCTCGACGCTGCCGAGCTTTGCGCTGCCGGACGTGCCGCTGACCTTCAACACACTGCGGATCCTGCTGCCTTACGCGGCGACGCTGGCCGCAGTCGGCCTGCTGGAAAGCCTGCTCACCGCGCAGATCGTCGACGACATGACCGATACTGGTAGCGACAAGAACCGGGAATGCATGGGCCAGGGCGTCGCCAACATGGCGTCGGCCGTGTTCGGCGGCATGGGCGGCTGCGCGATGATCGGTCAGTCGGTCATCAACGTCTCCTCGGGCGCCCGGGGCCGCCTGTCCACGCTGGTGGCCGGTGCGTTCCTGCTCCTGCTCCTCGTGGCGCTTCAGGACCTGTTGGCTGTGGTGCCGGTCGCGGCGCTGACGGCCGTGATGATCATGGTCTCGCTGAACACCTTCTCCTGGCGCTCGCTGGCGCAGCTGCGCACCAACCCCCTGCCCTCCTCGGCGGTGATGCTGGCAACCGTCCTGGTCGTGGTCGCCACCAAGGACTTGGCGATGGGCGTCCTAGCCGGTGTGCTCCTGTCCGGGGTGTTTTTTGCTGGCAAGGTGTCGCGGCTCAGCCACGTGACATCCGAGCTCTCGGCCGATGGCCGGACCCGGACCTATCGGGTCACCGGCCAGGTGTTCTTCGCCTCGGCGGGCACGTTCGCCGAGGCGATCGATGTGCTGGAGCCGGTGGATCGCCTCGTCATCGACGTGCACGCGGCGCATTTCTGGGACATCTCGGCGGTGGCCGCCCTCGACCGCGTAGTCCTGAAGGCCCGCGCCCGCGGGCGGATCGTCGAGGTCGTCGGCCTGAATGAGGCCAGCGCGACTCTGGTCGAGCGCTTCGGCACGCACGACAAGGCCGGCGCCGCGGCGTCGCCAGCGGGGCACTGAGGCGCTAACCTGCCCTCTCCGGCCGCGCTTCGCCTCTTGCGTCGCGCGCGCCGGAACCCCATTCCCGGCCTGGGCTCTTGGTTTCTTCGGGCCGGGAAAAACAGGATGGCACAGCGGTGACGACGTTCTCTCCGCGCGAGATCGTGTCCGAACTCGATCGCTTCATCGTCGGGCAGCACGACGCCAAGCGCGCCGTCGCGATCGCGCTGCGCAACCGCTGGCGGCGCCAGCAGCTGACCGGCCCGCTCCGCGAGGAGGTGGCGCCCAAGAACATCCTGATGATCGGGCCGACCGGCTGCGGCAAGACCGAGATCGCCCGGCGCCTCGCGCGGCTCGCCAACGCCCCGTTCCTGAAAATCGAGGCCACCAAGTTCACCGAGGTCGGCTATGTCGGCCGCGACGTGGAGCAGATCGTCCGCGACCTCGTGGAGGTCGCGATCGGCCTGACCCGGCAGGTGAAGCGGGAGGCCGTGAAGGCCAAGGCCGAGGCGGCCGCCGAGAACCGCATCCTCGACGCCCTGGTCGGGCCCACCGCCAGCCAGGCGACCCGCGACAGCTTCCGCCGCAAGCTGCGCGACAGCGAGCTCGACGACAAGGAGGTCGAGCTGGAACTCGCTTCGGGCGCCCCCGCCGGCCTGCCGATGTTCGAGATCCCCGGCATGCCGGGCGCCTCCATGGGGGCGATCAACATCGGCGACGTGCTCGGCAAGGCGCTGGGCGGCCAGCGCGGCAAGCCCCGCCGGATCCTGGTGCGGGACGCCTACGCGCCGCTGCTCGCCGAGGAATCCGACAAGCTGGTCGACGACGACGCCCTGATCCGCGAGGCGATCCGCGAGGTCGAGAACAACGGCATCGTCTTCCTCGACGAAATCGACAAGATCTGCACCCGTGAGGGCCGCTCCACCGGCGACGTCTCCCGTGAGGGCGTGCAGCGCGACCTGCTGCCGCTGATCGAGGGGACTACGGTGGCGACCAAGCACGGCCCGGTGAAGACCGACCACGTGCTGTTCATCGCGTCGGGCGCCTTCCACGTCTCGAAGCCGTCCGACCTCCTGCCCGAGCTCCAGGGCCGCCTACCGATCCGCGTCGAATTGCAGCCGCTGACCGTGGACGATTTCCGCCAGATCCTGACCTCCACCGAGGCCAGCCTGCTCAAGCAGACGGTGGCGTTGATGCAGACCGAGGGCGTGACCCTCACCTTCACGGACGACGCCGTGGACGCCCTCGCCAAGGTGGCGGTCGAGGTAAATTCCTCCGTCGAGAATATCGGCGCCCGCCGCCTCCAGACCGTTCTGGAGCGCGTGATTGACGAGATTTCCTTCACGGCCACCGACCGCTCCGGCGAGACGGTGCCGATCGACGCCGCCTATGTCCGGGCGCGCGTCGAGGATCTCGCAGCCAACGCCGATCTCAGCCGGTTTATTTTGTGAGCGTGCGCCGGTCCCCCGGGACCGATGCGTCGATTTGGCCGGACAATCGACGCATGCCATGCGTCGATGGGTTCATGCCTGTGATCATATCAAATGGCCGAGCTTCCGTTGGGACGAGGCGGCGCTTCTCGCGCCTCTAGCTGCGATTCGTCACCATCCATCCGTTCAACGATGGCAATGGCCGCATCGGCTGTGCCACCCCCGACGGGGCTCGGGCGCAGCCGAGGAGACGAGACGGCGCTCTACCATCTGTCCACGCAGCTAGCGTGGTTTCTCGGAATCCTCGATAGGGCAATCGCCGACGCCGAGACCACGCTCACGGCGGTCCTGCGCAAGGAGCGGTTCTGGCGCGCTCTGGAAGCGCAGCCCGTGAACCCGCGCCAGCGCATGATGCTGGGCCGCCTCCTCGACGGATTCGAGGGCAAGCTCACGACGTCGAAATGGGCGCAGATCGCGAAGTGCTCGCACGATACCGCCCTTCGCGACATCGAAGAGTTGAGCGCACGCGGGCTCCTGATGCGCGGCCCGGCGGGGGACGCAGCACCAGCTACCGTCTGGTCGAGCCGCACGTCTGAAAGATCCGTGTCCGTGACGAACACCAAGCCGAGCCTCGGCGCCACCGTCCTCCCCGTCGCCGCCCTGGTGACCGGCATGGTCTCCCTGCAATACGGCGCGACGATTGCGAAAAACCTGTTCCCGGTCGTCGGCGCGGCGGGGACCTCGGCCCTGCGCGTGGGTTTCTCGGCGCTGATCCTGATGGCCGTCTGGCGGCCCTGGCGGCGCAGCCTGTTGCGGCGCGAGGCCGGGTGGATCGCGCTCTACGGGGTAACCCTGGGGCTGATGAACCTGCTGTTCTACCTGTCGATCGCGCGCCTGCCGCTCGGGCCTGCGGTGGCGATCGAGTTCGCCGGGCCGCTCTCCATCGCGCTGATCGCGTCGCGCCGCAGGACGGATTTTCTATGGATCGGCGTGGCGGTGGTGGGACTCGGGCTGCTCCTGCCGGTCGCGTCGACCAGTGCGCTCGACCCGCTCGGAATCCTCCTCGCCCTTGGGGCGGCCCTGGCCTGGGCGCTCTACATCCTGTTCGGCCAGCGCGCCGGCCGAATCGATGGAGGCCAAGCCGTGTCGCTGGGCATGCTGACGGCCGCCCTGGTGGTGGCGCCGTTCGGCTTCGCGGAGGCCGGGTTGGGCCTGCTCGCGCCCGAGATCCTCGTTGCGGGCCTCACCGTGGCGCTGATGTCGAGCGCCCTGCCCTATTCGCTGGAGATGTTCGCCCTGCGGCGCCTCGACCGCAAAAGCTTCGGCGTGCTGATGAGCCTGGAGCCGGCGGTGGCGGCCTGCGCGGGCTTCGCCCTGCTGGGCGAGCGGCTCGGCCCCGTTCAGTGGCTCGCCATCGGGCTGGTGATCGCGGCCTCCGCGGGCATCACCGCCACGTCGCGCCGGCCTGTCCCGGAGGCGGCGCTCATCGAAGGCTGAAAAACGTTATTTGCCGGCCAGAACGCGCGAGGCGACGTTGATGTATTTGCGGCCGGCTTCCTGGGCGTGAAGGACGGCGTCGCCGAGATTCTCCTCGTCGCGGACGCTCGCCAGCTTGATCAGCATCGGCAGGTTGATCCCCGCCACCACCTCGACCGAGCCGCCGTTCATACAGGAGAGCGCAAGGTTCGAGGGCGTGCCGCCGAACATGTCGGTGAGCACCACCACACCGTCACCGGTGTTCACGCGACAGACCGCGGACATGATGTCCCGGCGTCGCAATTCCATATCGTCTTCCGGCCCGATCGTGATCGTCTCGATCTGATCCTGTGGGCCGACCACGTGCTCCAGGGCGGCCTTGAATTCGGTCGCCAATAGCCCGTGAGTGACGAGCACCATGCCAATCATCGACACGTGTTCCAACGTCCTCTGTCTGCCGCCATGTTGTGCAATGCACAGGTCCCAACAAGGCGATCGCGACGTTTTTGCTCGGACATTGCCGCGATCATGCCATGCGGGCTCCCCGGGCGCCATGGGGTCTCGCCACCGTGACGCGAATCAACCACCTGTGCGGCTGCGAAGTCACGGCTTCTGCTTCCGCAGTGCCGCACGAATCAGCAACGGTGCTAATCCGGCACGCCGCACGCCGCGGTCAAGGACCAGGCGGGGTATTCGAAGGTCCAATATTTCGGCGTCCTCCGGCGGCTCGGGCAGGCGGGGTGATTCTGCGACGAGATCGATCGCGAGGCCTACGATCGCTTCGGGGCGGATCGCGAGGCCGAGGTCTTGAGCCGAAAGAATACCTTGGCCGCGGATTTCGACCTGCCCGACCAGGGCGTCGTGTGGCCGGGCGACCAGCGTGCCCGCGCGCCGCTCGCAAACGACCCGGTCGTCCGCGACGAAGGCCCCATCCCTCTCGGCGGCGAGGAGCAGCGCCAGGCTCGACTTGCCCGAGCCCGAGGGCCCGCGAATCAGGATGCCGGACTCGCCCAGGACGACGCAGGCGGCGTGAAGGCTCGGCATCAGGCGTGGAGCTGGCGGGGCGCCGCCGGCAGGCGGACGGTGAAGCGGGCGCCGCGAACCGTAGGCTCACCATCCTCGTCGGGGGCGCCGGGGCGGTTCTCGGCGCGGATCGTGCCGCGATGCGCCTGGACGATCTGACGGGAGATCGACAGGCCGAGACCCGAATTCTGGCCAAAACCCTGCTCGGGCCGGTCGGTGTAGAAGCGCTCGAAGATCCGCTCCAGGGCGTGCTCGGGGATGCCCGGCCCCTCGTCCTCGCAGACCAGCTCGACCTCGCCGCGGACCCGGCGCAGGGCGACCCGCACCTTGGCTTCGGTCGGCGAGAACGAGCGGGCGTTGTCGAGGAGGTTGTTGACCACCTGCCCCAGCCGGCTGTCATGGCCGATGACCGTGAACGGTGCATCCTGGTCGGCGATCGCCTCGACATCGAGCTGGATCAGGCAGTCCTTCGGGCGGCGGCGCTCGTTCGCCACCGAGACCACTGTGGTCAGCAGCTTCTTCAGATCGACCCGGCGCGCCTCGGCCCGGGCCAGTTCCGCGTCGAGCCGCGAAGCATCGGCGATGTCGCTGATCAGCCGGTCGAGACGCTTCACGTCGTGCTGGATGATCGCCATCAGCCGGCCGCGGGAATCGTCCGACTTTGCCAGCGGCAGGGTCTCGACCGCGCTGCGCAGCGAGGTCAGCGGGTTCTTCAGCTCGTGGCTGACATCGGCGGCAAAACTCTCGATGGCGTCGATGCGCCGGTAGAGTGCCTGGGTCATGTCCCGCAGCGCCCCGGAGAGGTGGCCGATCTCGTCGGTGCGTTGAGTAAAATCCGGGATCTCTTCCCGGGTCTTGATCCCCATCCGGACCTTTTCCGCGGCCTCGGCGAGGCGCCGAACCGGGCCCGCGATTGCGCCGGCCAACAGTGCCGACAGCACCACCATCACGGCCGAGGCCACGAGAAACACCTGGAGCAGGCCGAACCGCTCCGAGGCGATCACCCGGTCGATGGCGTCGCCCTGGGTCGAGATCAGCAGCGCGCCGCGCACCGAGCCGGCCCGATGGATCGGCACCGCCACCGACACCGTGGTCTCGCCCAGAGCGTTGCGGCGGACCAAACTGCCGCGGTTACCGCTGAGCGCGGCCTGGACCTCACGCAGCGAGTGGCCGTTCACCGGCCCGGTCTCTTCGGGCTGCGTGGACCGGCTGCCGAAAAGACCGCTCAGCTTCGCCTGGACCGCCTGGAAGGCGGATTCGAGCATGCCGGCCTTGTGCGGCTTGGCGGCGATCGGGTCGCTGCGACCGGCATCGCCGCGCTTGAACAGGGTGCGGGTATCGAACAGCAACCCGCCTTCCTGGTCGTAGACCCGGGCGCGGTTGCCGGTGGGGGTCACCAAACGCGAGAGTAGCGGCGCCACCTTCTCGGGGTTGAGCGAGAAGGCGAGCGGCTGCGATTCCTCCTCGGCGGATTCCCCCGCCTGCTGCTGGAGCAGCTTGTCGGGGTCGATCTGGATCGTATCGGTATCCACCGAGGCGGAGGCCGCGATGGCGCCCGCGATGATCTCGCCCTGGATTGCCAGGCTCTGGATCCGGGCCTGAATCAGGCCCTGCCGGAACTGGTTCAGGTAGAGGAAGCCGACGAGCAGCGCGATCAGCCCGACGAGGTTGAGCACGACGATGCGGCGCGTCAGGCTCGACGACGCGCGCTGGCCGATCGCGTCCCAGAGGGCGCGCGGCCAGGTCAGCGGTCGAGAGAGGAGTTGGGTGAACGAGGCGCGCGGTTGCGCGTCCTCGGCTTGGGCGGGGGTACGGCCGGTCACGGAGCGGATCCTTGGATCACGCCTCCTTGAACCGGTAGCCGACGCCGTAGAGCGTCTCGATCATGTCGAAGCTCTGGTCGGTCACTTTGAACTTCTTGCGCAGGCGCTTGATGTGGCTGTCGATGGTGCGGTCGTCGACATAGACTTGGTCGTCATAGGCCGCATCCATCAGGGCGTTGCGGCTCTTCACGACGCCGGGGCGATGGGCGAGCGCCTGGAGGATCAGGAATTCCGTGACGGTGAGCGTCACCGGCTCGCCCTTCCAGGTGCAGGTATGGCGCTCCGGATCCATCATCAGCGAGCCGCGCTCCAGCGAGCGGGCCGCGACCTCGGCCTCGCCCCGCGGGGTGGAACCGGCCGGCTCCTTGGCGAAGCGCCGGAGCACCGCCTTGACCCGCTCCACCAGCAGGCGCTGCGAGAACGGCTTATGGATGAAATCGTCCGCGCCCATCTTGAGACCGAACAATTCGTCGATCTCCTCGTCCTTCGAGGTCAGAAAGATCACCGGAAGGTCCGATTTCTGCCGCAGGCGCCTGAGAAGCTCCATCCCGTCCATGCGCGGCATCTTGATGTCGAAGATCGCGAGGTCCGGCGGGGAGTGCCGCAGACCGTCGAGGGCGGAGGCGCCGTCGGTGTAGGTCTGGATGCGGTAGCCTTCGGTCTCAAGCGCGATCGACACGGAGGTGAGGATGTTCCGGTCGTCGTCGACGAGGGCGATGGTTGGCATGCGCGATCCCTGAATGAACGGGCTCAAGCGCGGTCCCGGCTGTTCGCGCGGGCCGCGCTTCACCCCGGCCCCCGAGGGGCAGGCGGACGTGCGAACCAGGCCGGTCTCGGCGCCGCCCGGTTCGCGCAACGGGACAGGTGCTTTAGTACGGTCGATCGGAAAAAGCGAGCGGCGGTCATAGCTTGGCCGTAAAGGCCGATCTGACGCGGGCCGCGGCGCTCGTGCGCCGGCTATCCCATCGCTACCATGCTGCAGGATTGTGGCGGCGGTTCGAAACGGGAGGGATTCGATGGCGGACGTGAGCACAGGTGCGTCGGAACAGCGCGAGCCGGCGCGCCCGCTTCCCGCGGCCGACGCGCCCTTCGACGCCATCGGCTTGTCCCGGATGCTGCTGCGGAGCATCCGCTCCGGCGCGCTGGCGACCCTGGACCAGGACGGGACGCCCTTCGCGTCGCTGGTCACCATCGCCACCGACCAGGACGGTACGCCGCTGATGCTGCTGTCGCGGCTCTCGGCGCATACCCGCAACCTGCTGGCTGATCCGCGCTGCTCGCTGCTGTTCTCCCAGGGCGGCAAGGGCGATCCACTGGCGCATCCGCGGCTCACCGTCGTCGGCGAGGCCGTCCAGACGAAGGACGTGCGGGCGCGGGAGCGGTTCCTGGCGCGCCATCCGAAGGCGAAGCTCTACGCCGACTTCCCGGATTTCGGATTCTTCGCAGTG
This sequence comes from Methylobacterium pseudosasicola, assembly GCF_900114535.1. Taxonomy (GTDB): domain Bacteria; phylum Pseudomonadota; class Alphaproteobacteria; order Rhizobiales; family Beijerinckiaceae; genus Methylobacterium; species Methylobacterium pseudosasicola. The sequence continues at coordinate 64,584 of NZ_FOTK01000024.1, read as the reverse complement.
TCTGCGAAGGCCGGCCATCTCAATGGCGGTTTTGCGAAGGCTGCGACGCTGACCCGCGAAGAATTGCTTTTGGACCTCACCGGCGCGGAGGCCATCGCGGCGGGCGAGCGCGGCGCGGTCGAGCACATGAACGCCGACCATGCCGACGCGCTGGCGCTCTACGCTGCGGCGGCGGGCGCGGAGGCCGGCCTGCCCTGGCGCCTCACCGGGCTCGACCCGGAGGGCATGGACCTGATGGCCGGGGAGCGGACCGCGCGGGTGGTCTATCCGGAGCGGGTCACCGATATGGGCGCCCTGCGCAAGAGCCTCGTCGCGATGGCGGCGCAGGCGCGCGGCGGTGGCGGTCCGGCAGAAACGTAACGCCCGAGATCGCCCTCAGGCATGGCGAAGTGAGGCCGGGTGCACCATATCCGCGCCATGAGCGAGACACAGACAGACACCTATCCTTTCAGCCTCGATGTGCAGCCGGTCGGCGAGAGCGGCGCAATGTTCCAATGGAGCATCCGCAAGCACGGCAAATTGCACCAGCGTTCGGACCGGAAGCATCCGACCGAGTCGAAGGCCCGGACCCACGGTGAGGCCGAGATCGAGCGCCTGATCCGCGACCGCGGTCGCTGATCGCCTCAGAAATCCGCCGGAACCGGCGGGACGCTGCCGACAGGCGGGGGCCGGATCGACCGGCTCCCGTCTCGTCGTTTGTCCCGGCCCGATCGTATGGCGCCGGCCGGCGCGCTTGGCGCGTTCCCGCGGCGCTGCTATCTCGCGCGTGAGCCGACCTATCCGAACACGCCCAGACGTCAGACGGTGCGCGCCGTCGCGCGCCCGAACGGAATGCCGATGACAACCCCGATCGACAACATCCGCAATTTCTCGATCGTCGCGCATATCGACCACGGCAAGTCGACCCTGGCGGACCGGCTGATCCAGGCCACCGGCACCGTGGCCCTGCGCGACATGAGCGAGCAGATGCTCGACTCGATGGATATCGAGAAGGAGCGCGGCATCACCATCAAGGCGCAGACCGTGCGCCTGGAATACCGGGCCGAGGATGGCAAGGATTACGTCCTCAACCTGATGGACACGCCCGGCCACGTGGATTTCGCCTACGAGGTGTCGCGCTCGCTCGCCGCCTGCGAGGGCTCGCTGCTGGTGGTGGACGCCTCCCAGGGCGTCGAGGCGCAGACGCTGGCCAACGTCTACCAGGCGCTGGACGCCAACCACGAGATCGTCCCCGTCCTCAACAAGGTCGATCTGCCGGCCGCCGAGCCCGACCGGGTCAAGGAGCAGATCGAGGAGGTGATCGGCCTCGACGCCTCCAACGCCGTGCCGATCTCAGCCAAGACCGGCCTCAACATCGAGGCGGTGCTCGAGGCGATCGTCACCCGCCTGCCCCCGCCCAAAGGTGACCGGACCGCGCCGCTCAAGGCCCTGCTGGTGGACAGCTGGTACGACGCCTATCTCGGCGTCGTCGTGCTGGTGCGGATCATCGACGGCGTGCTCAAGAAGGGCATGACCATCCGGATGATGGGCGCGGACGCGGTCCACGGGGTCGACCGGATCGGCGTGTTCCGGCCGAAGATGGCCGAGATTGGCGAGCTCGGCCCCGGCGAGGTCGGCTTCTTCACCGGCTCGATCAAGGAGGTCGCCGACACCCGCGTCGGCGACACGATCACCGAGGACAAACGCCAGACCACCTCGATGCTGCCGGGCTTCAAGGAAGTTCAGGCGGTGGTGTTCTGCGGCCTGTTCCCGGTGGACGCCGCCGAGTTCGAGAACCTGCGCTCGGCCATGGGCCGGCTCCGGCTCAACGACGCGTCGTTCTCCTACGAGATGGAGAGTTCGGCCGCCCTGGGCTTCGGCTTCCGCTGCGGCTTCCTGGGGCTGCTGCACCTGGAGATCATCCAGGAGCGGCTGGAGCGCGAGTTCAACCTCGACCTGATCTCGACCGCGCCGTCCGTGGTCTACCGGCTGAAGATGCGCGACGGCACGGTCAAGGAGCTGCACAACCCGGCCGACATGCCGGACGTGATGAAGATCGAGCTGATCGAGGAGCCCTGGATCCGCGCCACGATCCTGACCCCCGACGAGTATCTCGGCGGCGTGCTCAAGCTCTGCCAGGACCGTCGCGGCGTACAGATCGACCTGAACTACGTCGGCAAGCGTGCCATGGTGGTCTACGACCTACCGCTGAACGAAGTGGTGTTCGACTTCTACGACCGGTTGAAATCGATCTCGAAGGGCTACGCCTCGTTCGACTACCACGTCTCCGACTACCGCGAGGGCGACCTCGTGAAGATGTCGCTGCTGGTCAATGCTGAGCCGGTGGACGCCCTGTCGATGCTGGTCCACCGCACCCGCGCCGAATCGCGCGGCCGGGCCATGTGCGAGAAGCTGAAGGACCTGATCCCCCGCCACCTGTTCCAGATCCCGGTCCAGGCGGCGATCGGCGGCAAGATCATCGCCCGCGAGACGATCAAGGCCCTGTCCAAGGACGTCACCGCCAAGTGCTACGGCGGCGACATCTCGCGCAAGCGCAAGCTGTTGGACAAGCAGAAGGAAGGCAAGAAGAAGATGCGCCAGTTCGGGCGCGTCGAGATCCCGCAGGAGGCGTTCATCGCGGCTCTGAAGATGGACGATTGAGCGACGGGCTCGTGCTGCGCTTGTCCCCGATTGCCATGGGGAAGACCCGGGGTCTGATTGAGCTTCCGCGTCCGGACCTGATGCCCGGTTCTTGAACTGAAACCGGCGGCGCCCGTCATTGCGAGCGCAGCGAAGCAACCCAGTGAAACGCTACGTCCTGAGATCGCGCGCCGCCCTGGGTTGCTTCGCTGCGCTCGCAATGACGGTGTGGGGCGCGGGAAAAGTTTTTACCCCGGCGGCAGCACGTCGATCTGGATGCCGGCATAATACGCCGCCAGGTTCGCAATATCGGCGTCCGACAGCTCCTTGGCGACCACGTTCATGATCTCGTTCTGCCGCTTGCCGTCGCGGTACTCGGTGAGGGCCTTCACCAGGTAGGGCTCGACCTGGCCGGCGAGGTTCGGCGCCTCCGGCAGCTTCGAGAGCCCGTCCATCCCGTGGCAGGTCTGGCAGGCGGTGGCCTTCTTGCGCCCGAGGGCGGCGTCTCCGGCCTGAGCCGAGAATGGGACGAGCAGAGCGGCGAGGAGGAGAAGCGGGCGGATCATCGAATGGGCTCGGCTTGCGCGACGGAACTCTCCTCCCCCTTGCGGGGAGGAGTTGGAGGTGGGGGTGGTGCAGGAGGCACCGCGGCGGCAGATCCGGAACCACCCCCACCCTCGGTCCCTCCCCACAAGGGGGAGGGAAAGCGCCCTTATTTCTCGTACGAAATCCGATAAATCGCCCCGGCGGCATCGTCCGAGACCAGCAGCGAGCCGTCGAGCATCACCGCCACGTCCACCGGGCGGCCGAGATATTCGCCGTCGCCGGTGAGCCAGCCCTCCGCGAACGGCTTGACCGCGCCGAGCTTCCCGTCCGCGCCCATGGGAGCGAACATCACCCGGGCGCCCACCGGCTCGGTGCGGTTCCAGGAGCCGTGCTCGGCGATGAAGATCCCGCCCTTGTACGAGGCCGGGAACTGCTTGCCGTTGTAGAAGGTCATGCCGAGATCGGCCGCGTGGGGCGGCAATTCGGCGACCGGGGGGACCGCATCGGTGGGCGGGGTCTGGTCCTTGTACTCGACGGTGCGGACCGCGCCGCCGCCGTACCAGGGGAAGCCGAAATTCTCGCCGGCCTTGGTGGCGTGGTTCAGCTCGCCCGGCGGCTTGTCGTCACCCATGCCGTCGACCTGGTTGTCGGTGAACCAGAGCGACTTGTCGGTGGCGAAATCCATGCCCACCGAGTTGCGGATGCCGGTGGCGTAGACCTCGCGGTTCTTGCCGTCGGCATCGATGCGGATAATGCCGCCGATGCCGGCCTTCCGGTACAGGTCCATCTTCTCGGCCGGGGGCACGTTGTAGGGCTGGCCGAGCGCGATGTAGGTCTTGCCGTCGGCCCCGACCCGGCAGACCCGGGCGGTGTGGTTGAAGCTCTCTTCGGCAGCCGGAATCAGCGCGCCTTCCTTCACGAGAATACCGGCGGCAACGTCGGGATTTTCATAAAAAAACTCGGCGGCCGGGAAGGCCAGCACACGGTTTTGCTCGACCACGGTGAGCACGCCGTCCTTCGAGAAGCAGACGCCGTTGGGGATCTTAAAGGTGATGCCCGGCGCGAAGGCGCGAACCTCGTCGGCGACCCGGTCCTTGTCGCGGTCGGTGACGGTGTAGACCTTGTTCTTACGGGTGCCGACGAACAGCACGCCGGCATTGGGGCCGACCGCGATGGCGCGGGCATCCGGCACCACGGCGTAGAGGTCGATCTTGAAGCCCTCGGGGAGCTTGATCTTGCCGAGCGTCTTGCGGATCGCGTCGGCCCGGCGGCCGGTCTGCGGGATCTCGGGGGCCGCCTGGGTGTCGGTGCTGCGGAAGCTCTGCAGCTTCTCCAGATCGTCGGCCTTGGCCTTGGTCTCGGCCGGCGCCGCGCCCTGCGCGAGGGCCGGCACGGCGATGGCGGGCATGGCGACACCCGCCCAGAGCGCAGCGATGATCAGCGAACGCATCGTCGAATATTCCTCCCCGTCGCCCTTGGTGTCGGGCGTTGCCGGATCGGACATAGACGACGCGCGCCAACCGGCAAGTTGCGGTGGTGACGCGCGCTCGCACCTGTCGCGTGTCAGGCGACCTTGCGGGGGACGAGCCGCTCGCTGCCCAGAGCGGCCTGAGCGCCGGACACGCCGGACTCGGTGTATTCCGCGTCCTCGTTGACCTGCCAGACATCGTGCCGGCGCCGGCCGCAGAGAATGTTCTCCACGGTCAGCATCGCGGTCATCATCGCGTGGTCCTGGTTGTTGTACTTGTGCATGCCGTTGCGGCCGACGAGGTGCAGGCTCGGGAAATCCCGCTCCAGCTCGCGGCGCACGGTCACGACGTGGCCGGCATAATCCTCGTCGTAGACCGGATAGGCCTTGGGCTGCCGGACCACGCAGGCATCGACCACGTCGGCCGGGTCGATCAGGCCGATCTGGCCGATCTCGCGCTTGGCCAAGGCCACCAGCTCGTCGTCCGAGGCGGTCCAGAGCCCGTCGCCCTCGAAGCAGAAATATTCGAGGCCGAGGCAGGTGTGATCCGCGTCCGGCACCATCTCGGGCGACCAGGAACGGAAGTTCTGCACCCGCCCGACCTGCACCGACGGATCGTGGATGTAGATCCAGTTATCCGGGAAGTTTTTTTGGGATTTTGCGATGAGCGCGACGGTCAGGAAGTCGCGGTACTTGAGGGACCGTGCGTTGAAGGTGCTGAGCGGACGCGGGCGGATCGAATCCACCAGCTCCCGCACCGGCGCCGACGAGATCACGTGGCGAGCCGTGAAGGTCTCGCGGCTGCCATCGGCGCTGCGGGCGGCCACCGTCCAGATGCCGGTGCCGGCATCGTAGCTGAGGGAATCGACGCCGCGGTCGAGGAGCACGCGCCCGCCCCGGGCCTGGATCTTGGCGGCGGCGGCCTCCCACATCATGCCGGGGCCGCGGCGCGGATAACGGAACGACTCGATCAGCGTCTTGATCACCGGGCCGCCCGCCTTCTGCGCCTTGCGCAGGCCGAGGGAGCGCTTCACGCCGTCGCGGATTGCCGCGCCGAGATCGAGACCCTTGATGCGCTGCGCCGCCCAATCCGCCGAGATCGCGTCGCAGGACATGCCCCACACCTTCTCGGTGTAGGTCTTGAAGAAGATCGCGAACAGCCGCTCGCCGAACTGGTTGCGCACCCAGGCGTGGAAGTTCTTCGGGTCGCGCACCGGCCTCATGCGGGCATACAGGTAGGAGGCGACGCAGGCCGCGCTGGTAAGCAGGCCGAGATTGCGCAGCGCCTCGAAGGCCTTGAGCGGATAGGCGTAGTATTTGCCCCGATAGTAGATCCGCGACAGCCGCGGGCGCTCGATGAAGTCGTTGGGCAGGATCTCATCCCAGAGATCGACCACCGCCTTGGACTTCGAGAAGAACCGGTGCCCGCCGATATCGAACAGGTAGCCGTTATGCGAGACCGTGCGCGAGATCCCACCGACCTGCGCCGGGTCGCGCTCCAGCACCGTGACTGACCGCCCCTGCTTCGACAGCAGGTAAGCGGCGGTGAGGCCCGCTGGCCCCGCGCCGATCACCAGCGTCTCGGTGTGGTGGCTCATCCCCTGCTCCGGCTGCCGTCGCGGCCAAATCCCGGCCGGCTCGCGCGGAGATTGAGCACGGATGGTTAAGGAACCGCCTTACGGTCGATTGACCGGCCATTAAGTCCGATCGCGCAGGCTTCATCCCGCGCCGGATCGCGGCGCGTTCGGGAACCCGCAACGATGCCGCCCGCGGCCGCCGCCTCGCCGGCACGGATCGATCCGCGTCGCTTCCTGTGGCTGCTCCTCGCCCTGGCGCTCGCGACCATGAACGCGCCGCAGGACATCTGGGACACGATCCGGCACCTGCGCGTGCCCGATACCGACGACGCCATGCGGCTCGTCGAAGTGCGCGATCTCCTGGCCGGCCAGGGCTGGTACGACAACGTCCAGTACCGCTTCCTCGCGCCCGAGGGCGTAGCGAGCCACTGGTCCCGCCTCGTGGACGCGCCCTTGGCCGGGCTGATCCAGGCACTGACGCCGCTCTGCGGTCAGGCGCTCGCCGAGGGGCTGATAGCCGCCTTCTGGCCGGTGTTGCTGTTCGGGCTGTTCTGCGCCCTGCTCTATCGCGGCGTCCAAAGCCATTTCGGGGGCCGGGCGGCCCTCCTCGCGCTCCTCGTGGCGACGCAGACCTTTGGGATCGCCATCCAGTTCCAGCCGGGCCGGGTCGATCATCACAACGTGCAGATCCTGGCGATGCTGGGCCTCGCCCTCTGCCTGATCAGCGGCGGCTTTCGGGCCGGCCTCGTCGGCGGGGGATTGGCGGCGCTGTCGTTGGCGGTGGGCCTGGAGGGGCTGCCCTATCTGGCGCTCGCCGCCCTGTACCTTGCCGGCGACTGGTGCTGGCGCGGACGTCCCGCCCTGCCCAGCCTCGCCGGGTTCGGGCTGGGCCTCGGGCTCGGGGCGCCGCTCCTCTTCGCGGCGCAGACGGCCCCCGCCCTCTGGACAGCGACACATTGCGACGCCCTCTCGCCGCCCTGGCTGTCGCTCGCCGCCGGCGGCCTCGGCTTCGCGATGGCGGCGACCGTGCTCCGACACCGTCTCGCAACGGCCGGATCGCGGATTGCCCTGGCGGCTCTCTGCGGTGTCCTCCTGATCGGCGGCTTCGCCCTGGCCTTCCCGGTCTGCCTGGACGGTCCGTTCCCGGGCATGCCGGCCCTGGTCCGAGACCACTGGCTGCTCACCGTCAATGAGATGGCCTCGCTGCCGAAATCCATCGCCCAGGGGCGGTGGGAGATGCTGGTTTTCTATCCAGTGGTCCTGCTCGCAACGCTGGCTGCGACCTGGATGGCTTGGCGCGGTACGCAGCGCCGGGCCTGGTCGGTGGCGGCCTTGTTCCTGTGGCCCGGTCTGATCCTCGGGTTCTTCCAGTTTCGTGGGCTCTACATCGCCTCCGGCTTCGTGCCGCTGGTGGCGGGGCCGGTGATCGACCGCGCATTGACGTTCGCCGCCGCACCCGGGAGCGGCCTTCGCCGCTGGGGCGCTCTCGTCCTCGGCGGATGCCTGGTCAGCACGCTCTGGTTGGCCCCGGTGGGGCTGGCCGAATGGCTTGCCCTGGCCTCGCGGACCGCCACCGATCCGGCCGGCGCCCTCGCCTGCCAGAGCGACGCGGCCGTGCGGCCCCTGGCGGCGCTCCCGGCTGGGACCGTGTTGGCGCCGATCTTCTTGGGGCCGTCGATCCTGCTGCGGACGCCGCACACGATCGTGGCCGCCCCCTATCACCGGGCGATTCCGGGGCTCACCGCGGCGATCGAGGGGCTGGGCGGGACTGAGACCGATCTCGACCGGATGCTCGATGCCTTCCGGGTCCGCTACCTGGTGGCCTGCCCGTCCCGGCCCGCCGACGACCTCCAAGCCGAGCCGGCTTTCGCCACCCGGCTCGCCCGCGGCGCGGTTCAATCCGACCGGCTGGACCCGGTCGCGCTGCCCGGCCCCCTGAAAGTCTGGCGCGTGGTGCGGTGAACCGTCAGAGCAGCCGGCGGTCCAGGCGGATGATCCGGCACGGGTCGCCCGCCTTCGCGGCCGGCTCGTGGGGCACGCGGATCAGCAGCGCTTCCGCGCGGCCGAGCACCGCCAGCATCGAGGAATCCTGGCGCTGCTCGGGTGAGGCCACCGGCAGCCGGCCGGGCTCAAGGGCGAGGTTCGCGCGCATGTAGTCGGCGCGGCCGTCATTGGCCGGCAGGTCGCGGCCGAGGGTCGCCGGTTCGCTGCGGTCGGCGCCGGCCTGGGGGTCGCCCTGGAGCGCCCGAATCGCCGGCACCACGAAGAGCAGCCCGCAGACGATGGACGAGACCGGGTTCCCCGGCAGGCCGATCACCTGCATGGCGCCGAGGCGCCCCTGCATTAGTGGCTTGCCCGGCCGGAGCGCCACGCGCCAGAATCCAAGCTCCAATCCCTCCTTGGCGAGCGCCGCCTGCACGAGGTCGTGGTCGCCGACCGAGGCCCCCCCCAGCGTCACCAGCAGGTCGGCCCGGGCCTCGCGGGCACGGCGGAACGCGTCTTCCAAGGCGCCGTGATCGTCCGCGGCGATGCCGAGATCGATGATCTCGGCGCCCGCCTCGGCGGCCAGGGCTGCCAGAGCCAGGCTGTTCGAGGCGACGATCTGGTCCCAGGCCGGTTCGGCGCCGGGCTCCACCAGCTCGTCGCCGGTGGCGAGGATCGCGATGCGCGGCCGGCGCCGGACCGACAGGCGCGGATGGCCGGCCGCCGCCGCCAGCGCCAGGCGGCGTGCGTCGAGGTTCATGCCGGCGACCAGAAGGGTCTCGCCGGCGGTGAAGTCGAGCCCGGCCCGGCGGATGAAGCGATTCTGCTCGACCGCCTCCATCACTCGGACGGTGTCGCCCTCGGCCTGCGCATCCTCCTGAATCAGGATCGCGTCGGCCCCCTCAGGCACCGGTGCGCCTGTGAAGATCCGCACCGCCTCTCCGGGGCCGATCCGGCCGGAAAAGCCGTGCCCGGCCGCGCTCGTCCCGATCAGCCGCAAGCTCGCACCGACGGTCGCGGCATCGGCGAAGCGGACCGCGTAGCCGTCCATGGCGGAAGCCGGGAACGGCGGCTGCGTGCGGGCCGCCGTGACATCGGCGGCGAGCGTCCGGCCGGCGGCCTGGGCCAGGGGAACGGTCTCGGCCTCGACCGGACCAGGGACGCTCGCCAAGACCCGCGCCAGCGCCTCGGCGACCGGGATCAGGCCGCTCATGCCTCGGGCGCCCGGTAGGCGCCGGAACGGCCGCCATCCTTGGCGACGAGCCGTATGCCCTCGATCCGCATGCCGCGATCCACCGCCTTCACCATGTCGTAGACCGTGAGGCAGGCCACCGAGACGGCGGTCAGCGCCTCCATCTCGACGCCGGTCGGCCCCTGGACCCGCACCTCGGCGGCGATGCGCAGGCCCGGCAGCGCAGCATCCAACTCGCACTCGACCCGCACCTTCGAGAGCAGCAGCGGATGGCAGAGCGGGATCAGCTCGTGCGTGCGCTTGGCCGCCATGATCCCGGCGAGCCGGGCAGTGCCGATCACGTCGCCCTTCTTGGCGTCGCCCTCGCGAATCAGCGCCAGGGTCTCGGGCCGCATCACCACGCTGCCCTCGGCCCGGGCGGTCCGATCGGTGGCGGGCTTGTCGGTGACGTCGACCATGTTGGCCGCGCCGCTGGTGTCGAGGTGGGTGAGCGTCGAACCGGGCTCCATGCTCAGCCCTTCTTCTTGTCTTCTTGCTTCTTGGCCTTGCCGGCTTCGCCGAACAGCAGCGCCCGGGTCGCCTCGGTGACATCCGCCTGGCGCATCAGGCTCTCGCCGACCAGCACGACGCCGAGGCCGTGCTGGCGGAGTCGCTCGACATCGGCATGGCCGCCGATGCCGCTCTCGGCCACGGCAATCCGGTTCTTCGGGATGCCGGGGCCGAGCCGAATCGCGGTGTCGAACGAGACCTCGAAGGTCTTTAGGTTGCGGTTGTTGATCCCGATCAGGGCGGTGCCCAGCGGCAGCGCTCGCGCCAGCTCGGCCTCGTCATGAACCTCGACCAGCACGTCCATGCCGAGCTCGTGCGCGGTGGCGACGAGGGCTTCGGCCTCGTCGTCGTCGAGGCAGGCCATGATGACGAGGATGCAATCGGCGCCCCAGGCCCGCGCCTCGTAGACCTGATAGGGCTCGAACAGAAAGTCCTTGCGCAGGACCGGAAGCCCGCAGGCCGCCCGCGCCTCGGTGAGGTATTCCGGGCGCCCCTGGAACGAGGGCTCGTCGGTGAGAACCGACAGGCAGGTGGCACCGCCGGCCTCGTAGGCCGCTGCCAGCATAGCCGGCGCAAAATCCTCCCGGATCAGGCCCTTCGACGGCGAGGCCTTCTTCACCTCGGCGATCAGGGCCGGCCGCCCGGCGGCGAGATGGGTCCGGATCGCCGCCGCGAAGCCGCGCACCGGCTCGGCCTGGGCGGCCCGCCGCTCCAGCTTGGCCAGGGGCACGCGCAGCTTCGCCTCGGCGATCTCTCGGCGCTTGTAGGCCTCGATCCGGGCCAGCACGTTGGGCCGCTCGGATGGCGCCTCGGCGGCACCCGCTTTGGGCGCCGGATCCTGCGTCAGCGTGCTCATCGGCACTCCTGCCCGTTCGAGCGTTCGTTCGAGGCCCGGACCAGGCGGGCGAGGGTTTCCCGTGCCGCCCCGGAATCTACGGCATCCTGCGCCTGCGCGAGCCCCTCCGCCAGGGTCGACGACGCCCCCGCGACGACGAGGGCCGCGCCCGCATTGAGAACGGCGATGTCCCGGTAGGCGTTGCGCGCGCCCGCAAGGACGGCTTCGAGCGCCCGGGCGTTGTCGGCGGGATCGCCGCCGCGCAGGTCTTCCGGCGCCCGCAGGGGCAGGCCGAACTCCTGCGGATCGATGGTGAAGCGGGTCAGGCGGCCATCTTCGAGGGCGACCACCCGGGTCGGCCCGGTGACGGTGATCTCGTCGAGGCCGTCAGAACCGTGGACGGTCCAGACCCGGCGGCTGCCGAGTTCCCCGAGCACCCGGGTCAACGGCTCGGCCAGCGCCTCCTGGGCAACGCCGAACAGCTGGTAGGCGACGCCTGCCGGATTGCACAGCGGCCCCAGCAGGTTGAAGATCGTCCGCACCGGCAATTCGGAGCGCACCGCTGCGACGTGGCGCATGGCGCCGTGATGGGCTTGGGCGAACAGGAAGCACAGATTGGCCTCGGCGAGGCATCGCGCCTGCCCCTCGGCATCGAGGCCGAGCTTCACGCCGAGCGCCGTCAGCACGTCGGCGGCGCCGGAGCGCGAGGTCGCGGCGCGGTTGCCGTGCTTGGCCACCGGCACGCCGCAAGCGGCGACCAGGATGGCGGCGAGCGTCGAGACGTTGACGCTGCCGGAATGATCGCCGCCGGTGCCGACCACGTCGATAGCGTTGGCGGGCGCGGCGATCCGGGTCATGCGGGCGCGCATGGCCTCGGCCGCGCCGACGATCTCCTCGACGGTCTCGCCGCGCACCTTCAGGGCGGCCAGGAAGGCGCCGGCCTGGACGGGAGTGACCTCGCCCGACAACAGGTCGTCGAAGGCCGCGCGCGCCTCGGCGCGGTCGAGGGCCAAGCCCCCGGCGACCTTGGCGAGATGGGGTCTGAAACTGTCCATGCGCTCTGTCGGAAGGCGGCCCCGGCCGTCCGGCGTCAATGCACGTCGGGGCGGGCTCTGTCACGCGCCGCGTTCCAGGCGGCGGCGAGATCCAGAAAATTCTTCACGATCTCGGTGCCGTGCTGCGACCGGATGCTCTCGGGATGGAACTGCACCCCGTGCAGCGGCCGATCCGCATGCTCCACGCCCATAATCAGCCCGTCGGCTTCCGCGGTGACCCGCAGGGTCTCCGGGCAGCTCGCGCGGTCGATGATTAGCGAATGGTAGCGCGTCGCCTCAAAGCTATCGTTGATCCCGCGGAACAACCCGCTGGCGCCGTGCCGGATGGTCGAGACCTTGCCGTGCAGCGGCAGCGGTGCGCGGATCACGTCGCCACCGAAGGCCTGGCCGATCGCCTGGAGGCCGAGGCAAACCCCGAAGATCGGGATCTCGTCCGAAAGGTCGCGGACCACGTCGAGGCAGATGCCGGCCTCATTGGGCGTGCAGGGGCCGGGCGAGAGCACGATCGCGTCCGGCGCCTTGGCGCGGATGTCGGCGACGCTCAGCGCATCGTTGCGGGCGACCTCGATGGCGCCGCAGAGCGGGCCGATCAGGTGGACGAGATTCCAGGTGAAGGAATCGTAGTTGTCGATGACGAGGACGTTGGGCATCGCGGCGGCACGCTCGGGCATGAAGGCGATGTGACGGCTCACATGCCTCCGGTCAACCGGTGGCTACTGTCCCCGCTTGGCCTGCGCGGCGAATCGCACCGCCTCCTCGGCGGCCCGGAACAGGGCCTTGGCCTTGTTGACGCATTCCTGCTGCTCGGAGGCCGGGTCGGAATCGTAGACGATGCCGGCGCCAGCCTGGACGTGCATCCGCCCGTCCTTCACCAGGGCGGTGCGCAGGACGATGCAGGTGTCCATCTCGCCGCGGGCGCCGAAATAGCCGATGCAGCCGGCATAGGGCCCGCGCTTCTCGTGCTCCAGCTCGTCGATGATCTCCATGGCCCGCACCTTCGGGGCGCCCGAGACCGTGCCGGCCGGGAAGCCTGCCGCCAGGGCGTCGAGGGGATCGTGGCGCGGGTCGAGGTCGCCCTCGACGTTCGACACGATGTGCATCACCTGGCTGTAGCGCTCGATGAAGAACGAGTCGGTCACCCGCACGGTGCCGATCTTGGAGACGCGGCCGGCATCGTTGCGGCCGAGATCGAGCAGCATCAGGTGCTCAGCGCATTCCTTGGGATCGGCCAGCAGCTCGGCGGCCAGCGCCACGTCCTCGGCCGGGGTCGCGCCCCGGCGGCGGGTTCCCGCGATCGGCCGGACCGTGACGGTGCCCTCGCGAACCCGCACCAGGATCTCCGGCGACGAGCAGACGATCTGGAAGGCCTCAAAATCGAGGTAGCAGAGGAACGGCGCCGGGTTCGTGCGCCGGAGCGACCGGTACAGGCTGAAGGCCGGCAGCGTGAACGGCGCCGAGAAGCGCTGGGACAGCACGACCTGGAACACGTCGCCCGCGACGATGTACTCCTTGGCCCGCGCCACCATGGCGGCGAAGGCCTCCGGCGTCGTGTTCGAGACCGGCTCGGGATGGGCCACCGTGGACAGGTCCACCCGGGCATCCACGGGCAGCGGCCCTTCGAGGGCTTCCGCCACCCAATCCATACGCAGAAGCGCGGCCTCGTAGGCCGCGCGGGCGGTGACGCTGGCTAACGGGCGCACCGGCGAGATGACGGTGATCTGGTCGCGGATCGAATCGAACACCACCATCACGCGCGGGCGGATCAGGATCGCGTCCGGCACGCCGAGCGGATCGGGGTTCGGCTCGGGCAGCCGCTCCATGGCCCGGACCATGTCGTAGCCGAGATAGCCGAACAGGCCGGCAGCCATCGGAGGCAGATCCTGGCCGTCGGATTCACCGATGGCGCTCTCGGCGATCAGGGCACGGAGGCTGGCGAGCGGTGCCCTCTCGTCCGGCGCGAAGGCGTCAAGATCGGCACCGCGGGCGATGGCGGGGGCGCCGTCGCGGCAGCGCCAGATCAGGTCCGGATCGAGCCCGATCATCGAGTAGCGGCCGCGCACGGCACCGCCCTCCACCGATTCGAGCAAAAAGGCCGGCCCGGCATGGCGGGCGCGCAGCTTGAGGAACGCCGCGACCGGCGTCTCCAGATCGGCCACGAGGCTCAGTTCGACGAGGCTCGGCTGCCCGGCCTCGTAGCGTCCGGCAAACGCCGCGTAGTCAGGCGCCTCGGCCATGGCCCTCAATACTCTCCGCCGATGGCCCGGCGCAGGGCCGCCTGGTCGATCTTCACGCCGGCGTTCTTCTGGACCTCCGAGATGTACTGGGACAGCACGTCGTCGGCCAGCGCAGCCTGGAAGTTCTTGGTGATAGTTTTGTCGGCCTGGGTGTCGGCCACGAAGGCCGGCATCGTGGCGCTCGTGACCTTGAACACCGCCCGCGAATTGCCCGCCGCCGCGGTGCCGGCCTTGCCCACCGGGGTGGCGAAGATCAGGTTCACGTCGTCGGCGGTGAGCATGTCCTTCGCTTGGTTGCGGGACAGATCCTGCGCCTCCTGGGTGTTGACGCCGACCTCCTGCGCCACCGCCTCGATGGTCGCGCCGCCGTTGAGTTTTTCCACCAGCTCGCGGCCCTTGGCCTGGAGCCGCTTGGCGATCTCGGCGGCAGTCCAGCCGGCCTTCACGCCGTCCCGAACCTCGTCGAGGGGCTTGTCGTGCGCCGCGTCGATGCCGGTCACGTCGTACCAGACGTAGCCGCCGGACTTGGTGCGCAGCGGCTCGTTGTCGCCGCCGATCTCGGCCCGGAACAGGGCCGGCAGGGTGGTGTCTGGATCGGGGATGTCGGCGACGCGCTGACCGTCGGGCGCCTTGTCCTGGGGATCGACCGCCTTGACGGTCACGAGCTTGAGCCCGCGTTCGGCGGCGATGTCGGCGAGCGGCTTGGCGCCGGCGCGCTGGTCCTCGATGGCGTCGCGGGTCGTCTCCATGGCGTCGCGGGCGCGGGTGAGCGCGAGGCTCTTGCGGATCTCGCCCTCGACCTCCTCGAACGGCTTGACCGTGCCGGGCTCGATCTTGGTGACGCGCAGCAGCACCGTGCCGAACCGGCCCTGGACCGGCTGGCTCACGCCGCCCTCGGGCAGCGCGAAGGCGGCATCGGCCACGACCTTGTCGAACAGTTCGGCCTTGGTCAGCGTGCCCAGGGTCAGGTCGGTGCCGCCGGTGCGGCGCTCTTCGGCGACAGCTTCAAACGTCTTCGAGCCGTCCTCGATCGCCTTGCGGGCGGCCTCCGCGGCGGCGGCGTCCGGGAACACGATCTGCTGGATCGTGCGCTTCTCCGGGCTGCCGTAGCGGGCCTTGTTCAGCTCGTAGGCGGCCTTGGCATCCGCGTCGGTGATCGCCTCGGGCTTGGCCATCGCCTCGGGATCGACCACCAGCAGGGTGGCGGCGCGGAATTCCGGGGCCCGGAAGCCCGACTTGTTGGCGTCGTACCAGGTCTTCAGCTCGTCCTCGGTCGGGGCCGGGATCTCCCCGGCAACGGAGGGCGTCAGCATCAGGTAGGCGGCCGAGCGCCGCTCGGTGGAGTAGCGGTGCACTGCCTCGCGCATCGCCGCCGGCACGTGCAGATCGGACGACACCGCCTCAGCGAGTTGCAGCCGGGCGATCACGGCGCGCTGCTCGCGCACGAACAGGGTCTCGTTCAGGCCGGCCCGCTGCAGGGTCTGGTAGAACAGCTGCGGCTCGAACTGCCCTTGCGCGTTTTGGAAGCTCTTTTCGTCGTGGATCGCCCGGATCACCGACGCGTCCGGCACGCCGAGGCCGAGATCATGCGTCTTCTGGTCGAGCGCCGCCTCGGTGATCAGCTGGGACATCACCGCCCGGTCGATGCCGAGCATCCGTGCCTGATCGGGAGTCAGCGCGCGCTTCAGCTGCGCCTGATAGCGCTGCAGCTGGTTCTGGTAGGCCTGGCGCACCTGCTCGGCGGTGATCGGCGTGCTGCCCACCGTCGCGACATTGTTGCTGGAGCCGCCGCGGAAGAACTCCTCCACGCCGAAGATCCCCACGCCCGCGATCAGCAGCGCGAAGATGATCGTCAAGACGATCTTGCCGAGCCAATGCTGGCTGGCGTTGCGGATGCCCTGAAGCATGATCTGTGATCGGATACCTTCGGCCTTCGACCCGTCGCCGGGCCGGTGCCATCCCTGAAAGGCGACCGCGATAGACCATTCGCGCCCGCAGGCAAAGGCTCAGCCTTTCGGACGGTTTGCGCGCCCAAGCTCGCTCTGGTAGGCCCCGCCGACCCCGGAAAACCGAGGCTGAGTGAGGACTAGGGATGACGCAGACGGGGCGGAAGCCGCTGGTCGCCGGCAACTGGAAGATGAACGGTACGCGGGCATCGATCAAAGTGGTCGAGGCGATCCGCGACGGTCTCACGCCAGAACTCGCCGCCCGCGTCGACGTGCTGATCTGCCCGCCCGCGACCCTGATCGGCTCCTGCGTGGCGGCCACCGCCGGCTCCCCGATCGCCATCGGCGGCCAGAACCTGCATGCCCGCCCGAACGGCGCCTTCACCGGCTCGATCTCGGCCGAGATGCTGGCCGATCTCGGCGCCCAATACGTGATTGTCGGCCATTCCGAGCGCCGGGCCTACCACCACGAGACCGATGACGGCGTCCACGCCAAGGCGCTCGGCGCCCGCCGGGCCGGCCTGTGCGGGATCATCTGCGTCGGCGAGACCATCGAGGAGCGCGAGCAGGGCCGCGCTCTCGACATCGTCCGCGCCCAGCTCGCCATCGGCCTTCCGAAGGGCGCGACCGCCGCCGACACGGTGATCGCCTACGAGCCGGTCTGGGCGATCGGCTCCGGCCGGACCCCGACGCCGCGCGACATCGCCGAGGTCCACGCCTCGCTCCGAGAGATGCTGGACAAGCTCGTCGGCGACGAGGCCCACCGGATCCGCATCCTCTACGGCGGCTCGGTGAAGCCCAGCAACGCCCGCGAGCTGATGGCGGTGGAGAATGTCGACGGCGCCCTGGTCGGCGGCGCGAGCCTCGTGGCCGAGGACTTTTTGGGGATTTGCGCCGCCTACGCATGACGGTTTGAGCGCTGTAAGGACGCCCAAGCATCGTCCCCGTCATTCCGGGGCGCCGCAGGCGAGCCCGGAATGACAGGGTGCGGTATCCGGGAGCGATCGCGCCACCGGTCGAAGACTAGATTCGAGCAGGCGCCCAATTCCAGAGACGACGAGTTGCCGGAGGGTGATTGCACCACGCACGAGGCTTCAGGGGTTCTCGGAGCTGTCACACGATCCTGCTTTAGAGTCGTGACGACACGCGACCCAGAAGCTTGCCATGACGCTCGACCACGCCTCCGCGGACCCCACGATGGTGGAGATGATCCGCCGCGAAATCCTCGACAGCTACGACGAGGAGATGGAGCTCGGTTTCGAGGACGACCGCCTCGACAGCCTCGAAGGCGGCTCCGAATCCAGCTCTGAACGCAGACGCTATTTCCGCGAGCTCCTGCGCCTTCAGCACGAGTTGGTCCGGCTCCAGGACTGGGTGCAGCACAGCAAGCTGCGCGTCGTGGTGCTGTTCGAGGGGCGCGATTCGGCCGGCAAGGGCGGCGTGATCAAGCGGATCACCCAGCGCCTCAACCCGCGCGTCTGCCGCGTCGTGGCCCTGCCCGCGCCGAGCGAGCGCGAGCGCACGCAATGGTACTTCCAGCGCTACGTCACGCACCTGCCCGCCGGCGGCGAGATCGTGCTGTTCGACCGCTCCTGGTACAACCGCGCCGGCGTCGAGCGGGTCATGGGCTTCTGCTCCGAAGCCGAGGTGGAGGAGTTCTTCCGCTCCGTGCCCGAGTTCGAGCGCATGCTCGTGCGCTCGGGCATCATCCTGTTGAAATACTGGTTCTCGATCACCGACGAGGAGCAGGCCCTGCGCTTCCACATGCGGATCACCGACCCACTGAAGCAGTGGAAGCTCTCGCCGATGGACGTCGAATCCCGACGGCGCTGGGAGGACTACACCCGCGCCAAGGAGGACATGCTGGCGCGCACCCACATTCCGGAGGCGCCTTGGTGGGTGGTCGAGGCCGTGGACAAGAAGCGCGCCCGCCTCAACTGCATCAGCCACCTACTTGAACAGATCCCCTACCAGAACGTCGAGCATCCGCCGGTTCATCTGCCCGAGCGGGTACGCCACGCGGATTACATCCGCACGCCGACGCCACCGGAGATGCTCGTCCCGTCCCGCTACTGACGGACCTCAGAGCTTGAACGCTTGGCGCGCCATCAGGCGCCAGCGGCCGCCGTCGCGGTGCCAGACCTGCAGCACCCCGATATGGACCGGCGCCGTCTTACCGCCCGAAACGGTCTCGCCGTCAAAGACGTGGCGGACGATGGCGTCGTCACCGATCACCGAGGCCGTGCGGTCCGACAGGGTGATGCTCGGGAATTTCGAGCGACCGCTGGTCAGGGCCTCGATGAACGCCGCCTTGTCCTGCACCACGCCGCTGGAATGGCCGTAGCTCAACCCGTCGAGGGTGAGCGCGTCGAGGGCCTTGCCGTCCGCTGCGAGGAGGGCCTTGGTCAGGTCGTCGACCGCCGCCTCGACCGCGGTGCCCTGGGTGGCATCGCCCGGGCCGGCGGCGATGGCGGATGGCGCGTGCATCAGGATCGGCGCGGCGGCGATGGCGAACGCGGCGGCGAGCGCCGAACGGCGTAACAGGGTCATGGCGGGCCTCCCGGGCGGGGCGGCGCGTTCGGTGAGCCGCCCTTCCCGCCCGACAGAGCACGGCACGCGGCCGGGCGCGAGGGCTGCGGGGAACAGCTTGTGGCCGATCGTCAAGTTGGCGGCGGCCGGCGAGTGGTGTATGGCCGGCGCAGATTTGTGACCGGCGCACCAAGTCGAATCCTTGGCACCGGTCGCCGGGCGCCCGCCGCCGGACCGGCCTCTCGGACCGGCGCGCGAAGCCGAACGAGATTCCGGAACACCGATGCAGACCGTCCTGATCGTCGTCCACCTCATCATCGTGCTCGCGCTGATCGGCGTGGTGCTGCTGCAGCGCTCCGAGGGCGGCCTCGGGCTCGGCGGTGGCGGCGGCGGTGGCGTCGCCGGCTTCATGACCGGCCGGGGCCAGGCCAACGCGCTCACCCGCGCGACCGCCATTCTCGCCGCCTTGTTCTTCGCCACCAGCATGCTCCTCGCCGTGCTGTCGCACCGCTCGGCCGCGCCGAAGTCGATCCTCGATACCGGGGCCGCGACGCCCGCCGGCCAGCCGGCCAAGCAGCCCACCGGCGCCGACAACCTGCTCGACACCCTGCGCCAGCAGCAGGATCGTGCACCCGCCACCGCGCCTGCCCAGCCGGCTGTGCCCGAGGCGCCGCAGTCGCGCTGACGCTCGGTGCGATACCGGGCGCGCTTATCTGATACGGGCATCCAGGGTCTGCGCTGGGCGCGCGTGACATCCGGGTCGGGGGACCGCAAGAGGAGCGGCGGCGGGTGAGCGCGGGGCCGACGAATCGGTTCGGCTTCGGCCCGCCCTGGCAGGCCATTCCCCGCGCCTGCCCGATCCCCAGACATTTCATCGCCGGCAGGCTTGCCGTTTGGCAAATGCCAGCGCCTTCTTTATGGACCGAGGCCCATGACGCGGTACGTTTTCATCACCGGCGGCGTGGTTTCCTCTCTCGGTAAGGGACTCGCCTCTGCGGCGCTCGCCGCCGTGCTCCAGGCCCGGGGCTACCGGGTGCGGATGCGCAAGCTCGACCCCTACCTGAACGTCGACCCGGGCACGATGAGCCCGACCCAGCATGGCGAGGTCTTCGTCACCGACGACGGGGCCGAGACCGACCTGGATCTCGGCCATTACGAGCGCTTCACCGGCGTGCCGGCCAGCCGGGCCGACAACATCACCACCGGTCGGATCTACCAGGACATCATCGCCAAGGAGCGGCGGGGCGACTATCTCGGCGCCACGATCCAGGTGATTCCGCACGTCACCAACGCGATCAAGGACTTCGTCCTAGACGGCAACGACACGTTCGACTTCGTCCTCGTCGAGATCGGCGGCACCGTGGGCGATATCGAGGGGCTGCCGTTCTTCGAGGCGATCCGCCAGCTCGGCCAGGAGCTACCGCGCGGCACCTGTGCTTACGTCCACCTGACGCTGCTGCCCTACATCCCGTCCGCCGGCGAGCTGAAGACCAAGCCGACCCAGCACTCCGTGAAGGAGCTGCGCTCGATCGGCATCCAGCCCGACATCCTGCTCTGCCGCTGCGACCGCTCGATCCCCGTCGAGGAGCGCCGCAAGCTCGCCCTGTTCTGCAACGTCCGCGAGAGCGCGGTGATCGAGGCCCTCGACGTCGCCTCGATCTACGAGGTGCCCCTCTCCTACCGGAAGGCCGGGCTCGACCGCGAAGTGCTCGGCCATTTCGGCTTGGAGCACGGCGAGGAGCCGGATCTCGGCCGCTGGACCACGATCTCCGACCGGGTGCGCAACCCCGAGGGCGAGGTCTCCATCGCCATCGTGGGTAAGTACACAGGGCTGAAGGACGCCTACAAGTCGCTGACCGAGGCGCTGATCCACGGCGGCATCAGCCACCGGGTCAAGGTCAACCTCGAATGGATCGAGGCCGAGGTGTTCGAGCGCGAGGATCCCGCGCCGTTCCTCGAAGGCCTGAACGGCATCCTGGTGCCCGGCGGCTTCGGCCAGCGCGGGGCCGAGGGCAAGATCCGCGCGGCCCGCTACGCCCGCGAGAAGCGCATCCCTTATCTCGGCATCTGCTTCGGCATGCAGATGGCGGTGATCGAGGCGGCCCGCTCCCTGGCCGGCGTGCCGGACGCCAACTCCACCGAGTTCGGCGAGACCTCCGAGCCCGTGGTCGGCCTGCTGACCGAGTGGCTGCGCGGCAACGAGCTGGAGCGGCGCGCCGCGGTCGGCGATCTCGGCGGCACGATGCGGCTCGGCGCCTACGACGCGCAGCTCGATCCCAATTCGAAGATCGCCCAGATCTACGGCTCGGACCGGATCTCCGAGCGCCACCGCCACCGCTACGAGGTCAACATGGCCTATCGCGAGCGGCTGGAGGCCAAGGGCCTGCGCTTCTCCGGGCTCTCGCCGGACGGGCTGCTGCCGGAGACCGTGGAGCATGTCGGGCACCCGTGGTTCATCGGCGTGCAGTTCCATCCGGAGCTGAAGTCGCGCCCGTTCGAGCCGCACCCGCTGTTCAAGGGTTTCGTCGGCGCGGCGATCGAGCAGAGCCGGTTGGTGTAAAACACCGAAGCCGCGGCGGCGCGCCGCTGCTCGCCCCGTGGGCCGGAACCCTATATCGGTCGGATCGTGACCGAGATCCTGTTCTACCACATGCAGCGCCAGCCCCTGGAGAAGGTGCTGCCGAACCTCGTCGAGCGCTCGCTCGGCCGGGGCTGGCAAGCCGCGATCCAGGCGGCCTCCGAGGAGCGGCTGCAGGCCCTCGACGACCACCTCTGGACCTATTCCGACGAGAGCTTCCTGCCGCACGGCACCGACCGCGACCCCGATGCCGCCGGCCAGCCGGTGGTGCTGACGCTCCGCGACGTGAACCCCAACACCGCCTCGATCCGCTTCCTGGTCGAGGGCGCCGACCTGCCGCCCGACGCAGACAGCTACGAGCGGATCTGCATCCTGTTCGACGGGACCGACCAGGACGCCCTGCTGCGCGCCCGCGAGCAGTGGCGCCAGGCCAAGGAGGCGGGTCACGCCGTCGCCTATTGGCAGCAGGACGATTCGGGCCGTTGGAACAAGAAGGCTTGACCGTGCCCCTCAGCAAGCGTCTCGCGCACGCCGCGCTCGCCCTCACCCTCGCGGCAGCGCCGCTGCCGCTCCGCGCGCAGGACGCCCACCACCCCGGACCGCAGGAAGAGGCGAAGCCGGCGCCGCGCGGCCCGGAAGGTCGCCGCCTCCCGCCGGATTCGGCCACCCGGCAGAGCATCAAGCTCCCCGACGGGCGCAGCCTAGACTTCACCGCCACGGCCGGCAGCCTGCCGCTGGTCGACGAGGCTGGTAAGCTCCAGGCCGAGATCGCCTATGTCGCCTATACGATGGCCCCGGAAGCCGGCCGCGAGCGGCCCGTGACCTTCGCGGTCAACGGCGGCCCTGGGGCGGCCTCCGCCTACCTGAATATCGGCGCGATCGGCCCCTGGCGGCTGCCCACCGGCGGGACCAGCATCAGCCCGTCGCAACCGGTGGCGCTGACGCCCAATGATGGCACCTGGCTCGACTTCACCGACCTCGTCTTCATCGATCCCGTCGGCACCGGCTACAGCCGGGCCAGCGACGGCAACGGCAAGACCTACTGGAGCATCGACAGCGACGCCTCGACGCTCGCCGCCGTCATCGCCCGCTACCTGCGGGTCAACGACCGGATGGCGAGCCCGAAATTCTATGTCGGCGAGAGCTATGGCGGCTTCCGCGGCCCGCTGATCACCGAGAAGCTGCAGGAGGAGATCGGGATCGGCCTGTCCGGGATGGTGCTGCTCTCGCCGGTGCTCGATTTCGGCTGGCTGGAGACGCCCCGGGCCAATCCCTGGGGCTACGTGCTGAAGCTGCCTTCCCTGGCGGCCGGCGCCCTGGAGCGGGCCGGCACGATCCCGACCCCCGCGCTGCTCGGCGAGGCCGAGGCCTATGCGGCGGGCCCCTATCTCGCCGACCTGCTCAAGGGCCCCGGCGATACCGCCGCCGTCGCGCGGATGACCGATAAGGTCGCGCCGCTCACCGGCTTCGACCCCGCGTTCGTGCGCGCCCAGGCCGCGCGACTCGCCACTCGCAGCGTCCAGCGGGAGGTCGACCGGGCGGAGGGCCGCGTCACCAGCGCCTACGACACCGGCATCACCGGCTGGGATCCGAACCCGGATTCCGCGCAGCCGAGCTTCGAGGATCCGCAGCTCACGGCACTCCAGGCGCCGCTGACCAGCGCCATGATCGATCTCTACGCGCGCACGCTGAAATGGCCGGTGCCGAACCTGCGCTACGAGCTTTTGAGCAACGCCGTGAACCGCGGCTGGAGCTGGGGCTCCGGCCGACAGGCACCCGAGGTGCTCTCGAACCTCAAGGGCGTCCTGGCCCTCGACGGGCGCCTGCGGGTGCTGGTGGCTCACGGCTTCACCGACCTGGTGACGCCCTATTACGCCTCGAAGCTGCTCCTGGCCCAGGTGCCGGCCTACGGCGCCGGGCGCCTCAGCCTCGCGGTCTATCCCGGCGGCCACATGTTCTATTCGCGGACGGATTCTCGCGCCGCGTTCAAGCGGGACGTCCAGAAGCTCTATCAGGACGCCTTGACGGCGCGCGACGCCGGACCGGCCCCCGCGGCCGGAGCCCCAGCCGAACGCCTCAAGGACACGCCCTGAGGCTCACCGTGTCCAGGCAAAACGACGCGCTTTGAGCGTCAGTCAGCGACCTTGCGTCAAGCCTTGCGCATCGGCCTGCTGATCGCCGATCGAAGAGCGTGCCGTTTCCTGCGCAGCCGCACCCGAAGCGCGGCTGCTTGTCGATTGACGACATCGGCACGCTCCCTGATGTCTCGGCTCCGCGACCGGACGAGCCCCACTCCGCCGAAGCTGATCAGGACTGACTTCACAAGCATCGGGGGTGTGGTCTCCGAATCGTTCGCCTGTCGTCGATAGGGGCATCGACTGCGCCGGAAAAACTCGGTCGTGACCACTGAGGCGCGAATGCTTCGACACGCTCTGGACGAGGATACCCAAACGCGGGTCGAGAGCGCTCGATGACTTGCGATGCGTCCGGCGCATCGCGTTAAAATCGACGGTCATCTCGCGCTGCTCGAACCAAGCCTCACCCCCCTTGAAGACGCCCGACAGATCTATCGGGCACTTTCAGCCTAACGGCCCGCACGCGCGCCAACGAATAATGAATTCGAGCTGGATACAAAGCTATGAGAACCAGACCCTAGTCCGGATAGAGCGAAATAGGACTTTTTTACTCGAAATTCCGAAAAATTCCAGAGGTTACATATGCCGGGCACTGCGATTATAGTGATTGATGTCGGCACGTTAATCAGTATAGGAGCCTTGTAGGCACTTTAATGCAAATCACAATCCGAAAGGATGGCCTGACGTGTTTGATCAATCCCGCAGTATGCGAGCCCCGAACTTAGAAACGCCGCGGCTGATTGGAGAACACGATAGACGCTACTGGTATCATTCGATGTCATTCCCGGACGGCGAGACCGTCAAGGGAAGTTGGACGATCGACGATTTCGATCATTATATTGGTGGCTATGATTTGCAGGGAAAAACAGTTCTCGATGTCGGGACGGCCTCCGGTTTTTTCGCATTCAAGGCTGAACAAGCCGGCGCCACCGTAACGGGTTTCGATGCGGCCACGACTCACGAATTCAGGCATTTTCCATTCGAACAATCTCTGTCCTACCGGGATATCGTGACGTCCCGTGAGGTGTGGGAACGCGAGAATCTAAATCCGATCAAGAATTCCTGGTGGTATGCTTGGAAGAAGTTCGATAGCCGGTCCAGATGCGTGTACGCGCCGATGGCTGAGCTCTACGAGTGGCCGGTGCAGATCTTCGATGTCGTGATGGCCGGCGCCATCGTCGAGCACCTGTCAGATCCAGTCTACGCGATCGGGGCCTGGGCTCGGCTCGCCAAGGAAGCGGTTCTGATCCCCTTCACCGACGTTCTGCCACTCGATGAGCTCGTGATCCACCCGATCACGAACCTGGACAATCCGAATATCTTCTACGTGTGGTGGCATCTCTCCCGCGGTCTCTACACCAAAATCTTCGATAATCTTGGCTTCAATATCGCGTTCACGCAGGCGCATGCACTTCATAACGACGATGCGTCCGGTCCCCGCCTCGCCACCAGACCGTCGATCATTGCCACGCGACGCCGCTGAACGCTACACAACGCATGACGTGGTGGGGGAACGCCATGGAGAAACAACCGCTCGCCGTCGTAACGATGGCCTATAACGAGACGGTCCTTCTGCCGATCTGGCTGAGACATTACGAACGACAGGTTGGACTCGAGCATTGCTACATCATCGACCACGGGTCCGACGACGCATCTACCAAAAACATCCGCGCGAATATCATACGCCTTCCCCGCACGCCCATGGATGAAGACGCTCGCGCTGCGGCAGTGCGCGATTTCTGCTCGGCCCTGTTCCTGGGATATAACCGTGTTCTCTACACGGACGCGGACGAACTGGTCGTTCCGGATCCGAACGTCTCCCCCACGCTCAAATATTGTGCCGCCACACAGAACCTACCTCGTGTCTTGACCTTGTTCGGCGTCGATGTCGTGCATGTCGCTGAAGAAGCGCAAATCGACCTCAGCGT
Organism: Methylobacterium pseudosasicola; assembly: GCF_900114535.1. GTDB lineage: Bacteria > Pseudomonadota > Alphaproteobacteria > Rhizobiales > Beijerinckiaceae > Methylobacterium > Methylobacterium pseudosasicola. The sequence continues at coordinate 39,410 of NZ_FOTK01000024.1, read as the reverse complement.
CCCGATCTCCCATCAACGTCAGTTTGCGCGCCCAATCTCGACGCTCTGCAAGCCGACCTTGATTGCCGGCCGCATCGATTGGATGCACGGATTTCATTGCATAACCGGGCATCATCGCCCGAGCTTCGGCGACATTTTTTTATTTCACATCGCCCATTGCGACATCGATATTCTGTACGAGCGCCAGAAGAAGCGAAATGCGACCGCGCCGATCGGGTTACAGCATTCACATCACACGATAACGCCAGACGTGTTCGTCAATCACATACGCTCCGAAGTGGCGCTGCTGCCGCGGCGTGATGTCCAGATGCGAAAAGGTGAGCCGCATTTCGAGAGGACGAAGCTTAGATTCTCGGACGCGATCGAGAGGAAGGACTGGTCCGTCGAGCCCGACCTCTGGCGCATCCCGGCGCGATTCGCGGGCGCGTTCTGAAGTCGGGTTTGGGCCGTCGGCGCAAACCTTCAAGAACGCCCGAAGGTGTTTGGGCTTGGCTCACTAATGTCCTCGGCCGTGACGGACAGGGTTATGTGAGAGCCTCGCCGGTTCGGTCGCGCATGGTCAGAACCGCCGCCAGCGACACGGCCGACAGCATGGCCACGTAGAGGCCCGGACCCGTCGTGAACCCGAGGCGGTGGACGATCCAAGTGGCCGCCATGGGCGCCGTCCCGCCGACGAGCGCCATGGAGGCGTTGAAGCTGATCGCCAGCGCGGTGCAGCGTGTCCGGTGGTGGAACATCTCGACGAAGGCGATCGGGATCACCGAGGCATAGCTGGCCACCAACACCGCCAAGACGATCTGGCACACGACGATCACGGCGATCTGTCCGCCCGCCATCAGCCCAAACAGGGGCCATGCCAGAAGGGTGAGGCCGGCACCGGCCAGGATCAGGACCCGCTTGCGTCCGATGCGGTCGGACACGGCGCCTGCGATCGGAATGCAGACGGCTTGCGTGACCATGGCGAGGGAGTTGATTAGGAACGCCGTGTGCTGCGGGAGGCCCGCCACGGTGTGCAGGTAGGTCACGAGATAGACGAACACGACGTAGAAGCCGCAGGCGATGCCTAGATTCATGGCGAAGGCTCGCGCCATGGCCGGTCCGTCAATCGCGATCGCCGCCCGCAACGGCGAGCGATGGTCCGCCAGGGCGGGATCGGTCCCGAGGGCCTCGTCGATATGCCGCTCGTCCATGTGCCGCCGCAGCACGATGATGAAGGCGCCCAGCGCGATCCCGGCCAGGAACGGCAGGCGCCAACCCCAGGCCTGCACCTCTTCCGGTGTCAGCAGGCCGGTGACGAGAGCTCCGGAGACCGAGCCGAGCAGGATCCCGCCAGCCGCGCCGATGCAGGCGAGGCTGCCCGTCAAGCCACGCCGGGCCGGTTCGGCGGTCTCGGACAGGAAGACCGCCGACGAGGTGTACTCGCCGCCTACCGAGAGGCCCTGGCCGAGCCGCAGTAGCACCAGCAGCACCGGCGCGAGGATCCCCGCGGAGGCGTCGGTGGGCAGGCAGCCCATCGCGAAGGTCGAGACCGTCATGAGGCCGGCCGACAGCAGCAGCGCCGATTTGCGGCCGTAACGATCCCCGATATGGCCGAACACGACGCCCCCGATCGGGCGCATGAAGAACGCCGCGGCGAAGACCGCGAAGGCCGAGAGCAGCGAGGTCGTCGGGCTGTCTGACGGGAAGAAGTTCCGGCCGATGACGGCGCTGAAATAGCCGTAGATCGCGAAGTCGTACCATTCGAGCATGTTGCCGATGGCGCCGGCGATGACGGATCGGCTTCGCAGCGACGGGGCCGGCGCCACGCCGATCTCGGCGCCGATGCGGCCGTGCTCGGAAGTCGGCGCACCGCCGAGAGGGGCGAATTTCATGACCGGACAGCCCTGCCGCTTATATTAGTCATGAAAGCTACATATGGAGACCAAATTCGGCAACAGGATTGATTAAGTTCGAGAATGACCGGCCGATGAATTGAATACGTATGGGAGCGACCTGTGAGGGCGGTGGTCGATCGACCACCCCTTGCTTGCGGCATTGAAGCAGCGACCGGGCATTCATGCCTGAGACGCCAGGGCGCTCCCGCGACGCATAGGGCCGATCACACACGTGACGCTCGCTGCGTCGGCACACGCGCTGGACGGCCGCCTCACCGGCCTTCGAGCGAATGCTCAGGCCGCGTCATCGAACGCAAGGGCTTCGGCCGGGTAGTCGATCATCATCCGGCGCTGGGCGTCGGTGTTCTGCCACTCGCCGACCTTCATGTAGCGGCCCTCGATGTCCCGGACCTCGACCAGCTTGCCGATGGTCTGGATCCCGTGAAAGGCCTGCGGCCAATTGGACGCGAAGTAGAAGACCTGCTCGACCTGCTCGGACAGATGACAGATCGCCGGGCCGAACGTGCCCAGGCCAAAGACGAGGTAGCGGCCGCCCACCAAGGCCGCGACGTCGGCGATCAGGGATTCGCTCTGCGTCTCGACCGGCAGGCCGAGGCTTTTTGCATAGGCTTCGACCTCGGCGATTACCGGGTTCAGCCGGTTCTCGAAGACCAGCTTCACCGAGCGGATCCGGTCCTCGCCGCGTAGCCGGTCGATGACCATGCGGTAGAAGGCAAAGGGCGGCTGCGGATAATGCGGATCGACCCAAGTGCTGAAGATGTCGCCCGAGCGGATATGGATCAGGAGTTGATCGTCGGGCTTCTTCGGGAACGTCGAAGGCAGTCCGTTGAACAGCGGGCGGATGATCTCCCGGATGAGCGTCTGCGAATCCGGCGGGGCGTCGAGGCCCACAAGCCGCTGGAACTGGGTCGGATCGAAGTACAGGCCGGAGAGGAAATAGCCGTCCGGCGGCAGGTCCTCGTCCGGCGGGATGAAGGTGATGCCGTCGCGGGTCAGCCGCTCAGTCAGGAAGATCACCTTGCTGCGGTCGACCTTGGGGACCTTGATGTATTTCAGGTTCAGCGCCTTCGCGACCGAGACCGCGATGATGTACTGGACCAGGCAATTACCGAACGCACCGTTCTCGAACAGCGACAGGCCGACGAGGGTGCGGCTCGCCCGACCGGGGCCGCTCGTGAGACTGTAGGCGAGATAGGCGTTGGCGCCCGGCTTCTCGTTCAAGAGCGTGATGTCGAGGTCCAGCATCGCGCGCAAGGCGAGCAGGTCGATGGCGGCCTCCTCCGAACAGACCTGAATTGCGGCGACCGTATCGGAATTCGGCACCGCGACGCGCACGAACCGCGCCCAGGCGCGCTCGTCGGCTTCGATGATGGCCGTGCCGGAGCCCGCCTCGACCTTCCGGGACGCAATGCCGGGCTCCGTCCAGGAGACGCCGTCCTGCGAGACCTGAACCGCATCGTCGGTGGCCGGCTCCCCCGCCTCGCACGGAATACCGGTGACGGACTGGATCGGGAAGCGGCCGGCGAGATCGATCTCCAGCCATGTCCTGTCCCCGACCACGACCGTCCGCGGCGCGCGACCAGCGGCGAGGTCGACGAGGGCGGGATTCGAGGCGTCAGCCGAGGCCATCATGTCTCCGGGGCGGATCTGGGCCGGTCGCGCCGGGGACGCGGCCGGACGGCGCGCCCGGCGGTGCCCGCATCGGGACGGGCCCGTCAAGCCCGGCTCGGTTCCGCTACCGCGGGATCAGAGCCGGGACGCGTCGATATCAAACCGAGAGCCCGTCCCGCCAGGCAGCGATGCCCGGAACGCGCGCAGCCGGTCGCCAAACCCTCCAAAAAAACGGCTCAATCGCCCGTCCCGGTCTTCAGAAAAAGAATGTCGATGTCGCGCTTGGGGACGTAGTCCTTCACGACCGTCTCGAAGGTCGTCGGGCCGATCTTCTTGAGGTTAGCGGCGCAGAACGCGACCTGAGTCGCGGGATCGCCCTTGTCCACGACAAGCCTGAACGTCCCAATCGGTCCAGCCCCGTTGCCCCCCGACGTGATCCCATAGGTGAGGTAGCGCTCATAGGCCTGGAACGACCGGCTGCCATCCGCGCTCGCCCGGCGATACAGGGCCTGGGCCACCTTCTCGAAGGCGGGCTCCGTGCAGTACCGGTTGACATACTGAGCCTTCCGCGGCGGGTCCAAGTCCGGGGACCCGTAGGACAGGCTGGACAGGCCGCCGAGGCTCGGCACGTAGCTCGTGCGGATCGCGATCTCACGGCCGGCCGGGAAGACCTGCCGACGCCAGAACTTCGACTTCAGCGTCCAGAGCGGCACGTCCGCGATCGTGCCGTCCTTATGCACCTGCCGCTCCAGGATGCCGGCCTGGATCAAGGCCATGCGCTGGTTCTCGCCGAGGCGGCGCAGGGCCTCCTCCGTCGCCTCCACGGTCGGCACAAGCGGAATGGACAAGGCTCTCAGCCGGTCACTGATCTCGATGGGAGGCTTGCCATTCCGGAGCAGGAAGGCCCGCTGCTCGATCTCGGGTGTCACGGACTGGCCGTCGATCTCGATCGTGAACCGGAGGAAGTTGTCGTGCGCCGGGTCGGGTATCGAGCCGTGCCGATCGAGATCGCCGGTGATGTCGGGCATCGGAAACACGATATTGGTCTCGACATCCGCGTCGGTCCGGTTGCGGAACCGGTCGTCGATCCGCACGGCCTTCTCCGACAGGTACAGATCCTCGGCGATCAGGGCGACGGTGTCGGTCTTCTCCAGGACGAGACCGCCGGCGGCGAGCTCGGCTGTGCTGTCATCGGCCCGGACGGGCAGGGACGCCGCCGCCAGGATAGCTAAGACCAGCGTCAGGGTACGCATCGACATCACGCTCATGTGTTCGGGGACAATCCGGCTGCCGGGGCCGTCATGATGCGGTCGCGCCGGTGAGGCTGCGCGGGCGCAAGGGGTCCGTCCCGGCGCTCCGCGCCCGGAAACGGCCGAATTTTGGTCACCGCCGCTCGACCTGCATATCCGCGCCGTTTCCTAAAGGACCGGAAACGATTCCGTCGCGCCTCCGTTGTGCGAGAGCTGTCATGCGTCTACAACGATCCCGTGACGGTGCCCCGGCAACGGGGTGAAAAGGGAATGCGGTGAGGAGCGCGAGTTCCGAATCCGCGGCTGCCCCCGCAACTGTGAGCGGCGAGCGTCTGCCAGTGGCCACCGGAGCGATCCGGGAAGGCGGCAGGCGCGCCGAGCCGCGAGCCAGGAGACCTGCCGTCGCGATGAGATCCCACAATGCCGCCGGTGGGGCGGCTGGAGACATGTTGATGACCACCTCGACCCTCGCCCCCATCGCCACCGGCACCCGCGCCGCTGAGCGCCCGGTTGCCGTCGCGCTCGCGGCCTTCCTCGGCCTCGGCCTGCTGTTCATGGCGGGCTTCTCGCCGGCAATCGCGCTGCACAACGCGGCGCACGATTTCCGGCATACCCAGAACTTCCCCTGCCACTGACGCCCCTGCCCCAGGGATGATCATCCGGCTTCTGTCGGCGGCGCTGGCCGCCGGCTTCCTCGCGGCCGTCGTGGTGACGGGCCTCGAGCTGACGCTGACCTCGCCGCTGATCGTGGCGGCTGAGCGTTACGAGACCCACGAGACGCATCAGGCCCAGCGCGGCCTGCCGATCGTCCTGGCGCATGCCGGGCACGACCACGCCACGCCGGATGCCGCCCCCGAATGGCAGCCCGGCGAAGGCCTTCCGCGCATGGCATTCACGGCGCTGGCGACCCTCGTCGGCGCGGTGGGCTACGCCCTGCTGCTCGGTGCCGCGATCCTCGCCTGCGGGCGGGAGCCGACCCGGCAGGTCGGTCTCGCCTTCGCGATCGCGGGCTTCGCCAGCGTCGCCCTGGCCCCAGGCCTCGGGCTGCCGCCGGAACTGCCCGGCAGCGAGGCGGCCCCGCTCGTCACCCGCCAAGCCTGGTGGGTGATGACCGCGGCGGCCACCGGCATGGGCCTGTACCTGATCGCGATCCGGCGCTCGCTGATCGCGATCCTGGGCGGGCTCGTACTGCTCATCGCCCCACACGTGGCCGGTGCACCGCAGGCACCGGAGGCCACCTCCGAGCTTCCCGCGGCGCTGGCGGCGCAGTTCGCGGCCCGGTCGCTGGCGATTAGCTTCGTGTTCTGGGTGCTGATCGGCCTCGGCTTCGGCTGGGCCTGGCAGGCCTTCGCCCGGGGCCCGGCACGCGGGACGGCCCATGCCTGAGACCGTGCTCTACGTCTGCACCACCTGCCGTCGCCCGGGCGACGACCCGGACGGCCCCCGGGCCGGGGCGCGCCTGCTCGACGCCCTCCGTGCGGGCAATGCGGCTCCGGATCTGCGGATCGAAGGGGTCGAGTGCCTGTCCGTGTGCAAGCGGCCCTGCTCCGTGGCCGTCGCCTCGGCGAACCGCTGGACCTACGTCTACGGCGACATGGACCCAATCGAGTCCGCCGCGATCATCCTCGGCGGCCTCTCGTCCTACGCGGCGACGCAGGACGGCATCGTGCCGTGGCGGGAGCGGCCCGCCGCCTTCAAGACCGGCGTGATCGCCCGGATCCCGCCCTTTCCCGATCCCCGCCCGCTTCCGGCCGGCACCCTGGAGGCTGCGGAATGACCATCGTGACCAAGATCCCCTGCACCATCGTCACCGGCTTCCTCGGCGCCGGCAAGACGACGCTGGTCCGCCACGTCGTCGAGAACGCGAAGGGTCGCCGCCTGGCGATCCTGGTGAACGAGTTCGGCGATGTCGGCTTCGACAAGTCGTTCCTGGCCGCCTGCGGCGTCGAGGGCTGCACCGAGGACTCCATCGTCGAGCTGCCCAACGGCTGCATCTGCTGCACCGTGGCCGACGATTTCGTGCCGGCCCTCGAGACCCTGCTCGGTCGCGCCGAGCCGCCGGAGCACATCCTGATCGAGACCTCCGGCCTCGCTCTGCCGAAGCCCCTGGTCCAGGCCTTCCAATGGCCGGCGATCCGCTCGCGGGTCACCGTCGACGGGGTCGTGGCCGTGGTGGATGGGCCGGCCGTCGCCGCTGGCGCTTTCGCGGAGGATCCCGAGGCGCTGGCCGCCCAGCGCGCCGCCGACACGGCGGTCGATCACGACAATCCGCTCGAAGAAGTGTTCGAGGACCAGCTCCTCTGCGCCGACCTCGTGGTGCTCAACAAGTCCGACCTGCTCGATGCCGAGACCCGGGCGCGGGTGCGCGCCGAGGTCGAGGGGCATCTGCCCCGGGCCGTGAAGGTGGTCGAGACCGCCAACGGCGCGATCGATCCGCTGGTCCTGCTCGGGCTGGGCGCGGCCGCCGAGAATGATCTCGACGCCCGCCCCTCGCATCACGGCGACGGCGAGGATCACGACCACGACGATTTCGAGACCGTCGCCCTGCCGGTCCGCCCGGCCATTACCGCCGGCGACCTCGCCGCGCGGGTCGAGAAGGCCGCGGAGGCCGAAGGCGTCCTTCGTATCAAGGGGTTCGCCGAGGTGGAGGGCAAGGCCATGCGCCTCGTGGTGCAGGGCGTCGGCCGGCGCGTCGTCCACCATTTCGACCGGCCCTGGCGGGCGGGCGAGAGCCGCGACGGGCGCCTCGTGGTGATCGGCTTGAAGGGGTTCGACCAGGGCGCCGTCGCCGCGGCGCTGGCGGGATGAAGGCGGTCGCGCGCGCTTTCTCGCTGAGACGCTGCGCGCGCGCCCATCTCGGCGCGGCCTAGGAGGCGCGCCATGCATCTCGTTCGCATCGATAGCGTCTCCCTCGACGAGGGCGAGGCGGCCGTGGATCTCGGGCAGGAGCCCGGAGATCTCGTCGTGCTCTCGTTCACCGACAGCGACCTCGCCGGGATCGGGCAGGCCCAGGCCGCGGAGCCCGGTCTGCCGAGCTTGCGGCTCGCCAAGCTCGCCAAGCTCCGGCATCCGATGTCGGTCGATCTCTATGTCGAGCGCGTGGTGTCCCGGGCGAAGCTCGTGGTGATCCGCTGCCTCGGCGGTCTGGATTACTGGCGCTATGGGATCGAACGCTGTGCCGCCGCGGCGCGGGCGAACGGAATCGTGCTCGCGGTACTGCCGGGCGACGACCGGCCGGACCCGCGGCTGGCCGACTTCTCCACCGATCCGGACTTCGCGCAAACGGTCGACGGGTATTTCCGCGCCGGCGGCCCGGAGAACCTGCGGCGGATGCTGCGCCTGCTCGCCGCCCGGATCAGCGCGGGTGGGGCCGTCGAGCCGCCGCAGCCGCTGCCGCGGGGTTTCCCCTGGTGCCCGGGCTGCGGCGTGCTCGCGCTGGATACGGCGATCGAGGCCGCCGGGACGGCGGTGCCGCTCTTGGACCCGCGCGTGACCGCCACTCCGCTCGCCCTGCTCCTGGTCTACCGCTCCGCGGTGCTCGGCGGCGATACCGCGCCGTTCGTCGCCCTGGCCGCTGCCCTGCGCGTCCGCGGCATCGGCGTGCTGCCGATGGCAGTGTCGAGCCTCAAGGAGTCGGTGGCGGCCAAGGCCGTCGCCGAAGCCGTGCGGACGCGCAAGCCGGATCTCGTGATCGCCGCAACCGCCTTCTCGGCGCGGGAGGACGGGATCGATTTCGTCCTCGACGGCGCCGATTGCCCGGTGCTCCAGGCCTACACGGTCGGCGCCCCCCGGGTGGCCTGGGAAGCCTCGGCCCGGGGCCTCGGCGCCGCCGACCTCGCCATGCAGGTCGCCCTGCCGGAATTCGACGGCCGGCTCTCCGGCTTCCCGATCTCGTTCAAGGAAGAGGCAGCGGAAGTCGCCGGCTTCGCCGAGCGCCGGGCCATCCCCTATCCAGCCGGCATCGATGCCCTGGCCGAGCGGGCGGCGGGCTGGCTGCGTCTCGCCGCCCTCCCCCGGGCCGAGCGGCAGGTGGCCGTCGTCCTCTCCGATTATCCCGCCCGCGGCGGCCGGGCCGGCTTCGCGGTCGGCCTCGACACGCCCGAGAGCGCCCGCGCGCTTGCTTTGGACTTGGTTGAGGCGGGTTACGCGACCGGGGCATTGCCCGAGCCGGCCGCGCTGATGCAGGCGCTTACCGAGGGTGAAGCGGGGTTCACGGTCCCGCTGGCGGATTATTCCGCTTGGCTCGCCGGATTGCCCGCGCCGTCCCGTGATGCGCTGATGGAAGCCTGGGGCGAGCCGGCCAACGACCCGATGTGTCGCGACGGTCTTTTCCAGTTTCGGATGGTCACGTCGCGTCCCGCGCACCAGCCCCTTGCTGCGGACGACCACATCCAAACGCTGCCGAATGGAGCGCCGGTCCCCTCTCCCGTGCGGGAGAGAGGGCACGTCGCATCTTTCGCGCGCCGGAGGACGGATGCCGAGGCCTTGGCGGGAAAGGGCGGAAAACTCGCCTTCTTCCTCCAGCCCGACCGCGGCCGCGATCCCGACCGCAAGACGGGCTATCACGACCCGGATCGCGTCCCGACCCACGCCTACCTGGCCTTCCATCTGGGACTACGGCAGCGTTTCGACGCGCTGGTGCAGCTCGGCACGCATGGCACCGCCGAATGGCTGCCCGGCAAGGCGGTGGCCCTGTCCCCGGGCTGCTTCCCGGCGCTCTGCGTCGGCGGGCTGCCGGTGATCTATCCGTTCATCGTCGATGACCCGGGCGAGGCCGCCCCGCTGAAGCGTCGGCTCGGCGGGATCGCCCTCGGGCATCTCACCCCCGACACCACCCTGCACGCCCTGCCGCCGGAGGCCGCCCGCCTGCGCGAGCTGGTGGAGGAGTATTCCGCCGCGAGCGTGCTCGATCCGCGCCGGGCCGGCCTGATCGCCAGCGCGATCCTGGAGGATGCGGATGCTGCCGGGCTGCTCGACGGCGCCGGCATCGGCCGGGACACACCGATGGAGGAGGCGCTGACCCGCCTCGACGCCCATCTCTGCGACCTCGGCGAGACCACGTTTCGCGACGGGCTGCACGTCTTCGGCCGCGCCCCCGACACTGCGCCGGAGGCGGTCGTCGCAAGCGCCACCGGCGAGCGGGCGGGCCTGCTGGCGGCGCTCGATGGCCGCTTCGTGCCGCCGGGCCCCGCGGGCTCGCCGTCGCGTGGCCGCGCCGACGTGCTGCCTACCGGGCGCAACCTCGCGACTCTCGATCCCCGGGCGATCCCGAGCCGCGCCGCGGCGCTGCTGGGCGAGCGGGCCGCCGCCTCGGTGGTGACCCGCTACCTGCAGGACGAGGGCGAGTACCCGGCCCGGATCGTCATGGATCTTTGGGCCTCCCCGACCCTGCGCACCGGCGGTGAGGACGTCGCCCATGCCCTGGCGCTGATGGGCGTGCGGCCGGTCTGGGACCATGCCAGCACCCGGGTCACGGGCTTCGAGGTGCTGCCCCTCGCGATGCTCGACCGGCCGCGGATCGACGTGACCGTCCGCGTGTCGGGCGCGTTCCGCGACACCTTCCCCGATACCCTCGCCCTGCTCGACCGCGCCGCCCGCGCGGTGGCGGAACGCGATGAGGAGGATGCTGAGAATCCTTTGGCCGCCGCCCGGCGCCGTGGCGAAGCCATCGCCCGGGTCTACGGCGCAGCGCCCGGCCGCTACGGCGCCGGCACGGCCGCCACCGCCCTCGACGGCACCTGGGACGATCGGGCCGATCTCGCCCGGGCCTATCTCGCGGCAAGCGGCCATGCCTACGGCGACCGCGAAGGACCGGACGCGGCCTTCGGCGCCCGGGTCGCCGCGGCGGACGCCTATCTGCACGCTTTCGACGTGGCTGAGCGCGACCTGTTCGACGGCGACGCCGCGGTGGATGCCATGGGTGGCTTCGCGGCGGCGGCCACGCTCCAAGGCGCCAGCCCCGCCCTCTACAGCCTGGACGTCTCGGTTCCGGAGCGCCCCAAGACCCGTACCGCCCGGGAGGATGCCGCACGGCTGATCCGCGGCCGGCTCGCCGATCCGCGCTGGATCGCCGCCCAACTCCGCCACGGCTACCGCGGCGCGCAGGAGCTGGCCCAGGGGCTCGACGCGGTGTTCGTCCTCGCCGCTGCGAGCGACGCCGTGACCGATGCCGGCTTCGACCGGCTCTACGCCACCTGGATCGCCGATTCCGAGGTGTTCGACCGGCTGCGCGCCGCCAACCCGGCGGCGACCCGGGCGATCCTGGAGCGGTTCGACGAGGCCCGCGACCGCGGCCTGTGGCACAGCCGGCGCAACGCGCTGCCCGCCGACGCGCTGATGCCGGAGGCCGCCGAATGAGCGTCGCCGCCCATCGCCGCGCCCTGCCCGACGCCCCCGCCCGCCGGGGCTGGTGCCCCGGGCTCAGCCGCCCGATGCCCACGGGCGACGGCCTGCTCGCGCGGGTGCATCCGCCGCTGGGGATCCTGACCCTGCCGCAGGCCCGCGCCGTGGCCGAGGGCGCGCGCCGCTTCGGCAACGGCCATCTCGACCTCACCGCCCGGGCCAACCTCCAGATCCGGGGCGTCTCGGATGCGACGCGCGCGCCGCTCGCCCGCCTGCTGGAGGCCGCCGGCCTCGGCGACACGCGCGCCGACGGTGGCCCTCAGCGCCTGACGCTCACCAGTCCCCTGGCCGGCCGCGATCCAGCCGAGACGTTCGACGTACCGGCCCTGGCCCGCGCCATCGAGGCCGCGGGGCTCGCCGTGTCGGGGCTGCCGGCCAAGACGTTGGTGGTGGTCGAGGGCCGCCTACGTGCCGAGATGCCGGAGGCCGATGCCTATGTTTTCCCAGCCGCCTCGGGCGGCGTCCGGATCGCGGTCGCCGCGGAGGAGCACGGTCGTCGCGATTGCGTCACCTGTTCAGAGGAGGAGGCGCCAGCCGCGGTAGCCGCGCTGCTCAACGCCTTCGCCGGGACCGGGCGGCGGCGGACGCGCGATCTGTCGCCAGATGATTTCAGCGCGTTGGAGAATGCCGTTCGGCTCGCGATGCAGGCGCAGGTCCCCTCTCCCGTGCGGGAGAGGGACAGGGTGAGGGGACAGGTCTTTCCGGATCGGGCGCACCCCTCACCCCAACCCTCTCCCGCACGGGAGAGGGGGCGCGGTGGCGTTTCTCCGATCGGTGCGCCTTTCTCCCCACCGGCTGGCATCGCACCGTTAGCGGCAAGCCAGTCCGTGCTCACCGTCGATGCGCCGTTCGGTCGCTGCACGGCGGACGCTCTCGATCGCCTCGTGGACCTCGCCTCGCGCCTCAGTGCCGAGGAAATCCGCCTGTCACCCACCCGCGGCTTCATGCTGCTGTCGCGTCAGGAGCCTTCGGATGCAGATCTGACGGCCCTGGCCCAAAACTTCATCGTCGCACCCGACGATCCGCGGCGCAGCGTCGCCGCCTGCACGGGCGCACCGGCCTGCGCCTCAGGGTCGACGCCGACACTCGCGGACGCCGCAGATGTCGCGGAGGCGTTCCGGCCGTTCGGTGCGGACGGGCGATCCGCCCACGTCTCCGGCTGCGCGAAGGGCTGCGCCCGGCCGGGCCCTGCAGACCTCACCCTCGTCGGCCGGGACGGCCTCTACGGCGCCGTTATCGGCGGCGCCCCGGGCGATGAGCCGGCGATGCACCTCCCTATCGAGGCGGTGCTGGAGCGGTTAGGAAGGGCCAAGACAATCGGGCTCGCCGCCGCCTTCGCGCCGGATCGCGCCAAAACTGATATCGGGAGGACCAGGAGACCGGCATGAGCGCGAGCCAGAATGCCCTGCGCCAGGCAGGTTCGGAGCCGGAGGTCACCTCTCGCTACGAGTATATCCGCGACGGCGCCGCGATCTACGCGCGCTCCTTCGCGATGATCCGGGCCGAGGCCGACCTCGCGCGCTGGTCGGGGGCGGCCGAGCGCGTCGTCGTCCGGATGATCCATGCCTGCGGCATGACCGATCTCCCCGCCGACGTGGAGATGTCGGACGGCTTCGCTGAGGCCGGTGTCGCGGCGCTCCAGGCCGGGGCCCCGATCCTGTGCGATGTCCGGATGGTCGCCGACGGCGTCACTCGGGCGCGGCTGCCGGCCAAGAACGCAGTAATCTGCACGCTGGGCGACCCACGGGTGCCCGATCTTGCCGCGAGCCTGGGCACCACCCGGTCCGCCGCCGCCATGGAGCTGTGGCGCGAGCACCTGCCCGGCAGCATCGTGGCGGTGGGCAACGCCCCGACCGCCCTGTTCCGCCTGCTCGAACTGCTCGATGCCGGCGTGCCGCCGCCGGCCGCGGTGATCGGCATCCCGGTGGGCTTCGTCGGCGCCGCCGAGTCCAAGGACGCGCTGGCCCGGGACGGCCGCGTGCCCTTCGTCGTCGTCCACGGCCGGCGCGGCGGCAGCGCCATGACCGCCGCGGCGGTCAACGCGCTCGCCAGCGAGGTCGAGTGATGGACGGGTTCGAGCGCGTCGAAGCCCCCGTCGAGGAGATTCCCGCGGCTTCGGTGACCGGCACCCTCTACGGCGTCGGCATGGGGCCGGGCGACCCGGAACTGCTCACCGTCAAGGCGCAGCGCATCCTGATGCGCGCGCCGGTGCTGGTGCATTTCTGCAAGCGCGGCCGGCGCGGCAACGCCCGCACCATCGCGGACGCGATCCTGCGCGACCCGGCCCGCGAGATGCCGCTCGCCTATCCCTACACCACCGAGATCCACCCGGAACACCCGGACTACGTGGCGGCGCTCGCGGCCTTCTACGACGACGCGGCCGGGCAGCTCGCCGACCATCTTGGCGCGGGCCGTGACGTCGCGATCCTGTCGGAGGGCGACCCGTTCTTCTACGGCTCGTTCATGCACCTCTGGCGGCGCTTGAAGGACCGCTTTCCCGTGGAGGTGATCCCGGGCGTGACCGGAATGTCCGGCTGCTGGACCCGGGCCGGCACGCCGATCACCTGGGGCGATGACATCCTCACGGTCTTGCCCGCGACGCTGCCGATCGACGCCCTCACGGAGCGCCTGCGCGGCACCGACGCCGCCGTGGTGATGAAGCTCGGCCGTCACCTGCCGAAGGTCCGGGCGGCGCTGACCGCCGCCGGGCTGCTCGGCCGGGCCATCTATGTCGAGCGCGGCACCATGGCGGGCGAGCGCGTGGTGATGCTCGCCGACAAGGCGGACGACGACGCGCCCTACTTCTCCATGGTCCTCCTGCCCGGCGAGGGGCGGCGGCCGTGAGCGGAAGCCTCACGGTGGTCGGCCTCGGCCCCGGGGATGCGGGATTGCTGACCGACTCGGCGCGCCGGGCCCTCGACGCTGCCGAAGACTTGGTCGGGTATTTTCCCTACGTCGCCCGCGTGCCCGAGCGTCCGGGCCTGATCCGACATGCCAGCGACAACCGCGTCGAGGTCGACCGCGCCCGTCACGCCCTGCAGCTCGCAGCCTCCGGCCGGCGGGTCGCGGTGGTGTCGGGCGGCGATCCCGGCGTGTTCGCTATGGCCTCGGCCGTGTTCGAGGCGGTGGAGCACGGCGAGCCCGGTTGGAGGGACCTCACCATCACGGTCGAGCCGGGCATCACCGCCATGTTGGCCGCCGCGGCCCGGCTCGGGGCGCCTTTGGGCGGCGATTTCTGCGCCCTGTCGCTCTCCGACAATTTGAAGCCCTGGCCGGTGGTGACCGCCCGGCTGGAAGCGGTGCTGCGCGCGGACTTCGTCATCGCGCTCTACAACCCGATCTCCACCGCGCGGCCCTGGCAGCTCGGCGCGGCCCTCGAACTCGCCGCCGGGATCCGGGCGCCGGAGACGCCGGTGATGTTCGCCCGGGCGATCAGCCGGCCGGACGAGGCGATCCGGGTCTCGACCCTCGCCGAGGCGCGCGGCGTGCCCGCCGACATGGCCACGATGGTGATCCTCGGCGCCTCGACCACCCGGCTCATCCCGCGGACCGACGGCCTGCCCTTCGTCTACACCTCGCGCAAAGTCGCGGGGCCGGCATGATCGCCGGCATCGAGCCAGCGCAGCGCGCCGGCGGCGTCGGGGACGCTCGGCACGTCGGGTTTTTCAGGCCGGCGCACCATGATCACGGGGATGGCGAGGCTGCGCGCCGCCGCGATCTTGCCGTAGGTCGCCGCCCCACCGGAATTCTTGCTGACCAGGATCTCGGTGCCGGTGGCGCGCATCAAATCCGCCTCGGCCGCCGCGTCGAACGGGCCGCGCGCTTCGAGGGCGGTGAGGTCTGGCACCGGCAGCACCCCGTCCAGGGGCTCGACCGTCCGCGCCAGATAGGCGTGCTGCGGCGCTGCGGCGAAGGCACCGGCCTCCTGGCGTCCGATCGTCAGGAACACGCGCCGGGGCTCACTTCCAAGGGCGGCGACCGCCTCCTCCATGCCGGCGACATCAGTCCAAAGATCGCCGGGCTCGCGGTGCCAGGCCGGTCGGCGGATCGCGAGCAGCGGCACGCCCACGGCCTCCGCGGCATGCGCAGCATTAGCCGAGATGGTCGCGGCGAAGGGATGCGTCGCGTCGATCAGGCGGTCGATGCGCTCAGTGAGCAAATAGTCGGCGAGCCCCTTGGCGCCGCCGAACCCGCCGACCCTCGTCGGCACCGGCTCGGGTTTCGGCGCGGCGGTCCGACCGGCGAGCGACAGAATCACGGCCCGATCCTCCCGGCCGGCCAAGGCCCGCGCCAGGGCGCTCGCCTCGCCGGTTCCGCCGAGGATCAGGATTCGCATGGCGCCACGGATCATGGGTGTCTTGTCCATGAGCGCTGAGCCCCTGTCGAGCGGCCGCTGGCTGTCGATCGTCGGCATCGGCGAGGATGGGCGGGCTGGGCTCGCGCCCGCCGCCGCCGCCGCGCTGGACGCCGCGCGGGTGGTCTATGGCGGCCGGCGCCACTTCGCCCTGGCCGGCCCCCTCGTTGCCGAGACGCGGCCCTGGCCGAGCCCGATCCACGAGGCCTATCCGGAGATCCTGGCCCGGCGCGGCCAGCCGACCTGCATCCTCGCCACCGGCGACCCGTTCCATTACGGCATCGGCGCCGAGATCGCCCGGTTGGTAGCGCCTGCCGAGATCCAGGCCTTTCCGCAACCCTCGGCCTTCAGCCTCGCCTGCGCGCGGCTCGGCTGGCCGCTCGCTGAATGCAGCCTCGTCACCCTGCACGGCCGGGCGCTCGCCCGGATCGTCCCGCATATCCAGCGGGGTGCGCGCCTCCTCGTCCTGTCCTGGGACGGCACGACACCGGCGGCTCTGGCGGACCTGCTGACCGCGCGCGGCTTCGGCGCCTCGACCGTCACCGTCCTCGAAGCGATGGGCGGCCCGCGGGAGCGAACCCGTGCGGCGCATGCCGAAGCCTTCGACCTCCCGGCCATCGATCCGCTCAACACCGTGGCGATCGCGGTTGCCGGCGCGGGGCAAGCCCTGCCGCTGGCGCCCGGCCTCGACGACGGCCTGTTCGAGAATGACGGGCAGCTCACCAAGGCCGAGATCCGGGCGCTGACGCTCGCGGCGCTGCGCCCGCATCCGGATCAGCATCTCTGGGATATCGGGGCCGGCGCGGGCTCCATCGCCATCGAGTGGATGCTCCGCCATCCGAGCCTGCGCGCCACCGCCATCGAAACGCGCCCCGACCGGGCCGAACGGATTCTTCGGAACGCACAATCGCTGGGGGTGCCGGACCTCGCGGTGGTGACCGGCGCGGCGCCGGCGGCGCTTGCCGGCTTGCCTGCTCCGGATACGGTCTTCATCGGCGGCGGCGTCTCGGAGCCCGGCATCCTGGCGACTGCGCTCGCCGCGTTGCGGCCGGGCGGGCGCTGCGTCGCCAACGCGGTGACGCTCCAGGGCGAGGCGGCGCTGCTCGCGGCCTTCGCGGACCATGGCGGCAGCCTGCGGCGGTTCTCGGTCGACCGGGCGAGCCCGGTGGGCGGCCTGCACGGCTGGCGGCCGGCAATGCCAGTCACCCAATGGGCCTGGACCAAGCCATGAGCGACCGGATCGTCGCCGGGATCGGGTTTCGCCGCGGCACGGGCGCCGACGAGATCGCCGCCCTCATCGCCCGCGCCCTCGGCACGATCGGCGCCAGCCGAACCGATCTCACCGTCGTCGCGACCGCCGCCGACCGGGCTGCAGAACCCTCCATTTGCCAAGCTGCGGCGGCGTTCGGCCTGTCGCCCTGCCCGGTCGGCGCACCAGCCTTGGAAGCCTGCGACGCCCGTGTGGTCACGCGCTCCGCCCGGATCGAGCGCTTGCGCGCGGTCGGCTCATTGGCCGAAGCGGCCGCCCTCGCTGCAGCTGGGCGGGATAGCCGCCTCGCCCTCCCCCGCATCGCCAGCGCCGGCGCGACCTGCGCTCTCGCGATCCCGCACGACACCGCTCGGCACCCATGACCGTCCATTTCATCGGCGCCGGCCCCGGCGCCGCCGACCTCATCACGGTGCGCGGCCGCGACCGCATCGCCGCCTGCCCGGTCTGCCTCTATGCCGGATCCCTGGTCGCGCCCGAGATCCTGGGCTGGTGCCCGCCGGGCGCCCGCATCATCGACACGGCGCCCCTCGACCTCGACGCGATCATGGCCGAGATCGCGGTAGCCGACGGCCGCGGACAAGATGTGGCGCGGCTGCATTCGGGCGACCTGTCGATCTGGAGCGCGCTGGCCGAGCAGATGCGCCGGCTCGACCGCCTCGGCATCGCCTACACGGTGACGCCGGGCGTGCCGGCCTTCGCGGCCGCCGCCGCGATGCTGCGCCGGGAGCTGACCGTACCGGGCGTGTCGCAATCGGTGGTGCTGACCCGGACTTCCGGCCGGGCGAGCGCGATGCCCGAGCGGGAGACCCTGGCAGCCTTCGCGGCGACCGGTGCGACGCTGGCGATCCATCTCTCGATCCACGTCGTGGAAAAAGTCGCGGCCGAGCTGATCCCGTTCTACGGCGCCGCCTGCCCGGCGGCGGCTTTGTTCCGCGCCTCCTGGCCGGACGAGCGGGCGCTGGTCGGCGACCTCGCCGGGCTGCCGGCCCTCGTCGCCGAGGCCGGGCTCGAACGCACCGCCCTGATCCTCGTCGGGCCAGCGCTCGGCGCCGCCGATTTCCGCGAGAGTGCGCTCTACGCGCCTGATTATGACCGGCGCTATCGACCCGGCGGCACCGTCGGGAGCGCGGTTTGAGCGCCCCCGGTCTTCTGGTCGCGGCGCCGCGCTCCAGCTCCGGCAAGACCACCGTCACGCTGGCGCTGATGCGGGCGCTGACCCGACGCGGCCTGCGCGTGCGCGGCGCGAAATGCGGCCCGGACTATATCGATCCGGCCTTCCATCACGCGGCCACCGGCCAGCCGAGCTTCAACCTCGACAGCTTCGCCATGGCGCCCGGCCTCCTCGACGCCCTGGCCGGCGAGACGGCGGCGCAGGCCGACATCGTTGTCGCCGAGGGCTCGATGGGCCTGTTCGACGGGGTCCGAGCAGCGGAGAGCCGCACCGGCGCGAATGCCGACATCGCGGCCCGCTACGGCTGGCCGGTGGTACTGGTGGTCGATGTCTCCGGCGCGGCGCAATCGGCCGCCGCGGTGGCGCTCGGCTGCAAGCTCTACGATCCGCGGATCCGGATCGCCGGGGTGATCCTCAACAAGGTCGCGAGCGCTCGCCACCGCCGCCTCGTGGAAGCCGGCATGGAGCGGGTCGGGCTGCCGGTCCTCGGCGTGCTGATGCGTGACGCCGAACTGGTCCTGCCCGAGCGCCATCTCGGCCTGGTCCAGGCCGGGGAAACTGCGGACCTGGAAGCTCGGCTCGACCGGCTCGCCGACCTCGCCGAAGCCGGCATCGACCTCGACGCCGTGCTCGCCGCCGCGGCGGGCGCCACACCGGCCTCAGCGGGCCTGTTGCCGCGTCCGCCCGGGCAGCGCATCGCGGTGGCCCGGGACGCGGCGTTCAGCTTCCTCTACCCACATCTGGAGGCCGGCTGGCGCCTGGCCGGTGCCGAGATCGTGCCGTTCTCGCCCCTCGCCGACGAGGCGCCGCCGGAGGGTTGCGACACCTGCTGGCTGCCGGGCGGCTATCCGGAACTGCATGCGGGCCAGCTCGCCTCCGCCAGCCGGTTCCTCGGAGGCCTCCGCGCCTTCGCGGCCACGCGCCCGGTCCACGGCGAGTGCGGCGGCTATATGGTCCTCGGCCGCACCCTGGAGGACGCCGACGGCACCAGCCACGCCATGGCCGGCCTTCTGCCGGTGGCCACCTCCTACCGGAAGCGCAAGCTGCATCTCGGCTATCGCGTCGCGCGGCTGTGCAGCGACGGCCCGTTGGGCCGGCGCGGGGCGCGTGTCGTGGGCCACGAGTTCCACTATGCCAGCGAGCTCTCGCCGGCCGCCGCGGAGGCGGATGCCCTGGCCCGCGTCACGGATGCCGAGGGCACGGATCAAGGCCTCGCCGGACACCGGATAGGCTTCGTAGGTGGGAGCTTCTTCCACCTCATCGCGGCGGACGAGGGATGAGCCCGCAGGCCTGAACGGCGAAGCGCCCCACGATCCACCGGATCGCGGGGCTCCCTGCCAATCTCGCAATCAAAAAAAGTTCAGGCCGGGTCAGCCGCCGGCGGCGCGCTGCGGGCCTGTGCGAGTCGCGCGGCGCTCCGGACCAGCGCCAGGACATCCCGGCGCATCTGCTCATCTTCGATCTGGGCGTAGGCGCGGAGCAGCTCGATCGCTCCATGGGCGCTCAGGAAGCCGAACACGTCTTCCTGCGCGTTCTCGCGCGGCTCGCTCTCCTCGAAGAAGGCCGAGACCGGCACTTCGAGCAGGCGTGCGATCTCGCGCAGCCGACCGGCACCGACCCGATTCTGGCCCTTCTCGTATTTCTGCACCTGCTGGAACGTGACGCCGACGGCATTGCCGAGGGCAGTCTGGCTCAGGCCTCGCGCCTTCCGCAAAGCGGTGATGCGAATACCCACCAGACGGTCCACGTCGGTGGTCTGCTTCGGCATCATCTGACTGTTCGCATCCTTTTCCGGGGCCTGAACAACGTCCCCTTGCGGATCCGGTGTTCTCGCCTCGCCATCGCGCCGCTTCACCGTCCGACCCTCAATCTCATAGTCCGTCTACACCTAAAGTGCGGTGCCACACGCTAGAGCAGCCGCCGCCTGCATTGCAATCGGCCACAACTCGAAGCCCTTATTGTGACCCGCCCTCCTACGTCGACCAAGAAATTACATCGACAGTGAGCGTTATAGCAGTCGGTCAATGGCCCGACTGCGACACAATATGAACCGTCAGGCAATTGGACACGAAGTTGTTAAACTCCGCAAGTCTAAGTCTACATCTTGTGGTTTAACCTGACGTATCTTTGAAACGTTGTTGCGGAAATGTCGATCCGCAGACTGTGCGCAGTCCATTTCACGCGCTGCGTCGCCGCAGGAGGGCTCGCCCGGACGGGGTTCAGGGCCTAAATCCGACGTTTCAACGGAGAACACCATGTTTATCGCGATGAATCGCTTCAAGGTCGTTAAGGATGCGACCGAGGACTTCGAGGCCGTCTGGCTCGGCCGCGACAGCCATCTCGGCGAAATGGACGGCTTCGTGGAGTTTCACCTCCTGCGCGGGCCCGAACAGGAGGATCACGTGCTCTACGCCTCGCATACCGTGTGGCGTTCGCGGGGCGATTTCGAGGCCTGGACGCGCTCCGAGCAGTTTCGCAAGGCGCATAGCCGGGCCCCCTCGACCAAGCCCCTGTATCTCGGCCATCCGCAATTCGAGGGCTTCGAGATGGTGCAGACGGTCGGAGGCGCGGGCGAGACCCCGCAGCGGGCCGACGCCGTCTGACCCTGTCGATCATCGCATCATAAGCGCTTGCTGCCGGATCGGCAGCGAGCGCTCTCCTGTTCAGGGACGCTTCGACCGGCGCCGGCCGCAGGCAGAGCCGCCGCGCCCGGGGTCGCCGTAGCAACCGCCAAGCTTCCCGGCGTGACGGAATTCAACCGTCCAGCAAGAATCCGACATTACAATGCAACTGCCGGTATCGGGCCGTCGAGCCCGGGCGAACGGTATGTGTCTGTATTTCGGTGACTCAGCATTTACCATGTATTGCCCGCCGCCGGACGTTCGCATAAATGACCGCCCATTCCCAAGCGGCCGAATCACCGGTCTTCGCGGCTCACCCCTTGCTCCGTCATCGGCAGATGCCGGCGCTGAAATCTTTCGTGTTTCAGACTGGTACAAAGTCCGATCAAACCGGGACGTGGCGGGCCAGATGTTTCACGAACGGGTTCCGGAGACGTTTCAGGCCTTGCCGACCTCGGCCGAACGCCGTCGCAGCGTGTGGTCCGCGCTCCTGCCGCGTCGCGGTCGTGCGGTGGCGCGGATCGCCCTGTCGTCGTCGCTAGCTCTCGCCGACATCGCGGCGATCCTCGCCGTCATCCTGACCGTCGAGTTCGGTTACCAAGTCGCCTTCGCGGGCGACAGCATCTGGGTGACGGGCTTCCGCAGCCTGCGGCTCGCCGCCCTGCTCGGCGCCATCATCGTCGCCACGAACGTGCTGCGGGAGGATTACAGCCTCGACGGCATCATGGCGCAGAAGCTGAACTTTCAGCGCATGGCCTCGCTCTGGCTGGTCGCCTGGGCGGCGGTTCTGGTGGTCGGCTTCCTAACCAAGACGACCAACGACTATTCCCGCATCGTCTCGATCACCGCCTTCGTGCTCGGGCTGCCCACCCTGGTGATGACCCGCACGGTAGCGACCCGCCTGGTGCGCCGCAGCCTCGCCTCCGGTTCGGCCTCCGCCAGCCGCGTCCACCTGGTCGGCTACGAGGAGGACATCGCCCGCTTTTATGCCAGCCACGAGGCCGACCAGCTCGGCTCCCGGATCGTCGGCACCAGTTACCTGCGCCGGGTCGATCCGGGCGCCGACACCGTGTCGCGCCACGACCAGCTCCAGGAGGATCTCGACCTCGCCGTGTCGGTAGTGCGGTTCCTGCGGCCGGACGACGTGTTCGTGCTGGTGCCCTGGACCGACACTGCCGAGGTGGAGCGCTGCATCGACGCATTCCTGCGGGTGCCGTCCGCCCTGCATCTCCGGCCGGGCAGCGTGCTCGATCGGTTCCCCGACATGCAGGTCGCCCGGGTCGGCGGCGTCTCCGGCATCAATATCGGTCGCCGGCCGCTCAACGTCGCCGAGATCGTGCTGAAGCGCGCTCTCGACCTGACCGTGGCGGCGATCGCCCTGGTGTCGCTGTCGCCGCTGCTGGCGGCGATCGCGATCGCGATCAAGCTCGATAGCCCGGGCCCGGTCTTCTTCCGCCAAAAGCGCTACGGCTTCAACCAGCAGCCCTTCGGCGTGTTCAAGTTCCGTTCGATGCGGGCGGATGCCGCCAGCGCGGTGTTCAAGCAGGCGACCCGCAACGACAGCCGCATCACCCAGGTCGGCGCGATCCTGCGGCGGACCAATCTCGACGAGCTGCCGCAGCTCCTGAACGTCCTCAAGGGTGAGATGTCTTTGGTCGGCCCGCGTCCTCACGCGCTCGCGCATGACCGCAGCTTCGAGCGGCGGATCGCCCTCTACGCGCGGCGGCACAACGTCCGCCCCGGCATCACCGGCTGGGCGCAGGTCAACGGCTATCGCGGCGAGACCCTGACCGACCTCGACATGGAGCGGCGCGTCGCCTGCGACCTGCACTACATCGACAATTGGTCGATCTGGTTCGACATCCAAATCATGATCCAGACCATCGTCTCGCGCCGGGCCTACAAGAACGCGCGCTGAGGTATTGGGGGCGCCTTAGGATGGCTGCTGGCGCTCCCGGCAGGCCCCGCAATCGCCCTCGACCTCCAGGATGGTGTGGGCCGGCGTGAAGCCCGCCCGCTTCAGGGTGCGGTCGAGACCGTCCTCCAGCTCCTCCGACGAAGCCTCGTCGACGAGGCCGCATGTCCGGCAGATCAGGAAGACGACGCCCTCGCCCGGCGCGTGCCCGTGGGCGCAGGGGATGAAGGCGTTGCGGCTGGCGATCCGGTGGACCAGGCCCTGCTGCATCAGGAAATCGAGGGCGCGATAGACCGAGACCGGCGCCACGCGCTTGCCCGGCGCGCTGAGCTTCTCGGCGATGTCGTAGGCGCCCTGCGCCTTGCCGGCCTCGGCCACCGCCTCCATCACCTCGCGGCGCAGGGGCGTGAATTGCAGCCCGCGCTCGCGGCAGACGGCCTCTGCCCGGGCGAGCATGTCGCCGACGCCTGTGTGGCACGCGTCGTGACTCTCGTGACGGTGCATGATTGCTCCAACCGGAAAACCGCCGGTTGTCCGGCGGGAGTGTTACAGTGTATCACCGCCGCCCCGGACCATGCCAGTGCCCGAAGGGTCCCCGCGCCGGCCCGAGCGCGCGACGAGGACGTCTTGCCCACCACTTCTCGTTCAAGACAAGCAGTCCCGCGATCCCTGTTCCGCAGCGGCATCGGCCCGCGCCTCGCCCTCGCCGCGAGTCTTTCGGCCCTGGTCTGGCTGCTGATCGCCTGGGCGCTGACGGCATGAGCATCCGGCCCGCGACACAGAATGCCTTCCGCTTGGTCGGCCTGACACTGGGCTACGACCGGCACCCGGCGGTCCACCACCTCGACGGGGCCGTGCGCACCGGCGACCTGCTGGCTTTGGTCGGGCCCAACGGCGCCGGCAAGTCGACCCTGCTCAAGGGGATGGCCGGCGAGATCCCCTGCCTGGAGGGGCACATCGATCGCTCCGGTGACCTCGCCTACATGCCCCAGGCCGACGAGATCGACCGCAGCTTCCCGTTGAGCGTCATGGACCTCGCCGGAATGGGCCTGTGGCGGAAATCCGGGTCTTGGCGCAGCCTTTGGCGGTGGCGGCCGGAGATCGGGGCGGCGCTCGACGCGGTCGGGCTCGGCGGGTTCGAGGCGCGGCCGATCAGTACCTTGTCGGGCGGCCAGTTCCGGCGGGCGCTGTTCGCCAGGCTGATCCTGCAGGATTGCCCGGTGGTGCTCCTCGACGAACCGTTCACCGGCATCGACAACCGCACCGTCGAGGACCTGCTGGCCCTGATCCGGCTCTGGCACGGCCAGGGCCGCACCGTCATCGCCGCCCTGCACGACCTGACCCAGGTGCGCGAGCATTTCCCGACGACGCTCCTGCTCGCCCGCGAACCCGTGGCCTGGGGCCCGACCGCGCGAGTCCTGACCGCCGAGAATCTGGCGCGCGCGCGCAATCTCTCGGAAGCCTGGGACGAGGACGCCGCGATCTGCGTCGGCCCGCGACAGGCGGTTGGGCACGACCACGGCTCCCACGGCCCGGACAGCCATCACCACGAGGATGCCGCGTGATCGATCCATTCGGGCCGATCATCGCGCCGTTCGTGGAGTTCGGGTTCATGCGCCGGGCGCTGGCGGGCTGCCTCGCGCTGTCGGTCTCGGCGCCGCCGGTCGGGGTATTCCTGACGCTCCGCCGGATGAGCCTGATGAGCGACGCGATGAGCCACGCGATCCTGCCCGGCGCCGCGGCGGGCTTTTTGGTCGCCGGCCTGTCCTTGCCGGCCATGACCCTCGGCGGGCTGGTCGCCGGCTTGGTCGTGGCGTTGCTCGCCGGCGCGGTGACCCGGGCCACAGTGGTGCGCGAGGATGCCAACCTCGCGGCCTTCTACCTGATCTCCCTGGCCGGCGGCGTGTTGCTCGTGTCCCTGCGCGGCTCGCAGATCGACCTGATGCACTTCCTGTTCGGCTCGGTCCTGGCGCTCGACGACGCCGCCCTGATCCTGCTCGGCGGGATCAGCACGCTGACGCTGGTGGCGCTCGCCGCGATCTATCGGCCGCTGGTGATGGAATGCGTCGATCCGCTGTTCCTGCGCACGGTCAGCCGCAGCGGCGGCCCCGTCCACCTGGCCTTCCTGGCGCTGGTGGTGGTGAACCTCGTGGGGGGCTTCCAGGCGCTGGGCACCCTATTGGCGGTCGGTCTGATGCTGCTGCCGGCTGTGGCGGCGCGGTTCTGGACGCGCGACCTCGGCGGCCTGATCCCGATTTCGATGCTGATCGCCGCGATCGCCAGCGTGACCGGTCTCAGCCTATCCTACCACCTCGACCTGCCGAGCGGCCCGGCCATCGTGCTCGCCGCCGGCGCGCTCTACCTCGTCTCGATGCTGGCGGGCCCGCGCGGCGGCCTGCTGCGCCGCCTGATCCGCGCGCGCCACCTCGAGGCCTGATCAGGCCTGATCCTTCAACGCGGCCAAGCCCTCGCGATAGGTCGGATAGGCGAGCGTGACGCCGAGCTCGTCGCGGATCAGCCGGTTCCGCACGCGCTTGTTCTCGCCGTAGAAGCTGCGCGCCATCGGCGACAGGTCGGCGGTCTCGAAATCGATCTCTGGGGGCAGCGGCAGGCCGGTGAGCGCAGCGGCGTGCTCGGTGACGGTCTGGGGCGGCGTCGGCTCATCGTCGGTGACGTTGTAGACTGCCCCCGGCCGCGGCCGATCCAGCGAGGCCAGCAGCGTCGTGGCGATGTCGTCGACATGAATGCGGTTGAAGACCTGCCCCGCCTTCACGATCCGCTGCGAGCGGCCTTCGCGCAGCTTCACGATCGGGTTGCGCCCAGGCCCGTAGATGCCCGACAGCCGGAACACCTGCACGGCCTTGCCGGTCCGGGTGCCGAGATCGAACCAGGCCGTCTCGGCCTCCACGCGAATCCGGGACCGGGCACTACGCGGCGCGGGAGATGTCGTCTCGTCGATCCAGGCGCCGTCCTGGTCGCCGTAGACGCCAATGGTCGAGAGATAGCCGATCCAGCCGATCCGGCTCGCGGCGATCGCCTCCGCGTAGCGCCGCAACACCGGGTCGCCCTGCTCGGAGGGCGGCGCCGAGACGAGGAGCGCGTCGGTGTCGGCGAGGTCGGACGCGATGCGGGGATCGTCGGCCTCCGGCCCGAAGGCTCGTACGGCGAAGCCGGTCTCGGCGGCGAGCCGCGCGGCAGCTGCCGGATCGGTGACGGTGGCGCGCACGGTCTGGAAGCGGTCGCGCGCCCGCTCGGCGAAGCGGCGGCCGGTGAAGCCGAGCCCGAAGACGAAGAGATTCATGCCGGGGATGTCTCGCCGGCCCGGGTTTCCGTCAAGGCGGTGGCGGCGATCCACTCGTCGCGCACATGGGAATCCGTCTCGGTCGGGGCGTGCCGACGGTGCAGCGCCTGCACGGCGCCCGGTTCCAGCAGGCGCCTGCAGGCCCAGACTGCCATGCCGCGCACCAGCGGCGAATCGTCGTTCAGCCGCGCGATCGCGGATTCGGCGAGGCGCGGATCGCCGGAATTGCCGACCGCGATCATCACATTTCGAAGAAACCTGTCCCGCCCCGTGCGCTTCACCGGAGTCCCGGCGAAGAGTTTGCGGAAGGAGGCGTCGTCCAATTCGGCGAGATCGGCCAGCGCCGGCGCTTCGAGATCCGCCCGGGCGGCGAGCCGGGCATCGGCGGCTGTGCGGGCGAACTTGTTCCAGGGGCAGACCGCCAGGCAGTCGTCGCAGCCGAAGACGCGGTTGCCGATCGCCGTCCGGAACTCGTCCGCGATCGGTCCGACATGCTCGATGGTCAGGTACGAGATGCAGCGCCTTGCATCGAGGCGGTAGGGCGCCGGGAACGCGTCGGTGGGGCAGATATCGAGGCAGGCCCGGCAGGAGCCGCAATGGCCGCGCCCGGGCGCGTCGGGCTCGAACTCGGCGCTGGTGTAGATCGCCCCGAGCAGCAGCCAGTTGCCGTGCTCGCGCGACAGCAGCACCGTGTGCTTGCCCTGCCAGCCGAGCCCGGCGGCCTCGGCGAGCGTCTTCTCCATCACCGGTGCGGTGTCGCAGAAGACCTTCACCCGGACATCGCCCTTGGCGGAGAGGTAGCCGCCGAGTTCTTTCAGCCGGCCTTTCAACACTTCGTGATAGTCCCGGCGCCGGGCATAGGCCGCGACGGCGCCCCGGTCCGTCCGGGTCACGAGGTCGAGGGGGTCGTCCTCCGGGCGGTAGCTCATGGCGAGCACCAGGATGCTGCGCAGGCCGGGCCACAGGCCGATCGGGCTGGCGCGCTGGTCGGCGCGCTCTTCCATCCAATCCATCGTGCCGTGGGCGCCGTCTTCCAGCCAGCGCGACAAGCGGGCAGGCAGGTCCGGCAAACGGTCGGGCCGGGTGATCCGCAGCCCGCAGAAGCCGAGATGCTGCGCCCGCGCCTCGACGAGGCGACGCAGGTCCGCGCCGAAAGAGATCCGTCGTGGGCTCAGAAATCCAGATCCGCGTAATGCGCCGCCGGCGGCATGCCCGCCACCCGGTCGGCCAGCAGCCCCCGGAAGGAGGGCCGCGACTTGATCCGAGCATACCAGTTGCGGGCCATCTCGTCCTCGTCCCAGGGGACGTCGCCGAGATAGTCGGCACAGGAGAGATGGGCGGCCGCCGCGAGATCGGCATAGGTCAGGTTGTCGCCGGCGATCCAGCGCCGCCGCGCGATCAGGTAGCCGATATATTTGAGGTGGTAGCGCACGTTGGTCCGCGCCGCCCGGATCGCGTTCATGTCCGGCGGGCCGCCGCCCTCGTGGGCCGACATGAAGCGCTTCGAGATCTTCTCGTTGACCAGGTAGCCGGTCACCTCCGAGTCGAACTTGATCAGGAACCAGTCGAGCAGGCGCCGGACCTCGACCCGCTCCACCGTGTCGTCCGGCAGCATCCGCCGTCCGGACAGGCCGAGGCCGCGGGTCTCATCCAGGTATTCGGCGATGACCCCGGCGCCCGGCACCACGAGGCCGGTCTGCTCCAGCAGCACGGGGGTCGCCCCGGCCGGGTTGATCAGCAGGAAATCGTCCCGGCGCTCCCAGGGGCGCTCCTCGAACAGCGTCGGTTCCAGGCCCATCTCGGCGAGTACGAGACGGATGAACCGGGAATTCGCGCAGAAGGGGAAGTGGTAGAGGGTCGCCATGGAGGCCGTGCGGACTGTTCGGTCTGACGGTGCGGCCAGTCCCGCGCCGGTCGTCGGCCCAGGCGCGCAGATCTTCGGCGCGCAGGACTTCAGAGCGAGCGTTATTGCTCGATCGTTGCCGAGCCCTTAACACGCGCCGCCTGTTCCGGTAACTGCCCGTCAACCCTGATGGGCGAAGCCTCCGGGCGCAATTTTCCCATGGTCCGCGACGCGTCCGAGACGGGCGGTCGCGCGCCCGCGGCGCGAGGCTCGACAATGGATCCGGTAAGCATCGGCAAGGCGGTCCTGCTCGCCCTGGTGGAGGGCGCGACCGAGTTCATCCCGGTCTCCTCCACCGGTCACCAGCTGCTGGTCGGCCACTTCATCGGCTTCCACTCCCCCAACAACACCTTCGAGGTGCTGATCCAGCTCGGCGCGATCCTGGCGATCCTGGCGGTGTATTTCCGCCGGCTGATCGGCATCGCCACCGCGCTGCCGACCAATCCGCAGGCTCGCCGTTTCGTGATCGGCATCCTGGTGGCGTTCCTGCCGGCCGCGATCATCGGCGGCCTCTTCTCCAAGGTGATCAAGGCCTACCTGTTCAACCCGTGGATCGTCTGCGCGACCCTGGTCGCCGGCGGCCTGGTGCTCCTCGTCATCGACGACACCGATCTCGATGTGAAGAAGACCGACGTCTACGACTTCACCCTGCCGATGGACCTGAAGATCGGCATCTTCCAGTGCCTCGCCATGATCCCGGGCGTGTCGCGCTCGGGCGCCACCATCGTCGGCGCGATGCTGATGGGCGCCGACAAGCGCTCCGCCACCGAGTTCTCGTTCTACTTGGCTATGCCGACCATGGCCGGCGCCTTCGCGAAGGACCTGTTCGACAACTACAAATTCCTGTCGCGCGACGATGTCGGCCTGATCGTGATCGGCTTCATCGTCTCGTTCCTCTCGGCGCTTTTCGTGGTCCGCGTGCTGCTCGACTACGTGTCCCGCCACGGGTTCCGGCTGTTCGCCTGGTGGCGGATCATCGTCGGCGCCCTGGGCTTCGCCGGGCTGATCATCCTTGGATAACAATCCTCGCCCAAGGGGTGATTGCCTCCGGCCGAGCGGCATGCGAGGCAAGTCCCTGAAAGCGGTGCACAAGACGCCGCGGCCTGGGACGTTCCGATGGAAGACACAAAGCTCGCCGACCTGTTCGAGCCCGCCGACCGGGCGCGCTGGCTCGGCCTCGTCGACAGCGTCCTGAAGGGCGCCGATTTCGAGAAGCGGTTGGTCTCCCGGACGAGCGACGGCCTGCGGATCGAGCCGCTCTATCCCCGGGCCGACCCCACCGTTCAACCCTTCCGCGAGCCGGGACCCTGGCGGGTCTCGCAGCGGGTTGACCATCCCGAGATCGCTGTCGCCAACGCCCAGGCGATGACCGACCTCGAAGGCGGCGCCGACGCGCTGGCCCTGGTGTTTGCCGGCTCACCCGCCGCCCGCGGCTACGGCCTCACCGCCCAGAGTGTCGAAGACCTCGACGCCGTTCTGAAGGGCGTGATGCTGCCGCTGATCGCCCTGCGCCTGGACGCCGGCGCCCGCGGCCTCGAAGTCGCCGGTCTGGTGAAGGCCCTGGCGGCGCACCGGGGCGAGGACCTGTCTTCCTACGATCTCGATCTCGGCATCGATCCGGTCGGCACGCTCGCCGCCACCGGCAGCCTCGGCGCGGTCTGGAGCGAGATCGCCCCGCGGCTGGCCGCTACCGTCTCGGATCTCGAAGCGGCGGGCTTCAGTGGCCGGGCCTTCCTGGCCGATGGACGCCCCTACCACGAGGCCGGCGCTGGCGAGGCGGTCGAACTCGGCGCCGTGCTCGCCACCGCGGTCACCTATCTGCGCGCGCTGGAAGCCGCCGGCCACGACCTCGCCACCGCCCGCGACCGGATCGCGGTGCTGCTCGCCGCCGATGCCGACGAGTTCGTGACGGTGGCGAAGTTCCGCGCCCTGCGCCGGCTCTGGGCCCGGATCGAGCAGGCCTGCGGTCTGGAGCCGAAGCCCCTGCGCCTCCACGCCGAGACCGCGTGGCGGATGATGACCCGGCGCGACCCGTTCGTGAACATCCTGCGCACCGGCATGGCCGCCGCCTCGTCCGGCATGGGCGGCGCCGATGCAGTCACGGTCCTGCCCTACACCCAGGCGCTCGGCCTGCCCGACGCCTTCGCCCGCCGGGTGGCACGCAACAGCCAGATCGTCCTGCTGGAGGAATCGCACCTCGCCCGGGTCGCCGACCCGGCGGCCGGCGCTGGCGGGTTCGAGGCCCTGACCGACCAACTCGCCGAGGCGGCTTGGGCGGCGTTCCAGGCGATCGAGGCGGAGGGCGGCATCGTCGCCTCGCTCAGCGTCGGCAAGCTGCAGCGGCGTATCGAGGTCACCCGCGAGGCCCGCGCCAAAGCCGTGGCGACCCGTCGTGAGCCGCTGACGGGGGCGAGCGAGTTCCCGAACCTCGCCGAGAAGCCGGTGACGGTCCTCGACGTGAAGCCGGTCACGGCCGCACCCAGCTCGAATTTCGGCTCCGGCTCGGCGGTCGCGTGCGATGCGCTGCCCGCGGTCCGTCTGGCGGAGCCCTTCGAGGCGTTGCGGGACGCCTCCGATGCCTATCTCGCCAAGACCGGCCGCCGGCCGGCCGTGTTCCTCGCCAATCTCGGCTCGGTCTCGGCCTTCAACGCCCGGGCGACCTTCGCGGCCAACGCCTTCGCGGCCGGCGGCATCGAGGCGCTGTCGAATGACGGCTTCACCGATCCGGCCGCGCTGGCGGCGGCGTTCCGGGACTCGGGCGCCGCGCTCGTCTGTATCTGCTCCACCGACGCGATCTACGCCGAGCAGGCCGTGCCGGCCGCTGAGGCGCTGAAGCAGGCGGGCGCCGGAACGATCTACCTTGCCGGCAAACCGACGGATCTGCTCGACCCGCTGAAGGCGGCGGGCGTGGACGCCTTCCTGCATGTCGGCTGCGATCTGGTGGCCCTGCTCACCGGCGCGCTCCGCGCCGCGATGCGCCCGCCCGCGGCCTCGTAAGCCTCATCGAACCGCGCCTGCCTCGTCCCCTGCCCCATCCCCTGCCATGAGCCGAAACCGCTTTTGGTGCCTGATCGGCGCCGCCCTGATCCTCGGATACGCGATCCCCGCGGAGGCCGTCCCCCGCGGCGTCCCGATCCCGGACCGGTTCGACGGCACCTGGAGCGTCGAGATCCTGACCGAATCCGGTACCTGCGACCGGGCCTATCGCTATCCGGTGCGGATCGAGCACGGGCAGGCCCGGTTCATCGGCACCGCCTTCGTCGTGCAGGGCAGCGTCACCCGCAACGGCGTGGTGCGCGGATCGATCGCCAGCGGCATCGCCACCGCCAACGTCGCCGGCCGCCTCGGGTCGAACGGGTTCGGGACCGGCACCTGGGTCGCCTCCGGCGCCCTCGAATGCCGCGGCCGCTGGAAGGCCGAGCGGCGCGGCTGAGGCGGCGCGGCCACGGTCGCGAAATGGTCCGCATCTTGCCCGAGATCGGGCGGATGCAGCGGCCCCTCAGCCCCGATCCCGACGCAATCATGAGGGAATGCTGAACGCCATTCGGACACCCGACGAGGCCGCCCGCATGAAGTCCACGATCCTCGCCACCTTCGCCGTCCTCACGCTCGTCTCGACCGCGCAGGCTCGTCCTCACCGCCACCCGGCCGCTCCGGCGGTGAACCAGGCGGACGCCGAGAAGGTCCTGGCTCCCCTGCGACAGGCGGCGACGGAGTGCTTTGCCGAGACCGTGCTGGCCAACCCTAAGGCGACCGCCGAGGCCCGGGCCGGCCACTGGTACGAGGCCGTGGGCATCACCGGCTTCCTGTGCCGCCCGGAGGTCGCCGCGATGATCCAGGCGCATGACCGGATCTACGGTGCCAAGACCGGCGAGCGCTACTTCAAGGGCGCCTACGTCAAGCACCTCGACCAGCAGCTCGCCGAGCATCTGCAGCCGATGCTCGCCCACAAGGCGGTGGCCAGCGCCGAGCCGCCGCCCGAGAAGGTGTCCGACAGCGACGCCCCGGCGAACTGAGCGGGAACCGCTCGCGAGCGCCGCGTTTTCTCGGTCGAGGAGATGCGATGCCCTACGAGCTGCATTACTGGCCGATGATCCAGGGGCGCGGCGAGTTCGTCCGCCTCGCCCTCGAAGAAGCCGGCGTCGATTACATCGACGTGGCCCGCCGGGACGATGACGACGGCGGCATCGAGCCGATGCTCGACCGCCTCGCCGATCCCCAGAACCCGCGCCCGCCCTTCGCACCGCCGTTCCTGCGCGACGGCGCCATCGTGATCGGCCAGAGTGCCGCGATCCTGCTGTATCTCGGGCCGCGCCTCGACCTCGTCGGCGCCTCCGAGCCGGACCGGATCTGGACGCACCAGCTTCAGCTCACCATCGCGGATGCGGTGGACGAGGCGCACGACACCCACCACCCCCTCGGCGTCGGCCTGTACTACGCCGACCAGAAGCCCGAGGCGCTGCGCCGGGCCGAGGGTTTTCGCGCGGAGCGCATCCCCAAGTTTCTCGGGTATTTCGAGCGGGTGCTGACAGCCAACGGCGGCGAGCATCTGGTCGGCTCGACGCTCTCCTACGCCGACCTGTCCCTGTTCCAGCTCGTCGCCGGCCTGCTTTACGCCTTCCCGAAGGCGTCCGCCGCGGCCCTGCGCGACACGCCCCATGTCGCGCGGCTGCACGAGGCGGTGGCGCAGCGCCCACGCATCGCCGCCTATCTCGCGAGCGACCGGCGCATCCCGTTCAACGAGGACGGGATCTTTCGCCGGTATCCGGAGCTCGACGGCTGAACCTTAGAGCCTCAGCCCTTTCAAGGTGTTTGGCACAGCGCTTCGAGCGAGACGCGACGCGCTCTCCTCCCCCTTGCGGGGAGGAGTTGGAGGTGGGGGTGGTGCAGAAGGCACCTTTCCGTTCGATCCTGCACCACCCCCACCCCTGACCCCTCCCCGCAAGGGGGAGGGGAAAAGCGACTATTTTTCAAAGCGTTGGCATCAAGGGGAAACGTGTGAAGCCGCCTCGGGATGAGGTTGAGAATGGGAAAGGCCGGTCAAACAGGCTCTTCCACATTACCGGGGCGGGTGGGCGATCAGGATGCCGGCCAGCGTCAGCGCGATGAGCCCCAGCACCAGCGACAGCAGCCGCCAGAACAGCAGCGGATCCCGCTCCAGCAAGGAGGCCCGGCGCGTCTCGGTGAAGGCCGGGTTGGGGTACCGGAGGTCGTGGACGAATTCCGAGAGCGCCTGGTAGCGCCGGGCGGGATTGGGATGCACGGCCTTGCGCAGCGCCCCATCGACCCAGACCGGCAGCAGCGGCCGCACGCCCCGGGCGGAGGCGTAGCGGAGCTTGCGCTGGGCGGCCCGGGTCAGGGCCCGGGGCACCCGATCGCCGTAGGGCAGCCGGCCGGTGAGCATCTGGTAGGCGATGACGCCCACCGCGAAGATGTCGGAGGACGCGGTCGAGGGCTCGCCGAGAAAGCATTCGGGGGCGGTGTATTGCACCGTTCCCAGGATCTCGGCAGCGTCGATCCGCGGATCGCCCTCGACCACCCCGGCCACCTTGGTGGCGCCGAAATCGATGACCTGCACGGTCCCGGCTGTGTCGAGCAGGACGTTGTCCGGCCGGAGGTCCTGGTGGACCATCTCCCGCCGGTGAAAGGCCTGCACGCCCTTGGCAAGCTGTTCGATCAGCCCGCGCACCGCCTCCAGCTCGGGCGAAGCGTGGTCGCGCATCCACTGGGTCAGGGTCTGGCCCTCGACGTAGCGCATCACCGTGTAGAGGTGGCTGCGGCGGCGGGTCTGCGGATGGGCCTTGAGCACGTGCGGACTGTCGATCCGCCGGGCGATCCACTCCTCCAGGGCGAAGCGCTTGCGCTGGGCCGGGTCGTCGCGCAGGTCGAGCGACAGCACCTTCAGCGCGACCGGATCCCCCATCTCCGCATCGACCGCGAGGTAGACCCGGCTGCGCGGCCCGGAATGCAAAATGCGCAGCAGCCGGTACCCGTCGAACTCGGCCGGCGGGTCGAGCAGCGGCGCCGGGTCGAGCCCCTCGACGCCGCCGAGGAGATCGGCCGGCTCGCCCTCGGGCACGGCGTCGAGCCGCACGATCTGGACGGTGAGGTTGTCCGGGCTGCCGGCCTCGTGCGCAGCCTCGACGATCGCCCGGGCGGCGCCGTCGAGATCGTCCCCGGCCTCGGCGATCAACGCCGCCACGTCCCGGGGGCGGACATGCTCGTGGATTCCGTCGGTGGTGAGCACGAAGACGTCGCCCGCCTCGACGCTCACCGTGTGGTAGTCGATCTCGACATGCCCGCCCGCCCCCAGGGCCCGGCCGAGATAGGATTCCGCCGCCGAGACGATGACACGGTGATCTTCGGTGAGCTGTTCCAGCGACCGGCCGGCCACCCGCCAGATCCGGGCATCGCCGACATGGAAGAGATGCGCGGTGCGCGCCTTCAGCACCAGGGCGCTGAAGGTGGTGACGTAGCCCTTGTCGGCATCGTGCGGATCGAGCCCGCGCCGCGTCTGGGCGTAGAGCCAGGAATTTGTCGCCGCGATCACCCGCTGGGCCGAGGACTTCACCGACCACGTGTCGGGGGTGGCGTAGTAGTCGCTGAGGAAGCTCTTGACCGCGGTCTCGCTCGCCAGGGCGCCGACCGCGCTGCTGCTGATCCCGTCGGCGAGCGCCACCGCGATGCCCTTCAGGCCGAGCGCCGGCTGGGACGGCACCAGGGCGCCGTGAAAATCCTGATTGGCCTCCTTGCGGCCGGCCGCGCTGGCCTGACCGAGCGTGATCGTCAGCGCCTCGCTCACGCGGCGGCCGCCGACGCGTCGCCCCGGCCCCGATAGGACAAAGCTTCGGCGAGATGCAGCCGGCGCACCTGCGCCTCCCCGTCGAGATCCGCGAGCGTGCGCGCCACCCGCAGGGTCCGGTGGAAGCCGCGGGCGGAGAGCCGCATGCTCTCGGCCGCCTGCCGGATCAGGGCCGTCCCCTCCGCATCAGGCGATGCGACTTCCTCGATCAGGGTTGCCGGGCAGGTGGCGTTGGTGGTGGCGGCCGGCAGGGCGCGGGCGGCGTAGCGCGTCGTCTGGAGGATGCGGGCGGCGGCGACCCGGGCGGCGGCCTCGCGAGAGCCCTCGGCCGGCGGCGGCAGAATCAGGTCGGCGGCGGTGACCGCCGGCACCTCGATGCGCAGGTCGATCCGGTCCAGCATCGGCCCGGAGATCCGCGCCTGGTACTGCGCCATGCAGCGTTCGTTCGGCCCCCGCCGGCAGGCATAGCCCGGCTCCAGACCCTGGCCGCAGCGACACGGGTTCATGGCCGCCACGAGCTGGAAACGGGCCGGGTAGGTCACCCGGTGGTTCGCCCGGGCGATCATGACCTCGCCGGTCTCCATCGGCTGGCGCAGGCTGTCGAGCACCTGCGGCGTGAATTCGGGCAGCTCGTCGAGGAACAGCACCCCGCCATGGGCGAGCGACACCTCGCCGGGCCGGGCCCCGAGGCCGCCGCCGACCAGCGCCGCCATGGAGGCGGAATGGTGCGGCTGCCGGAACGGCCGGCGGTTCGAGAGCGCCCCGTCCTTCAGCTCGCCCGCCACCGACTGGATCATCGAGATGTCGAGCAATTCCCGGGGCGTGAGCGGCGGCAGGATCGAGGGCAGCCGGGCGGCCAGCATTGATTTCCCGGAACCGGGAGGACCGTTCATCAACAGGTTGTGGCCGCCGGCCGCCGCGATCTCCAGGGCGCGCTTGGCCCCCTCCTGGCCCTTGATGTCGGAGAGGTCCGGCAGCGGTCCCGCCAGACCGGCCACCGAGGGTTCCGGCCGGGCCATGACCTGGCTGCCCTTAAAGTGGTTGGCGAGCTGGATCAGCGAGCGCGGGGCGAGCACGTCGAGGTCGCCCCCGGCCCAGGCCGCCTCGGACCCGGTCGCGGCCGGGCAGATCAGCCCGAGGCCGCGGGCCGCCGCCGCGATGGCCGCCGGCAGCACGCCGTTCACGGCGGTGATGCTGCCGTCGAGCGCCAGCTCGCCAAGCACGCAATAACCGCCGAGCGCGTCGGCCGGGATCGCCCCGATCGCCGCCATGACGCCGAGCGCGATCGGCAGGTCGTAATGCGAGCCCTCCTTCGGCAGATCGGCCGGGGCGAGATTGACGGTGATCCGCTTGGCCGGCAGCGCCAGCCCGGAGGCGATCAGCGCGCCGCGCACCCGCTCGCGCGATTCCGCCACGGCCTTGTCGGGCAGGCCGACCACGTTGAACACGACGTTGCCCGGGATGATCTGGACCTGCACGTCGACGGACCGGGCCTCGATCCCCTCGAACGCCACGGTGGCGACGCGTGTGACCATAGGTCGGCAGTCCTGGACCCCGGAGCCGGAGCGGCGCGACGGGCAACCTTAGCTGTGCTGGAAAATCGAAGCGGGCTCAAGAGGATCGCGGATCGCGCGGAACCCGGGCGCTGTCTTCCTGTTCAAAGCCGGCACGCCATAAAAATCGGAGACCGCCATGCGCCTCGCCATCCCCCTGCTCGCCCTCACGCTGTCCGCCGGCTTCACCGCCACCGCCCGGGCCGACGAAAAGCTGCCGCCCGACCAGCAGGCCAAGGTCGAGGCCGTGCTCCGCCAGGAGGGCTTCACCAAGTGGAAGGAGATCGAGCTCGACGACGGGATGATCGAGGTCGACGACGCGATCGACGCCAACGGCAAGCAGTTCGACCTGAAGCTCGATCCCAAGACCCTGGCTGTGGTCAAGCGCAAGGCCGAGTAGCCGGCGCTTGCGTTCGTCCGAGAGCCCGGCCATATAGCCGGCGGGGGGTTGGCGAGGGACGTTTCACTCGCCAACCGGGTCAGGTCCGGAAGGAAGCAGCCCTAACGAGACCGAGCGGGTCTTCGTCCAGCCTCCCACCTCTATTTCCTGGCGCTCGGAAGCCCGACCCGACACGGCATGGACGCTTCGACCGGCACGCCTGACGACGAGCCGGGCCTGCCCGGGTTCGCAGCCACCGCCAACGCGGCGACGCCCTATCGGGTGCTCGCGCGGAAATACCGCCCCACCAATTTCGGCGACCTGATCGGCCAGGACGCGATGGTCCGGACCCTGGCCAACGGGTTCGCGGCCAATCGCATCCCGCAGGCCTGGATGCTGACCGGCGTGCGCGGGGTCGGAAAGACCACCACCGCCCGCATCCTCGCCCGCGGTCTCAACTATGCCCGGGCCGGCGTGCCCGATACCGGCCCGACCGTGTCGATGCCGGAGCTCGGCCTGCACTGCGCGGCGATCATGGAATCCCGGCACATGGACGTGCTGGAGATGGATGCCGCCTCGCATACCGGCATCGACGATGTCCGCGCGATCATCGACGGCATCCGCTACGGGCCGGTCTCGGCGCGCTACAAGGTCTACATCGTGGACGAGGTCCACATGCTCTCCGAGAAGGCGTTCAACGCGTTCTTAAAGACGCTCGAGGAGCCTCCGCCTCACGCCAAGTTCGTGTTCGCCACCACGGAGATCCGCAAGGTTCCGGTGACGATCCTGTCGCGCTGCCAGCGCTTCGACCTGCGCCGGGTCGAGGCGCCGATCCTGCACGCGCATCTCGCCAAGGTCTGCGCGGCGGAAAAGGTCGAAGCCGAGGACGAGGCGCTGGGCGCGATCGTGCGCGCCGCCGAAGGCTCCGTGCGCGACGCGCTCTCGCTGCTCGACCAGGCCATCGCCCATGGAGCCGGCGCGGTCACAGCCCAGAGCGTGCGCGACATGCTCGGGCTCGCCGATCGGGCCCGGATCCTCGACCTGTTCGAGGCGGTAATGCGCGGCGCCGTGCCGGCGGCCTTCGCCGAGTTGCGGGCGCAGTACGATTCCGGCGCCGACCCGTCGGTGGTGCTGTCCGACCTCGCGGCTTTCACCCATCTCGTGACCCGCCTGAAGGTCGTGCCCGAGACCGCCTCCGACCCGACGCTCAGCGAGACCGAGCGGGTGCGCGGCGGCGCGTTCGCGGAAAAGCTCTCGATCCGCGCCCTGTCGCGGGCCTGGCAGATCCTGCTCAAGGCGATCCCCGAGGTCCAGGCCGCGCCGCGCCCGCTGGCGGCGGCCGAGATGGCGATCGTCCGCCTCGCCTACGCGGCCGACCTGCCCACCCCCGACGAGGCCCTGCGCCAGCTCAAGGCCGAGGCCGCGGCGGCTCCGGCCGAGGAGGCGCCACCCTCCTCCAGTCGCCCGCCCCTGCCGCCGATCCCCGACCTGCGCGGCGGCGGCGGACAGGCGGCCGTGGCAGCGGCCCCCAGGCCGATGCCGGTCGCCCCGCCCGTGGCCTCCCCGGTAGCGATGGTGTCCACGGCCCCGACCGCGATGGCCGCCCCGGCGGAACGTCCGGCCGCGCCGCCCGCGCCGCGCCTGACCCGCTACGAGGATGTGGTGGCTTTGGCCGATGCCAACCGCGACATCCTGCTGAAGACTGCTCTGGAGCGGGACGTGCACCTCGTGCGCTTCGAGGAGGGGCGGATCGACTTCCGGCTGGCCCCCGGCGGCCGGGCGACGCTCGCCACCGACATCGCCGCCGCGATCCAGCGCTGGACCGGCCAGCGCTGGGTCGTCTCGATCTCGAAGGAAGAGGGCGCGCCGACCCTCGACGCCACCGTGAAGGCCGCCACAGAGACGCGTCGCGAGAACGCGGCGGCCGACCCGTTCGTGCGCGAGGTGCTGACGCGCTTCCCCGGCGCCGAGATCGTGGACGTGCGCGAGACCGCGCCGCTTCCGACTTCCGATTCGGCGATCACCGGCGACGGCGACCCGGTGCCGGCCGATGAAGTGCCCGACGACGACTTCTGAGGGGGAGGCACTGCCGCACGTGGCGGCGCGCCGAGACCATCCCCACCTAGACTGATCTTCACGCGACGAGAGAGAGCTGCATGCGCGACCTGATGGGCATCATGAAGCAGGCTCAGGCCATGCAGGAGAAGATGGGCTCCCTGCAGGCCGAGCTCGACGAGATCGAGGTGCAAGGCGCCTCCGGGGGCGGCTCCGTCCGGGTCACCATGACCGCCAAAGGCCAGATGCGCGGCGTCAGCATCGACCCGTCCCTGATGGTCGCCGACGAGCGCGAGATCCTGGAAGACCTGATCGTCGCCGCCTGCAACGACGCCCGCGGCAAGGCCGAGGCGACCATGCAGGAGCGCATGGCCGAGCTGACCAAGGGCCTGCCCCTGCCCCCCGGCATGAAGCTGCCGTTTTAGAGA
This sequence comes from Methylobacterium pseudosasicola, assembly GCF_900114535.1. Lineage (GTDB taxonomy): Bacteria > Pseudomonadota > Alphaproteobacteria > Rhizobiales > Beijerinckiaceae > Methylobacterium > Methylobacterium pseudosasicola. The sequence continues at coordinate 500 of NZ_FOTK01000024.1, read as the reverse complement.
CCTGTCTGACGGTGCGGACTCGGAAGACGGTTCGAACACCGGGTTATCCCAATCTCTTCCCTCATCCTGAGGTGCCGGGCGATCGAAGATCGCTCGGCCTCGAAGGAGCGCTCCAGATGGCTCAGTGATCCCTGGAGGGCTCCTTCGAGGCCCGCTGGCGCGAGTTCCTCAGCGACTGTGTTGGGCGTCAAGCGGTTTGCCATGGTTTCTGATCCCGGATCATGGCGTTGAGGATGGTGAGGAGCTTTCGGGCGACGGCGACGACGGCGACGATCTTGGGCTTGCCGGCAGCGACCAGCCGGTCGCGGAACAGCTTGAGCACCGGGTTGTGCCGGCAGGCAGTCAGTGCCGCCAGGAACAGCGCCGTGCGCACGCTCTTGCGCCCGCCGGCCACCATGGCGCGGCCCTTCCACTTGCCGGACTCGCGCACGAACGGGGCGAGGCCGGCCAGCGCGGCGATCTGCCGGGCCGTGAGCCGGCCGAGTTCGGGCATCTCGGCC
>NZ_FOTK01000088.1 GCF_900114535.1 Methylobacterium pseudosasicola | reverse complement strand
ACGCCTGCTGTAGCACCGGCAACATTTCATGCGCATGATCTTGTTCGATCAGCCCATGGGCCATCAGCAAGTGATCTGCGACGAGTTCGAGCGTCGAGCCCGGAGGTGTCGTCGCGTTCATGGGCGGCGGAACGAAGCGCGCGAGCGTGCCGTAGGCGGTCAGAGGTTCAGAGCCGCTGGTACTGATCTCCGTCAACGATCCGAGATAGCCGAGGAAGGTGTGATCCGGCGGCCCGTAGGAGGGTATGGCACCGATCAGGACCCAGGCGTAGCTCCCGTCAGCCCGGCGCAGCCGCAGGCGCAAGCTGTACTCGCTCTGCTGATCTCTGGCGCTGCGTAGGAAGGTGACTGCTGTTTCACGATCGTCGGGGTGTACGCGCTCGAACCAGCCATGCTCAACTGCATCAGAGGCTGCCTGCCCGGTGAAGGTGCACCATTCCGGACTGACGTAGCTCACCCCACCGGTCGCGCTTGTGACGAAGATCATCCGGTATGCTCCTGCGCAACTCTTACTAGGGCGCTAGGAAACGAGCGCGGGTTTTCATCGATAGGCCACCTTCTCCCGGCATGTCGAATGCTGGCGTTCCGGAATACGGTACATCTTACCTATGCCTGACAAGGGCGTACTACGAATGGTTCACATGGCCATGCCAGCATGCCAAGAGAGGAACCACAACGCTCTCGGGCGTACTGGACGGCGCGCTCATCCGCGAACCGGGAACCCCATAATGACGGCGGTCATCACCATCGTGCGCCGCAGGCCCGGCGGCGTTGCCTCCTCCGCCAGCAGCTTCCTGGCCTGCGGATGCATCTCGATCGCCTTGGCCACGTCGATAGAGTGGCCGGACTTGAAAGCGAACGGCTTGGCGTCCTCGTCCTTCATGTAGGCGGCGGTGGCCGCCTGGATCTCGTCGTCGGTCACCTCGGACTTGCGGCGAAGGTCGCCGACGCTGGGGATCTCTTTTGCCATGCCAGGGAGCTACCGCAGCGGGCCGGAGCCGTCCATGAGGCCCACCCGCCGAGCTTCGTCGATCAATTCGGCGCCGGTCATCACCTCACCATTTACCCGCCACAACTCGGGATCCTCGTCGAAGCGCTCGACCATGTAGCCGGCGGCGATCAAGTCCTCGACAGCCTTGGGGGTTGGATCATCGCCTTCGGTCATGCCGAGAGGCTATCCCGATCACGGAAGCCACGCGATCCCTCGGGCTACAACGATGAGGCCCGCGAGCGCCAAGAGCACGGCCGCCGCCGCCAACTTGGCGCGCACCAACCAGACATTCAGCTTGATCATCAACGCGAGTTCTGCCGGAAATTTCGAGGCTGGATCAGAGTGCACCGGCTGGGCGGCCATATGATCACGGCATGGTTCGTCAGCCTGTGATCGAACCAAGCGAGGAGGCAGCGTTCGCTGTCATAGGCAGCTCACGCCAGCTTCAGATGCCGTCGCAGCCAGCGCGTCGCCTCCTCCAGGCTCAGGAAGGTCGGTGCCTTTTTCCCATGCAGCCGGCCGAAGCCAACCTCGAAGAACCAGCTTCCGACATTATCGTGCTCCGGATCGGCGAGGCGGACCAGAACCGCCACAAGCAGGCCGTTGGCTATCGCCAGCATGCCGTCACGATCAGGGCTGCCGGTGTCGACCGCGATAGGCTGAAGCACGACCAGGGTCTCGACGTTGTCCCGGCCTGCCAACACTATCCCCCCTGGACGTTCCGCAGCCACGGCACTTGCCGGCGGCCACTCCAACGCGCGTTTCTGAGGTGGAGGTAGTTGGGATTGAACCCGCAGTACGCCTTGAGGTGCGGGACATCCAAGATCGTCAGGATCCGGCCCTTCAACGTGATGAGTTCAAGCCGACGCAACTCTCTCAACGTGCGGTTCACGTGCACGTCCGACAGGCCCATCGTGTCGGCGACCTCTGTCTGTGTGAATGGGAACGCGTAGCTGTTGTTGTTGACGTGCCCCACGGCTTCCAGACGCAACAGCAGCTCGCAAAACAGATGCGCGATGCGCTGATCGGATTGCCGGCTGCCGATGTTGACCAGCCACTCGCGCAGCACGGCCTCATCCACGAGAGCGCACCACATCAAAGCCCGCATCACCCGCGGGTGGTTGGTCGTGACCTCCTCGATGGCTTGCCGTGGGATCTCCACGACCTGACAGGGCGAGATCGTGCCGATGTTGTGGTCCATCTGGTCGAGGATGAACACGTTCAGGTCGCAGAAGTCGCCCGGCACGAAGTAGGCCATGATCTGGCGCCGACCGTCCGGGAGGTCCTTGTAGCGGCAGGCGTAGCCGCTGAGGATGAGATGCACGTCGCCAGGAGCGTCGCCCTCCCGGATCAGGTCCGTCCGGGGTCCTACCTGCCGCACCCGAGGAACGAACATCCGCAACGCCGCCCGGTCGGCGTCGGTCAGTTCCTCGAAGCTCTCAAGCTTGCGGATCAGTGCATCTTGCATTGGACTATGGCGGCGAAGGGCAATCTGTCTCCCTACGTCCAGGGTGGAATATAAACCCCGTCATATGATGGATATTTGCCGCGGGCAGCGGGTAAGTAGCTGAGGCTTTACGATTGTTCGCTTCCGTACACACCGAGCCGAAGCTTCAGATTACCTTACCAAACGAACGTCTGCATCTGAGGCGAAGCGAATTGGCCCATCTGAGAAAGTTGGGTTGATAGCAGCAGGAGGGGACGCCCGATGAAAGGGCACTTAAGTTAAAACGATTTAATTATCGTCTTATCTTTTGATCCAAACTGGAGGTATATTGAGTTATTCGCCTGCTTTATGACGGCGTTCTATGTCATTTTTCCATGTAAAACGAATACACCGTTGATCGAATATCTGGGCATCAGCGGCAGAGAGATGCGAATGCTCCCGCCTGAGTGAGGTTGGAAATCTGATGCCCCATTTTTTCTTCGACACCGACGACGGTGAGGTTCGGTTTGAGGACGATGAGGGCTTCGAATTGCCCAGCATCAACGCCGCTCGCATTGAGGCATTGGACGCCCTCCCGGATATGGCGCGCAACAAGCTTCCGGATCGAGATCGCCGCACCTATTCGGTTCGGGTGCGCGATGAGGGCGGGGCGGTGATTTACTTCGCCTCTCTCGACTTGGTCGGCGAGTGGCATGTCCCAAACGTCAACTATCCGTCTCGCTGATGTAGTCCGCCCAGACGGGCGTCTTGAGTGTGCCGACGAATGCCGCGTGGCGCTCCCGCTCAGCGTCGGTAAGCCGGGATTTGAACACGCGCGGCGCCACCGGCCGGGCGGCGTCCGCAGCAGATTGAGCTGGGATGGCGACAACGGGCCCGAGGTCGAACCCGACCTGCTTGCCGCCCAGCAGCTCGACATAGACCTCGGCCAGGATCTGCGCGTCGAGGAGCGCCCCGTGCTTGGTACGGCGGCTGCGATCGATCCCGTAGCGGCTGCAGAGGGCATCGAGGTTGTTGGCCGCGCCAGCGTGCTTGCGCCGGGCGAGGAGGAGCGTGTCGACTACGTCGTCGAGGACGATCGCCGGCGGCCGCGGCTCGGGCAGGCGGGCATACTCGGCGTTGAGGAAGCCGACGTCGAAGGGCGCGTTGTGGATCACCAGCGTGCCGCCACCGATGAATTCGAGCAGCTCGGGCACGATGGTGGCGAACAGCGGCTTGTCGGCCAGGAAGCCATCGGACAGCCCGTGCACCGCGAAGGCGTCGGGATGAACGGCCTTCTGCGGGTTGCAGTAGCGGTGGAAGGTCCGCCCGGTCTGCATATGGTTGATCAGCTCGACGCAGCCGACCTCGATGATGCGCTCGATTTTGGGGTCCGTGCTGGTGGTCTCGGTGTCGAGGACGATCTCGCGCGTCATGCCGCCTTGCTCTTCCGGTGTGTCTGCTGCCTCTCGAAAGCCGTTCGCACACGATCGTCAAGGAATTCGATCGGCGCACCGGCCGGGCGGCTGTATCATCACGGCTCGCCCGGCCTTGCGCAGAACCCGACCACGACGCGGCTGGTAGCGCGGATCTCGCGCTTCAATGGTGGTTTTTCAACACCACAAAACCACTATGAAGCCGCTTTTCAGGGGGTTGATTGTCGCTACTGCCACCCCTTCGCACTGGGCTTTCCGATCACGTGGTCGATCCCCTCCAGGATCAGGGAATGGATGGAGCGGCCCCGGTCCTCGGCAATTCGGGCGAGCGCGGCGTGGCGGGCATCATCAAGGTAGACTGTCTGTCGGGCGGCTACATCTCGGCGCCCTTTCGGTCGGCCAATCGGCTTGGAATTGACGCGCCCCTCTCCAGCCGGCGAGACAGGCTGATGGATCTCGGTCGCCGTTGTAGCGCGGGCAACGACTGGCTCGGGCTCGGGCTCTGGCGCCCCTACCGGCTCCGGCGGCGCCTCATCCTGTTCGACCTCACGGGCCGCAGCCGCGGCGGCTTTCATCGCGAGCGTCTGGGACACGTTCGGGCGGCGACTCATAGGGTCTCTCCGAGGCGGACCATGACGGCGTCGGCGAGCGCCGCGAATTCGGCCGCGGACGGTGTGTCGGCAGGAACCGCCTCCCCGGTCGCAAGGCTGTCGGCCACGATGGCACGATAGGAGATGGCCGGCGCTACCGGCTCGGTCAGTGCGGCCAGCGTCGTCACCACGTCTCGCCCTGCCCCGGTGCGCTTGTCGATGCGGCTCGGCACAATCAGGATGTCGGGCCGGTCGCGCTTGGCGGCCTTCCGGTGCCGGCGGATCGTGCCGACGGTCTCGGCAGCACCGCGCACGTCCAGCACGGTCGATCCGGACGGCACCAGCACGAGATCGGACACGGCGATCGTCGCACCGAATGCGGCGCCCATCGCACCGGGGGCGTCGATCAGCACGAAGTCGGTCCCCTGGCCCTTGGCGGTCTTCACCCAGGTCGAAACCGCAGCGTCGCTGTCCTCCTCCAGGAGGTGGGCGGTCACCTTGAACGGCAGTTGCCCGTCCTCTGCAATCGAGGCGGCATGTGCCGCCGGATCCGCGTCGAGTACGGCGACGGTGCGCCCACGGCGATGCAGCTCGGCCGCGAGGTTCAAAGCTGTGGTCGTCTTGCCGACGCCGCCCTTGCTCTGCGCAAGGCCTATAATCCTCACCATTTCGGCGCCGTTCTCCCGCTAAAGTGGTGGTATAAAATCACTGCGAAAACCTCTTTCTGATGCCATCGTGGCGTGCCCGTCGTTGCGGACGAGCCAGTAAAGGACGGAGGCGGATTGGCCGAATGCAGCCCCGCCTTCGACCTCGCCGCGGGCCACGACGGCGCGCGCCGCCAGGTCCTTGTCGATGGTCTCGCAGGCCTGAGCGTGGACAGCTGCGGCATCGCCGTGCTTCGTGATCGCGCGGTTGATCCCGCCAGAGTACTTCACCGGTTTTAGGAACTGAGGCTCGATGGTGCCCCCGAGGTGGGTAGCGAGCAGCAACGAGTAGACGGCGGTTCCGCCAACGGCGAGGCGCTGGGCCTTAAGCTCGTCAGCCGTCGTAGCATCGGTGAAGTGTCGGAGATTGCCGAACGCGTCGAAGGTGTACATCGCCTTGAGCTCGACGAGGGCGAGCGGCGCGCCGGCGGGATCGAGCACGGCGAGGTCGACCCTATTCCATTCCCGGGCGACGATGCAGCCGGACGGCTCGTAATCTTGGTGCAGCCGGAAGGCGAGGCGGTCGCGGATCGCGGCCTCCACCTTCATTGTTGCCGCGAGGTAAGCCAGTTCGTTTCGGCGAAACTCGCCGCCGATCGCGGCGAGGGCGGCGGCCATCTCCTGATCCGGTTCTTTCATGAAGACACTCGCCGGAATGCCATTGCCGCGCATCATCACACTTTCGTGGTGTGATAAAAGCATGATCGTGGAATGACCCTCGCACGACCATAGCGCGCGTGATAGTGTCTGAGAAGGACAGTTATCGGACACGATGCTATGAAGGCGCTGAAATCTCGCGTCGTGGAGCCGCGGACCGGCCTACCGATCGTCGCCGGCCTGTCCGACCAGGCCCGGGCGTTCCAGCGGGCGGGCAAGGCCAAGAGCACGCAGCGCGCCTATCTCAGCGACGCCGGACAGTTCGCGACGTGGTGCACGGAGCACGGCTTCGATCCGATGCCTGCGTCGCCGCTCGTCGTGCTTGAGTTTCTAAGCCACGAGGCGACGCGTGGCTCGAAGGCATCGACCATCGCCCGGCGGCTGGCCGCGATCCGGTACGCGCATAAGCTTGCCGGTGAGCGGGACCCGACCGACGACGAAGGTCTGCGTGAGGGCCTGCGCGGGATCCGGCGTGAGATCGGCACTCGACCGAAGCAGAAGGCAGCGGCGACAGCCGACATCCTGGCGGCTCTACTCATGCGGACGCCCGACACCCTGACGGGTCAAAGGGATCGCGCGCTGCTGGCATTGGGCTTCGCCGGTGCGTTCCGCCGGTCGGAGCTTGTGGCACTCGACGTCGCCGACTTGGTCCAAGATCCGGACGGCCTGCGGGTTTTGGTTCGGAGGTCTAAGACCGATCAAGAAGGGCAGGGGGTCGAGAAGGCCATCCCGCACGGCCGCTTCATCCGGCCAGTTGCCCTCCTGCGGGAATGGCTCGACGAAGCCAGGATCACGGAAGGGCCAGTCTTCCGGCCGGTCAATAAGGCCGGCAGGGTCGAGGCGCGCCGCCTGGGTGTGAAGACGGTCGAGCGGGTGATGAAACACTACTGCGCGGCCGCGGGGCTCGATGCCTCGACCTTCGGGGCGCACTCCCTGCGAGCCGGCTACATCACGACAGCAGCCGAGCGCGGCGCCGATCTCGCGCGGATCATGGACCAGTCGGGGCACCGGGATCCGCGCACGGTGGTCGGCTACATCCGGCGGGCCAACGCCTTCAAGGGGCACTCGGGGAGCGGGTTTTTGTAAGTCGCGACAGTGATTTTGCCGCGCTCGCAGCGTCGCTCGACCATCCAGCACGTCTGGCGCCCCCCCCGAAACGTACTCCATTTGTTGGAATTGTTTCTAAGCAGTTTCCACTAGTATGCAGATTTAAACCCACGCCGACTAGCTTGCTCTAATGCTGATTTCATTCGCACCGATCGCTCTAGTTTTGCGCCGAATTAATTCATTTGACGATGAATACTGGTCTGGTTGCGTAGCTGATTTCTGGAAGAAGCACAAAGAGTCCAATCTTAGAATTAGATATTTTATAATAACAAATCTGATTTTATCTTTAAGGGCATTTATTGGACACGTTTTTCTACCCCGATTAACTGCCAAGCTCAGCTCTTGCGAGTCGGCTCAAGAAATTAAAGATGCACTTGGTCGCAAGACTATCTTCGGATTGCTTACCCTAGGTTTTCTGGGAGCGTGCGTTCTACCGATCCCAGCAAATTCGATGAATTACAGCGAGGGGTCTAGCAAACAGACGCTTCGTCGAAAAGTACGTGCGGCCCGCAAGGCAGGAGTAACTTGGCGCTCTGTGACTGATCGTGCGGAACAGATAGTTTTAATCAATAAACTTCATAATTTTGTCCCGTCAAAAACACGCATCCGCTTAGAAGGAAATGACTGGAGCGACGTAATCGGAAAGTATCTTTGGACTGTCGGTTTTGGTCCAGATGGCGAACCATTACTTATCGCTATTACTCCCTACGATGGCGAATGGGCTACATTACATCTGTTTGTTACGCTTGGCGAAACTAAAATTCATTCTGATGCAAGATACTATATTACCCAGGTCATAGTAGAGCGATTATCAAATCTAGGTGTCAGGCATCTTATTAATACAGATAGCGCAGACAATTTACCTGCTGGATTGTGGCATTTCCAAAAAATGCTTGGATTTAGGGTTGTTCGCGTGCGAATTGCTCGTAATCGATCATACGGCTACTTCGGCAAACCAATAACGACGTTATCTGACGAGAAATTCGTTCAAAATCGGAATGGAACATCGAGAACCGGTGTACTTCGAGCGAGATAAAGAGATCGCTAGGAACGTAGCAAGCAGCTGAGCGGATCATGTCTACTGCCTATGCTTCAGCCTTTAACACGCCCAGGCTGATCCGCGCTGCACCTGGACGACGACGCGCCGCCTTTTGCCATAGCGGTCGTCCGGGATGCGACGCGCCGGCTACACGTGAACGGGGGGGAACACGGCAGCCGGCGCGCTCGCTTGCAGGAGCTACTGAAGGCTCAACCGCCGCGATAAGCGAGGGTATGGGGATCACCGGGGGATACGGCAGATCCCCGCTCGGCCTTAAGCCTCAGCGGCTTCCTTGGCCTTCCGCGGGCGCCCAGCACGCTTAGGCTTCTCTGAGACGGTCTCCACCGGCTCCGCAGCCTTCGGAGCCACCTTCTTGCGCTGCTGACCGAGTCCGAGGCTCTTGGCGAGCTCGGAACGCTGTGCCGAGTAGCTGGCTGCCGTAGACGGGTAGTCGCGGGGCAGCCCGTAGCGCTCGCGGTACTGCTCGATCGTCATGCCGGCGCCGCTGAGGTGCCGCTTCAAGGTCTTGTACGGCTTGCCGTCGACGAAGCTGATCAGCGCGTCGGGGGTGATCGACTTCCGGATCTGGGCGGGGGTGAGCTTCTCGGCCGCCGGAGCCTCAGGAGCAGCCCCCTTGCTGAGCCCAGCCAACGCAGCGTGCGTGTTGGCGATCAGGGTAGCGATCTCGCTCGGCTGCAGGTGATTGTTCGAGACGTAGGCAGAGACGAGGCCCGCCGTCAGCTCGATGTAGTCGGTCGACCCACGCTCGATCGTTTCAATGTTCTCGTCCACGTTCCATACTCCGGTGCAAAGTCATCTGTCCCTGCGCCGGTCGTTGCGTAATGGCAAGGTGCCACAGCATCAATGGACAAGAAATTGGTTTCCGATTTGCAATTACCGTAGGGTCTTACCTTCCCGAGTGCTATATCACACGCCAAGGTGGATGATGCTTCGGCTGACGGGAGCGGGCATGACACAG
>NZ_FOTK01000028.1 GCF_900114535.1 Methylobacterium pseudosasicola | reverse complement strand
CCTTGGCGCGGGGTGGAGCAGCCCGGTAGCTCGTCAGGCTCATAACCTGAAGGTCACAGGTTCAAATCCTGTCCCCGCAACCAAACCTTTTCGATCCCTCGATCCTTCAAAAACCCGGCCCGCTCACGCGGACCGGGTTTTTTGTGTTCGGGGTTCAGCGTCCTTCGCCGCCGAGCACGAGGCGCAGGGAGCGGGCGAGCTCGTCGCGGCGGTAGGGCTTGTTCAGGACCGGCAATTCGCCGTGGCCGATGACCTGGCCCTCGTCGAGATTGGCGACGTAGCCCGAGGTGAGCAGCACCTTGATCCCGGGGCGCACCCGCTGGGCCTCGGCGGCGAGCTGGGAGCCGTTCATGCCGCCCGGCATGACCACGTCCGAGAATAGGATGTCGATGCGCTCCACGCCCCGGAGATGCTCCAGGGCCTCGGCGGCATTGCGGGCGATGATGACCCGGTAGCGCAGCTCCTCCAGGCTCTCCACCGCCATGCCGAGCACCTGCTCGTCATCCTCGACCAGCAGCACGGTCTCGCCCTCGCCGGCGCGGCGCAACGGGATCGTCCGTAGCGCGCCGGCCCCGGTCTCCTCGTCGGCCGGGTCGGTGGAGCGGGGGAAGTAAAGGTTCACGGTGGTGCCGGACCCGACCTCGGAGGCGATGTCGACGAAGCCGTTGGCGCTGCGGGTGAAGCCGTAGACCTGACTGAGCCCGAGCCCGGTGCCCTTGCCGACCTCCTTCGTGGTGAAGAACGGCTCGAACACCCGCTGGAGCTTATCCGGCGGGATGCCGGCGCCGGTATCGGTCACCGAGACCAGCACGTAGGGGCCCGGCGCCACCCCCTTCTCGGCCACCGCGCCGGTGCCGAGATGGACGTTGCGGCTCGCCACCGCGATCCGCGTGTGCCCGGGCCTGCCCTCCATGGCGTCGCGGGCGTTGACGATCAGGTTCAGCACCGCGGCCTCGAACTGGGCCGGGTCGATGCGGATCGGGTCGAGGGCCGGGTCGAGGTCGAAGGCGAGCTCCACCGCGCCGCCGGCGGCCCGCTCGGCGAGCGGCTTGAAGTCCAGGAGCAGGCGGTTGGGGTTGAGGGTCTGGGGCCGCAGCATCTGGCGGCGCGAGAAGGCCAGGAGTTGCTGGGTCAGCTGCTCGCCCCGGCGGGCCGCACCCATGGCGGCTTCCGCAAGACGCTTCACCCGGTCGACCTGATCCGGCCGCCGGAGCACCATGTCGAGGCCGCCGACGATGACGGTGAGCAGGTTGTTGAAATCGTGGGCGACGCCGCCGGTGAGCTGGCCGATCGCCTCCATCTTCTGGGCCTGGCGCAGGGCCTCCTCGGTGACGTGCTGGTCGGTGCGGTCCATCAGGATGCCGGCGATCCGGATCGCCGCGCCCGCCGCGTCGTACTTGACCTGGCCTCGCAGGGCGACCCAGCGCACCGCCCCGTCGACCCGGCGGATCCGGCATTCCAGATCGAGCCGGCCAGTCTGGCCGACCGTCGCGAAGGCCCGCTCGACGCCCGCGCGGTCCTCGTCGACGATATGGGCGAGGAAGGTCTCGCGGTTCCAGAAGGATTGGGGCGTGTCGTAGCCGAACACGGTGTCGAAACGGGGCGAGCGCCGGGACGCGCCGGTGACGTAATCGAGGTCCCAGGATCCCATCCCGGCGGCATCGAGGGCGAAGGCGAGGGTCTCGTGGGCGGTCTCGACCTCCCGGGTCCGCTCGGTCACGCGCCGCTCCAGCTCCTCGTTGGCGAGCCGCAGCTGCTCCCGGTCGCGCTCGCGCTCCAGGAGACGCTCGCGGGCCTGATACTGGCGGCGGCGCGCCCGCAAGGCGGCGGCGGCGGCGCTGACCAGCGTCTCGGCGTTGATCGGGCGCTCGAGCAGGACGACGTTGCCGAGCCGGGCGAGGAGTTGGGAGGCGCGCTGCGACCGGTGCCCGAGCTGACGGGTCGCCAGGACGATGAACGGGAAGTCCGACCAGGCGGGCTGCGCGTCGAGCCAGGCGAACAGGTCGGCCAAATCGCTGTCCCCGAGCGCCTCCTCGGTGACCAGGGTGGCGGCGGCCCCGGCCCGGAGGGCGTCCAGCCAGCCGGAGAGGTCGGGGCAGATCGCGGCCTGGGTGCCGGCCCGGGCGAGGACTTGCTCGGCCACCGCGGCGTCGCGCCCCCGCGGGGCCAGGATCAGGACGCGCTCTTCGTCCGGCGCCGCGATCGTCACCGGACCCGGCCGCTCGCCGGCCCGTCGCCGGTCAGCATCGCCACCGCGCCGCGATAGGAGGGCAGGCCAGTGAGCACGCCCTCGAAATCGGTCAGGGCCTCGCCGACCTGGATCCCATGCGCCGACAGCTTCATCTCGCGGATGGTGCGCTCGTGCGCGTTGACCCGGCTCTTCACCACGGACAGGGCCGTGCGGACCTGGCCCTTGGCCTCGAAGAACCGGAACAGCAGGATCGAATCGCTGAGATAGCTGAGGTCGATATCGGTGCGGACCTCGCCGATGACCCCGTGCTGCCCCAGGACCAGCAGGGTCGTGACGCCCTGCTGGTTCAGGTAGCTCAGCATCTCGTGCATCTGCAGGATGAGGTACTCCTCGCCCGGCATCGCGTGCAGGTAGGCGTTCAGGCTGTCGACCACGACGACGCTGGAGCCGCGCTCCTCCACGGCCTGCCGGACCATGCTGGAGAACTCGCCGGGGGAGAGCTCGGCCGGGTCGATCTGCGTGATCGTCAGGCGCCCGGTCCCGAGATGCCGGTTCAGGTCCATGCCCAGGGTGGCTGCGCGGGTGAGCAGGGTCCCGAGCCCTTCGTCGAACAGGTAGTAGGTCGCCGTCTCGCCGCGCTCCAAGGCCGTCAGCATGCAGCGGATCGCCATGGTGGTCTTGCCGACCCCGGACGGGCCGAGGAGCAGGGTGTTGGTGCCGGGCGCCAGACCGCCGCCGAGCAGCAGGTCGAGCTCGCCCGAGCCGGTGGAGCGCGTCCGTGCCTCGAAGGCGGTGTGATGCTCGGCGGCGATCAGGCGCGGGAAGACCTGGATGCCCCCGGTCTCCAGCAGAAAATCGTGGTAGCCGCCTCGGTACTTGATGCCGCGCATCTTCACGACGCGCAGCCGGCGCCGCTCGGAGCCGAACTCGCGCGGCGCCTGCTCCAGCGAGATCACCCCGTGGGCGATGCTGTGGAGCTGCAGGTCGCCGGTCTCCGAGGTGCGGTCGTCGAGCATCAGCACGGTGCAGGCCCGCTTGGCGAAGAACTGCTTGAGCGCCAGGATCTGGCGACGATAGCGCAGAGGGTTCTGGGCGAGCAGGCGCAGCTCCGAGAGCGAATCGAACACGACCCGCTCGGGCTTCAGCGCCTCGACCCGGGCGATCACCTCCCGGACGGTCTCGCCGAGCTCGATCTCGGACGGGTGGAGGATCGACTGCTCGCTGTCGGGGTCGAGCCCCATCTCGTTGACGAGCTCGTAGACCTCGATGCCGTCGAGCGACCAGCCGTGGGTGGCGGCGGAGGAACGCAGCTCCTGGCTCGTCTCGGACAGGGTGACGTAGAGGGTCGCCTCGCCCCGGGCCGCGCCCTCGCGCAGGAACTGAAGCGCCAGGGTGGTCTTGCCGGTGCCGGGGGTGCCCTCCAGCAGGTAGAGGCGGCTCGGCGTCAGGCCGCCGCAGAGGATGTCGTCCAGGCCGGGAATGCCGGTCGAGATCCGGGGCGCCGGGCCGGCCGGGAACGCCCTATCGGTGTCGGTCATCGGCTTGCTCAACGCTCCCCCCGCGGTCATTGTCCGGCCCCGCCCGCGCGACGTGCACGGTAGCGGGCGCGCCAGGCCTTGTCAGTGCCGGCAGCGACGCAGTCGTGAGGCAAACAAACTGCCGGGATGGCGCCTGGACAGACATCACGCCTCGATCATGGTCCGGATGCGCGAGGCCAGGGCCTCGATCACGAAGGGCTTGGTGAGCACCTGCATGCCGTCGTCCAGGTATCCGTTGCCAACCGCGGCGTTCTCGGCATAGCCGGTGATGAACAACACCTTCAGCCCGGGCCGGGTTTCGCGGGCGGCGTCGGCCACCTGCCGGCCGTTCATGCCGCCGGGCAGGCCGACATCGGTGATCAGCAGGTCGATGCGCGCATCCGATTGCAGGACCTTCAGCCCGGACGGACCGTCCGCGGCCTCGATCGCCCGATAGCCCAGATCCTCCAGGATCTCGGTCACCAGCATGCGGACGGAGGGCTCGTCGTCGATGACCAGGACCGTCTCGCCCTGCTCGGCCCTGGGCGCCGGGGCGAGCTCCGGCATCGCGGACGCCGCGGCGAGGTCGCCGTGGAAGCGCGGCAGGTAGAGGCACACGGTCGTCCCCTGACCGACCTCGGAATAGATCCGCACCTGCCCGCCGGATTGCCGGGCGAAGCCGTAGATCATCGACAGGCCGAGGCCGGTGCCTTGCCCGATCGGCTTGGTGGTGAAGAACGGGTCGAAGGCCTTGGCGATCACCTCCGGGGGCATGCCGGTCCCGGTATCGGTCACGCACAGCGACAGGTACTGGCCGTGCGGCAGGTCGCGCTCCCGGGCGGCGCGGTCGTCGAGCCAGCGATTGGCGGTCTCGATGGTGATGCGCCCGCCCTCCGGCATGGCGTCCCGGGCGTTGATGCACAGGTTCAGGAGCCCGTTCTCGAGCTGGCCCGGATCGACCAGGGCGGGCCAGAGGCCGGCCGAGCCCACCACCTCGATATGGATGGACGGGCCGACGGTCCGGCGGACCAGCTCCTCCATACCGTGGACCAGGGCGTTCACATCGGTGGGCTTCGGGTCGAGGGTCTGGCGGCGCGAGAAGGCGAGCAGGCGGTGAGTCAGCGCCGCCGCCCGCTTGGCCGCCCCCTGGGCGGCAGTCATGTAGCGGTCGAGGTCGGTCATCCGGCCCTGGCTCATGCGGGTCTGCAGGAGTTCCAGGCTGCCCGAGATGCCGGTGAGCAGATTGTTGAAGTCGTGGGCGATGCCGCCGGTCAATTGGCCGACCGCCTCCATCTTCTGCGATTGCCGCAGGGCCTCCTCGACCTTCGCGCGCTCGGCGGCCTCCTCCTCCACGCGCCGCTCCAGAGTGGCGTTGAACGCCTCCAGGGCGGCCTTGGCGCGCAGCTCCCCCTCGATGTTGCGGGCTTCGATGACGGTGCCGATCGCCGCGCCGCGCTCGTTCCGGATCGGGCTCGCGGTGAAGCCGACCGGGTAGAACGAGCCGTCCTTGTGGACGAAGACCTCCTCGCCCTGCTCGCACTCGTTCTCCGGGAAAGCCTGATCGATCGGGCATTCGCAGAGCGGGTAGGGCGATCCGTCCGGCCGGGTGTGGTGGACCACGTCGTGCAGGGCGCGGCCCTCGGTCTCCTCCAGGGTGAAGCCGGTCAGCGCCTCGGCGGCGCGGTTCATGTAGCTGCAGTGCTGGCGGTCATCCATCAGGAAGATCGCCTGCGAGGTGTTGTTGAGGATGGCGTCGAGCCGGCGGGTGGTCTCGACCAAGCGCTCCTCGGCGGCCTTGCGGTCGTGGATATCGGTGACCGAGCCGATATAGCCGCGAAAGCCACCATCCTCGCCGATGCGGGGCTGGGCCGCGTCGATGAACCAGCGGTAGCGGCCATCCGCGCCGCGCAAGCGGAACTCGACCCGGAACGCGCCGTGCCGGGCATTGGCGGTCAGGAACGCCCGGCCCGAGGCGTCCCGGTCGTCCGGGTGGACCGCGTCGAGCCAGCCGAGACCTAGGCTCTCGTCCTCGGTCTGGCCGGTATATTCGTACCAGCGGCGGTTGAGGTAGGTGCAACCCCCGTCCGCACCGGTCACCCACATCATCACCGGGGCGTGGTCGGCCATGTTGCGGAACCGCGCCTCGCTCTCGCGCAACGCGGTCTCGGCCCGCATCCGGCCGGTCGTCTCCGTGCAGGTGCAGAACAGGCCCGCCACCGCACCGGTCTCATCCCTGAGCGGCGCGCAGGAGAGGGTGAACCAGGTCTCCTCGTCGTAGCCGTGGCGGTTGATGACCAGAGGCAGGTTCTCGACCCAGGTCGCCTCGCCGGCCATCGCCGCCTCGACGAAGGGCGCGAGGTCGGACCAGATCTCCGCCCAGACGTCCCGGAGGCGCGCGCCCATCGCGGCCGGGTGCTTGCTGCCGAGGAGGTCGGTGTAGGCGTCGTTGTAGAGGAAGCGCAGATCCGGCCCGGCGGCCACGAACATTGGGAAGCCGGAGCCCTGCATCAGGCTGACGGCGGCGCGCAGCCACTGGGGCCAGCCCTCGGGCGCCCCGAGACTCGAGGACGACCAGTCGAAGGCCCGCATGACGGTGCCCGTCGCCCCACCGCCCGCGATGGAAGCCGGCCCGCTCGCCCGCTCGTTCGACAGAGCGCCTTCGTCACCCGCACGCCCCGTCACCCTGGCCAACCCGGTCTCCTTCGCGCTCGCGCCCGCTCGCCAAACCCTTCGATAACGCACTTGCAGGCGCAGCCGTTCTCGAATTCGGCCCGGGGATTGCCGCGCGCGGCCTCTATCGCGCCCGCGGCGGGCGACACCAAGTCCTCAGCCGTCGTTTCGGGAACGGATCGACGGATCGACGTGTGCGTTAGCGGTCGAAAGCCCCCGATGATAGCGCTGGCGGTGGTGAAGTCCGGCTGAATTGCCGTGCACCACGCTCCGCGAGGCGCTATGCCGATGACCTGCCCCGCCCCGGGCCCGACGTGAGGCCCGACCTTGGCGCATACCCGTTCCCTCCTGTTCGTCGCGTACTGGACCGCCTGGACAGCCCTGTTCGTCGCGCCGCTGGCGGTCCTGGCGCTCGCCGGGGCGCCGGCGCGGCCGGTCCGCACGGCGGCGCGGCTCTGGGCGCGGGGAGTCCTGGCGGGCCTGCACCGGATCGTCGGGCTGCGCTACGTCGAGGAGGGGCGCGAGCACCTGCCGGCCGAGCCCTGCCTGCTCGTGGCCAACCACCAATCCACCTGGGAGACGCTGGCCTTCCTGGTGCTGGTCCCGGACGTGGCCATCGTGGCCAAGCGGGAGTTGCTGGCGATCCCGGTGGTCGGCTGGTTCCTGCGGCGCTCGCCGATGATCGTGATCGACCGCGCCAACGGCACCCAGGCCCTGCGGGCGATCATCGAGGGCAGCCAGGCGGCCGTCGCGGCGGGCCGCTCGGTGCTGATCTTCCCGGAGGGCACACGGGGCCGGGCCGGCGATCCGCTGCAATTCAAGCGCGGCGTGGAGCTGCTTTACGGCCGGCTGCGCCTGCCGGTGGTGCCAGTGGCGGTGAATTCGGGCCTGTTCTGGCCCCGCGGCGCGGCCACCCGGGCCGGCACCATCGTGGTCAGCTACCTCGCCGCCCTCGCCCCCGGCCTGCCGGCGGCGGAATTCTTGCGCGGCACCGAGGGCGCCATCGACCGGGAACTCGACCGCTGGCGCCCGGCCGACGCGCAGGGACAGCGCTGACAGCCTTCGCGGCCGACATGTCCTTCTGGCGTTGCAGGTGCGGCCTCTCACCGGATTCGGCGGCTTGAGCCACGACGCTCGATCGGAGCCCTGTCAAAAATCCCGGTATTCCCTACCGATGTCAATTTTTGCAACCCTTAGTTGCATCACGGGTTACGTCATGAACCCGGAGATGGTCATGTTGCGTTTTCGAGCCCCAAGACCCGGCCCCGCATCGCGCCAGCTCGAATGGCGCATGGACCCCGGCGCACGCCTGCCTATGACCTCGCCCTCGACCGGCGCGCGCGCGAATCCCGGCATCTGACGGCCGGGCCCCTGTCCCCCCTGCGGCTGGGTTCTCTCGGGGCTTCCGCACCGAGACTTCGGGGAATCGTCCTGTGACCGACGAACGCGTGTTGCGTGTTGCGAAGAGCCGGGAATTCTGGGCCGCCATCCGGGCCGGGCGCGCCGCCCTGATCACCGTGATGATCGTCAGCGGCCTGATCAACCTGCTGATGCTGACAGCCCCGATCTTCATGCTCCAGGTCTACGACCGGGTGTTGCCGAGCCGGAGCATCGCCACCCTGGTCGGGCTCGCCGGCATCGCGTTGATGCTGTTCCTGATCCAGAGCGTGTTCGAAGTGTTCCGCGCCCGGATCCTGTCGCGGTTCGGCCGCCTCGTGGACGAGCGCCTCGGCCCGCGGATCTTCCGGACCCTGCTGGCGCGCGGCTCCGAGATGCCCAACGGCGACGACGGCCCCCAGGCGCTCCGCGACCTCGACACCGTCCGGGGCTTCGTGTCGAGCCTGGCGCTCACCGCCTTCTTCGACCTGCCCTGGGTGCCGCTCTACATCGCGGTCTGCTTCCTGTTCCATCCCTGGCTCGGGGCGGCGATCGCGGCGGGCGCGCTGGTCCTCTGCGCCCTGACGATCCTGACCGACTGGGCCTCCGCCGAGACCACCCGGGAGACCGTGCGGGTCGCCGGCGCGCGCCGGTCCTTCACCGATATGGCGCACCGGACCGCGCCGCTGCTCTGCGCGCTGGGGATGCGGTCGCGGGTGGCGGCTCTCTGGCAGGCCCGGACCCGCGAAAACCTTGATGTCGCCACCTATGGCAACGACTTGGCCATCGGCTTCGGGGCGATGGCGCGGCTGCTGCGCACGGTTCTGCAATCCGGGATCCTGGGGCTCGGCGCCTATCTGGTGGTGCGGGAGGAGGCCACCGCCGGCGTGATGCTGGCCGCCACGATCCTGTCGGCCCGGGCGCTGGCCCCGGTGGATCTCGCCATCGCCAACTGGAAGTCGTTCTCGGCCGCCCGGCAGGCCTGGAGCCGGCTGGTGGCCTTCCTGCCCCGGCGGGAGCCGGAGGCCCTGACGCCCCTGTCGGCGCCCCGGGAGAGCGTGCGCGTGACCGCCCTGTCGATCGCCGCCCCTGGGACCGACAGCCTGATCCTGCACGACGTCAACGTCGCCCTCGCCCCCGGCAGCGCCCTCGGGGTGATCGGCGCCAGCGGCTCGGGCAAGTCCACCTTCGCCCGGGCGCTGGTCGGCCTGGCCCGGCCGGTCCGCGGGGTGATCCGCCTCGACGGCGCGGCGATCGACCAGTGGGATCCCGACGCCCTCGGTCGCGCCGTCGGCTATCTGCCGTAGGACATAGCGATGTTCGACGGCACCATCGCGGAGAACATCACCCGGTTCGATCCCGCGCCCGACCCGGAGGCCCTGCAAGCGGCCGCGAAGGCGGCGGGCGTCCACGAGGTCGTGCTGCGCCTGCCGGGCGGCTACGACGCCCGGGTCGGCGCCGGCGGACTCGGCCTGTCGGGCGGCCAGCGCCAGCGGATCGCGCTGGCGCGGGCGCTCTACGGCGACCCGTTCCTGGTGGTGCTCGACGAGCCGAACTCCAACCTCGATGTCGACGGCGACCGCGCCCTGTCGGCGGCCGTCCAGGGCGTGCGCGCCCGGGGCGGCATCGTGGTGGTGATCGCCCACCGGCCGAGCGCGCTCGCTTCGGTCGACCGCATCCTAGTCCTGGGCGAGGGCCGGGTGCGGCTGCATGGGCCGCGCGACGAAGTCCTGGCGCAGCTGGGCGCCCTGACCCGGCCGCCCCCCGCGAGGGTCGCATGACCCGGGACCAAGCCTCCGACGACCCGACCCGCGAGACCCGGCGCTCGCTCCGGCGGCACGTCGTCGGCGTCGCCGCCGTGATCGTGCTGGCCACCGGCACCGGCGCCTGGACCGCCACCACGGAACTATCGGGGGCGATCATCGCCACCGGCTCCCTGGTGGTTGAGAGCAGCATCAAGAAGGTCCAGCACCCGACCGGCGGCGTGGTCGCCGAATTGCCGATCCAGGAGGGCGCCCGCGTCCAGGCCGGCGACCTGCTGGTTCGGCTGGATGCCACCACCACCCGGGCCACCTACGACAGCGTCACCAAGAGCCTGTGGGAGATCGCCGCTCGCAACGCCCGCCTGGAGGCCGAGCGCGACGGCCGCGACGAGCCCGCCTTCCCGGCCGAGCTCGCCGGAGCGGGGCCGGAGGTCGCCCGGATCGTCGACGGCGAGCGCAAGCTGTTCCGTTTCCGCCGCGACGCGCTCCAGGGCCAGAAGGCGCAGCTGCGCGAGCGGATCGGCCAGCTGCGCGAGGAGATCAAGGGCCTAGTCGAGCAGGCCGCCGCCAAGGAGCAGGAGACCGCGATCATCGGGCGGGAATACGAAGGCGTCGAGGATCTCTGGAAGAAGAACCTGATCCAGCTGACCCGGCTTACCAGCCTCCAGCGCGACATGTCCCGCCTCAAGGGCGAGCGCGGGGTCCTGGTGGCCAATATCGCCCAGACCAAGGGCAAGGTCTCGGAGACCGAGCTGCAGATCATCCAGCTCGAGCAGAACCTGCGCAGCGACGTCGCCAAGGAGCTGGCCGAAAACCGCGCCAAGGCCGCGACCCTGACCGAGCAGCGGATCGCCGCCTTCGACCAGCTCCAGCGCATCGAGATCCGCGCGCCGCAGACCGGCTACGTGCACGAGCTCGCGGTCCATACAAGGGGCGGCGTGATCTCACCGGGCGAGCCGATCCTGCTGATCGTGCCGAACGCCGATTCCCTGGTGGCCGAGGTCCGGGTCGCGCCCCAGGACATCGACCGGCTGCAGACCGGCCAGGCGGCCGGCCTGCGCTTCCCGGGCCTCGACCAGCGGACGACGCCGGAGCTCAACGGCCGGGTCACCCGGATCGCCGCCGATGTCAGCGAGGACAAGCGGACCGGCAGTTTCTACTACCTCGTGCGCCTGGGCGTGACCAAGGATGAGCTGGGCCGCCTCGACGGCGCCAAGCTGATGCCCGGCATGCCGGTGGAGGCCTTCATCCGCACCGCCGACCGGACGGTGCTGTCGTATCTCACCAAGCCCCTGGTCGATCAGGCGCGCCGGGCGTTTCGCGAAAAATAGGCGAGACGTAGGGCCGTCGGCCTCGCCGGCAGGAATATTGCAACCCTTGATTGCATACAGACCGTGATCCGGCGGAACCGACAGGCCAGCCCCGATGCCGATCGATCCCAACAACCTCACGCAGACCGCGACGCTTACCTACAGCGCCGAGTTCAACACCCTCGACCTCTGGAACGAGACCTCGGGCCTCGACACGGCGGGCGGCCCGCAATGGGGCAGCTATGTCACGGCCACGGGAACGCGCCCGTTCAACCAGGAGCAGGAATGGTACCTCCGGGCCGACCATCTCGTGGGTGGGAGCGGCGCGGCGCTGCCGAACCCGTTCGGCGTCCATGACGGCATCCTGACGATCACGGCGGCGCCGTCCGACCCGGCGCTGCGCCCGGACCTGGGCGGCCAGCCCTACACGTCCGGGATGATCAACACGTCTCACAGCTTCAGCCAGACCTACGGCTACTTCGAGATGCGGGCGGAGCTGCCGGCCGGGCAGGGGGTGTGGCCGGCCTTCTGGCTGCTCGCCAAGGACGGGTCCTGGCCGCCCGAGATCGACGTGATGGAGATGCTCGGGCACGATCCCGGCACGCTCTACACCAGCGTGCACAGCCTCGCGCCGGGCCAGACCCCGGGCAACCACACCCTGAGCCAGGGCGTGTCGCAGGTCGCCGACATGAGCGGCGGATTCCACACCTACGGGGTCGATTGGGAGCCGGACAGCCTGGCCTTCTACTATGACGGCCAGGAGGTCTATCGGACACCCACCCCCGCCAGCCTGGACAAGCCCATGTACATGATCGCCAACTTGGCGATCGGCGGGACATGGCCCGGCGATGCCGACGGGACGACGCCGTTCCCGGCCCAGATGAACATCGACTATCTGCGCGCCTACCAGGCGAACCCGAACACCGGCACGAGCGCGAGCCTTGAGCCGGTCTTCCACTTCTACGACGCGTCCACCGGCCAGCACCTCTACACGGCCAGCACGGCGGAGCGGGACGCGATCAAGACCTCCCAACCGGCCTACGCGTATCAGGGGGTCGGCTGGGCCGCGCCCACCGGATCCACCGGCACCGAGGACGTGTTCCACTTCACCAACGCGGCGACGGGGGACGATTTCTACACGACCAGCACGGCCGAGCGGGACGGCCTGCTCGGCTCCAGCTCGGGCTACCACTATGACGGCGTCGCCTTCGAGGCCTATGCGGATCCCTCCGCTCCCGGGGCGAGCGCGATGACCATCGAGCGCTTCGTCAACACCGAGAGCGGCCGCCACTACTACGCGTCCAGCGCCGCGGAGATCACCTTCATCGAGCAGGGCCATGCCGGCACCGGCTGGGTCGACGAAGGCCATGCCTTCACGCTGCACGCCCCGACCCAGAGCATGTTCGGGCTGTAGCGGTCGGGGAGGGGGGCCTATCGCACTCCGTCGCGTGCTGTCGAAGATCGGACGACGCGACAACCGTCCGGCACGGACACAGCGGATCACGATCGCGGCAGGGCGCGCCGGACTCGGCTTTCGCACGCGATGGTGACCTGATGCGCCGGGAACAAAAGCTGGGGCCGTTTTTTGTGCTGGCGGTTCCATCCGTCGGCCCGTTCCGGATCGTCCGCCGACGCCATTGAGACAGGAGATCGCTGTGCCCGCGGCGCAGAGCGCGATCATGCGCCAGCCCATACGGCCAGCGGCCCCGGCTCGCGGGATCGCCGGCGCGTGCACGTTCCGATCCTGCACGGCCACGCCATGACCGCCCGCGCCGCCCTGGACGTGATCGAGCATGTGCCGGGACGCTCCAAAACCGTCGACCGGATGATCGCCGGCCTCGCCGTGATCCTGGCGATGCTGGGCATCGCGGTGGGCGCCTCGGTCTATCAGCAGCACGGCAGCGAGGCGGTGCGCCACGCCCTCGCGGTCGAGGGGCGCCTCGGCCGGGTGCTGTCGGCGGTCCAGGACGCCGAGACCGGGCAGCGCGGCTACCTGCTCACCGAGGACGAGAATTTCTTGCAGCCGTTCCGAAACGGCCGGTCCAAGGTCAACGGCGAGATCGCCCGCCTGCATGACTTGCTCCGGGACGACGACAGCCAGCGCGCCGAACTCGACGGCCTGATCCTGCTGATCCGGGAAAAGCTCGGCGAGCTCGGCACCAGCATCGACCTGCACCGGAGCGGCGACATCGAGGCGAGCCGGACCCTCGTCCGGGAAGGGCACGGGCGGCGCCTGATGGACGAGATCCGCACCGTCGTGCGCCGCATAGAGGCCCAGGAATCGGCCCTGATGGAGCGGCGCGAGGCGGCGGTCTCCCGGATCGCGCTGCTGATCTGGGCGGCGCTCGCCGGGCTCGTCCTGGTGCTGATCCTGTTTGCCGTCTCGGCCATGCGCGAGGCGGGGCGCCGGCGCCGGCTGTCGCGCTTCCTGCCGCAGGAGCTGGTCTCGCGCCTGGCCGACGACGACGGCAGCCTGCGGGCCGGCCGGCGGCAGCAGGCGGTGATCGCCTTCGTGGACATGCGCGGCTCCACCGCCCTGGCCGAGCGCCTCGACCCGCAGCAACTCTCCGCCTTCCTGTCAGCGTTCCGGCGGCGGGTGATGCGCGTGGCCCGGCTGCATAACGGCGTCGTCGACAAGTTCATCGGCGACGGCGCCCTGGTGGTGTTCGGACTGCCCGAGGCGCAAGCCGACGACGCCGCCCGGGCGGTGGCCTTCGCCACGGACCTGGTCGAGGTCATCGCCCGCTGGAACCTCAAGGGCGAGCACGCCGCCACGGTGCGGATCGGAATCGGCCTCCATTGCGGCGAGGTGTTCAGCGGGATCATCGGCGAGGAGGCGCGCTACGAGTTCACCGTGCTGGGCGACACGGTGAACGTGGCCGCCCGCCTGGAGCAGGCGACCAAGACCCACGGCGTCCCGATCCTGGCCTCGGAGGCCGTCCGGCGCGCCGCCGGCTCGGCGACCGCCCTGTGGCGGGAGGTCAGCCGCGAGCCCCTGCGCGGCCGCCGGGAGCCAATGGCCTATTTTTCCGTCGAGCCCCCGGGCCAGGCCGAGCCAACACCAATCCGCCTCCGCGACGTCGATCCGCTCCCGGAACTCGCGCTGTAGCCACTCCTCCCAGCTGCGCCGAGGGCGCGGACGTGACCCACCGAGAGGCCGATGCCCACCGACCTGTCCTGGCTGCTGCGCCGCGAGACCCTGCTGGCCGGCGCCGTCGCACTCCTGGCCGCCGCCGCCCTCCTCGCTTGGTATCTCCTGCAGGCGACCGTGCTGACCGTCGCGGTCGCGCCCCGGGACGGGACGGAGCCCGGCCTGATCCGCGCCTACGCCAACGCGCTGGAATCCGGCCGCACCGGCCTGCGCCTCAAGATCCTCGACTTCGACGACGTACGCGAGAGCGCCGCCGCCCTGCAGGACGGGCGCGCCGACCTGGCGGTGGTCCGGCCGGACGTGCTGCTGCCGACCAACGGCCTCACCCTGGCGATCCTGCGCGACCAGGCGATGCTCATCGCCTCGCCCGAGCAGGCCGGCATCAAGGATTTCCCGCACCTGGCCGGCAAGCGGCTCGGCATCGGCGGCCACCGGGACGCGGATATCTGGCTGCTCAAGAGCATCCTCGGCTATTACGGCCTGACCCTGGAGCCGGGGGCAGGGGGCGGCCCCGGCGACCGCGCGGTCGTGCTCGTGCCGGTGGCCGAGGACGCGGTGGCGGGGGCGCTGCGCGAGAAGCGGATCGACGCCTTCATCAGCATCATCGCGCCCTCGGCCCCAAAAGCCCTCGACCTGGTGGCGGCGGTCCGCTCGGTGGCCCGGGGCGGCAAGGTCGAGTTCGTCGCCGTCGAGGACGACGACGCGGTGATCGAGCGCTTCCCCAAGCTCCAGGCGGTGGCCATCCCCGGCGGCCTGTTCGGCGGCCGGCCGAAGCTGCCCGCCGACGACGTGAAGACGGTGGGCGCCTCCTATCGCCTGATGGCCCGCGCTTCCTTGAGCCGCGCGGTGGCGGCCGACATGACCCAGCAGCTGTTCGAGAAGCGCACGGAGGCGGCCAACGCCACGGAGGCCGCCGACTACGTCCAGGCCCCCGCCTACGAGACCACGGTGGCGGCCACCAGCGCCCGGATCCCGATCCACCCGGGGGCGATCGACTATTACGAGCGCGAGCAGCACGGTTTCGTCGAGCGCTACGGCGACACGCTCTACCTGCTCGGCGCGCTGGCGGGCGGGCTGGTCTCTGTGCTGGCCTGGATCCGGCAGCGCCTGGCCGGGCTGCGCCGGGAGCACATCGACGAGATCGTGGAGCGGCTCCTGGAGATCACCGAGCAGGCCCGGGCGGCCCGGGACCCGGCGGCGATCGCCGATCTCACCCGTGAGGTCGAGCGCCTGGCCGGCGACGCGGTCCGCTACGCCTGCGAGCGGGCCCCCGACGCCGCCACGATGTCGGCCGTCGCCATCGCCCTCGACACCGCCCGGGCGACGATCGCGGATCTCCGCCACCTGGACCCGGGCCAGCCCGGCCCGCGCCCGACCTCCGCGTCAGAGGGCTGACCGGATCGGTCGCAGGGACTTGGTCGCAGGGACTTGGTCGCAGGGACTTGGTCGCAGGGACTTGGTCGCGGCGTGGACCGGCTTCGCGGCCCCAGGGGCACAGAATATCGATCTCTCTTCCCGCGGGCCTTGAAGACGTTATCGTCCTACGAAATGGCGCAAAGATGCATTAAGCTTTCATTGACCTTCGAGGTGCCGCCATACGATGATGAGACCATCGCCGGCCGTTGATGGGCGGCCGATAGACGCTGGAATGCTTTGAGGATCCTCGGCGCGCAACCCGATCGATCTTCTTCAAACCTTTGGGATGTTACGAGCGCAGCGCGGGGCACACCGGGGAGCGAGCGTGCACCGTCGGAGCGCAGTCGGGATCGACATCGCGACCGCGCATTCGCCTCGGCGCCTCGGATTCCGTGTTGCGAAACGCTGCTCATCTTCGACGGAGGCAGGCTTTGGCCGGCGTCATCATCCGATCGTCTCCCCTGGAGGCGGCCGCGCAACCGCTCCTGGAGGCGCTGGTCGCCGAGTATGACAGCCGCTACGGCACGGCGGGCCGTCCCGGAGGCGCATGGTCCGAAATCCTGCGCTACCCGGCGGAGGTCTATCAACCGCCGCTCGGCGACTTCCTGCTGATCGTCCGGGACGGAGAGACCATCGCCGGCGGCGCCTTCATGAGCCACGACGACGAGACCGTGGAGCTCAAGCGCATCTGGACCCGGGCCGACCTGCGCCGCCAGGGGCTGGCGCAGCGCGTCGTGGCGGCGCTGGAGGCGCATGCGGGCCGCCTCGGCTACACGCGCGCCTACCTGACCACGGGGTTTCGCCAGCCGGAGGCGACCGCGCTCTACCGCAGGCTCGGCTATCGGCCGCTGTTCGACACGGCGGCGGACCCCACCCTGTACCGCTCCCTCCCCTTCGAGAAGCCGATCGGGGCGCGGGCCGGTCAGGCCGGGACTTCGCCGGTCTATCCGCCCGCCGCCTCCTTCGAGGCGGCGACCGCGCGCGTCCTGGCCCTGAAGGAGGTACAGGAACGCAAGGTTCTCGATCGCCTCGCGTCGCGTCGCGCGACGGCGGCCTGAGCCGTATGATCCGGACCTCACCGACCCCGGACGGGGTTTGGCACCGGCGCCGAAGAGCCATGTGTTCCCGGAGGCCGCGCGCATCGCGTGCCGCGACCATCTCTCGGTGCCGGCCATGACGGGGGGCCGCCCCCGCCGCCTCAAGACCCTGGTCGGTGCCGCCAACGTCGTGGCCGCATCGAACGACGGCGATCCCACGATCGGCGTGAAGCGCGCGGTCGAACTCGCCCGCAAGGCGGAGGCCGAGACAATCACCGGCCTCTTCACCGCCGACCTCCTGCAGATCGACCCGGCGGGCCTGGCCGGAACCGCCGGCGCGCAGGAACCGCTCATCGCGCTCGCCGCCCTCAGCCAGGCGACGTCCCGGATCGGGCTGGTGGCGACCGTATCGACGAGCTTCCACCATCCCTACAATCTCGCCCGGCAGATCGGCACCCTGGACCATGTCAGCGGCGGCCGCGCGGCCTGGAACGCCGTGACCTCCTCGGTCGGCGAGGAGAATTTCGGCCAGGCGCTCCCCGGCCCGGAGGCGCGCTATGCCCGCGCCGCGGAGTTCATCGCAGTCGTCAACGCCCTCTTCGACGCGAACGAGCAGGATGCGGCCCACCGCAAGGGATCGGGGGCGATCGCCGTCGATCCGGCGAAGTTCCACCGGATCGACCATCGCGGGGAGCACTTCGCCGTCGCGGGGCCACTGAACATCCCGCCGCTGCCGCAGGGGCGGCCGGTGCTGTTCCAGGCCGGGCAGTCGGAGGCGGGGGTGAGCGTCGGGGCCCGCTACGCCGAGATCGTCTACACCGCGCAACCGACCCTGGAGGGTGCCGTCGCCTTCGCGACGGAGCTTCGCCGCCGCGCCACAGCCTACGGGCGCGGCGAGGCCCTGCCGCGCGTGATGAATTCTTTCCACGCCGTCATCGGCGAGTCCGAGGCGGATGTGGCCCGTCGGCTCCGGGAGAAGCACGCGCGGATCGATTACGAACAGGGCCGCCTCAAGCTCGCGGATATGCTGGGCGGCCAGGTCGACCTCGCGGGCCTCCCCCTCGACGCGCCGCTCCCCGCGGCGCTGCTGCCGGAGGTCGAGAGCATCAACCGCCGGCGCGGCCGCGTGGAGATCTTCCGGCGCTACGCCCGCCAGGGCCTGACCCTGCGTGCGCTCATCATCGAGGCCCAGGAGACCGGTCACTGGTCCGTCGCCGGCACCCCGGAGCAGTTGGCCGACGCCATCGAGGAGCGCTTCCGGGCCGGCGCCGTCGACGTGCTGACCCTGCATGGCCTGGGAAACCCGGACCAGGAGGATCTGCTGCTCAACGGCCTCCTGCCGGAGCTGCGGCGGCGCGCCCTCATCGACACCGATTACATCGGCGACGATTTCCGCTCCAATCTCGAACTGCCGCCGCTTCCCGAGCCGGCTACTCGCCCGCGCGCCCGACTCGCCTGAGCGCGGAGCGGCGAGGGGGGCGAACGGAGCAGGCCGCCGCAAGCCTTTCGGCGCGATGCGGCCGCCCCGGCGAGGCCGCCGGTCGAGAAATAATCTTTCAGTCGATCCGGCGGCAAGCAAATCAAACCCCTAAAACACCGCTCATCTTTGGGATCGACTGTCGTTGACGCGGGCATGAACCGGCCGGAGAATTGTCGGGTCAGAAGAAATGCTTAGCCGTTTCTTTGCGCGATCTTCTGCCGTGACATCCGCTGGGGCAGCAACGGTCAAGCAACGACACGGCGGTCGTGAATTCCGGAGCCCAGGCGGTCCATTGTGCTGATCACGATCCTCAAACCAGCCCCCCGGTCACGGATCCGGCGCTCGGGTATCTCGGCCCGCCCTCTGGAGCATCGGGCCTCGCGATGACCTACGCGCTCAGCCTGCTCGACAAGAGCCCCATCCTGGCGGACGAGCCGGCGGGCGCGGCGCTCCAGCGCACGATCGCGCTCGCACAGAATGCCGAGCGTCTCGGCTACAAGCGCTTCTGGGTAGCGGAGCATCACGCGAATCCGGGGCTCGCCAGTTCTGCGCCCGAGATCCTGATCGCCTATCTGGCGGCCCGGACGCAGCGCATCCGGATCGGCTCCGGCGGCGTGCTGCTGCCGCATTACAGCCCCTACAAGGTCGCGGAGACCTTCAACCTGCTCGCGACGCTGGCGCCGGACCGGATCGACCTCGGGATCGGCAAGGCGTTCGGGGGGCTACCCGATGCGACCCGCGCGCTGCGGCGCCTGCAGGATCCGGCGCGCCCGCCGCGCTTCGAGGAGCTGCTCGCGGAGCTCGACGGTTATCTCGCTTCCCGATCCGAGGCGGGGTCGCCGCCGGCCCTGCCGGTGCCGCCGGCCGCGCCCGAGCGGTTCCTCCTCGGCGCGAGTCCCGAATCGGCGCGGCTCGCCGCGGCGCGCGGCTGGCACTTCGTCTTCGCCGGGCAGCTCAACGGCGACCCGGGGGTGACCGAGGCGAGCCTCGACGCCTACGCGAAGGCGGGCGGCACGGGCGAAGTGCTGCTCGCGGTGACGGCCTTCGTGGCCCCGACCGCGGAGGAGGCGCGGGCGGTGACCGATCCGCTCAAGGTCTTCAGGGTCACCCTCGACGACGGCCAGAGCGTCAATCTCGGCACCGAGGAGCAGGCGGCCGAATATGCCCGGCAGGCCGGGGCCGCCTCCTACCGCACCGAGATCCGCAGGCCGCATGTGCTGTCGGGCACGGCCGAGGACGTGCGCGGCGAACTCGACCGGTTGCGGGCCCGCTTCGGGGTCCGCGAATTCATCGTCGACACGCCGCCCTCCGCGACCACCCGACGCCTCGCCTCCGTGACGCTGCTCGCGGGCGGCGCCTCGGCCCTCGCGGCCTGATCCAGGCCCGGAAAGACCCGCCCATGTCGCAGACCCGTCTCACCTTCGGCCTCATGCTCCAGGGCGGCGGCAGCCACATGAATGCGTGGCGGCATCCGAGCAATCCGGTCGATGCCAGCGTCAACCTCGACGTCTTCATCAGCAACGCGCGCAAGGCCGAGGCGAACGGGATCGCCTTCGCGTTCGTGGCGGACGGGCTCTACATCAACGAGAAGTCGATCCCGCACTTCCTGAATCGCTTCGAGCCGCTGACCCTGCTCTCGGCCCTGGCGGCCAACACGCAGAAACTCGGTCTCGTTGGGACGGTCTCGACCTCCTACAGCGATCCCTACACGATCGCCCGGCAATTCGCCTCGCTCGACCTGATCAGCGGCGGCCGGGCCGGCTGGAACGCCGTGACCTCGCCGCTCGAAGGCTCCGGGCGCAATTACAGCCGGCCCCATCCCGAGCACGCGCTGCGCTACGAGATCGCGCAGGAATATCTCGAGGTCGCGAAGGGGCTCTGGGATTCCTGGGACGACGACGCCTTCGTGCGCGACCGCGCGAGCGGGCGCTTCTTCGACCCCGACAAGCTGCATACGCTGAACCACAAGGGGCGCTTCTTCCAGGTGGAGGGGCCGCTCAACATCCAGCGCTCGCCCCAGGGCCAGCCGGTGCTGTTCCAGGCCGGGGCGTCCGAGTCGGGGATCGGGCTCGCGGGCCGTCACGCCGACGCGGTCTTCGCCAATCACGTGCCCCTGGAGGAGGCGCAGGCCCTCTACCGCGCGATCAAGACCAGCGCGGTGGCCCATGGACGGCGCGCGGACGACGTGAAGCTGTTCCCGGGGGCCGGGCTGATCGTCGGCCGCACGCGCGCAGAGGCCGAGGACAAGTATCAGGCGATCCGCGACCTGATCTCGATCGAGGACGCGCTCGCCTATCTCGGCCGCTTCTTCGACCATCACGATTTCAGCGCCTATCCCCTCGACGCGCCGTTCCCGGATCTCGGCGCGATCGGCCAGAACAGTTTCCGCTCGACCACGGACCGCATCAAGCGCAACGCCGCCGCGAAGGGGCAGACCCTGCGCGAGGCGGCGCTCGAGACCGCGACGCCGCGCACCGACCTGATCGGCTCGGCCGAGGAGGTCGCCGACCTGCTGATCGCGCGGGTCGAGAAGCAGGCGGCGGACGGGTTCGTCCTCGGCTTCCCCGTGATCGGCCAGGGCCTCGACGACTTCATCGCGCTCGTGATCCCGGTGCTGGAGGCGCGGGGCGTCTACGACCGCACGCTGCCGGGTAAGACCCTGCGCGACCATCTCGGCCTGCCGCGCCGCGCGAGCCGCTACAGCGCGCCGGGCGATGCCGCGCCGGTGCGCCAGGCCGGCTGAGGCGTCCTGCGATGACCATCCACGCCACCGTCGCCGAGAGGGGTATCGATCCGGGCATCCTCGCCTCGGTGGACGAGTTCGTCACGCTCCGGCACGACCTGCATCGGCACCCTGAACTCGCCTTCAAGGAGACCCGCACCGGCGCCCTCGTCGCCGAGCGGCTGCGCGGCTACGGCTACACGGTCACCACCGGGCTTGCCGGCACCGGCGTGGTCGGATTGCTCCGCAAGGGCTCGGGCGAACGGCGGCTCGGCCTGCGCGCCGACATGGACGCGCTGCCGATCGCGGAGGCGACCGATCTCCCCTACCGCTCGGGAACGCCCGGGACGATGCATGCCTGCGGCCATGACGGGCACACCGCGACGCTGCTGGCCGCCGCCAAGCGCTTGGCGGATCTGGATTTCTCCGGCACGCTGACCCTGATCTTCCAGCCGGCCGAGGAGATCGGCGCCGGCGCGCGCACCCTCGTCACCAAGGGGCTGTTCGAGCACTTTCCCGTCGACGCCGTCTTCGGGTTCCACAATTGGCCGGGGGTGCCGCGCGGGCAATTCGGCTTCGTCACGGGCCCCGCCATGGCGGCGGTCGACAAGGCCGAGATCCGTGTCGTGGGCCGGGGCGGCCACGGCGCGTCGCCCCACGAGACGGTGGACCCGGTTGTGGCGGCCTCGGCCATCGTGCTGGCGCTGCAGAGCATCGTCGCGCGCAACGTCGATCCGCGCGAGGCCGCCGTCGTCAGCGTCGGCGCGATCCACGGCGGCGAGGCCTCGAACGTCATCCCCGACAGCGTCGATCTCAGCCTGACGATCCGCAGCTTCGATCCGGCGGTGCGCGACCGGCTGGAGGAGCGCGTCACGGCGATCACGCGGGGCGTGGCCGAGAGCTACGGCGCGCGGGCGGAGCTGCGCTACCGCAGGGGCCTGCCGGCCCTGGTCAACCACGCGGCGGAGACGCGCTTCGCGCGGGACGTGGCCCTCGACGCCTTCGGTCCCGGCCGCCTGGAAGCCGATTTCAAGCCGCGCATGGCGAGCGAGGACTTCGCCTACCTCCTGGAGGCGCGGCCGGGCAGCTACCTGTTCGTGGGCAACGGCGACAGCGCGCCGCTGCACAGCCCCCAGTACGATTTCGACGATGCGATCCTCGCGCCGGCCGCGAGCCTCTGGGTTCGGCTCGCCCGCGCCTTCCTCGTCTGACCCTCCTTGCCCCCGCGATTGGATACAGCCGCCATGTCCGATCAGTTCGTCTACACCACGCCGTTGGACCCGCTGGCGCGCCCCCTCGTCGAACAGCTCACCTGGGAGTACGTCACCCGCTACGGCAGCTATTTCGGCGATCCGCCGGGCGCCGAGATGACCCGCTACCCGGCCGAACTGTTCGCGCCGCCGGACGGGAGCTTCGTGCTGCTCGTGCGGGACGGGCGCGCCATCGCGGGTGGTGCGTTCAAGCGCTACGACGACCACACGGCCGAACTGAAGCGGGTCTGGACCGACACGCAGTTCCGGCGGCAGGGTCTGGCACGCCGGGTCGTCGAGGAGCTCGAAGCCGAGGCCGGGCGACAGGGCTACGACCGCATCTACCTGACCACCGGATTCCGCCAGCCCGAGGCCAAGGGGCTCTACCTGGACCTCGGCTACACGCCGCTGTTCGACGTGTCGCTCGATCCCGAGATCTACAAGATCCTGCCCTTCGAGAAGGCGCTTCGCCCCCCGGCTGCGGTCGCCCAGCAGCTGGCCGCCGCCGTCGCCGCGTGCAGCCCCGCTTGAGTTCCGCCCCGCCGAGACGGCCATCCCAAGTGATCCTGCCCCAAGTGATCCTGCTCCAAATGATCCTGCCCCGAGAGAGCGTGCCATGACCTTCGCCAGCGACGTGGCGGGCCTGCCCGGACACGCCCACCGCCCGGACTCAGCCCGCGATTTCAGCCGCGCCCGGATCGTCCCGGCGCGCTATCCGGCGCGCAACATCGGGACGGTCTTCGCCGGTCTGGTGATCGCCGTGATCCTGCACTCGGTCCTCACCAACCCGCGCTGGGGCTGGGCGGTCTTCGCCGAGTGGTTCTTCGCCGAGCCGGTCCTGACCGGCCTCGGGCGCACCCTGCTCCTGACCCTGCTCAGCATGGTCTTCGGCTTCCTGCTCGCCGCCCTCCTGGCCTTCGCGCGCATCTCCGGCTCGCCGCTGCTCGCCGGCCTGTCCTGGGGCTACGTCTGGCTGTTCCGGTCGGTCCCGCTGATCGTCCTGCTCCTGATCCTCAACAATCTCGGATACCTCTACCCGACGCTCTCGATCGGGGTGCCTTTCACCGGGATCGGCTTCGGCTCCTGGCAGACGACCCAGCTGATCACGCCGTTCCTGGCGGCGGTGCTCGGCCTCACCCTCCACACCGCGGCCTTCTCGGCGGAGATCGTGCGCGGCGGCCTTCTCTCGGTCGACCAGGGCCAGCTTGAAGCGGCCGCGGCGCTGGGGCTGCCGTGGCGCCGGCAGCTCACCCGTATCGTGCTGCCCCAGGCGATGCGCTCGATCCTGCCGGCCGCCTTCAACCAAGTCACCGAGATCACGAAATACACCTCGGTCGTGTACATCCTGGCGCTGCCGGATCTGTTCTACACGGTCCAGGTCATCTACCGGCGCAACCTCGAAGTCATCCCGCTGCTGATGGTGGCGACGGTCTGGTACCTCGTCATCCTGACCATATTGTCCTTCGTCCAGCGCCATATCGAGCGCTACTACGCCCGCGGCGCGCTGCGCGAGCCGCCGCCCTCGCTGATCGCCCTGGCGCTCAAACGGATCCGGCGCGCCAGCGACGAGGCCGGCCGGGCCTCCGCCACGGACGCCGTGGCCGCCCCGGTCCCGCGGTCCAGCCTGTTCGCAGCCGGCGGCGAGATCCGGATCAGCGGCGTCTCGAAGAGCTTCGGCGCGCTCAAGGTGCTCGACGACGTGAGCCTCACCCTGCGGCCCGGCAGCGTGACCGCGATCATCGGCCAGTCCGGCTCGGGTAAATCGACCCTGCTGCGGGCGATCAACCACCTGGAGCGGGTCGATCAGGGCTTCATCGCGATCGACGGCGAGCTGATCGGCTACCGGCAGGACGGCGACGCGCTCCACGAGCTGAAGGAGAAGGACATCCTGAAACGGCGCGTCGATGTCGGCATGGTGTTTCAGACCTTCAACCTGTTCCCCCACCTCACGGCCATCGAGAACGTCATCGAGGCGCCCATGACGGTGCGCGGCGTGCCCCGCGCGCAGGCGCTCGCCGAGGCGCGCGAGCTTCTGGCCCGGGTCGGCCTCGCCGCGAAGGCCGACGCCTATCCCCGCCAGCTCTCGGGGGGCCAGCAGCAGCGGGTCGCGATCGCGCGCGCCCTCGCCCTCAAGCCGAAGGTGCTGCTGTTCGACGAGCCGACCTCGGCCCTCGACCCCGAACTCGTCGGCGAGGTGCTCCACGTGATCAAGGAACTCGCCCGCTCCGGCACGACCCTGGTGATCGTGACCCACGAGATCGGCTTCGCCCGCGAGGTCGCCGACCACGTCGTCCTGATGGAGGAGGGCCGCGTGATCGAGCAGGGACCGCCCCACCGGATGCTCACGGAGCCGGACCACCCGCGGACCCGGGAATTTCTCGCCAAGGTTCTCTGACCCCTCTCGAAAAGGCTCTCGACCGTGCTCACCCGCCGCAGATCCCTTGCCCTCCTCGCCGCCGCCACCTCGGGGGCGCTCGTGTCCGGCCGCGCCCTCGCCCTGGAGGCGTTCGACTTCTCCCCCGAGCAGCCCGGGCGGGTGCGCGCCGCCCGCGACGAGGAGGCGATCCGGCTCATCGCCAAGGACGCGCGCTTCGCCCAGGACGGCGTGTTCACCGTGGCCAACAATGGCGGCCGCTTCCCGTTCGGCGGGTACGCCACCGACACCAAGACGATCATCGGGTCCGAGCCCGACATCGCGCAGCTCGTGGCGGATGCACTCGGCCGCAAGCTCGAGATCGTGCCGGTTTCCTGGTCCGACTGGCCCCTCGGCGTCGTCTCGGGCAAGTACGACGCGGTCATTTCGAACGTCACCGTCACCGAGCAGCGCAAGGAGAAGTTCGACTTCTCGACCTACCGCAAGGACCTGCTCGGCTTCTACGTGCGGAAGGACAACCCGATCGTCATTCGCGAGCCGCGCGACGTGGCCGGGCTCCGGGTGATCGTCTCCGCCGGCACCAACCAGGAGCAGATCCTGCTCCGCTGGAACGACCAGAACGTGAAGGCCGGGCTCAAGCCGGTCGAGTTCCAGTATCACGACGACGACGTGGCGCTCTACCTCTCCATCGAGTCCGGCCGGGCCGACGCCTATCTCGGGCCGAACGCGCTCCTGGGCTTCAAGGCGGCGCAGGAGGGCAAGACCCGGCTCGCCGGCAATTTCAGCGGCGGCTGGCCGGTGCTCGCCGAGATCGCGGTGACGACGCGGAAGGGCGCGGGCCTCGCCGAGGCGATCACGCACGCGCTCAACACCCAGATCAAGAACGGACACTACGCCCAGGCGCTGGCGCGCTGGAACCTCTCGGCCGAGGCCATCGAGGAATCCCGCACCAACCCGCCGGGCCTGCCGCGGACCTGACCGGCGCAGCCGGGAATCGGAGGCTTTCGATGAGTCCACGGTGGATGCGCCTGTCGCTCGTCCTCGGCGCGCTGTGGGCGGGCCCCCTCGCCGCGGCGGAGGGGCCGTTCGACCTCGGTCCGGAGCAGCCGGGCCGGATCCGGGTCGCGACGGACCCGGCCGCGATCGCCCGCCTCCCGAAGGATTACCGGTTCGCCGAGCCCGGCGCCTTCACGGTGGGGATCACCCCGGGCGGGCCGCCGCTCGGGAGCTACGCCACCGATGCCAGGACCGTGGTCGGGGCAGATCCCGACTTCGCCCAGCTGATCGCCGACAGCCTCGGCCTGCGGCTCAAGCTCGTTCCGGTGGCGTGGGAGGATTGGCCGCTCGGGCTGAGCTCCGGCCGATACGACGCGGTAATCTCGAATGTCGGCGTCACCGAGCAGCGCAAGGAGAAGTTCGACTTCACCACCTACCGGCAGGGCCTACACGGGCTGTTCGTGAAGGCCGACAGCCAAATCACGCAGATCCGCGAGCCGAAGGACGTGGCGGGCCTCAGCATCAGCCTCGGCGGCGGCACCAACCAGGAGCGCATCCTGGTGGAGTGGAACAAGCAGAACCTCGCGGCGGGGCTCAAGCCCCTCGAGCTGCAGCTGTTCGACGACGAGGCCGCCCGCCTCGTGGCTCTGCGCTCGGGCCGGGCCGACGTGATCGTGCAGCCGCACGCGCAGCTCGTGTTCGTGGCCGCGCGCGACAAAGACATCCGGCAGGCGGGCACGCTCAGCGCCGGCTGGCCACTGACATCGGATGTGGCGATCGCGACCCGCAAGGGCAGCGGCCTAGTCGACGCGCTGACGCTCGCTACCAACGACCTGATCGCCAACGGCACGTATGGGCGGGCCCTGGCCCGGTGGGGCTTGGAGGAGGAGGCGCTGCCGCGCTCCGAGACCAACCCGCCCGGCCTGCCGAAGTTCTGAGCGATGGCGCAGGCTTCGATCCGGCAGATCGCCTTCCTGACCCCGGGCAATTACGACGAGTCCGATCCGCGCGCCGGGTTGGAGCAGACCCTCGACCTGTTCGCCACCGGCGAGGCCCTCGGCTTCGATGGGGCCTGGGTGCGCCAGCGCCACCTCGAACCCGGCATCTCGTCGGCAGCGACCTTCCTGGCGGCCGCCACGCAGCGCACGCGCCGGATCGACCTCGGCACGGCCGTGATCCAGATGGGCTACGAGAACCCGTTCCGGCTGGCGGAAGACCTGTCGCTGGTGGACATCCTGTCCGGCGGCCGGCTCCAAGTCGGATTGAGCGCCGGGCCGCCGGCCTACGGGGCGTTGCTCGGCGACCGCTTCCTGGATGGCGATCCGGCCCTTGTCGACCACTCGCATCGCCGCGTGGCGCGGCTCGCCGCCAATCTCGACGGCGACTGGCTCGGCGAGCCCGACACGCGCATCACCTCGGCGGCCGGCACCCATCGGCCCCGGCTGCGCCCGCACGCGCCGGGGCTGCGCCAGAGGCTGTGGTACGGCGGCGGCTCGCTGCGCTCGGTCCGCTGGGCCGCCGAGAACGGCTTCCATCTCCTCATCGGCAACATCAACATTGCGGAGGAGCGGGACGGCTTCTTCGCGACCCAGGCCCACCACGTCGAGCTTTTTCGCGCGCAGTGGCGCGGTGTCGGCGCGCCGCGGATCGCGCTCGGCCGGGTGATCGTGCCCCTCGACGGCGCCGACCCGGCGACCCGGGCGCGCTACCGCGACTATGCCGCGAGCCGCCACGCCCGCACCCGCGAGCCGCAGGGCGAGCGGCGGACCCAGTTCGCGCCCGATCTCGTCAGCACCGCGGCCGAGATCGTCGAACGGCTGCGCGCCGATCCGATCCTGCCCTTCGCCGACACCCTGCGGCTGGAGTTGCCCTACAGCTTCGCCCTCGACGCGTACCGCCAGATCCTGGCGGACTTCAGGACTCTGATCGCGCCGCAGCTCGGCTGGGGCGTGGAGGCGGCCGCATGAGCGGCCCGCATCGATCGCAACTCCGGGCAAGGGGCCCCGACGGACAGCCATGACCAACCTGCGTGACGATGCTTCCCCTCCGGCCCCGGGCCGGCCCCTCCGGCGCCCCGCCATCCTGGGCAGGCTCGGCATGCTCGCGGCCGCCGCCGTCTGTCTCCTCGGCGCCGCCGCGCGGGATTGCCGGGCGGACGGGCCGGTCCCGGGCGGGACGCTGACGGTCGGCCTCGCCTCCGACACGGCGATCATCGATCCCTCGATCACCGGCAGTTCGATCACCGCCCTGATCACCCGGCACGTGGTCGATTCCCTCGTCGGCCAGGCCGAGGACAAGAGCTTCACCCCCTGGCTCGCCGAGCGCTGGGAGGTGAATGCCGACAACACCGTCTACACGTTCCATCTGCGCCGCGGCGTGACCTTCAGCGACGGCACCCGGCTCGACGCCGAGGCGGTGACGTTCAACATCAATCGCATCCTCGATCCGAAGACGACGTCGAGCTACGCCAAGTCCCTGCTCGGCCCGCTCGATACCGTCACCGCCCCGGACCCGGACACCGTCGTGTTCCGGTACACGCAGCCCTTCGTGCCGCTGCTGCAGGGCCTGAGCCTGCCCTATCTCGGCATCCAGTCGCCGACCTACCTGCGCGACGCGCGCAGCACCACGAACACCGTCGTCGGCTCGGGCCCGTTCATTCTCGAACGCTACGTCAAGGGCAGCGGCAGCCACCTGGTCCGGCGCAAGGATTATGCGTGGGGGCCTGGCTTCGCCGCCCATACCGGGCCGGCCTATCTCGACGCCATCGCGTTCCGCTATCTGCCGGAAGCCGCGGTGCGGCTCGGGGCGCTCACGAGCGGGCAGATCCAGGCGATCGACGAGGTGCCGCCGGCGAATTTCCGCGCGGTCCAGGCGGATCCGCGCCTGCGCGTTGTCACGCGCGAGAACCCGGGGGTGAACTGGTCGCTGTTCCTGAACACCAGCCGCGGCCCCTTCGCCGATATCCGGGTCCGACAGGCGTTCCAGAGCGCGATCGACATCCCGGCGCTCGTCAAGGTCGCCTTCTTCGGCAGCCTGAAGCCCGCCGACAACATCCTCGGCCCCGCGACCCTCCATTACGATCCGGCGGTGGCGCGCAGCTGGGGCTTCGATCCGCAGCGGGCGGCGCGGCTGCTCGACGAGGCCGGCTGGACACGGACGGGTCCGGAAGGCATCCGCACCAAGGCCGGCGCGCGGCTCGCTATCCGCCTCGTCTACGACACCGCTTTCTGGGGGGCCGACAACCTGACTCTGGTCCAAGCCGTCCAGTACGCGGTGAAGAAAGCCGGCTTCGATCTTCAGCTGGATCCGGTCGATGCCGGCGGGTTCACGGCCCGGACCGCCGCCAACGACTACGATAGCGCCTCGATCTACTATGTCCGCCCCGAGCCGGATATCCTGCGCACGGTCTTCCATTCGGCCTATATCCCGCCCAACGGGGCGAATTTCTCCCGCGTCACCGCCCTCGACGCGGCGCTGACGCAGGCGGTCGGCGCGCCCGACGCGGTGCGCGGGGGTCTCTACCGGCAGATCCAGGCCGAGATCATCGGGTCTGCCTACGCGGTGCCGCTCTACGTGCCGGCGTTCCAGCTGGGCGCGTCGAAGCGCCTGAACGGCATCAGCTGGACAGCGAACGCCAAGCCGAGCTTCTACGATGCCTGGCTCGCCCCGTAGCCGAACCGCCCTGGCCGGGCTCGCCGTCGCGCTGCAGCGCCTCGGCGTGATCCTCAGCGTGCTCTGGGCGGCTGCGACGATCGCCTTCGTCGCGATCAAGGCGATTCCGGGCGATCCCGTCGCCATCCTGACCGGCGGCGAGAACATCGTCGACGCCGCCGAGCGGGCCGCCCTCGTCGCGCGCTACGGTCTCGACCAGCCCCT
This sequence comes from Methylobacterium pseudosasicola, assembly GCF_900114535.1. Lineage (GTDB taxonomy): Bacteria > Pseudomonadota > Alphaproteobacteria > Rhizobiales > Beijerinckiaceae > Methylobacterium > Methylobacterium pseudosasicola. The sequence goes on along the minus strand of NZ_FOTK01000028.1, from coordinate 56,238 downwards.
GGCGGTCCAGTACGCCCGCTACGTCGCGCACGCGCTCGCCGGGGATTTCGGCCAGAGCTACCAGTATCGGCTGCCGGTGATCACGGTCATCGCCGAAGCCGCAGGCCCGACGCTCCAGCTCGCGGGCGCCGCCATGGTCCTGGCTCTCGGCCTCGGCCTCGCGAGCGCCCTGGTCTCAGCCGGCCGCCGCGGATGGCTGCGCGGCGTGCTCTCCGGCCTCGAACTCGCGGTGCTGAGCACGCCGGTCTACTGGTTCGGCCTGCTGCTGCTCGTGCTGTTCAGCTTCACCCTCGGCTGGTTTCCGATCATCGGTGGCGAGGGGATCCCGGCGCTGGTCCTGCCGGCGGTGGCGCTCAGCCTGCCGCTGGCCGCGCTTCTCGCGCAGGTGCTGCGGGACGGGCTGGAGGAGGCGCTGGCGCAGCCCTTCGCGCTCACGATCCGGATGCGCGGCGTCGGCGAGGCGGCTTTGCGCCTGCGTCACGCCCTGCGCCATGCGGCGCTCGCCGCCTCGACGCTGGCCGGCACGCTGTTCGCCGGCGTGCTCGGCGGCTCGATCCTGACCGAGACGGTGTTCGGCCGCTCCGGCATCGGCCAGATCACGATCCAGGCGATCCGGACCCGGGACATGCCGCTCCTCCTCGGCCTGATGATGCTCTCGGCGCTGGCCTCGGTGCTGATCAATCTCTCCCTCGACACCCTGTACCGGCGCATCGATCCGCGCCTGAGGCGGACCGCGCCATGACCGACATGCTCGCGATCATCGGCCGGCTCCGCCCCGATCCCGGCGCGCCCGCGCTCTGGCATAGGCCCGGCCTCCTCGTGCCCCTCGTCCCCGTGCTGCTCCTGGCCGTCGCCACCGCCGCGCCCGGCCTGTTCACCGGGCTCGCCCCCGACGCGATCGACACCGATGCGATCCTGGCGCACCCCGGCCCGGCCCACTGGTTCGGGACCGACCAGCTGGGGCGGGACGTCTTCGCCCGGGTGGTCCACGGCACGTCGCTGTCGCTGACCATCGGCCTCGGCGCGACGCTGGTTGCCTGCGCGGGCGGCGTGCTCCTGGGACTGGCGGCGGCGCTCGCCCCACCGGTCGTGCGGGCGATCCTCGTGCGGCTGATCGATGTGTTCCTCGCCTTCCCCGAGATCCTGCTCGCGCTCCTCGTCATCGTGGCCCTGGGCCGCGGGCCGGCCAACACCCTGCTGGCGGTGGGCCTTTCGAGCATCGCGGGCTATGCGCGGCTGGTGCGGTCGCAGGTCCTGCGGGTCGTCCGGTCCGGCTATGTCGAGCACGCCGTGGCGCTGGGCGAGCCGCGCCGGACGATCATCCTCCGTCACGTCATCCCGAATGCGACCCGGCCGCTCGTGGTGGTGGCGACCATCGGCCTCGGTCATGCGGTCCTGACCGCCTCGGCCCTGAGCTTCATCGGTCTCGGCGTGGTGCCGCCGGTGGCCGAGTGGGGTGCGCTGCTGGCCGACGGCCGCAACTACCTCGACACGGCGCCCTGGATCAGCGTCCTGCCGGCCACCGTCGTCGCGGTCTCGGTGATCGCCATCACGATCCTCGGGCGCGGGCTGCAAGACCTGCTGGCCGGGAGCGACGGCGCGTGACCGGCGTGGGCGCCGATCCTCGCGGCCCGGCTCTCCGGGAGGAGGCCGGGGCCACCCCCGTCCTCGCGGTCGAGGGGCTGCGCGTCGCCTTTCCGGGCCGGAGCGGCCCGGACGAGGTGGTGCGCGGCGTCTCCTTCGCCATCAGGCCGGGCGAGGTCCTGGCGCTGGTCGGCGAATCGGGATCGGGCAAGTCGGTCACCGCCCGGGCCCTTGTCGGGCTGGCGGGGGCCCGCGCCCGGATCCAGGCCGAGGCGTTGCGGCTGACCGGCCACGAGGACCGGGCTCTCGACCTGCTCGGCCTCTCGGAGCGCCGGTGGCGCGCCGTCCGCGGCCGGCAGGTCGGGTTCGTGCTCCAGGATGCCCTGGTCTCCCTCGATCCGCTGCGCAGGATCGGCCAGGAGGTCGCAGAGCCGATCCGCGCGCATCGCCTGCTGCCCCGGGACGCGGTGGCGGGGGAGGTGCAGGCCCTGCTCGCCCGCGTCGGCATCCCCGACCCCGCAATCCGGGCGGCGCAATACCCGCACGAACTCTCCGGGGGCCTGCGGCAGCGGGCGCTCATCGCCTCGGCGCTGGCAGGCCGCCCGCGCCTCCTCATCGCCGACGAGCCGACCACCGCCCTCGACGTCACGATCCAGCGCCAGATCCTGGCGGTCTTCGCGGATCTGGCCCGGGCCGGCCACGGGCTGCTGCTGATCACGCACGACCTCGCGGTCGCCGCCCAGGTCGCCGACACGATCGCGGTGATGCAGCACGGCGTGATCGTCGAGGCGGGTCCGGCCCGGGCGGTGCTGGCGGATCCCCGCCACACCTATACCCGCCGCCTGCTGGCCGCGGTCCCGGGCCCCGGGACGCGCCGGGGCTGGCTCTCCAGAGCCGGCGCCCGCCCGGAACGGGCGAGGGATCCTCGTCCGGCCGAGCCTATCCTCGAAATCCGCGACGTCGCCGTCCGGTTTTCCCGCCCGGGCGGGGCGGTCGATGCCCTGGCCGGAATCTCGCTTCGGGTGCGGCGGGGCGAGACCTTCGGCATCGTCGGTGAATCGGGCTCGGGGAAGACCACCCTGGGCCGGGTCGTCCTCGCCCTTCAGCGGGCGGATCGCGGCGAGGTCCTGTTCGAGGGTCGGCCCTGGAGCACGCTGCCGGAGCGGAGCCGCCGACCGTTGCGCCCGCGGATCCAGACCATCGTTCAGGATCCCCTCGGCTCGTTCGATCCGCGCGACACCGTGCGGCGGATCCTCGAACAGCCCCTGCGCCTGCAGCCCGGCCTCGCCGCTGGCCAGCGCGCCGCGCGGGCGGCCGAACTGATGGCCCTCGTCGGGCTGCCCCGCGAGATGCTGGCGCGACAGCCCCGAACGCTCTCGGGCGGCCAGCGCCAGCGCGTGGCGATCGCCCAGGCCCTGGCCGGCCAGCCCGACCTCCTCGTCTGCGACGAGCCGGTCTCGGCCCTCGATGTCACGACCCAGGCCCAGATCCTGGACCTCCTGGCCGACCTTCAGCACCGCTTCGGCCTGACCCTCCTGCTGATCTCGCACGATCTCGGCGTGATCCAGCACATGAGCGACCGCGTCGCGGTGATGAAGGATGGCCGGATCGTCGAGACCGGGACGGTCGAAGACATCTTCGCGGCGCCCGCCGATCCCTACACCCGGCGCCTTCTGGCGGCGCTGCCCGCGCTGCCGGCCCGCGCGGCGCCGGAGGTGGAGGCGGCCGCCGAACCGATCGTTCCGGGCGACGCTGCGCACGCCCCCGGCCTGGAGATCGACGCATGACCGCATGGTCCGACAACGCTTGGCCCGATCATCTCGCCGCGCTGATCGGCAACACACCGTTGCTGGAATTGAAGCGCTTCGGCGGCCGGCAGACCAGTCCCTGCCGCATCCTGGCGAAGATCGAGTACCTGAACCCGGCCGGCAGCATCAAGGACCGCACCGCCTGGGGGATCATCCGCGCCGCGGAGGCGGACGGGCATCTCCGGCCCGGCCAGACGCTGGTCGATCTCACCAGCGGCAATACCGGGATCGGGCTCGCCGCCCTGGCTGCGGCCCGGGGCTACCGGGCGAAGTTCTACCTGCGCGCCTCCACCAGCCCCGAGAAGATCGGCCTGATCCATCAATACGGCGCCCGGACGATCCTGATCGACGATGCCGAGTTCCTGCAGCCCGGCGCCGTGGACCTCATCATCGATCGGGTGAGGCAGGAGAATCCGGAGGCCTTCTACACCAACCAGCGCGGCAATCCGGCCAATCCCCGGATCCATTTCGAGACGACCGGCCCGGAGATCTGGCGGGATACGGCGGGGGCGGTGGACATCCTCGTGTCGGCGGTGGGAACCGGCGGTACGGTCTCGGGCACCGGCCGGTACCTGAAATCGCAGAAGCCCGGCCTGAAGGTGGTGGTGGTCGAGCCGGCGGCCGGCTCCGTCCCGACTCCCGACCATCCGGACGTGGACACCGTCGAGGGCGTGCACAAGGTGACCGAGGTGGAGGCGCAGCATCTCCCCGGCAACTACGATTCCGGCGTCGTCGACGCGGTGATCGCGTGCGAGACGGCCCAGGCCCGGCTCACGGCGCGGGCTCTGGCGCGGGACGAAGGGCTCACGGCCGGGCCGTCCTCGGGCGCAGTTCTGTTCGCGGCAGCCCAATTGGCCGCGCGCCAGGAGAATGCGGGCCGGACCATCGTCGCCATCGTCGCGGATAGCGGCGAGCGCTACCTCTCCCAGCCTGGCGTCGAGGGAGACCGGACGCCTCATCCCGCACCCGCCCCCCAGCGGCGATCGGGCGCGTGGTCGAGCCAGCCTATCAGAACCGGTCCGAAGCCGAGCTATTATGGTCCCCTCGGCTGAGCCTCCGATGGCTCGCGTTCCGCCTCAAGCCGCCGCTTGGACGATGGCGGTCAAACGCTCCGGGCGGAGGATGCGGATCGACGCCTTGTCCACGGCGACGATGCCGTCGGCCTGGAAGCGTTTGAGCATCATCGTCATCCATTGCCGGGTCGAGCCGATGAGGGCGGCGATCTCGTCGTGCGTGATGCGCCGTTCGATGATGCGGGCGCCCGCTTCCTTCCGCCCATAGAGATCGCCGAGATTGAGGAGGAGCTGGGCCAGGCGCTCGATCACCGAGCGGGTGCCCAGCATCTGCGCCATCGCGGTGTAGCAGCGGCCCTTCGCCTCGAGACGGTCTCCGGCAAGCGCGATCTCGACCAAGTGGCCCTTGAGGGCGCTGGCAGCGACTTCAAGGGTCGGCATCAACGCGCGCTCTGGTCGTTCTCGGACCGCCCCGAATAATCTGGGTCAGAGTTCGGCGTGGTGGCAGGCGACGGCGCTGTCCGGCGCGAAGCTTCGCAGCGTCGGCTCTTCGCGTTCACATTGCTCGGTCGCCAGCGGGCAGCGGGCGTGGAACCGGCATCCGGCCGGCCGTTGACGGGCGCTCGGCAACTCGCCGCCGAGATGCGCCCGTCCCGTCCCCTGTCCGGCGCCCGGGACGGCATCGATCAGGGCGCGCGTGTAGGGATGGCGCGGCTGCGCCCAGAGGCTCTGATGCGTGCCGGTCTCGACGATGCGACCGAGATACATGACGAGGATCCGGTCGGCGACGTAGCGCACCACCGAGAGGTCGTGCGAGATGAAGAGGTAGGACAAGCCGAGTTCGGCCTTCGCCGCGCCGAGCAGGTTCAGGATCTGCGCCTGGATCGACAGGTCGAGCGCCGAGACCGGTTCGTCGCAGACGATGATGTCCGGCTCGAGGATGAGCGCGCGGGCGATGCCGAGCCGCTGGCGCTGCCCGCCCGAGAATTCATGCGGATAGCGCGTCAGAGAGGCCGCCGGCAGCCCGACGCGGTCCAGCATCGCGATTGCCCGCTGCTGCCGCGCCCTGCGGTCCCGCAGCCCGTGGACCTGGAGGGGGCCGGTCAGGATCTCGCCGACCGTGTGGCGTGGGTTCAACGATCCGAAGGGGTCCTGGAAAACCATCTGGAGCCGGCGCCGGATCGGCGCGAGCGCCTTGGGCAGGAGCCGACCCATGTCCGTCCCGTCGATCTCGATACGGCCGGAGGTGGGCTCGATCAGCCGCAGCAGGGACTTGCCCAGCGTCGACTTCCCGCAGCCCGATTCACCAACGAGCCCCACGGTCTCGCCGGCTTCGACCGTGAAGGAGACACCATCGACGGCCCTGAGCGTGGCACCCCGCTGCCGGTAATGGGTGTGGAGGTCAGAGACCGACAGCGTGGCCATGGGAGATCTCGCGAGCCGCCGTCACCGGGCAGGCGACGAGGCGGCCCTCCTCCCGAGCGAGCAGGGGCGGCATGGACGTGCGACAGGAGGGTTCGGTGAAGCCGCAGCGTGGCGCGAACGGGCAGCCGGCCTCCCCGGCGGCCGAGCCGATATGGCCGGGAATCTCGATCAGGGGACCGTCCGTGTAGTGGTATCCGACCCGCTGGCGCGGCGAGGCCGCCATGAGCCCCTGCGTGTAGGGATGGCGGGGCGTCCCGAGGAGCTGTTCGGGCCGGGCCTCCTCGACCTTGCGGCCGGCATAGAGGGCGATCACGCGGTCGGCCCACTCGGCCACCACGCCGAGATCGTGCGTGATCAGGAGAAGCGCCATCGACAGGTCGCGCCGAAGTTGCGCGAGGAGATCGAGGATCTGCGCCTGGATGGTGACGTCGAGCGCCGTCGTCGGCTCGTCGGCGACAAGCAGGCTCGGATGCGCGGCGACCGCGATGGCGATCATCACGCGCTGGCGCTGACCGCCGGAGAGCTGATGCGGGTAGGCCGTCGCGCGCCGCGCCGGGTCCGGGATCCGCACGAGGTCGAGGACCTCGACGGCGCGGCGCGCAGCGGCTTTACGCGACAGGCCGAGATGCAGGCGCAGCACCTCCGCGACCTGAGCCCCGATCGGGAGAACGGGGTTGAGCGCGGTCATGGGCTCCTGAAAGATCATCGCGAGGTCACGACCGCGCAGCTTTCGGAACTCTCGCTCGGACAGGGCGAGGAGGTCGCGCCCGGCGAAGCGGACACGCCCTGCCGACATCTGCGCGGTGCGCGGCAACAGGCGCAGCAATGCGAGCGCGGTCAGGGATTTGCCCGAGCCCGATTCCCCGACGATCGCGAGGGTCTCGCCCTCCTCGATCGTGAAGGACAGCTCCTGGACGGGGCGCGCATTCGGGAAGCTGATCGAGAGGTCGCGGACGTCGAGCAGCACCGTCATATCCGGCGCTCGGCCGCGATCCGGGGGTTCAGGGCGTCGTTCAGGCCGTCGCCCAACAGATTCAGGGCGAGCACGGTGAAGACGATGACGACGCCCGGCAGGGCCGTGAGGTACCAGGCCGTGCGCAGATGCTCACGGCCTGCCCCGATCATCGAGCCCCAACTCACCACGTTCGGATCGCCCAGGCCCATGAAGGCGAGCGCACTCTCCATCAGGATCGCCGACGCGACCATCACGGATGCCGTGACGATGATCGGCGGCAGGGCGTTCGGCAGGATCTCGCGCAGGATGATGCGCAGGTGGCCGTAGCCGACACTGCGGGCCGCCATCACGAACTCCTTCTCGCGGATGGCGCGGAACTCGGCCCGCACGAGGCGGGCGATGGTGGGCCAGGTGACGAGACCGATCGCGATCGTGATCGTCGTCACCGAGGGCTGTGCGATGGCCACGACGACCACAAGCAGGATGAAGGCCGGCACGGCCTGAAAAATCTCGATCAGCCGGACGAGCACCCGGTCGATCCAGCCGCCGAAATAGCCGGCCGGCGCCCCGACGGCGAGCCCGAGCGCGAGACCGACCACCGTTGCGGCGATGCCGACCAGGAGGGAGACACGCGCCCCGTGAACGAGGCCGGCTGCAACATCGCGGCCGAGCGAGTCGGTGCCGAGGGGGAATTCCGCGTCCTGTCCGGGCCAGATCAGCGGACGCCCCACCATGCCCAGCGGATCGTCCGGGTAGAGAACCGGGGCGAGGCACGCCGTGGCGAGGATGGCGCAGAGGAAGGCAAGGCCGGTGAGCGCGGCAGGATTTCGCGTGAGCGTGCGCCGGGCGCGTCCGCCGCGCGGGATCGGCCATGCCGGCCGGGCGCGCGCTTGGTCGACGGGATCGTGTGCAGGCGCGACCTTGCGAGAGGCTGCAGCCTGGAACCGGATTCGCACGGTGTCTGCCGGGGCCGGGGCGCCGCTCGCGGATCGGCTCATCACGCCACCTCGATGCGGGGGTCGAGCCAAGCCTGGATCAGGTCGATCAGAACGTTGGCGACGATGACGAGGGCGGCGGAGAGCAACATCACGCCGAGCAGCACGCTGAAGTCGCGCGCCATGACAGCTTCGAAGGCGAGCCGCCCCAAGCCCGGCCAGCTATAGACCGTCTCGACCACGACGGCACCGCCCATCAGCCCGCCGAGATGGACACCTGCGACGGTTGTGACGGGCAGAAGCGCGTTGCGCAGCGCGTGCCGCACGGTGATGGCGACCGGCGATAGGCCCTTGGCGGCGGCCGTACGGATGTAGTCCTGCGCGGTCACCTCCAGCATCGAGGCCCGCACGAGCCGCCCGTAGATCGCCACGTAGAACAGGGACAGCGAAAGACCGGGAAGCACCATGAAGCGGGCGCGGTCGAGGAGGTGGGCGACGCCCGTCAGGTCCGAGCCGATCGTCTCCGCGCCGCCGCTCGGCAGCCAGCCGAGCTTCACCGAGAACAGCACGATCAGCATGAGCCCGATCCAGAAACTCGGGATCGAGTAGAACAGGAGGGCGACGACCGAGAGCAGGCGATCCGGCCAGCCGCCCGCGAAATTCGCCATGACCACGCCGAGGAGGATGCCCAGGGCGAGGGCGAAAACGAGCGCCACGAGCATCAGCACCAGGGTTCCCGGCAGCCGCTGCATGATCAGGTCGCTGACCGGCATGTTGTAGCGCGGGGAGAAGCCGAGGCTGAGATGGGTGAGGTTGCCGAGGTAGGCGAGCAACTGGTCGAGGACCGGAAGGTCCAGGCCGAAGCGGCTGCGAAGCGCCGCCACGGTCTCTTCCGTCGCGGCGCCGGACTCGCCCGCCAGCACGTCGGCCGCGTCGCCGGGCGCGAGCCGCAGCAGGAAGAAATCGAGGATGACGATGCCGATCACGGTGGGAACGGCATGCGCCAATGCGCCAACGAGGACGCGGGCGAGGCGCGGAGCGTCGGGCATGGCCAGGGGCTCGGCTCAGGCGCTCGCGCGCACCTCCGCGGGAGACGGCACCTCCGGGCGCGGCAGGCCGTAATGGTCGCGCAGCGTGCGCCCGACATAGTCCGTACGGAACAGGCCGCGGCGGCGCAGGATCGGCAGCACGTGATCGATGAACGCGTCGAGACCGCCCGTCAGTGAGGGCGGCATGACGTTGAAGCCGTCGGCGGCGCCGTTCACGAACCAATGCTCGATCTCGTCGGCGACCTGTTCCGGCGTCCCGACGAAGACGTAGTGGCCTCGCGCGCCGGCGAGCCGCTGGATGAGCTGCCGCAGGGTCGGCTTCTCCCGGTCGAGGATGTCCACGATCAGCTTGAAGCGGCTCGCCACGCCGAAGCGTGTGTCCGTGTCGATGAGGTGGCGCGGGAAGGGCGCGTCGAGGTCGTGGCCGGCGAGGTCGAGACCGGTCATGTTGCGCAATTGGGTCAACGAGTATTCCGGCTGGATCAGCGCGTTGAACTCCGCTTCCAGCGCCTTCGCCTCCCGCTGCGTGCTGCCGATGAACGGGCTGATCCCCGGCAGGATCTTCACGTGCTCCGGGCGGCGCCCGAGGGCGGCGACCCGGTCCTTGATGTCGGCGTAGAAGACCTGCGCACTGGCAAATGTCTGATGCGCCGTGAAGATCGCCTCGGCGTATTGCGCGGCGAAGAAGCGGCCGTCATCCGACGCGCCGGCCTGGACGTAGACGGGGCGGCCCTGCGGCGTGCGCGGGATGTTCAGGGGGCCGCGCACCCGGAAGTGCCGGCCGGCATGGTCGATCGGATGGATGCGCGTCGTGTCCGCGTAGATCCCGGATGCCGCATCCGCCAGCACCGCGTCGTCCGCCCAGCTGTCCCAGAGCTTGCCGACGACCTCCACGAACTCGCGCGCCCGCTCGTAGCGGTCGCCGTGCGGCGGGTGCTCGCCCAGCCCGAAATTCTGCGCCGCCTGGGCCGCCGAGGTGGTGACGATGTTCCAGCCGGCGCGGCCGTGGCTGAGATGGTCGAGGGAGGCGAACAGCCGGGCGAGGTTGTAGGGCTCGTAGTAGGTGGTGGAGGCCGTTCCGATCAGGCCGATGCGCTCCGTCACCGCGCCCAGCGCGGACAGCCAGGTCAGCGGCTCGAGGCGGAAGCGCGCGGCGTAGCGGATGTTGTCGGCGAGCGCCGGACCGTCCGCGAAGAAGACGGCGTCGAACTTGGCGGCCTCCGCCTTGCGCGCGAGATCTTGGTAGAAGCCGATATCGAGGGCGCGGGTCGGGTCCGAATCCGGATGACGCCACGCCGCCTCGTGATGGCCGCCCGGAAAGACGAAGACGTTGAGGGAGAGCTGCCGCTGCGGCATGCGGGATCCTCGGCTGGGTCAGGCGGACAGGCGCTGCGGCGCGTCCGCCGCGAAGTGGCTTGCGGGCCGATCGAGGCCGAGATGGTCGCGCAGGGTGACGCCGTCGTAGGCGCGGCGGAACAGACCGCGCTGCTGCAGGATCGGCACCACGGTGTCGACGAAGGTCTCGAGGCCGGTCGGGAGCACGTCCGGCATCAGGTTGAAGCCGTCCGCCGCGCCGGCGCGGAACCAGTGCTCGATATCGTCGGCGATCTGCTCGGGCGTGCCCACGACGATGCGGTGGCCCGTGCCGCCGCCGAGCGAGAGGATGAGCTGGCGCAGGGTCAGGCCGTCACGCCGCGCATGCGCGAGGATCGCCTGGGCGAAGGTCGTGCTGCCATTCGCCGGGATCGCGATCTCCGGCAGCGGCGCATCCAGGTCGTATTGCGTCAGGTCGACACCGAGCGTCGCGCCGAGGCGGGACAGGCCGTAGGCGACGGGGATGAGGTCGGTCAGTTCCTCCCGGCGCCGCTTCGCCTCGGCCTCCGTCGAGCCGATCACCGTGGCAAGGCCCGGCAGGACGACCAGCGTGTCCGGCCCTCTTCCGTACCGGGCCGCGCGGCGTCGCAGATCGTCCGCGTAGGCGCGGGACTCCTCCGGCGTTTGGCCGACGCTGAACACGACCTCGGCGAAGCGCGCCGCGAGGTCGCGCCCGTCATCCGATCCGCCCGCCTGAACGAGGACCGGCCGCCCCTGCGGCGAGCGCGGCAGGTTGAGCGGGCCGGCGACCGACAGGTGCCGCCCGTGATAGTCGATGGCATGGAGACGCGCCGGATCGATCAGGCGGGCGGCCGCCTTGTCGCCGACGAGCGCGTCGTCGTCCCAGCTGTCCCAGAGGAGCCGCACGATCTCGGTGAATTCCTGGGCTCGGGCGTAGCGCGTGGCGTGATCGGGCACCGCCTCCAGGCCGAAATTGGCGGAGGCCTGGGCGTCGGCCGTGGTGACGACGTTCCAGCCCGCCCGGCCGCCGCTGGCATGGTCCAGCGTCGCGAAGCGGCGGGCCACGTTGTAGGGTTCGTTGTAGGTCGTCGAGGCCGTCGCGATCAGCCCGATATGCTCGGTGGCCGCCGCGATGGACGCGAGCACGATCGTCGGTTCGAGGGAGAGGAACGACCGCAGGTCCGGGCGTTCGGCGAGCGACGGCGTATCGGCCAGGAAGACCGCATCAAGCTTGCCGCGCTCCGCGATCTGCGCCGTTTTCACGTAATGCGCGATCTCGGTGAAGGCGCCCGGCCGGCTCTCCGGCAACCGCCACGCCGACGCGAAGAAGCCGGCATGCAGGATGTTCACGTTCAGATGCAAGTGTCTGCGCGACATGGGGCTGAGGCCGGGCCGGGATTCAATCCGTCGAATAAGACAAAGAAAAGCTTTCCTCGTCCATAGAATGTTCGTTCGATTTAAGAGGCCGAGTCGATCCACTCTTCCGCCGTCGCGGCCGATCGCAGAACGATCGACCTGATCGCGATTGTGTCCGCATCAGGCGGATTATCGAGACCGCGGCGTCAGGACGCGAAATAGTCGGGCAGCGCGAAGCCGTCATAGCTGCGGTTGCCCTTGATCGCGTCGCGGAAGAAGGGGGCCCGGTAGGCCGCAACGATGTCGCGCGCCCATGGGGACTCGATGTTGCCCCGTCTCACCGCCACGACGTTGAGATAGGGCGCGGTCATCTTCTCGAGCGCGATCGCCTCGGTCAGCTTGAGCCCGCTGTCGATCGCGAAGTTCCCCTGGATTGCGGCGAAGTCGACGTCGTCGAGGGCGCGCGGGGCCTGCGCGCTCTCAAGCAGCGTGAGCCTGATCCCGCTCGGGTTCTTCACGACATCGAGCTCGGTCACGTCGACCGGGTTCGCCGCGGGCTTCAGCTCGATCCACCCGAGGTCGCGCAGGATCTTCAGCGCCCGCTCCAGGTTCACCGGATCGTTGGGCACGGCCACCGTCGCCCCCGGCCGGACCTCCGAGGCCGATTTATGCGTGCGCGCGTAGAGGCCCATCGGCGGGGTCGGGACCTGCACGATTCCTGCGAGGTCCGTGCCGTTGCGATCGTTGTAGGCGTTCAGATAGACGCTGTGCTGCATCACGTTCGCGTCGATCTCGTTCGTGGCAACGGCGGAATTCACCTCCAACCCCGTGCTGAAGTGCAGGGTGCGGATGTCGTAGCCCTGCTGCTTGAGCTGCGGCTCGACGCCGAGCTTGAACGCGTCGAGGTAGGGTCCGGGAGCGAAGCCGACGCGCAGCGTCTTCCTCGCCGAGGCCGATGTCTGCGCGGATGCAGCGATCGGGGCAGCGAACAGGGCCGAGAGTCCTGCCGAGAGTCCTGCCAAGACATGACGGCGTGCCGGGCGCGGGCCCGCGCTGAGACACCGCTCCGTCACCGGATCCCCTCACGCCGAGCGATGATGGCGGCGACGTTCGGCCCGCGTGCCGCCGGACGAAATTTCAGGGTCGTCGGGCGGGTAAGCGTGCCTTCGGCACCACCCGAGAAAACGGGCCGCATGACCAAAACTCCTTTCGAGCAGCGAAAGGTGTTGCGGCGGACAATAGATCTTGGCTCGAGCGCAAACACCAAGCCAAGCATTCAAAGGTCAGTAACCCAAGTCAACAAGAATATTTTTGCTGGATTTACACGCAACTGGAGCCAATCATTCGATTTTCTCGGCAAAGAAGAGAATTGTCCCGCGTGGTCTCAGGCTCCTAAGATCGTGTGGCCCGATGTGTGATCGGGCGCATCTCCGTCCTTCGATCGCATGATCATGATGTCTCGCCGCGGCTTCGGCCGGGGCCTCGCCCTCGGCGCGACCGCGAGCTTCGCCGCCCTCATACCCGGCGCGGCGCGGGCTCTCGCGCCCCGGCGCGGGGGCACCCTGACCATGATCATCCAGCCCGAGCCGCCGGTGCTGGTGACCTTGGCTCATACGGCGGGACCGACCACCCGGGTCAGCCCGAAGGTGACGGAGGGGCTGCTCACCTTCGACCTCGACTTCCGTCCGAAGCCGCAGCTCGCGACGCAATGGAGCGTCAGCCCGGACGGCCTGCGCTCTCGCTTCGCGCTCCGCGAGAATGTCAGATGGCATGACGGCCAGCCGTTCACCGCGAGCGATGTCGCGCACTCGATCGCGCTGCTTAAGGAGCACCATCCCCGGGGACGCAGCACCTTCGCATCCGTGACCGAGGTGCTGACGCCGGATCCGCTGACGGTCGAGATCGTCCTGTCGCGACCGGCGCCCTACCTTCTCGCGGCGCTGACCGCCTCCGAGTCGCCGATCGTCCCGAAGCACCTTTACGGGAGCGGCGACCCCCTCGCGAATCCGAATGGGCGCGCGCCGATCGGGACCGGGCCCTTCGTCTTCAAGGAATGGAAGCAGGGCAGCCATATCCTCTTCGAACGCAATCCGAATTACTGGGACCCAGGCAAGCCCCACCTTGACCGGATCATCGTCCGCTTCATCGCGGACGCGTCCGCGCGGGCGATCGCGCTCGAAACCGGCGAGGCTCTGTTTGCGCCGGACACACCGGTGCCCCTGGGCCAACTCGAAGCGCTTCAGGCCAACCCGAATCTGATTTTGGAGAAGCGGGGGTACGATTATCAGCCGATCGTGTACCGGCTCGAGTTCAACCTCGCCAACCGCTACTTCCGGGACCGCAAGGTCCGCCAAGCCGTCGCCCATGCGATCGACCGCGAGGCCATCAATCGGGTCGTCTTCTACGGCTTCAGCACGAGCGCCCCTGCGAGCATCAGCCCCGCCCTCAGAGAATTCTACAATCCGGACATCCCCCGGCACGACTTCGACCCGAAGCGCGCGGAGGCGCTGCTCGACGCGGCGGGCCTGCCGCGGGGCGCGGACGGCACCCGCTTCAAGCTGTTCCACGACTACATGCCCTACAGCGACACCTACCAGCAGCTCGGCGCCTACACGCGCCAGGCCCTAGCGAAGGTCGGCGTGGCGGTGACGCTCCGGTCACAGGATGTGCCGAGCTGGTTCAAGCGGACCTATACCGATCGCGACTTCGACTTCATGAGCAACGCGATGAGCCATTCCTTCGACCCGACCGTCGGGGTGCAACGGCTCTACTGGTCGAAGAACTTCAAGCCGGGTGTGCCCTTCTCGAACGGCTCGGGCTACAGCAACCCGGACGTGGACCGCCTGCTCGAGGCCGCCGCGGTCGAGACGGATCCAGCCCAGCGCCGTGATCTCTTCCGCCAGTTCCAGGTGCTGGTCGCGACCGACCTGCCCGACATCAACCTGGTTACGGGTGCGAACCTCACCATCGCGAACACGCGACTCGTGGACCACACGACCACGATCGACGGCCCATCAGCGAATTTCGCCGACGTGTGGATCAACGCCTGAGCGCCATCTCACCCCCCTCCCGGCCATGCCTTTCGAACTCGATCCGTCCAACCCCTTTTTCGCCTCGGCCGCGGCGTTGCGGCAGCGTTTCGCAGAGGACGCGGTCGCGCGCGACAAGGCCGGTGGCCGCCCGACCGCGCAGCTTCGCCTGCTCAAGGAGAGCGGGCTCCTCACCCTCCTCATCCCGAAGGCGCATGGCGGCCAGGGCGAGCGGTGGTCGACGGTGCTCAAGATCGTCCGGGAGTTCGCCAAGGTGGACGGCTCGCTCGGCCACCTCTTCGGCTATCACTTCAGCGCCCTTCAGGCCGCCCATCTGCGCGGGACCGCGGAGCAGGCCGCCGACATCTACCGGCGCTCCGCGGCGGGCAACTGGTTCTGGGGCAACACGGCGAACAGCTTTTCCAAGAGCCTCTTCGGCCAGCCGGTCGCGGACGGCTACGTGCTCAACGGCTACCGGCCGTTCACCTCGGGCTCCCACATCGCCGATTACCTGCACGTAGCCTGGGAGGATCGCGACACGAACCTGCGCCACTTCGCAGCCATCCCGGCCGACCGCGCGGGCATCCGCGTCGAGGATGACTGGGACGGGATCGGCCAGCGCCAGACCGGGAGCGGGCGCGTCAACTACACGAACGTGCAGGTTCACCACGACGAGGTCTTCCGCTTTCGGGTGGAGACCGCCGAGCCCTACCAGACGCTGACCCCATTCCAGCAGCAGAGCGTCCTCCTCAACGTCTTCGTGGGCAGCGCGCAGGGGGCGCTGCTCGCCGCGCGCGACTATACCGTCGAGACATCGCGCCCCTGGATCGACTCCGGGGTCGAGCGCCATGTCGACGATCCCTGGATCAAGCGCGTCTACGGCGACCTCTACATCAAGACCCAGGCCGCGACCCAGCTGGCCGACGACGCGGCCGCGGCACTCGACGAAGCCGCCGCCCGCGGGCGCGACCTAACCGAAGCGGAGCGCGGACGGGCGGCGATCCGGATCGCCGCCGCCAACGTCTATGCCGGCACCATCGCCCTCGAAGTCACGAGCCAGATCTTCGAGGTAATGGGCGCGCGCTCCGCGACGAATGCCAACGGCTTCGACCGGTTCTGGCGCAACGTCCGCATCCACACGCTCCACAACCCGGCCGAATACAAGACCCGCACCGTCGGGACCTGGTTCCTGACCGGCGACTACCCGACGCCCGGCGCCTTCCGCTGACCCGCCCCCCCGATCGCGAGGACAGGCCCGTGACCAAGGAAATCCGCGTCAACGGCTTCGCCATCCATAGCCCCGTCCATCTCTCGCCCGGGCTCTGGCGCCATCCCCGCGACCGCTCGCTGGAATTCTCGACCTTGGATTATTGGACGGATGTCGCCCGCATCCTGGAGCGGGGGAAGTTCGACGCGCTCTTCATCGCCGACAGCATCAGCATCCACGACATCTACCAGGGCAACGCCGACGCCTCGCTCCGGCGCGCGGTGCAGCTGCCGAAGCACGATCCCACGCTCCTCGTCTCGGCCATGGCGCTGGTCACCGAGCATCTCGGCTTCGGCATCACCGGCTCGGTCTCCTACGAGGCGCCCTACATCTTCGCGCGGCGCTTCTCCACGCTCGACCACCTCACGAAGGGGCGCGTCGCCTGGAACATCGTGACGAATTTTTCGGATGCGGGCGCACGGGCGGTTGGCCGCACCGGCGTGAAGGCGCACGATCTGCGCTACGACATCGCCGACGAGTTCCTGGACGCCGTCTACGCCCTCTGGGAAGGCAGCTGGGCCGAGGACGCGCTCGTCACCGACCGGGCGAGCGGGGTGTTCGCCGACCCGGCCCGGATCCGCAAGGTCGTCCATCGCGGCGAGCACTTCCAGTTCGAGGGCGTCAACATCGTCGACCCCTCGCCGCAGCGCACCCCCTTCCTGTTCCAGGCGGGCACCTCGCATCGCGGCAAAGACTTCGCCGCGCGCCATGCCGAGGCGGTCTTCCTGAGCGATCCGTCGCAGGCGAACGTCGCCAGGAATGTCGCCGACACCCGCGCCCGGGCGGCCGGGCTCGGCCGGGATCCGAACGACATCAAGTTCTTCTCGCTCGTCACCGTCATCGTGGACGAGACGGAGGCCGCGGCGCACGCCAAGTACCGCGATTACCAGCGCTACATCGACCTCGAAGGTTCGCTCGCCCTGCTGTCGGGCTGGAGCGGCATCGACCTCTCGCAATACGCGCTCGACGATCCTTTCCCGACCAAGAAGAAGGACAACGCGGTCACCTCGATGATCGATTCGTTCACGGGTGCCGAGAAGGTCTGGACCATCCGCGAGGTCGTCACCCACAACACCATCGGCGGGCGCGGGCCGGTGGTGATCGGCACGCCGGCCCAGGTCGCGGACGCGCTGCAAGGCTGGATGGACGAGACCGACATCGACGGCTTCAACCTGAGCTACGCGGTGACCACTGAAGGCTACAGCGACTTCGCCGACCTCGTCGTGCCGGAGCTCCAGCGCCGGGGCCTCTACAAGACGGATTACGGGGCGGGCACGCTGCGCGAGAAAGTCTTTGGCCGCGGTCGCCTGCTACCGGACACCCATCCGGCGGCCCGGTTCCGGGCCGCTCTTGCGGAATTGGGCGGCACGGGCGGGGAGCACGCCGCGTGAGCCGTGTCCCACTCACGCGACGCCGGGCGATGCTGATCGGTGCCGCGGGCCTGATCGGCGGCGATGTGGGCCTGGGCTCCGCGACGGCGCGCGCCGACCCGATCCCGAAGCGGGGCGGCACGCTCAGACTCGTCCTCGCGACGGAGTCGGCCAACCTCGTTCCGATCGACAACACCTTCGGCACGACCGGGGTGATCGGACCGAAGGTCAACGAGGGGCTTCTCACCTACGACGCGGCCTTCAGGCCCGTCCCCCAGTTGGCATCGGCCTGGAGCGAGGCGGAGGACGGCCTGAGCATCACCTTCCAGTTGAGGCCGGCGGTAAAATGGCACGACGGGCGGGATTTCACGGCCGCCGACGTCGCCTTCTCGATCCTGACGCTCAAGGCGGTCCACCCGCGTGGCCGGGCGACTTTCGCCAACGTGCAGGATGTCGAGACGCCGAACCCGCACACGGCGATTCTCAGGCTCTCGCGTCCGGCCCCCTACCTGCTGCGCGCCTTCGCGGCGAGCGAGTCGCCGATCGTACCCAAGCACCTCTACGAAGGGCGCGACATTGGCAGCAATCCGGCGAATGCAGCCCCGATCGGCACGGGGCCCTTCGTGTTCAAGGAGTGGGTCAAGGGCAGTCACGTCATTCTCGACCGCAACCCGGACTACTGGGATGCCCCAAAGCCCTATCTCGACCGGATCATCGTGCGCTTCATCCCCGACGCGAACGCACGCGCAGCGGCCCTGGCCGCCGGGGAGATCGACCTCGGCGGTGATACACCCGTGCCGCGCTCGGACATCGCGTCCCTCTCCGCCCACCCGGCTCTGGAGATCACGTCGGACGGCTACGCCTACCTCGGCAATCACAGCCAGCTCGTCCTCAACCTCGACAATCCGATCCTGGCGAAGCGGGCGGTCCGGCAGGCGATCGCGCACGCGATCGATCTGCGCGCGGTGCTCAACGTCGCCTGGTACGGCCAGGGCGTCATCGCGCCGAGCCCGATCAGCCCGGCTCTGAAGGAATTCCACAACCCCGCCGTCAAAGCCTATCCCTTCGACCCGAAGCGGGCGGCCAGCCTGCTCGACGAAGCGGGGCATCCCATCCGGAACGGTCGGCGCTTCGGCGTGCGGATCCTCCACAATCCCTTTTCCGAGGGTAACGGCCGCGTTGCCGCCTATCTGCGGCAAGCCCTTGCGCCCCTCGGTATCGAGGCCACAGTGCAGAATCTCGACTTCGCGGGGTTCGTGAAGGCCGTCTACACCGATCGCGCCTTCGACTTCGATGTCGACAACCTCTCGAACACATTCGATCCGACCCTCGGCGTCCAGCGCGTCTACTGGTCGAAGAACTTCAAGCCGGGACTCGGCTTCTCCAACGGCAGCCATTACGCCAACGCCGAGGTGGACGCGCTTCTGGAGCAGGCGGCGGTCGAGAACGATCCGGCCAAGCGGCGCGCCGCCTTCTTCCGCTTCCAGGAGATCGCCCAGGAGGATCTACCGGTGATCAATCTGATCGCCTACGACGCCTATACCGTAGCGCGGAAGCACGTCCGCAATCACACCGTCACGATCGACGGCGTGCGCAGCAATTTTGCCGACGTGTACCTCGACCGTAATTGACGCTCGGGATGGGCCGTAGCGCCTGCGGGGGCCCCTTCAGCCGCCCGACCGCGTGCAGCGCGGCCGCCTCGCGGGAAGCCCGCGCGGGACGGTGCCGTTCTGCGCCAGGAGAGAGGCCGCGGGAGGGCAGGGGACAAACCCCATCCCGCGTCGAGGACTCGGGCATTGAAAGGCATGGCGGGCGCGCAGCACATGCGGCGCTCGCTTAAGCCCAACCGGTGTCCCCTTCGGCGGCGCGCGCTCTAGGCCCCCCGCCAGCGCAGCACGCGCGCCTCGACCGCAGCGGCACCCTGGTTGAGCGCGAAGCCGACGCAGCCCAGGATCACGACGCCGAGCATCACGAGGTCCATCTGGAAGCGCTCCCGCCCCGCGATGATGAGACCGCCGATGCCGGGCCCCACCGTCATGAAATACTCGGCCGCCACCGTGGCGAGCCACGCGTAGATCAGGGCCAAGTGAACGCCGGTCAGGATCGCGGGGGCGGCCGAGGGCAGGAAGATGCGCCGCACGATCTGCCAGCGCGAAAACCGCAATGCGCGACCGACCTCGACGAGCTGGACCGAGGCGCTGCGCACGCCCTCATGGGTGTTCAAGGCGACCGGGATGAAGGCTGCGAGGGCGACGAAGACGATCTTCGCGGTCTCGGCAAAGCCGAACCAGACCGAGATGATCGGGATCCAGGCGAGGACCGCGACCTGTTTGGCGGCGTGGAAGATCGGGCCGAGCAGCCGCTCGGCGCCGCGGGAGACGCCCAGCAGCGTACCGAATCCGAGCCCGAGCACCGTGCCGATGGCGAAGCCCACGAGGTCGCGCGCGAGGCTTGCGGCCAGATCGCCGAGCAGGCGGCCCTCCGTCGCCTCGCGCCACGCCGTGCCGGCGAGGCGTTCGAGGGGCGGCAGGAAGCGCGGATCGACCAGCCCGGCATGGCTCGCGACCTCCCAGACGACGAGGAGCAGCACGGGGAGCGTGAGGCCGCGCCGGATCTGGGTGGCGGTCGTACGGGACATGACGATCTCGCTAAGCGTCGATCCGCCATGCCTGAAGCCGCGTTTCAGCGGCGGCGAGCATCGCGTCCATCACGTAGCCGACGAGTCCGATGATCAGCATCGCGGCCAGCATCGTATCGAGCCAGAACATTTGTCGGCTCCAGACCAGCAGGTAGCCGAGCCCCTCGGCCGAGGCGAGCAACTCCACCGCGACGAGGGCCGTCCAGGCCTTGGTCAGGCTGTAGCGCACGCCCGTGAAGATCGGCGGCAACGCGCCCGGGAGAACGAGCCGGCGCAGGGATTGCCACCGCGTGAGGCGAAGCACGGCGGCCACCTCCTTGTAGCTCACCGGGATGTTCCGGATGCCGGCGGCGGTATTGACCACCATCGGGAAGAACGCCGCCTTGGCGATAACGACGATCTTCAGGGTCTCGCCGATGCCGAGGAACAGCATCAGGAGCGGGATCCAGCCGATCGTGGGCACCTGCGCCACGGCGGTGAACAGCGGCCTGACGTAATCCTCGACCGGGCGCGACAGCCCGATGGCGATCCCGAGCAGCAGGCCGAGCCCCGCTCCCACCGCGAAGCCCGCTGCGACGCGGATCGCGCTGATCCCCGCATGCTGCGCGAGCTCGCCGCTCGCGGCCATGTCACACAGGTTCTGCCAGACGAAGCTTGGCGCGGGCAGGATCTGTTCGGGCAACCACCCCTGGGCCGAGGCAAGCGCCCAGACGAGCACGAGCGTGAGCGGCACGAGAAGGCCGAGCGCCGCGTGCCGCAAGCGAATGCGGAGCGCCGCGGTGAAATCGCCCGACCTGGGCGGTGCGAAGGCGAGGAGGCTCATCGGCGCCTCTATCTCACGAGCCCAGCGGCTTGCCGTCCGGTCCGAAGCGCTCCCAGTAGCGTTCGAGACCGAGTTCCCGCACCGCCTGATCGACGTAGCGCGGCTCGAACCATCCGGTGACGTCCACGTCGCGCCGGATCAGACCGAACGCCTTGGCCTGCTTGGCCTGCACCCGGTATTGCTCGACGAAGAACGGGTCGACGATCGGCGCATTGCGGTAGCGCAAGTCCTGATCGGCCAAGTCGTAGCGGAACACGGAAGCCGGTGTGCCGGACTTCGCCCACACCGCGATCAACGCGTCTCGATTCGTCTCGTCCGACGACCAGCGTGCGGCCTCCACCAGCGCCTTCACGACCTTGGCGACGAGATCGGGATGAGCGCGTTCGAACGCCTCCGTGACCAGCAATGCACATTGCCGCTCCAGGCCGCGATCATCACCCTTGGTAGAGTAGACGATCGCGGCTTTCTTCTGCTCGGCAAGTGAGATCAGAGGAAAGTTGCCGAAGGCGGCCTCGATGTCGCGGCTCGCCAGCGCCGCATTGGTCGTGGCCGTGTCCATGTTGAGGACTTGGAGATCCCGCTCGGTCAGCCCGTTCGCGGCGAGGATCTTGACCACGGCGAGGTGGTTGTTGGTGCCGCGGAAGATCGAGACCTTGCGGCCGCGCAGATCCTTCACGCCCTTGATGCTCGACCCTTCCGCGACCGCGAGGTAGGTCGGCGCATGGGCGCCAGTCGCCGCGAGGATCTTGGTTTTCAGTCCACTCGCCCGACCGATGATCGAAGGCAGGTCACCCTGAAGGGCGAAGTCGAGCTGGCCGTTGGCGATCGCCTCGTTCACGGCCGGGCCGGCGCCCTTGAAGAAGTACCATTCGACCTTGACGTCCGGATCGGCCTGGAGCGCCCGCTGCACGTATCCCTCGGCATGGGCGACCGCGAGCGTGTCTCCGCCCGCGAAGGGGCGGTTGTCGACGCCGATCGAGGCAAAGCCGATCCGGATCGTCAAGGGTTCGGCGCGCGCCAGCGAGGGGACAGCGAGCGCGAAGGCTGCCAGGAGCGCGGCGAGGATGATGCGCCAGGAGGATCGTGCTGCGATCACGTCGGAATCCTTGCGGAGGGAGGAGCGTCGGGATCAGGAATTGCCGCGGGGCTTCCCGTCCGCGGCGTAGCGGATCCAGGCCTTCTCCAGACCGAGATCCTTGAGGGCGGCATTGAGGTATTTCGGCTCGAACCAGCCGGTGACGTCGACCGGCCGGCGCACCAGGCCCAGCGCCTTCACCTGCGCGGCCTTGTAGCGGTAGCTCTCGACCAGGAGGTCGTCGATGAGCGGCGACAGGCGATAGGCCAGCGCCTGCTCTTCGTAATCCGCCCGGAACACGTCGATGGGGGTCCCCGACTTCGCCCAGATGGCGAAAACCGCCTCTCGGTTCTCCTCGCGTGACGACCAGGCCAGGGCCTTCAGCGTGCCGCGGACCAGCTTCGCCACCAGATCGGGATGCGCGGCCTCGAAGGCCGCCGCGACGAGGAGATGGCTGCTCGCGGTCGTCGCCGGATCGCCCTTCGTGCTGAAGGCGACCTTGGCGAGCCCCTGCTCCACCAGCCGCAGCAGGATCGACTTGCCGAAGGCGGCGTCCACGTCGCCCGAGGCGATGGCCGCGAGGGCGGTGGCGTCGTCCATATTGAAGAACCGGATGTCCCGCGCGTCGATCCCGTGCTGCGAGAGGGCGCGGTCCGTCGTCAGGTGGGTCGAGGTGCCCCGGAACTGCGCGACGCGCCGCCCCCGAACGTCACCGATCGCGGCGATGCCGGAATCCGGGCGCGCGACGAGGTAGAGGTTGTCGCGCGGGCTCGTGGCCATGAGGATCCGCGTCTGCAGGCCGGCCGCGCGCGCCGTGAGGGATGGCAGGTCGCCCATGAAGGCGAAGTCGAGCTGGCCGGAGGCCAGGGCCTCGTTCACCGCCGGCCCGGCCCCCTTGAAGAAGGACCATTCGACCGTGACCGCCGGATCGTCCGCGAACGCGCGCTCGATGTAGCGCTCGCTCGCGATCACCCCGACCGGGCCGCTCACGAAGCGGCCGCCTTCCGCGGCGGGACCGGCATAGCCGATGCGGATCGTCACCCGCTCCGCGGCGACCGAGATCGATACCGGGCCCAGCAGCGCCGCAACGCCGAGCGCGAGCGCCACGATCCGACGAAGCACGCGCGGCATCGCCGTCACTCCGCCGCCTGGAGCGGGACCGCCGTCCGCGCCCGATGGGCGGGGAACGGCAGCCCGAGATTCTCGCGCAGGGTTCGGCCCTCATAGTCGGTCCGGAACAGGCCGCGACGGCGCAGCTCGGGGATCACGAGGGCGATGAAATCCCCGAGGCCGCCCGGCAGGAAGGGCGCCATCACGTTGAAGCCGTCGGCGCCGCCTTTCCGGAAGCGCTCCTCCAGCCGATCGACGATCTGCTCGGCGGTGCCGACGAGCTGCCAATGGCCGCGCGCGCCAGCGATCTTCAGGTAGAGTTCGCGGATCGTCAGCTTCTCGCGCCGGGCGAGGTCGATCAGCAGCTTCTGCCGGCTCTTCGGACCGTTGGTCTCCGGCAGGTCCGGAAGGGGCCCGTCGAGGGGATAGCCGGTCAGGTCGAAGCCGCCGAGCGTCGACGACAGCAGCGCCAGCCCCACGACCGGGTGGATCCGCGATTGCAGCGCTTCGAACGTCTCCTGCGCCTCCGCCTCCGTCCGCCCCACGACCGGGAAGATCCCCGGCATGATCTTGATGTGGTCGGGGTCGCGCCCGTAAGTCTCGGCCCGGCTCTTGAGGTCGGCATAGAAGGCTTGCGCGTCCGCCAGGGTCTGCTGGGCCGTGAACACGACCTCCGCGGTCTCGGCCGCGAGGTCCACGCCCGCCGCCGAGGAGCCGGCCTGGACGATCACCGGGTGGCCCTGCGGCGAGCGGGGCACGTTGAGCGGGCCGCGCACCTTGAAGTAGCGGCCCCGATGGTCGAGCACGTGATGCTTCTGCGGGTCGAAGAACAGGCCGCTGTCCTGGTCGCGCAGGAAGGCATCGTCCTCCCAGGTGTTCCAGAGCCCGGTCGTCACCGCGACGAACTCGCGGGCCCGGGCATAGCGATCCGCGTGGGCGTAATGCGTGTCGAGGTTGAAGTTCAACGCCTCCGAATCGGAGGACGAGGTCACGACGTTCCAGCCGGCACGGCCGCCGCTGATGAGGTCGAGCGAGGCGAATTTGCGGGCGAGGTGGAAGGGCTCGTTGAAGCTCGTGCTCGCCGTGGCGATGAGGCCGATCCGCTGCGTCACCGTGGCGAGGGCCGAGAGAAGCGTCAGCGGTTCGAAGCTCGCCGCCCGCGAGTTGTGGCTCAGGGCCTGGAGCCCGCGCTCGCGCACACCGTTCGAATCCGCCAGGAAGAGGGCATCGAACTTCGCCGCCTCCGCGAGCTTCGCCAGATTGAGGAAGTGATCGAGGCTCACGGAGGCGTCGGGGCGCACCTTCGGGTGGCGCCAGGCCGCGACGTGGTGGCCGTCCGTCATCAGGAACGCGCCGAGCTTCATCTGGCGGTCTTGGGGCATGATGCGGTCGCCTGCCGTTCGGGAGTGCGGTTCAGGCCGCGCCCTGGAGGGCGATCGCGGCGGCTGGCTGACGCAGGGGCTCATCCGGCGCATCGAGCCGGCGAGGCTCCGGCCGGCCCCAGCTGCCGGCATCGAGCGCGGCGAGCACCGCCTCCCGCTTGTGCAGGAGAGCTGCTGCTGTGCGGCTGCGCGGCCGCGGCTCGTCCACAGGGACGATGCGGGTGATCCGTCCGGGCCTGGGCGCCATCACGACGACGCGATCGCCGAGGTAGACGGCTTCGTCCACATCGTGGGTCACGAGCACCGCCGTGATGCCCTCGCGGGCGACGATGCCCTGGAGCTCCTCCTGGAGATGGGCCCGGGTGAAGGCGTCCAGCGCCCCGAAGGGCTCGTCGAGCAGGAGGACGCCCGGACGGTTCACGAGACCGCGGGCGATGGCGGCGCGTTGCGCCATGCCCCCCGACAATTGGCGGGGATAGGCGTTCTCGAAGCCGGTGAGGCCGACGAGGGCGATGTGGTCGCTGACCGCCGCGCGCTTCGCGTCGCGGCTCAGCCCCGCATTCTCAAGCCCCAGCGCCACGTTCGCCTCGACCGTGAGCCAGGGAAACAGCCGCGGCTCCTGGAAGACGAGCCCCCGCGCGAGGCTCGGCCCCCGGATCGTCTGGCCGTCATGGACCGCCTCGCCGGCATGGTCGGTCTCCAGCCCCGCAATGATGCGCAGCAGCGTGGATTTCCCGCAGCCGCTCGCGCCTACGATGGTGATGAACTCGCCGGGCGTGACCGTGAGGTCGATGCCATCGAGCGCCGGAAGCAGGCGCCCATCGACCGTAAAGGTCTTGGCGATGCCCTTCAGGCCGAGCTCTCCATGGGCCATGCGACGATCCTCGATTGTTTAGAGGAGGCTCACTCGGCCACCGGGTCTGCCACCGACGGCCGCATCTGTGATCGGGCCGCAGCTCTCGCTGCTGCAGGAACCCGGTTGGCAAGAAGACGTGCGCGTTCTCACGGCCAAGACCCTGGATCCCAAGACTTGAAAGTGCGACATTCGCAAAATTCAAAGATATTTATGGCGTACCAATGCGTAAAAAACTGCTATATACAAAGAAATTGTCGTAAAAATCCTGATTGCACAGCCTGATCACTATATATTTTGCAATGCAAGACTGTGCGTTTGGTGACCACCTGTCAACGGAATGAATTTTTAATTTACGCGATTATTACGATAAACCGTCCTCTCCGCACGTGGTTTAGGAGGATGTTCCGAGCTTCATGACCACCAGCCGCTGCGGCCCTTCTTGAGCGCTGAGGAGCGCGTCAGTTGCGCAGGCCCGCCTGCTTCATCAGCGGGAGCACCTCGGAGCCGAAGATCTCGAGATCCTCCTTGAAATCGAAGAAGCTGAGCTGAAGCCCATCGATGCCGGCTTTCCTCAGCCCCACGAAGTGCTCGACGATCTGCTCGGGCGTGCCGACGAGATAGATGTTGCCGCCGATCTGCCCGTAAGGATCATTGCGGCCCTCCCGCCCCTTCCAGGCATGGGCGTCGCTCTCGAAGCTCCTGAAGCCCTTCGGGCTGCGCGTGTCGGCCCGGGCGACGATCCGGTCCGCGAGGTCCCAGGCTTCTTTCTCGGTGGGCCGGGCGATGACGAGCGGATTGATCAAGGTCCGCACCGCGCGCCCGACTTGGCGGGCGCTGCGCTTCACCTTGTCCGTATGGGCAGGCAGCGCCTCCAGCGTGGACTGGATGTCGGAGCCCGCCGGGCTCGTGATGAAGACGATGTCGGAATAGCGCCCGGCAAACGCGATTCCGGCGTCCGAGCCCGTGGCGTTGACCAGGATGGGCCGGCCGTAATGCGGCTTCGGGGACACGTAGCCGCCCCGCATCCGCCAGCTCGACTGGCCTTCGAACGAGAAATTCTCTTCGTCCTGCCAGAGGCGCTGCAGCACCTCGACGAACTCGGCGGCCAGTTCGTAGCGGCGGTCGTGCTCGATCCGGTCCCAGCCGAACATCTCATGCTCCACCGCGCGGTGGCCGGTCACGACGTTGATACCCCAGCGGCCCTTGGAGATGTGGTCGAGCGTCGCCCCGAACTTGGCGAGATGCAGGGGGTGCCAGGGTCCGTAGAGGACATGCATCGTCGAGATCAGCAGGATGCGCTTCGTCAGCGCGACGAGCGCGGCGATGGTGGTGAAGCTGTCCAGCGCCTGCCCGTTGAAGACGCCGCCATAGCCGCCCTTCGGCAGCCATTGGCTCAAGGCGAAGACGAGATCGAAGCCGAGCTCCTCGGCGCGCAGGACGAGGTCGCGATTGTAGTCGAAGCGCCAGTCCGTCGAGCGCTCCAGCGTCGAGTTCGTCCAGCCGCCGGCCTGGATCGGCAGGAAGAGGCCGAGCAGGATCGGCTGCTCGCGCAACACGCGCGACAGCGGGCTCTCGGGAAAATCAGTCGGTGCGGCGAACCGATCGAGGCCGACCAGAGAGCCGGGGGCATGAGAGAGCACCACTGCAGCATCCTCTTGGGACTGTTCACGGGTAAACCGTCCCACGTCTCAATGAGCACGATGGGACGACAGGCTCGCCCGCACGAAAACCTGACAGGCTGACGAGGCTTCAGCGCGCCATCCGATGCCGGCTCTCGATGAGTGCACACAGCCCACAGCCGCGGGCAGCTTATGCCAGAGCTTTTGTCCACCCAACCGGGCTCATGGTGATGCAAAGCAGTTGATCGAACAAGGGAATTTATACTTTGAGTATGATAAGCGTCAGAGAATTATCTCCACGAAATCGGACGATAAGCGAACGGAAATCCCGCCTTAAAAACTCATTCGGGACAAGCCTGCGCTCGAAGTCCAGTTCGCTACTGCGCGTAATCTGCCATCAGCACGGTGGTTTATCGCCGAATTTGGTGAGCTGGGCAGCCTGAACATGGCGGCTTGGGTATGGACGGGATGGAATCGCGGATCCGTGTGTGACCGACCTCGCTCTGTCCTCTGCCCGCCTGTCGCCCCCATCACCCGGGCGGGGCCCAACAGTCTCAACGTCACGTCGAAAGTCAGCGCAACCGGGCCATTCCCCAGCCTGCCGAACGCTGCGCGCGGCGGCCCGTCGCCGCTACACACGCAAACAATGAAGCTAGGGGCTTGAATGTGCTGGCGCGCCCTACGGGAATCGAACCCGTGTTTTCGCCGTGAAAGTGCGAAGTCGATCGTCCAAATCCGTCCAATCCCGTCCAGATAAGCCATTGATGCAGAATGTTTTATCTCGGATTTTGGTGTTGGCTTGTCCAATCCGGCGTGCCATCATCCAACCACGTCGACGGGACACTGACGGGACACCATGGCTCGCAACGCGCGCGCACCGAAGCTCGAAACTCGAACCAGTCGGTTGCGTCTGCAGGTAGCCAAAAAGCCCGTTTTCGCCCGCATCGCGCCGGGAGTTTCGCTCGGCTACCGCCGTAATGAGACCGCTGGAACTTGGGTACTGCGGGTAGCCGACGGGAAGGGCGGCTCCTGGACTAAGCGGATCGGTCTGGCCGACGACTTCAGTGAGAGCAACGGTCAAAGCGTGCTCACCTTCTGGGAGGCACAGCAGCTCGCGAAAACCTTGGCAGGCGGCGAGAAAGGGGAGGGGGCGCAGCAGGCGCCACTCACCGTCGAGATCGCCGCTCGAACCTACCTAGCGAGCCTTGAAGCCCGGAACCGGCGCACGGCCTACGATGCCCGTCTGCGCTTGGAACGGCTCTTTCTGCCACGCTTTGGCTCGAGCCGGATCGAGGATCTCACACGCCGCCAGCTCGAAGCATGGCGCGATGGCTTAGTGCGGACGGGCGGCGACGCTGAGCAATGCCGCCGCAGCCAGGACACCGCTAACCGGGTGCTCAGCATCGTCAAGGCGATGCTCAACCACGCGTTGGGGGATCCGACGAATGGTTTGACGAACGATAGCGCCTGGCGGCTCGTTCGACCGTTCCAACGAGTCGGCCGGCCTCGCGAGGTGCACTTCACGCCCACGGAGGTGCTGCGCCTACTCGATGGATGTGAAGACGCCGGTTTTCGTGACCTGCTGACAGCAGGATTCCTGACAGGCGCGCGCTACGGGGAGCTTGCAGCCTGTCAAGTCCGGCACTTCGATGCGGAGGACGCAACTCTGTACGTGCCGCGAGGTAAGACAGGAGCTCGCATCATCATACTACAGCCCGAAGCAACGACGTTCTTCGCACGGCTGGTTGGCGGGCGTGAGAAAGACGCGCCGCTTCTGCCGCGCGCTGACGGAGACGCGTGGGGTGCAAGTCACCAAGTGCGGCCGATGAAGCGAGCGCTACTGGCTGCGAAGCTTGATCCGTCTGGCACGTTCTACGCGTTGCGACACTCGTACATCTCACGTGCTATCGAGGCGGGGATACCGCTGAACGTAGTCGCCGAGAACTGCGGAACGAGCGTGAGGATGATCGAGACCACCTACGCCAAGGTGCTGGCCGCGAAGCGGCGAGAGTTTATCGCGAACGGCGCACCTCGTTTGTTCGCTGACGCGGCTTGAGCTTAAAAAATCAGATTGGGAGCCTCGGATCCCGACTTCTCTAACATGCAATTGATTTCGGCGAGAAACCGCGGTGGCAAGCGATTAGAAGCTGGATCGTCCTCTTCCTTAACGATGCATTGCTAAATCGTCCGGCCCCGTTTTCCAGCCTCTAAAACTGGATTTTTCTGCGCGTCCGGGAAAGACTGGGGGTGCCCCCAACCTCACGTTTGGTTTCGGAGGATCTTCGCAATTTCTTGGACGCCCTCAGCCGCTCCAAGGCAGACGTTGGTTTACTGAACGCCACGCTTGCTTACACAACGCTATAGGACAAACTCGAGCATTGCTCGCGTGGGAGCGTGATTGAGGATTTTGATGCCGATCCGCATCAATGTTGAAAGCGGACGTTCTGCTTTGCGCCCATTCCAGCCACTCAGAGCCTGATAGCTCATCCTCTAAAGCAGACATCGGCCGCACAGCGTGCCTCGGTGGGGGCGGCCCTCGCTAGCACTCCGGCAGCGAACCGTCTCAACCGGCGCGGGACCGGCTCTTGATGCACGGTCAGTCGGATCGATCGTTGTCAGGCAGAGCCTGCAGCACATCGTCGTCAGGGCACCCGAGATCATGACGCTCAAGGCTGGACGTGGCTTGTGCACATTCCGCCGTCAGCGTCGTCGAGGCCTCTTCAGCTTGAGACGCCAGGGAGACGGTCAGGAGTACAGCCGTAAGAATGGCGAAGCGCATTGGCGCCTCCTGATAGATCACCGGAAAAGCGGCAGGCCCGTACCGAGCAGCCCGAGACCGCAGACGATTAGGCCGCCCGCCAAACTCTCAAGGACGAGACGAGTATTGGGCCGCCGCACGGCTTCGGTTGCCAGAACGACGCCGCCGCAGAGTGCAAACAGGCTTAGACAGCAAGCCATCTCGACCTCTCTCAATGCCGACGTTCAGGCGGCGTTGAAGGTGGTGATGCCGTCCAGGCTCATCGCGTCGTCGGGCGCGCAGGCCAGAGAAGCGCCGAGCAGGACGAGCGCAGCCGCCACGATCGCCGTGACAGCGAGAACTCTCGACACGGCAGCGGCGTGTGCGCGTGCCGCGTGGATCACTGCACAGCCCAGCGCGAAGGCGCAGACCTGTGCGGCGGGTGCGATTAGGCTCGTGGTCATTCCAGGCGTTCCAGTCGCCGAACGGTCACGCGAGGATTGGCCAAGGGCCGTGGCGACGGGAACGGACGGGAACCGGCGCCAGCTCTATCAGGATGGCCCAAGCACCA
The DNA here is from genome assembly GCF_900114535.1 of Methylobacterium pseudosasicola. Classification (GTDB taxonomy): domain Bacteria; phylum Pseudomonadota; class Alphaproteobacteria; order Rhizobiales; family Beijerinckiaceae; genus Methylobacterium; species Methylobacterium pseudosasicola. The sequence continues at coordinate 26,301 of NZ_FOTK01000028.1, read as the reverse complement.
AGGATCGTGCGCCATCACAGTCCCCTCATGGCAAGAGGCAGGAGAACGCCGGTCAAAACGCCGTTCAGGCTCATGCCGAGACCGGAGAACGCACCAGCCACTTCGCTGATCTGCAGCGCCCGCGCGGTGCTGATCCCGTGCCCCGCGATGCCGATCGCCAGACCCGTGATGCGGTCGTCGTCTACGCGCAACCAGCGCTGGATCGCCGGACCGGCTATGGCGCCGGTGATGCCCGTACTGATCACCAGGACCGCAGTGAGGGCCGGTACGCCGCCGATCGCCTCCGAGATCCCGACCGCGACGCCGGTGGTCACGCTCTTAGGCGCCAGCGATAGCAGCGTGATCTTGGTCGCACCGAGCGCCCAGGCGATGCCGACGGCGCTCAGGATGCCGGTGGGTAGGCCGACAAGCAGAGCCGCCGCGATCAGCCCCCTGGACGCCCGGATCAGCGGTGTTTGCCGGTACAGCGGCACCGCCAACAGCACGACGGTCGGCGCGAGCAGGAATTGAATGAACCCTACACCGCGCAGATACGTCGCGTAGGAGGTGCCGGTGACGTTCAGTGCGATGACCACCAACACGATGGCGATCAGCGTCGGGTTCAAGAAGGGATTGTTTCCACTCCAGCGGGCGAGGCGCGTCGCCGACAGGAAAGCGAGCACGGTGACGCCAACCTCCAGGATCGGCTGCTCAGGTAAGCTGGCCCAGGCGTGGACATCAGGCACGGAGTTGTCCCTCCGCGCGAGTGCCAACTTCCGCTCGCGTACCCCGCCTTGTCCAGGCGCGGGCGAGTACCAGCGCCGCGACCGTCGCGAGCAAGGTCACGGTCGTGCCGCCGACGATAGCTGCGACGATGGGCAGGAGTTCAGCCTGCAGTACGTCAGCGTGGGCGATGACACCGACACCGGCGGGCACGAAGAGAAGGCCGAAGAGCGCGAGCATGCGATCGGCTAGCCGGCCGAGATCGTCAGGTAGGCTCCGGTGCCAGAGCAGGTCGAGATAGAGCAGTACCAGCCCTATCACCGGCCCGGGCACGGGGACGAGACCAAGCCGTGTCAGGACCTCGCCCAGTCCCAACCAGACGATCACGCGTGCGATAGCCTCGAGCATGGGGCTAGAGCCGTCGGGCGATCAGTTCTGGATCGTGCAGTGGGCGACGTCGCCCGTCGGCAGGAACTCGCAGATGGTGATCGTGTCGATCCGCGACGGCGACGAGGCGCTCGACGCAACGCTGGTCGGTGGCGATACGAGCATGGTCGCCACGAAGGCGCAGGCTGCGAAGGCGAAACCGGCGATAAAGAGCGTCACGATCCGCATGGCCTATCTCCATCTGTGATTGGGGCTCCAGTAGCCGGACGACCAGCCCCACTCGCGAGTGGATCAGCATTCGCGGCCCTATGCCTCCCCCAAAACGGGGAGACGCAATCATTCATTCGATTGTGAATTGTTTTCGTTGAAAAAATAACTTTCCATGCGGCCATCGATCACGTCGAATGCTGCTTTCGAAAGCGGTATTCGTTTTTGAACTGCACAACCGATGGGCAATTGCGATGGAAGCGGCTAATTTATCGCGTTTGATAGAGGCGATCTACGACTGCGCGATCGATCCCGCCCTCTGGCCTAGCACGCTGGAGCAGATCGCGGTCGCCCATAACAGCATGGCTGGGACGCTCAACGTCATGGACTTCGTCACGGGCGCCGAGCGGACGCTCGTGCACGTCGGTATCTCTGATCACTACCAAGCGCTCTACCGTGATCGTTACCAGGGCTGCGACGTGTTCGCTCACAGCCTCCTCCTGTGCCCAGTTGATCAGCCAGCGACGTCGGAGGAGCTCGCGGCCGAGGACGAGCTGTTACAGAGCCGCATCTACCGAGAGTGGGCCGTCCCTCAAGGCTTCCGCTACGTGCTGCTGACCGCGCTTATCAAGAACCACGCACGCTTGGCGTTCATCGGCGTCACTCGCGGCGAGGCGGACGGCCCTTACGACGCCGAGGAACAGGCCCGCATGGCCTTGCTGGCGCCCCACGTGCGCCGGGCGATCACCATCGCTGACCTGATCGATCACAAGGGCCTTGAGCGCGACGATCTCGCAGCCACACTGGACGCGCTGACGACCGCCGCGTTGGTACTCGGTGCGGACGGCCGCCTTGTTCATAGCAATGCAGCCGGAGAGGCCAATCTGGCGCGTGGGGATTTGCTGCTCTCACGCGCTGGCATCATCGAGCCATGGGACCGAACTGTGTCACCCGCATTCCGCGCCATGCTTGCCGCGGAAGCGGGCGGAACCATCACTTTGGCGAGGCGTGGTGGAGGCAGCGCGGTTGTATCCGCTCTTCCGCTTCGCAGCGGTCGCCGTCGAAGTGCCGCGTCTGGGCAAGCACGAGTTGCCTTGTTCGTGCAGGACAACCCTTGCGGTCCGCACGCGATCGAGTTGCTTGGGCGAGCTTACGGCCTCACTGGGGCTGAGCTGCGTGTTCTACTCGGGCTAGCAGACGATGCCACGCCAGCTGACATCGCCAAGCGTTACGGCATCGCCCCCTCGACAGTGCGCACCCATCTAAAGAGCCTATTCGCCAAGACGGGCGCCAAACGGCAGAAGGATCTGGTCAAGCTGCTGATGTCCACGCCGCCCGTCGCAGCCAAGCCTTTGTGAATTGGTCTATCACAGGATCAAGCTCGACTATCGGGTCACCTCACGGGCGACATCAGCGAGGCCGCTCCTGAACAAGTCCTCGATGCGCGCTACCGCTCCTTCGTCGCAAGCGTCGTTCAAGCGAAACGTGGCTCGCCACACCACGACCGTTCCCTGCCCCATGGGGGTTACAGTGAGCGACGCGCGGTACTGCTTCACGGGCCATGGGCTTCGCACCAAGGTGTAGCTGTACGTCATCGCGTCCTCGTCGCGGTCGAGCTGCACCTCAACGACAGTGCCGATGTCGCGCAGGTCGATACTGCGAACAATCTGACCTTCATCATGGAACAGGGCGCAGGCCCGGGCTTGCCTATGCCAGCGTCGGATATCGCAAAACTCGCCGATGACTGCCCACACGGCCGCGGGAGAGCCAGAGATGGTACGGGTTTGTGACACCTCCAGAACTGGGTTCCCCGACGCGCCGAGCAGCGTCATGGTGGCTAAGAACGCGAACGGCACGCAGCGCGCAGCGAGCGCGGAAATCAGCAAGCTCATTGGATCACCCGTCCGCTCGGTGCAGCTGAGTTCAGCTTTGCATAGGCAGCCTCAGCATGAAGGACCACTGTCCCCTGCGGCCTCCCTTAAACGGGGGAGCAATCCAGGTTCCGTCCATCGGCCGGTCACGTTTCATCATTTCTGCTGTCGCGGCTCAGCCATCGAGGGCCATGCGTTTGGCCATCTCCTTCGTCACCGCGCGGCGAGACACGTCTGCTTTTAGCGAGCTTCGTTCGCGGTCGAGGCGACCGAATCGGGCCGATAGGAGGCCGTCCGCTTTTCCGGCGGCCTATCTCGGAAGCAGATCGACGGCTTTCGGCCAGCATCTGTCGCCGCGAACCACTCGCCTGAATGTCTCGGATGGGTGGATTGCCGTCAGTCCGCTTTGGGGCGGCGATCCATGGAAGCGGACATCGTCGTCGGGCCGGATAAGGGTCGAAAGCAGCGTATCAGCTTCACCGCCCCCGTCTGCTCGAAATCACTGGGGCTTGCGACCTCGATGACGCATAGTCTGCCACCATGGAAGCCGATCTTCTCGACCGCCTTCTCGTCACGCTCGCGGTGCGGCTGCGCTCGTTCTCCGTCTGCACGATACAGCGCGGGTGGCGCCTGGGGTTCAGTCCGTTCGAGGCGATCACCGTCCATTACGTGCTGCGTGGAACCGGGAGCCTCCGGGTCGGGCACGGACCGTGGCGGTCCTTCGCGCCGCACACTATCATCGTCGTGCCGGCACGACATTCGCACAGCCTTGGCGCTGCCGAGGATTGCATCGGTGAGGTCCGCGCCGAGGATCACTGCGTCCTTCACGGTGACGGGTTGATCTCCTTCACGGCGGGTGACGGCAGCCCCGACGCGCTTTTCGTGTGCGGCCAGATCGCCGACACCCACACCGGTGCGATGGGTCTGTTCGAGTTGTTCCAAGCCCCCATGGTGGAGACCTTTCCCTCGGATCCGGTGCTACGTTACGCCTTCGAGCTCATGCTCGCCGAGGTCGTGAGCCCCAATCTTGCGACACAGGCGATGACGGAGGTGCTGATGAAGCAGTGTCTCATCCTCCTCCTGCGCCGGCAACTGGTGGCGAGTGACTTCACATCCCCGATCCTGGCGGCATTGCAGAACCCGAAGCTCGCCCGCGCCGTCCTGGCGATCCTCGAACAGCCGGGTGCGCGTTACTCCGTCGACAGCTTGGCGGCCCTCGCGGGCATGGGCCGGACCAGCTTCGCGGAAGGGTTCGCCGCAGCCTTCGGGCAAGGCCCGATGGAGTTCGTCCAGAGGGTTCGCCTCCGCATCGCCTCCCGTCTCCTCAGCGGCACCGACTTGCCGGTGAAGGTCATCGCCGCAACCGTGGGCTACGCGAGCCGGAGCGCGTTCAGCAAGGCGTTCGAGGTGGAGTTCGGGGCCGCGCCGAGCCAATTTCGTCTGGTGGGCGGAATGGACGAAGGCGAGCCGGAGCGCATTGAGAGCGAGCCTCCCACAGAACCGACCTGATCCCGTCAAGACGTCGAGTGGCCCCGTCCCGGTGCTCCATCGTTCGGATCAGGTCCGCGAGCGTTCGACGAGATCGAGCCCCTGGAACCGTCGAAGTCGCATTGTCTTGGCAACGTTCAGTGGGCGTCGACAAACGGTGACCGGTCCTCGGTTTGCCATTGGTCCCGCCCCGAGGAATTATCATGGTCGACGCGAGTGCCTTCTACCTTCGCTACAGCCCAGACATCGAAACCGTCGCCGACGATGAGGCTGAGACGGCGCAGGGCCTGATGGAGACGATGCGCTCGGTCAGCGAAAAGACCCTGGCGGACGGCGGCCACGCGATCCGCAGCGTCCACGCCAAGAGCCACGGCTTCCTTGAGGGCGAGCTTGAAGTGGCCTCGGGGCTTCCGCCCATGCTGGCACAGGGCCTGTTTTCAAAACCGGCGACCTATCCCGTGATCATGCGCCTCTCGACCCTGCCTGGCGACATCCTCGACGACAGCGTCTCGACACCCCGCGGCCTTGCCGTGAAGATCATTGGCGTCGAGGGCGAGCGGTTGGAAGGCTCCGAAGGGGACGTCACCCAGGACCTCGTGCTGGTCAACGGACCCGCCTTCGGCGCGCCGACACCGAAAGCCTTCCTCGCTACCCTGAAGCTGCTCGCGGCTACGACCGACAAGGTGCAGGGCTTCAAGAAGGTCGTATCGGGTGCGATGCGTGGCGTGCAGGATCTTATCGTCTCCACCACCGGTGCGCCCAACGCCACCGTCGCGACGATGGGCGGCCAGCCCGAGACCCACATCCTCGGCGAGACCTTCTACAGTCAGGTTCCCGTGCGCTTCGGCGATTACGTCGCCAAGTTGTGCGTGGCGCCGGTCGCGCCCGAACTGACGGCCTTGACCGACAAAGCCTTGCAGGCGGACGGAGGCCCGAACGCCATACGGGAGGCGGTCGTCGAGTTCTTCCGTGCGAGTGGGGGGCTCTGGGAGGTCAGGGCGCAGCTATGCACCGGCCTAGACGATATGCCGGTCGAGAACGCCGCCACGGTCTGGCCCGAGAGCGAGAGTCTGTACCAGACCGTGGCGCGGATCCGGGTGAAGCCGCAGACGGCCTGGAGCGAGGCCCGGTCGAGCGCGGTCGACGACGGCCTGTCGTTCAGCCCCTGGCACGGGCTCGCCGCGCACCGGCCCCTCGGCGGCATCATGCGCTCACGCAAGCAAGCCTACGAGATGGGCAAGCGCTTCCGCGCCAAGAGGAACGGCAGCACCATCTTGGAGCCGCGTGAGGCAATCACCCTGCCGTAGTGCGCAATAGGGCGCACTGATCCTGGTACGAAGCGCAAAAGGCCAGGGTGGACGGTGCCACGCGACGGGTGATCCTGATGCGACGATGCCGGTTCGACGTGCGCCGGCCCGACGGAGATCATGCTTTTGATCTCCGTCGGATCCGCGGAAATCTACCGCCGCTTGCATGACCTCGAAAGGTCCGATCCGGGCGGCGCGGTGAGCCCGAAACTTATCGACGACCGATCCCGTAGCAGTGAGCGACGAGAGTTCGTTCCCGTCGTTCCCGTGCTCGAAGCCTTGGTTTCAGCATGCGATGAATATTGTCAAATTATAATAAAAACGAAAAGATGATCTCTTCTGATGCGGAACAATAGGAGAATGATATTGTTGCCCTGAAGGTGGAACAAGAAATTCACCTCCGCAGGAGATATCCTATGAAGAAGCTCACGCTAGCCCTGACCGCGCTGACCGCCCTGGGCGGCATCGCCCTCGCGGCCGGTTCCGCCACCGCCGCACCGATGTCCGTCAACGGCCTTCAGTCCGAGAGCGGCGTCACCCAGGTCCGCATGATGCATGGTGACCGGATGATGATGAAGAAGCGCATGATGCGGAAGCAAATGATGAAGCGCCGCATGATGAAGAAGCGGATGATGATGAACCGCGGCATGTGATCGCCGACGCTTCCGGAGGCCCCCGTGACGGGGGCCTCCACCCTGCACGACCGACATGCCCAGGGAGACCGTTTGCCCCGCACCTACCTGACGCGCTCCGCGCCCGACACGGGCGAGGTCGAGCGCCGCCGATGGATGTTCCGGCACCCGGTCGTGATCCGCGTCACCCACTGGGTCAACGCGATCTGCCTCCTGGTGCTGCTAATGAGCGGCCTTCAGATCTTCAACGCCCACCCGGCCCTGTACTGGGGCAAGATCTCGACCTTCGATACGCCGCTGATGGGGATGTCCTCCACAGAGGACGATCCGCCCAAGGGCGTCACGACGGTCCTCGGGCATTCCTTCGATACCACCGGGTATCTCGGCTCATCCACCGGTGGCGACGGCGAGGCGGCCGACCGCGGCTTCCCTAGCTGGGCAACGCTTCCGAGCGACCAGGACCTCACCGGCGGTCGCTCCTGGCACTTCTTCTTCGCCTGGGCCTTCGTCCTGAACGGCCTAGCCTACCTGCTCTACGGGCTGGTCAGCGGGCAGCTCCGGTTCCGCGTGATCCCGTCACGCGACCAGATCCGTCACTTCGGGGCGTCGATCCGGGAGCACCTGACGCTGCGTTTCCCGCAGGGGGACGAGGCCAAGCGCTACAACGTCATCCAGAAGCTCACCTACCTCGTGGTCCTGTTCGTGCTCCTGCCGGTTCAGGTCCTCGCCGGCCTCGCGATGTCGCCAGCGATGGACGCGGCCTTCCCATTCCTGCTGACGCTGTTCGACGGGCGCCAGTCGGCCCGCACGGTGCACTTCGTCGTTGCGGCCCTGCTGGTCCTGTTCGTGGTCGTGCACGTCGCCCTGGTCCTGCTGTCGGGCTTCTGGAACAACATGCGCGGCATGCTCACCGGTTGGTTCGTGATCGAGCGCAAGGTCGAGCCGGCACCCGTCACCGGGGAGACCCGGGCATGAGCCGCCTTCCGAGCCGACGGGCCCTCCTGACGGGGGCTTCCGCCGCGGGCGCGGCGGCCGTGCTCGGCGGGTGCGACCGCCTGGGCAATGCGGAGTGGTTCCGGCGCACCCTCAAGACCGGCGAGGACGCCAACCTGTTCGTCCAGCGCCTGCTGCTCACCGACCGGACGCTAGCGCCGGAATACGCCGAGGCCGACGTCTCGCCGTGGTTCAAGCCGAACGGCACCGAGGACCCGCCGGACAGGGACTACAAGGCGCTCGCGAAGGGCAGGTTCGCCAAGTACCACCTGCAGGTGGACGGCCTCGTGGAGGCGCCATTCAGGCTGTCCCTGGCCGAGCTCCGCAAGCTTCCCGCCCGGACCCAGGTCACCCGGCACGATTGCGTCGAGGGTTGGAGCGCCATCGGCAAGTGGACCGGGGTGCCGCTCTCCGACCTCCTGTCCCGGGCCAAGCTCAAGCCCGAGGGACGCTTCGTGGTGTTCCACTGCGCCGACACCATGGACCAGGGCAATGCACTTGAAGGCGGGGGAGACGGTGAGGAGACCGACGACGCTCCCGCCGGCAATGCCAACCCGGCCATGACCAAGCAGTCGGGTGGCGGGGAGAGCAGAAAGGATTCCGGCGGCCAACAGGCGTCGGAGGACACCGCGGCCAGCGGCGGATCGCCGGTTCGGTACTATGAGAGCATCGATCTCGTGGACGCGTTCCACCCGCAGACGATCCTCGCCTACGACATGAACGGCAAGGCACTCCCGGTCTCGAACGGCGCCCCGCTGCGGCTGCGCGTGGAACGCAACCTCGGTTACAAGCAGGCGAAGTACGTGATGCGCATCGAGGTGGTCGAGAGCTTCGCCCATCTGGGCGATGGCAAGGGCGGCTACTGGGAGGACCAGGGCTACGCCTGGTACGCCGGCATATGAGTTGACGCGGACCTGACGTCCACGTCTCCGCGAGCGTAGAGAGCGCAGCTCTCTCGTGGCGAACCTCGGTAGGGTCTTTCCCGTGACATCCGGCCCTTGCAAAGCTGCAAAGTACAGTCAGCGCCGCGCAGCTGGCTATCAGACCAGCGACTCGGCCTCGAAGCGTCCGAAATGAGCGGACCGCGAACCTGACCGGCACATCCGGCCTGACGAAACCTGCGACGGACCAATGTTCGGACTGCAGCGCGAACATTGAAGGACAATGCCGTCATGTCCCTACATTCCGAACGCCTCGGCACGGGCCGGCCGCTACTGATGGTCCATGGGCTGGGGGCCAATCTCCGTACCTGGGATCCGCTCTTGTCCGCATTACGCGGCTCGCGCGAACTGATCTTGGTCGACCTGCCGGGACATGGCAGATCGGCCCCGCTCGCGGGCCGGCAGACGGTGGAGGCCTATGCGGACGCCCTCAATGGCTTCGTGCAGTCCCATGGCCTGACGATGGCGGACCTCGTCGGCAGTTCGGTGGGGGGCCGGCTGGTGCTGGAGCTGGCGCGGCGGGGCATCGGTCGGCACTGCGTGGCGCTTGATCCCGGCGGTTTCTGGCGCGGGTGGGAAACGCGTTGGTTACACTGGACGCTCGCGGCATCGATACGCCTGGTTCGGTTGCTACGGCCCTTCCATCCCGGCCTGTCGCGCCACGCCATCACCCGTACGCTGCTGCTGGCACAATTGTCGGCCCGTCCGTGGCTGCTGCCACCGCAGCTCGTCGTAGAGGAGCTGCGGAGCCTGGCGGCCACACCGGTGTTCGATGCGATGCTGCGTGAACTGGCACGCGGGCCGTTGCAGCAGGGTTCGGCAAGGACGCCCGGCCTTGTCACCATAGGCTGGGGCCGCCAAGACCACCTGCTGCTGCCGCGCCAGGCTGCACGCGCCCTGGCAGCCTTCCCGTCGGCCCGGCTGCACTGGTTCGAGAACTGCGGCCACTTCCCGCATTGGGATCAGCCTGTCGAAACGGCGCGCGTGATCCTTGAAACGGTTGGGAAGGATGCGCTTTAAAATAACTTGTCGCACACCCGAGCCCGCGGTCTTCTACGGGTCGGTTACGGAACGCCCGCTTCGGGGCGAAGGGTCAGCGTCCGCTCTTTAACTCCAGCCGAAGTTGCGCGACGGCTGACAAGCGACCGCTTTGGAGAAGCGCAATCAGCAGTCCCGGCGTCTTGGTTGGGTCGTTAGGAGGCCGTCTGCTTTTTCGGCGCCTCTTCTTGGAAGCAGACGGACGGCTTTCGGCGACTCCAATTCACGCCGGAACACCATCGTGCGCAAGACCGGACGTTCGGCTTGGCGCCCATTGCAGCCGATCAGGTGATACCGGCAGCGTGGCGAGAGCGGACATGGGAAACCGATATATGACGGTCCCTGTCCAAAGTTCGGCCGCGACAGTGAACGCCGCCTGGCCGATCAATCACTGCCGATTATCCTGTATCTTCGTCTCAGAACCAAGATATGCGCCGCACCCCTGATCGGCAGAACGGTCGCGCGGGTGTCCTCTGCTCAGGCGCTGGGCCTGCCGGCGCACTTCGCTCGCGTGGAGCGAAAGTCTTGACGCAACAATCGAAGCAATCCGCGCGCAATCCGGCTTAACCATAAGACCGTACCGGGACAGCCGAGCCACGGCTGCCGAAGCGAAGGGGACGAGTGATGGCGACCAAGATGATGACCAAGGGCATGACCACTGTCGATCACATCGTGGCCTGGTCCATGATGGCGGGTTTGGCAGTCGCCCTCGTCCAGTGCGCACAGACGATGGCGCTGCCTGCGCATTTCGTGTGAGGGGTCAAGACTGACACCGACGGCTGACCTGACTGGTTGGGACGATGATGAGGCGCGGCCGCCTCTTGGAAGGGATCGAGCAGCCCGGGACGGCGCCGCGCATGGTCCGTCATAGGCACTCGGTCCTGCGGTGCCCAACCTGCGGGAAGCGAGGTGGCGACAAAGGCCGGAGATGTGGCATCGCAAGTCGGCTGGCCGGCGATTCTCATCCCGAGCATCCAAGCACCATAGGGAATCAAGTCCATGACGGTCAGCCGAAGCTGTTCGTGGGACGAACTCAGATCAGCCCAACAGCCTCGTCCGGGAAGCGGACCGAGAACACGGCGCCTAGTCCGGGGCCGGCGCTCTCGGCAGCCGCGCGGCCCCCGTGCAGCTCGGCAATGCGGCGGACGATCGAGAGCCCGAGGCCCGTAGAGCCTTCGCCGCCGGTGGGTTTCGCCGATAGACGCTGGAAGCGTCCGAAGACCCGGGTCGAATCCTCTGGCGACAGGCCGGGGCCGTGATCGGCGACTGCGCAGACCAGTTCCGGTCCCTGCGGACCGGGCTCGCGACTGACTCGGACCGTGATCGCACCGCCCTCGGGACTGTACTTGATGGCGTTGGAAATGAGGTTGTCGAGCGCCTCCCGCAGGCGCTCGGCATCGCCGCAGAAGAACAGCTCCGCGGGGCCCTCGCAGAGGAGGATTTGTCCTTTAGCATCGGCCAGCGGCCGGTCGGCTTCGCAGACGTCCCGGGCAAGGCTTGCGAGGTCCACCGGTTCGCGACGCAGACTGATGTCGAGGGCGTCGTTCATCGCGTCCGCCATCAGGCTGTCGATCATGGCGGTCAAACCCCTGGCGCTGGTGCGCACATGCGCCACCTGCGCCCGCATCTGCTCCCGGTCACCCTGCAGATCGATCAGGTCGATCAGCATTTCGGCGCGGCCGAGGATCACAGCCAGCGGATTCTTCAGATCGTGCGCGATGGTTCCGAGGATCTCGGTCTTGAGGCTGTTGGCACGGCGCAGATCCGAGCGCTGAAGATCCAGCCGGCGGTTCGCCCGGATCAGCTCGGCGGTGCGCTCGACGACCCGCCGCTCCAGGTCGGCGTTGGTGTGCTGAAGCCGCTCGTAGAGGATGACGTTGTCGAACGCGATTGAGAGCCGGCTCGTGAAGAGCGCGATGAGCGAGCGGTCGGTCTCGGAGAGCTGCCGGTCGGCCTCAATCAACGCGACGATCTCGCTGCCGCTCGCCGTGTGCAGGTACAGGGTTGACCAGTGCTCGCCGAAGCTGTGGCGGCGCTCGGCGAAGGCGCGCTCGACGAGGGGGTGCACCCGCTCATCAAGGGGCCACGCCGGTTCCCGGCCGGCATAATGCCCGTAGCATCCGGAGCCGGCCAGCACGCAGAAGCGCTCCTGCGGCGCTTCGGTCTCGCGCAGGACTAGGATCCCCGCGCAGGCGACATTGAGGAGTGAGGCGACCTGGGTCAGGACGCCCTCGGCCAACCGCTGCATAGACTTGTGATCGAGAAGCATCGGCGCCGCGTCGATGATGATCTCCAGCCCGCGCCGGGTCTCGTCGAGACGCTTGAGCTGCTGATAGGCGCGCAGGGCCGCGGTGAGACTGGTGAACAGCTTGTCGGCGGTGAGCTCGGTCTTGGCCTTGTAGTCGTTGATGTCGTAATCGACGATAATCCGCCGCTCGGGCGCCTGACCGGGTTGGCCGGTTCTCAGGATGATCCGCACGGTCTCCTGCCGGAGGTCGCGCCGGATGTAATCAACGAGTTCGAGGCCGGCATTGTCGGTCTCCATCACCACGTCGAGGAGCACCACCGCCACGTCGGGGCGCTCGGCGAGCAGGATCCGCGCCTCCGCGGCCGATCGGGCGGTAAGTATTTCCAGGCTGCGTCCGTCGAGGGTGTAGCTCGCCAGGGCGTAGCGGGTACCGTCGTGAACCGCCGGATCGTCGTCGATGACGGCGATCACCCACGCACCCGCATTCGGTTGCGCCTCGTCGGCATCGTCCGGGATGAGGGTGAGGATGTCGTCATCCATAGCCATAACCTGAATTGCGGCGGGCGATCCGCGAGTACACTAGCAATCATGGTGAAAACTTGTCACGCTATCGTAAACTGATGCGATTCCTGCATTCATTAGAAGTGAAGCCTATAGTGTGCACGCAGCAGCCATGAGCAGTCCAGATCGGCGCCCAGCCGGCTTCGCCCCCGGTGGCGCGGCGATCCCTTCAATTGCCGTGGTCGATGACGAGGCGGCGACCCGTGAGATGGTCGGGGATTACCTGAAGCTCCACGGCTTTGCGGTCATCTTGTGCGACGGGGGGCGATCGTTGCGAGCTCACCTTGCCGATCGCACCCCGGACCTGATCGTGCTCGACCTCAACATGCCGGAGGAGGATGGGCTCTCCATTGTGCGCGACCTAAAGGCCCGCACTGCGATCCCAATCATCATGCTCACGGCTACGGCGAGCGCGATCGACCGGGTGGTCGGGCTGGAGCTCGGCGCTGACGATTACCTGCCAAAGCCCTGCGAGCTGCGTGAGCTGGTAGCCCGGGCGCGCTCGGTGCTGCGCCGCGTACAGGCCCCAGGCGCCACTGGAGCTCCAGTTTCCCCGGCCGGCCCGAGCCAGGAAGCGGCACGTCGGATCCGCTTCGGAACCAAGTGGCTGGAACTCGATGCGCTACGGCTCAGCGACGACGGCGGTCTAGCTCAGGCGCTGACCCGCTCGGAATTCGACCTGCTGAAGGCCTTCGCCGACAACCCGAAGCGGGCCCTGTCCCGCGAGCGCCTGCTCGACCTCGCCGATGCCCGTGATCCGGACGCTTTCGACCGCGCCATCGATGTCCGCATTAACCGCATCCGCAAGAAGATCGAGCCGGATCCCGGTAACCCCCGCTACATCCGTACGGTGAGGGGACTCGGATACGTGTTCCGACCCGACGGAGACTGAAGATACCTGGCACGCAATGTTGCTTTCCGCTCCGGTAACGTAACATTGGGCATGATGATCTGGCAGAGAAGCAATATTGGCGACACAGAGAGTCCCTATCAGCATGGCAGGATCGAGGGCCGAGAGCGCCCAAAGGACAGGCCATGCGACACGTCATCGGACTCTCGTCGACCGCGGCAGCCCTCGCACTCTGCGTTCTGGCCCATTTCGGTTCGAGTCCCCACGCCGACACCGCGCGGTTCGTCGACTCCGCTGCGGGCAACGGGCGCGCGGCGGCGCGTGACGAAAGGGTCGGCCGTTTCGGGCCGGCATGGCCTTACCCGCCGGCGGCCTGCACTAGCACCGGGGATGCTGCCTCTCGGGCGCCGCGTTGCGTGCGCCTCATCGCGGTCGATGCTGCGCCGCTCCCGCGATGAGGACCAACCGCCATCATGCCTCATTTCAGCGACTCCCTCGGTGCCGAAGATCCAGCAATGCTGTCCCGCTTGCGCATCATGCTGCGCGGCCGGGCCCCTGAGCCGCAGCGTCTGCCAAGCACGGAAGCTCAGTTCGGCGTGCCCGAGCCGCGTGATGCCACGCGTGACCTGAAGGATGCGGCTCTGGCCGGCCCGGACCTGTTGGCCGCCACGAACCGATACCCACTCCGCTGAAGTCGCCTTGAGTCCGTCGGCTGATTCGGCGCAAAGGCGAACCGAAGCCGCGCCCGATTGGACCGCCCGCGGACACGGCCTTAAGTTGTGCCCGACCCCTTATGTCGGGCCGCGGATGCGTGTTGGATCCAAGATCGCACTGGTCGGAGGCGTTCCGATCCTAGCTGCCGGCGCGATCGCGTTGGCCGGCTGGATGCTCCTGGCGCAGGAAGAGCGCGCCCGGGGCGGGGCGGTCCTGGTCGCCGATGTGTACCATGACCTCGCGACCGCACGCGTGGTGCGCGACCAGTACGCTGCCGCCGATGCGCAGGAGAGAGGCGCCTTCGCCGAGCGCTTCGCGCGCCTGACGGCCCGGGCTGAAGCCGGTCTCCACCGACTGACAGGCTTCGCCCGCATCGATGCGCAGCGATCGCGCATCGCCTCAGTGGAGGCTGCCCTCTCTCGCTACCGGGGCCAGATGGATGCGTTCGTCCGGCGCACCCAGGACAATGACGGCCTGATCCGCGAGATGGCGCAGCGGGCCGATACCCTGATCGACCTCACCGATCGGGCGCGCCTGCGGCAGCAGGCTTCGAACACCGATCTTGCCCGCTCTCTCGCCGAGAAGGTTGAGGCCCTGCGCGTCGCCCGCGGCCTCGTCTCCCGCCTCGGAACCCTGCGGGCGCGAATTGCGGAGAGCGCCGTGATCGCCAAGAAGGTTACGGTTTCGGGTGAGACCCGGAACGCGGCCGAAGGCACCGACCAAGCCGTCGCCCCTGCCTTTGGCAGCGAAACTCAGCGTGCACAGGTCCGTTTCCGTGCCGCCAGCCGCGACCTCTCCGAGGCGATGCGGGCCGATGGCCGGGAGGCCGATGCCGACACGCTCGACGAGCTGACCGCCGAGGTCACGGGGCCGATCCCGGGGCTCGGAGGAAAACTGGACGCCTGGATCGAGCGCAACCTGAAGATCGAAACCTCCGGCCAGGAAAGCCTGCACGACGAGGTGGCGCAGTTGCTGGCCTATTCCGTGGAGGCTAACGAGATCGAGCAGGCCACGCAGAACATTGCCATCGGCACGCTCAAGCTCGGGCCGCGGACCGCGGGCGCCCTGCTTCGCCGCGATGCCGCCCTCGCAGAGCGGATGCTCGCCGAAGGCGAGCGCCTCGGCCAAAATGCCGCCGCCCTGCCGATCTCGCCACTGATCCAAGCCGAGATGATCCAGGCCCTCGACGGCTGGCGAAAACGCCTGACCACAACGATCGGGGGCCTACGACGCCAGAACGAGATGATCGTGGCGATGGACGGGCTCGCCGCGGCGATGGTCGAAAGCGCCAAGGCCCTCAACGACGCCTTCGTGGGGGACGCCGACCGCTTCGGCATCTTCATCCAGCGGATCCTACTGACCGGCGCGACCGGCCTGCTGCTGCTCGGTGCCCTGGTGGTGATCTTCGTTGCCCACTCGATCTTGGTTCCGCTGCGCGCCCTCCAGGGCGACATGGTGAAGCTGACTGGCAACCCGACGGGTGCGGCCGTGCGAGGCACGGCGCGCGGCGACGAGTTCGGCGACATCGCCCGGGCAACGGCGGTCTTCGTCTCGGAGATCACGCGGCGGGAGGGCGCCCTGCGCCGGGCCAAGGATCAGGCCGACGTCGCTCTAGTGGAGTTGCGGCGGACGCAGGACAATCTCGTCCGGGCCGAGAAGCTAGCCTCGCTCGGCGAACTGGTTGCGGGCGTCGCCCACGAGATCAACACGCCGCTCGGCATCGCGCTCACCACTGGGACGCTCATGAGCGATGAGGCGCGCGCCTTCCGGACCAGTCTGACAGCCGGCACCCTGTCCCGCTCGCGGCTGAACCACTTCGTCGACCGTGTCGAGGAGGGCGCCGGCCTGCTTTGCACGAACCTGACCCGGGCGGCCGACCTCGTCCAGGGTTTCAAGCAGGTTGCGGTGGACCGCGTCAGTGACGAGATCCGCAGCGTCGCGCTGGAGACCTGGCTCGACGATCTGGTGGCGAGCCTCCGGCCAATGCTGCGCAAGGGCGCGCATAGCCTGGAACGCACCTGCCCGCCGGGCCTCGTGATCGACACGAATCCCGGCGTGCTGGCCCAGATCGTGACGAACCTCGTGGCCAACGCCGTCGTCCACGGCTTCCGGGCGGGCGAGCCCGGCCGGATTGTGGTGCGCGTGTCCGAGTTTGAGGGCGGCCTGATCCGCCTGGAGGTTGCCGACGATGGTCAGGGCATCGCCCCGCAGCACCTCGACCGGATCTTCGATCCCTTCTTCACGACGGCGCGCAGCGCCGGCAGCACGGGGCTCGGCATGCACATCGTCCACAATCTTGTGACGGCAAAGCTCGGCGGCCGGATCACGCTCGTGAGCGAGCCCGGTCGGGGCACTGCGGTGCAGGTCGATTTTCCCGCCAGCCGAGCCGGAACGGTGACCCGCTACGCCCCAACCGCGCTCGGCACGCCGTGAGCGCGGCTCGCCGATACTGCGCCGCCCTGGTGGCCGGCCTGCTCGTCGCCGCGGACCCGGCGGCGGCCCGCACCTTCGTGTTCTGCTCGGAAGGCAGCCCGGAATCCTTCGATCCGGCCCGCGCGACAACGACGACGACAATGAACGTGGCGTGGCAGGTCTACGATACGCTGGTGGAGTTCGCGCCTGGCACCACGACGATCCGGCCGGCGCTCGCCGAATCGTGGACGGTTTCGGAGGACGGCCGGACCTACCTCTTCGCCCTGCGGGACGGAGTGCGCTTCCACCACAATGCCCGCTTCATCCCGAGCCGCACCCTGAACGCCGAGGATGTCGTGTTCTCGTTCACCCGGCAGCTTTCCCCCGGCCAGCCGCTGGGCGGGACACAGGAGTTTACCTACTTCCACGATCTCGGCCTCGCCGAGCTGATTGAAGCCATCGACGCTCCGGACTCGCGCCATATCCGCTTCCGGCTGCGCGAGGCCGACACCACCTTCCTCGCCAACATTGCGCAGGCCTTCGGCGCCATCCTGTCGGCCGAGTACGCGGCGGCGCTCACCGCCGCCGGGGCCGCTGACGACCTCGCCCGGCAGCCGATCGGGACCGGGCCGTTCGCGTTCGAGAGCTACCGGCCGGATCAGGTTCTCCGCTACCGCGCCTTTTCAGAGCACTGGCGCCGCGTGAACGAACCGGCAGGTCCCGGTGAGCGGCCCGACGGGCTGGTGTTCGCCATCACGCCGAACGCGGCGGTGCGGCTGACCAAGCTGCGGGCCGGAGAGTGTCACGCCATGGCCTTCCCGGCGACCGGCGATCTCGACGCAATTCGAGCTGACCCGGAGCTTACGCTCCTGGCGCTCGCCGAACTGAACGTCGCCTATCTCGCGCTCAACACGACGCGCCCGCCCTTCGATGACGTCCGGGTGCGGCGCGCGGTCAACCTCGCTATTGACCGGCAGGCGATCGTCGCGGGCGTCTACGGCGCGGCCGGGATCCTGGCGCAGGGTCCGGTGCCACCGGGGCTCTGGGCGTTCGACCCGGACCTGCCGGCCGTTCCCTTCGACCGCGCCGAGGCCCAGCGGCTGCTGGCCGAGGCCGGGCTGGCGGACGGGTTCGACACCGAACTCTGGTATCCGCCGGTCAGCCGGCCCTACAACCCGGACGGACGGCGGGTGGCCGACATGATCCGGGCCGACCTCGCGCAGGTCGGCATCCGGGCCGAGCTCGTCACGCGCCCGTGGAACGCCTACCGCGCCGCCCTCTATGGCGGCATGCCAAGCCTGATGCTCTACGGCTGGACCAGCGACAACGGCGACCCGGACAACTTCCTGAACGTCCTGCTCGGGTGCAAGGCCGCGCAGCCCGGCGGAGCCAACCTCGCGCGCTGGTGCGATCCGGTTTACGAGCGCCTCGTCGAGGCCGCCCGCCGCACCGGCGACCGCGCCCAGCGCCAGCAGCTGTACCGCAGGGCCCAGGGCCTCGTCCGGGCGGCCATGCCCTGGGTGCCGCTCGCCCACACGCAGGTCCATCTCGCCCTGCGCGGCGAGGTGTTCGGCTTCACGATGGATCCGCTCGGCCGCCACCTGTTCGAGACAGTGCGGTTCCGCCCGCTGCCGCCGTGAGGGCGGTGCCCCGGGACCGGCTCACCGCCGCGTCCGCTGCTGGAAGATCCGCAGCACCGCGTTGCCGCGCGCCACGGCGTCGTCGAGGGCCTGCTGGGGCGGCTTCACGCCGTTCAGGGCCGCCTCGAACTCCTCCGCCCAGAGGTCGCGGATCTGCAGCATGTTGCCGAGCCGCAGGCCGGCCGTGTCGCGCGTCGGCGGCTTCCGGATCAGCTCCTCCACGGCGACCTGGAGCTGGGGATGGCGCGTGTAGAAGCCCTCCGCCAGGGCCTCGGCATAGGCCGCGCGCGTGGTCGGGATGTAGCCGGTGTTGCGGTAGAGCATGGCCTGCTGCGGCCCAGCCATGACGAAGGCCAGGAAGCGGGCGACGCCGCGATACTCCTCCGGCGTCTTGCCCTGCATGACGTACAGGGAGCCCCCGCCGAGGATCGCGTTGTACGGCTCCGGCGTGATGTCTGGATAGTAGGGCATCGGTACGACCGCCCAGTCGAACCGGGCGGCGCTCGCGACCTTGCCGTACAGGCTGGAGGAGGTCAGGAAAACCGCGCAGTCGCCCGTCACGAACCGGCTCTCCCCGCGATTGATCCGGTCGTTGTACTCGAACACGCCCGCCCGGTGCAGATCGACCAGGTTCTGCAGGTGGCGGACCTGCAGCTCTCCGTTGAAGACGAGTTCGGCGTCGTAGCCGTCCAGGCCGTTGGCCCGGGTCGCCACCGGCCTCCCGTGCCAGATGGACAATTGCTCGATATGCACCCAGGTCGGCCATGCCGACGAGAGGGCACAGCGGGCCGGGTCCGCAGCCTTGAGCCGCCGCACGGCCGCGAAGAGGTCCGGCCACGTCGTCGGCAGGCTGTCTGCGTCGAGACCCGCGCGCCGGAACCGGTCCCGGTTGATCCACATCACCGTCGAGGAGACGTTGAAGGGCAGGGACAGCATCTCGCCCTCGGCATTGAGGTAGTTGGTGGCGATGACGGGCAGGAAGTCCGACGGCGACACCGCGAGCCCCGCCTCCCGCAGCACGGTAGCGACGGGCCTGACGGCGCCGACCGCGGCCGCCATGGTCCCGTTGCCGACCTCGAACACCTGCAGAAGGTGCGGAGCCGCTCCCGTCCGATAGGCCGTGATGCCGCTGCTGATCGCCTCCGCGTAGGAGCCCTTGTAGACCGGTACGACCCGGTACTCGGGCTGCGACGCGTTGAAGGTCTCGGCCATCCGGGCCACGAGATCGCCGTTAGGGCCGTCGAGGGCGTGCCAGAACTGGAGTTCGGTCACGGCGGCGGCCGGGATCGGCCGCAGCGCCGCGAGGAGACCTGCGAGCAGAAGCCCCAGGCGGGCGGGCGGGAAACGCCGTCTCATGCCAAGCGCTCCGGAAGCCACAGCCGCAGGACCGTGCCGGCGCTGGGACTACTCTGCAGCTCCACCCGACCCTGGAGACGGTTCACCACGAGGTTGTGGACGATGTGCAGGCCGAGCCCAGTGCCGCCCCGGGCG
Source organism: Methylobacterium pseudosasicola (assembly GCF_900114535.1). Classification (GTDB taxonomy): domain Bacteria; phylum Pseudomonadota; class Alphaproteobacteria; order Rhizobiales; family Beijerinckiaceae; genus Methylobacterium; species Methylobacterium pseudosasicola. Next base: position 6,819 of record NZ_FOTK01000028.1, on the reverse strand, counting down.
CGGGCTGTGGTGAAGAACGGGTCGAAGACGCGGCCTAGATCGGCGGCCTCGATGCCGCGCCCGTCGTCGGCGATGGACAGGCCAATTCCGTCCGTGGTGCGAAACCCGGTGATGGTGATGAGGCCGCCCTCGCGATCCTGGAAGCCGTGCTCGATCGCGTTCTTCACGGCATTCGTCACGATCTGCGCCAGGATGCCGGGCAGCGTATCGACGACGATATCGGGCGGGCAGGCGACCGCGATAACGGTCTTGCTCGGCCGTGCGAGCGCTCGCAGGCTCTTGAGCAGCTCGTCGAGCCAAGCCGCGAGGCTCAGGGCGCGCCGATCCTCGATCGCTTGGTCGGCCGCCACCTGCTTGAAGCTGTAGAGGAGATCGGCCGCGCGCATTAGGTTGCTCGTCAGAAGATGCGCGCCCTCCTGCATCCGCCCGGCATAGCCGGTCAGCCGTGAGCGGGAGAGCTGGTTTCCGCCGATTAGGCGCTCGAAGGCGATCGAATCGGACTGGATCTGCGTCGCCGTGGTCAGGGCGATGCCGAGCGGCGTGCTGATCTCGTGCGAGACACCGGCCACCAGCTGGCCGAGCGAGGCGAGCCGCTCGGCCCGGATCAGATCCTCCTGCGCCTGCCGCAGGGTCGTCAGCGCATCGTCGGCCCGCTGGGCGGCGCTCTGCCGGTCGGCCTCCCGACGGCGGATCTGCTCGAGGAACGCGTTCGTGGCGCGGGCGATGTCACCGAGTTCGTCGCCCCGGGTCAGGAGATGGTCGTCGCGGCCGATATCCTCGGGCGTGGGCGCACCGGCCGCGGCCACGATGCTGTTCTGGAGCGCGTGCAGCGGCTGGGTGATCGAGCGCGCCACGGCGGCGGCGGCGCCGATACCGAGGCACAGGGCTCCGATCGCGCCGACGATCAGGACCTGCCGGATGGTGCTCCCGAACTGGTCGGCGTCGTCGATGAAGGCGCGGCTCAGCGTCTGCGCATTCGCGCTCATGGTGCCGGCCCGCCGGTCCATTTCGGCGATGGTGTCGTTCTGCTCGCCCACCTTCCCGATCGTCGCAGCGAGTTGCGTCCGCCACCCGTCGATCGCGCCCGCCATCTCGTCGCGGATGCCGACGGGGATGAGGAGTGTCCGCGAGGTGCCCGAGAGCGTCGCCCCGGCCTCCAGGACCCGGGAGGCCTCGGCGGTGTCCCGCTGCGCCAGGGCCGCGTCCGTCCGCCGGGCTAGGCGTAGGGCCGTGAGGGCGATATCCTGCGCCGACAGCTCGGCCTCATTCGAGAGGACCGAGTGGCGAATGAGGCTCGCAAGCTCCTCGGACAGCTGCCTCTGCCGGGCGGCATTCACCCGCACCAAGTGATCGCACCACTCGACCAGCACGCGGCCCGCCTGCGTGGCGCGGGTGAGTTCGAACCCCTCCGAGAGCACGCGGTTCAGGTCATCCTCGGTCCGGCTCCTGTCGCGGTAGGCCCGGAGCAGCTCCTGCACCCGGTCCGCGGCGCCGGCCTCACCGTCGGCGCGCAGGACCCCGTGCACCCGCTCGCCGACCGTTTCGAGCTGACGCAGATCGACGGCGAGTTCCTCGAACTCCACCGGGAAGACCGGACGGCCGACCCGCGCCCGATTCAGCTCCGCCGTCCCGATCGCCTCCCGCAACTCGCGAAGCGCGGTGACGACCGCCTGATTTCGCTCGAGTTCGACATCCCTGTCGGCCAGCACGGCGATCAGAAGCGCATTGTCCTCCTGCTGGCGACGCCGGGCCACGTCCGTGAGGGCGACCAAAGCGTCCGCCCGGCGCGCCATGTCGAGGATGGTCTCGCTCGCCGTCCGCTCCGAGCGGACGAGGGACCGCATCCGCGTCACCTGGGCGTTCAGGTCCTGCGCCACGGTCGTCACGAGAGCGGATTGCCCGCGCGTCCGCGCCAGCCCCGCCAGCCGGTCGAGCTGAGCCGTCGCAATTGCCGCGCGCTCGCCGAAGGCACCCTCCGCCTCCTCGCGCCGTCTGACGTTGCTGCTGACGGCGTTCACCCGCGCTTGGTTCATCGCGGACAGCGTCTGCACCGTCTCGGTCGCGACCACGGCACCGGCCCGGGCGCGCTCGGCTTCGTGGAGCAGGAAGCCCGCCCCCAGCGCGATTAGGGCGGCCACGAGAATCGGGATGGCGCCGACGACTAGAACCCGGCGCGCGATGCCGGACCTGCCGAGACCCCTGGCTATCGTCAACCGCACCGTGCCCCGCCTCCCGCAACCCGCTATCCGTCCCTAGTGCGCCACACCCGCGCAATGACCCTATTCGGTATCATCGCATCGGTGCGATGACCTCCGGAGTGCTTCGAAGCAACATGGGACGCAATGTTCTCGCATCATGAAATCTGTACAAACCGCCTCGCACAACGGTCCTCGAAGGCCGGTCAAGGGGAAACACAATGCTCGATGTCATCGCCTGTCTGCTGCTCTCGGCCGGAATCATGGTCGGGACCACATACCTGCCCGTCCCCTCTGAGGCGGTCGGCAATTCGTCGACCGGCCTGCGGACCAGCCTCGCCGACGCCCCCACCTGCCCCGCTAAGCCCGTCCAGGCCACCGGTGCCCACGCGCAGAACTGCCTGGGCTGACCGACGATGGATGCCTTGCCGCTGTTCCTTATCGTCGGAGGGAATGTAATACTCGCCATCGTGATTCCGTTTCTCGTCTGATGGCGCGAAGGTCACGGCCTGCCGGGGGGCAGGTCTTCGAGGGGGTCCCACCGGAAACGGGGGATCCTGATATGCGCCACGCTCCGCGAAAAGGTCCGCTCCCCGCCGCTCATGCCCGAGATATCACACCGCGACAGGGACCGGTGCTGCGTAGCCGGGATCGGCGTTGCGCTTCTGCTCAGCCTCGGTGACGTTCGGCCGGCTGGCGCCCTCGACGCGCCTGCGAGCACGCGGATCGCACGAGCTGCCCGCCCGATCGCGCTCGACCTTGCCGCCGCGCTCGCGGCCTACAAGACCTACGTCGTGGGCCAGGCCGACGCCTTCGTGCGGGAGACCGCCCGCTTCGTGGCGGCCATCCAGGGCGGGCGGGTGGCCGAAGCCCGCGGCCTCTACGCGCCGGCCCGCGCGCCGTACGAGCGGATCGAGCCGCTGGCGGCCCTGTTCCCGGACCTGATCAAACGCCTCGACGTCCGGAGCGACGAGTTCGAGCTGCGCGAGCGCGACCCCGCCTTCGTCGGGTTCCACCGGCTGGAATTCGCACTGTTTGCGTTGGGCACCACGGAGGGGATGGGCGAGTTCGCCGAACGCCTTGCCGCCGAGACGGTGATCCTGCGCGACCGCATGACCGCTGTGGCGATCCCGCCCGCCAAGGCGGTCGGCGCCGCCTCGGCCCTGATCGAAGGCATCGCCTCGACCAAGATCAGCGGCGAGGAGGAGCGCTACAGCCGCACCGACTTATGGGATTTCCAGGCCAATATCGAGGGCTCGAAAGTCGTGTTCGTGCTCCTACGCCCCCTGCTCGACGACCACGCGTTCGTGGCGCGGGTCGAGCGCAGCTACAAGCGAATCGAGGATCTGCTCGCCCGCTACCGCGCCCCGGACGGCGGCTTCCAGAGTTACGACAACCTCACGGCCCGGGATCGGAACGCCCTCAAGGGGCCGATCACCCTGCTCGCCGAGGATCTGTCGACCCTGCGCGGCCGGCTGAACATCGATTGATCTCATGGCCAAGGCGCCGTCCTGAAGCCTTGGTTCCCGGTAACAAGACTGGACTTCATCAGACTTCGTCGAGCGATGACAGACCTTTCATTCCCTAACCTGACGCGCCGCCATCTGCTCGGCGGCCTCGGCGCAACCGCCTTCGCCGGGCGCGCCCACGCCGAAGATGAGACCCCCACTGCGGCGACGGCGGGGACGCTCGCCGTGCAGCCGTTTCACGGGCCGCATCAGGCGGGCATCATCACCCCCCAGCCGGCCGCCGCGCTCTACGTCGCCTTCGACGTGCTGGCCGAGCGGCGCGCGGACCTCGCCCCGCTGATGCGGACGCTGACCGAACGTCTCGCCTTCCTGACGCGGGGCGGCGCGGTCCCGGAGACGCACCCCCAATTGCCGCCGCGCGATTCCGGCATCCTCGGACCGACAGTTCTCTCCGACAACCTCACCGCCACCGTCTCGGTCGGCGCCAGCCTGTTTGATTACCGCTTCGGTCTCGCGCGCGCGCGTCCGCGGCATCTCGGGCCGATGGAGCGCTTCTCGAACGACGCCCTCGACCCGGCCCAGTGCCACGGCGATCTGCTGATTCAGTTCTGCTCGAACACCGCCGAGACCAACATCCATGCGTTGCGCGACGTCATCAAGGCCACGCCCGGTCTCCTGGCGCCGCGCTGGAAGGTGGAGGGCTTCCTGCCGCCCCACGTGGTGAAGACCATGGGCGCCGACACGGTGCGCAACATGCTGGGCTTCAAGGATGGGACCGCCAACCTCGATGCACGCGATCCCCGGGTGATGGACCGCTACGTCTGGGTCGGACAGAACCACGGCGAACCCGCGTGGGCGGTCGGGGGCAGCTATCAAGTCGTGCGCATCATCCGCACCCTGGTGGAGCGGTGGGACCGGACGCCGCTCGGCGAGCAGGAGGCGATCATCGGCCGGCACAAGGGCAGCGGCGCGCCGCTCCGCCAGAGCCATGAGCGCGATACGCCCGATTATGCCGCCGATCCGAATGGCGAGGCCGTCTCGCTCGCCGCACATATCCGCCTCGCCAACCCGCGCCTGCCCGGCACGGAGGACAACCTGATCCTGCGCCGCAGCTACAACTATTCCCGGGGGATCACCGCTGCCGGGCAGCTCGACATGGGTCTGCTGTTCGTCTGCTATCAAGCCGATCTCACCGCCGGCTTCATCACCGTGCAGAACCGCCTCTCAGGCGAGGGGCTGGAGGAGTACATCCGGCCGATCGGCGGCGGTTACTTCTTCGCCCTGCCGGGTGTGGCGGATCCCGAAAACACCCTCGGCGAGGGCCTGCTCGCCGCGACGTGAACCGTTCGGGCCGCTTTTGCAGGCTCCATCTTCCGGCTCGCGTGCTGTAACAACACCTTGAAGTTAGGCCCGATTGCGACGCGACCGGGCTCGGCCTTGCGCGCAGACGTCCGGCGGAGTTTCGTCCAACCCAGAGTCTTCGGTCCTCCAGATGTCGTCCACCTCCCCGCCTCAGCAGCCGCGCGACACCGAAGAGTCGGCCGCCAGCGAGCCCGACCTTGTGGCGCTCCGGCAAGAGGTGGCGCGGCTGCGCGAGATCCTCGATCTCAATTCGGACTGGATCTGGGAAGTCGATGCCGTTGGCCGGTACACCTACGTCTCGGGCCATTGCCTCACCCTCCTCGGCTACGGTCCGGAGGACATGCTGGGCCGCACGCCCTTCGACTTCATGCCCGACGACGAGGCCGCACGGGTCGGGGCAGCCTTCGCAGACATCGTGGCGCAGAAGCGCGCCTTCTCGCATCTCCTGAACCGCAATCGCTGCCGCGACGGGCGGATCCTGGTCCTGGAAACCAGCGGCATCCCGCTCCTCGACGCAGGCGGAAATCTCACCGGCTACCGTGGAATCGACCGGGACGTCACCGAGCGCGAGGCGGCGGCCTCGCGCCTGCGCTTCAGCGAGGAGGGCTGGCGGGCGGCCGCCCAGCGGGCCGACGAGGCTTTGAGCGTGTTGCGTCAGACGCAAGACGACCTGATCCGCGCGGAGAAGCTCGCCTCACTCGGCGAACTCGTCGCCGGGGTCTCGCACGAAATCAGTACGCCGCTGGGCATCGCCCTAACGACCTCGACGCAGGTCGAGGCCGATTCTCGGACCTTCGAGCGTCTGGTCGACGAGAATCAGCTCTCGCGCTCGCGCCTGCTGCACTACGCCAGCCGAATGCGGGAGGGGGCCCATCTCCTGACCACGAACCTGCGCCGGGCCTCCGACCTGCTCTACAGCTTCAAGCAGGTCGCATCGGACCAAGTGCTGGAGGAGCGGCGCGAGATCGATCTCGGCGCCTGGATCGAGGAGTTGCTCAAGAGCCTGCGCGCCCTGGCCCGGCCCGGCCGCCACGCGATCATTGCGTCTTGTCCGGAGGGCACGATCCTCGACACATATCCCGGCCTCCTCGCCCAAATCCTTGCCAACGCGATCAAGAACGCGATCGACCACGGCCTGCGTGAGCGGCAGCATGGCCGCATCACGATCACCGTGACGCCGGGGGCTACCCATCTCACCATCGACGTCGCCGACGACGGGATCGGCATCTCCGCCGACCATCTCGGCCGCGTGTTCGATCCCTTCTTCACCACGGCCCGGGCCCGCGGCGGCACGGGCCTTGGGCTCCATATCGTCCACAACCTCGTGGTGAACCGGCTGGCGGGCAACGTGACGCTCCAAAGCGGCATTGGGGAGGGTACGTGCCTCCGTCTTCACTTCCCGCGTCACCTCGCGTGATGCAAGTGCAGAAATTATAGTCGGAGTGCCGCTTGATCGATTACGGCTAAGCTCGGCGGCGTGGAGGATAACAAGCCATTGCGTGTTATCGGCCTTATCCGGCGCCCCAAAAGCAGGCCGGCGCCCTTCGACTTGCTCCGGTGGCTGCCGATGATCCTACTGACACTTGAGTAGAGCGGGTTTGCAACCGTCCGCTTCCCTAGGGCTGCTCCTTGAGAACGGGCCTTCCGCTTACGGCCAGCTCCAGCCACGTGAGCGGGCGCCTTCGAACGGCTGGGTTGGGTGGAGGCTGTGTGAGAACGCGGTGTGGTGTGTCGGCGCGGAGCGGCGATGACGCGCGCGGGACTGCGGTCCCTCACGCCCGCAGGGCGGTGAG
>NZ_FOTK01000052.1 GCF_900114535.1 Methylobacterium pseudosasicola | reverse complement strand
ACACCTCCGCCGCGGGGGCGGCCCCCAAGGTGTCCTTGTATCACCTCGTCCTACAGATCCGCGGCGGCTACGAGGGGCTGCTGATCGCTCTGCCCCCTGAGCACTGGACGGCCTGCGGTGCGACCGACCCACCGGCCCTGGCCGCGCGCCTGCTGAGCTTGGCCCGCAGGATCGACCCCGGGCGCGTGACGGTCGGCAGGCGAAAACCCAAAGACCCCGCGGCAGAACCTAAGCGCGCCAGCAGAGGTCACGTCGCAACCGCAAGGATCCTCAACAGCCAAACACCTTAAAAGGGCTGGGTCCGGGACCTTTTGCGGGTGCAGGGCAGAGCCCTGCAAGGCTCAGGGGCTCCGCCCCCGAACCCCGCCAAAGGGCTCAGCCCTTTGGGAACCCATTGTTTCAGCGCTCGCTGGGCTCGGTGAGCTTGTTCTCCTCGTCGTCGAGGAGGGGCACGTCGTAGTCGCGCAGCACCTTGTCGATATCGGCCTTGCGCTTGCGCAGGACCGTGTTGAGCGAGCGCTTCCAATCGTTCTCGCCGAGGCGTACGCCCATGGCGATCCGGTAGGCCATGGGTGGACGCTCCGGCTCCTTGAGCAGCGGCACCACAATCATCGGCGTCCCGGATTGCTTGGCGAGCCAGCCGGCGGCCGGCCCCCAGAGGACGGCGGCGTCGATCTCCTTGGCCGCGAGCGCCCCGATGATCTCGGCTCCCACCGTCTGGAACTTGCGCGACGGGTCGAGCTGGTAGGGCGCGTAGGCCTTCATGGTCGAGACCAGGCCGAGATCGCCCATCCGGTTCACCGGCGGCGTGCCGGCGATCACGCCGATTGCCTTGCCCTTCAGCCGCGGGTCGTCGAGGGCGGTGATGCCATCGAGTTCACCGGCGCGGGTGACCAGCGTGTAGGACGAACGGTAATAGGGATTGGTGGTCTGGACGAGGTCGCTGCCGAAGGCTTGGCCGATGATCAGGTCGCACAACCCCGTGCCGAGCGTGTTGCGCACGAAGCCCGGCCCCTGCGTGAGCCAGTAGTACCGCAACTTGACCTTCAGCTCGTCGGCGATGATCGCCGCGATCTTGTTCTCGAAACCGTCCTCCTTGCGCTCGGAGAACGGCATGTTGCCGGGATCGCCGCAGACCCGCAGGACATCGGTCGTGACCGTGTCCGGCAGGTGCTGCGCGGCAGCCCCCTGCGCCACCGTCATCGACAGGGCGCAGAGGGCGAGTGTCCGGAGCACGGGCGCCATCAGCCGCCCATGCACTCCTTCTCGGCCTTCCGGGCCGCCTCGGGCTTGTCCTCGTGGTCGGACGGGCGCACGCGGCCGACCGCGCCGTCAGCGCGCGCCTTGAGGTACGTGTAGAGGTCGTCCGAGTAGCACATGACGTTCTTGTTATCGCCGAAGGCCGGCATGACCTTCTGCTCGGAAGCGCTCACGTCCTGCTTGCCACCGACCAGGATGCCGATGAACTCCTCGTAGGAGAGGTGCTTCAGCGAATCCTTCAAGGCCGGCGCATAGGTCGAGCCCATGCCGTCGGGGCCGTGGCAGACGTGGCACTCGGCGTGATAGCGGCGGTAGCCCGAGTAGGTGTACCAGTCGAGCTTCTTGCCATCGTTGGTGACGTGGTAGGTCGGATGCCCGTCGGCATCGAGATACTTGCCGTCCTCGACCTTGACGGCAGCATTCTTCTTGAGCAGCGCCGGGTCCTGCTCCGCGGTCTTGTCGTTCGCGTTGAGCGAATTGGCGAGCGCCGGATCGGCGGGCTTGGCATCCTCAGCATGTACGGCAACCGCGGAAACGGTCGCTAGGGCGAGGGCGGCCAGGAACGGCCGCGTTACGATGTTGCTGAGGTTGTGCAACGTGTAGTCTCCCTAGAGCGAGGCCCTTCGTCTCGCGTTGAGCCGCAGCCTCTTACGACAAATTCTAATCACAAGGATGCCGGCGCGGAAACCCGCGCCGGCACCATTTCGCTACCGAGACCCTGCGGCCGATTAGTTCGGCAGAGCGAAGACGGTCAGCTGACCGCCGAGGTTGGTGTACTGCGAGAGGGCTGCGTAGCCGCCCACCGCACCGAGGCCGGCGTTCGGGTCGGTCAGGCCGGCCGCGAGGCCGATGCCGGCCCAACCGCCGACGCCCGACAGGACGCCCACGTACTGCTTGCCCTTGAGCTGGTAGGTCATCACGTTGCCGATGATGCCCGACGGGGTCTTGAACTTGAACAGCTCCTTGCCGCTCTTGTCGTCGACCGCCTTCAGGTAACCCTCGAGCGTACCGTAGAACACCACGTCACCGGCGGTGGCGAGAGCACCGGACCAGACCGAGAACTGCTCGGCGTTGGACCATTTGATCTTACCGTTGACGCCGTCCCAGGCGATGAAGTTACCCATGCCGCCGTGCGAGTTCGGGGCCGGGTACATCGACAGGGTCGCACCGACATAGGGCTGGCCCGGGGTGTAGGTCACCCGGAACGGCTCGTAGTCCATGCAGACGTGGTTGGTGGGCACGTAGAACAGGTTGGTCTTCGGCGAGAAGGCAGCAGGCTGCTGATCCTTGGTGCCGAGGGCCGCCGGGCAGATACCCTTGGAGTTGGTGTCCTCACCGTTCTGCTCGGTCGAGTACTTCGACACGACCAGCGGCCGGCCGTAGTTCTTCGAGCCCTTGTCCATGTCGACCTTGGTCGCCCAGTTGACGGCCGGATCGAACTTCTCGGCGACCAGCAGGTTGCCGTTCTCGCGGTTCAGCGTGTAGCCGAAGCCGTTACGGTCGAAGTGGGTCAGGAGCGGCTGCTCCTTGCCGTCAACCTTCTGATCCGTGAGGATCATCTCGTTGATGCCGTCGTAGTCCCACTCGTCGTGCGGGGTCATCTGGTAGACCCACTTGGCGACGCCGGTATCCGGGTTACGCGCCCAGATGGTCATCGACCACTTGTTGTCGCCCGGACGCTGCTTGGGGTTCCAGGTCGAGGGGTTGCCCGAGCCGTAGTACATCAGGTCGAGCTTGGGATCGTACGAGAACCAGCCCCAGGTGCAGCCGCCGCCGGTCTTCCACTGATCGCCTTCCCAGGTCTTCAGCGAAGAATCCTTGCCGACCGGCTTTCCGAGCGAGGTGGTCTTCTCCGGGTCGATCAGCATCTGATCGTCCGGGCCTTCGGAGTAGCCGCGCCACACCTTCTTGCCGGTCTTCAGGTCGTAGGCGGTGACGTGGCACTGCACGCCGAACTCGCCGCCCGAGATGCCGACGATGACCTTGTCCTTCACGGGCAGAACCGTGGCGGTGTTGGTCTCGCCCTTCTTCGGGTCGCCGTTGACGACCGACCAGTTCACCTTGCCGGTCTTGGCATCGAGCGACACGAGGGTGGTGTCGGCCTGGTGCAGCAGGATGGCGCCGTCGGCATAGGCGAGGCCGCGGTTGACCGTGTCACAGCACATGACCGGGATCACGGACGGATCCTGCTTCGGCTCGTACTTCCAGACGATCTTGGCCTCGTGCTCGAGGTCGAGGGCGTACACGATGTTCGGGAACGGCGTGTGCACGTACATCATGTTGCCGATGACGAGCGGCGAGCCCTCGTGGCCGCGCAGCACGCCGGTCGAGAAGGTCCAGGCGACCTGGAGGTTCTTCACGTTCGACGCATTGATCTGGTCGAGCTTGGAATAACGCGTATTGGCGTAGTCGACCGTCTGAAGCGCTTGTTCCGCCGGGTTGGCGATGCTCTTCAGAACGCTTTCGTTGGCGAGTGCCGGCGCGGCGGCGACCGCGACACCTGCGCCAAGCGCGAGGAGATGTACCGCTCTCATGGGTTCCTCCGACAAGTCTTGAGAGTCGTACCGACGCACTTGGAGAATGGCGTCGCTCGGACCCCGACCTGACTGTTTGCGACAGGGATGGACGCTTCGGTAGCGGGCATCGCGGACTTGAGGAGATCAAAAGATCCCGTAGCCAGGAGCCGCCATCCCTGAGGCGGCCCCCTCGAAACCGAAGCTTGAACGGACCTTAAGAGATTTTTGAGCGCCGTCAACTCGCTGTTCTCCGCCATTGATCACACGGTGAAAGCTTCTTTTCGCATGACAAACGACTGTGGAATGTCATTGCTACGCGGAAAGAAATGTTGCGCCGCACAAGCGTCGCCGCAGGTGTTTCGCTTAAGCTCGCGTTGCCGTGATCGACCTCCATGCAAGACTTGCACGTCCTTGAGGAAAGGTCGGCTCCATTATGCTCGTGCTGCGGGGGCGGCTTTGGCCCTGTGCGCATCCGCCGCCCGCTTCGAACGTCGTTCGGATTGCAGTGCGAGATAGCCGAGCCGGCAAAGGCCACGCTTATTTAGAGGTCGAGCGCTGTGCGCCCTCTCGCCGCATGGGTTGAGAAAACGCCGCTTTGGGCGGTCTGCGATGGCGCCTCACGAGGCTGTGATTGCCGAATCGTCTCGGCCCCTGAAGCCTGATCGGGCAGTTTGCCGTCTAGCCTTCGCTCAGAGCGCCCCGATATCGCCCGTGCTCTCGAATTCGGCGGTGTCGCCAACCAGATCCGTCAGAGAGATGTCGAGGCGGCGGCCGGTCTTGAGGCGAAGCTGTGCATCCGGTTCCAGCCAGATCGGCCGCAACCCGGCATGGCTGCCGTGGAGATCGCCGTAAGCGAACAGCCCCCCCTGTCGGCGCTCGACCACGACGCGGTAACGGACCCGTACGGCATCGCACCCCTCGGCCGTGACGAGGCCACGTCCGGTCAGCGTCGTGAGGATCTCGTTCGGCTCGAACATACGCGGGACGCGATTGTGGGATTAAGTGGCAAACGTCATTGCCACTTAATCCTGGCGGTGGGGCGTGTCACGCCCTCGTGACCTTCAGGTCATGCAATCGGCCAGCTTCTCTTCCGGCTTGGGTATTCACCCGCCGTCGAGCAAGACCGCAGCGGAGACCGGAACCCGCGCCCTCCCCTCGGCAGAGGGGGGAGAGGCGCCTGTTATGTCCGGACTGGATTGTCTTCGTCGCTCGGGCGATCCGCCGCCTTCGTAGGCTCCAGCTCTCGGACCACGATCCGTCCACTCTCCACAGAGAGCGCCAGGCGGCCCTGCTTCAGAGCGAGCGCCTTGTCGCCGAACAGGGTCCGCCGCCAGCCCTGGAGCGCCGGGACCTCGGCCGCGTCGTCATCGGCGATGGCTTCGAGATCGTCCACCGTCGCGATGATCTTCGGCGCCACGGCCTCGGATTCGCAGACCGCCTTGAGCAGCACTTTCAGCAGCTCCACGATGGCGCCGTTGCCGCCGCTCCGGCGCAGGCGCTCGGGCATGCGGATATCGGCGGTATCCCGGGTCAGGCCGCGCTCGACGGCCGCCAGAATGTCAGCCCCCGTGCGCGAACGCTCGAACCCGGCGGGGATCGTGCGCAGCCGGCCCAGGGCCTCGGCGTTGCGCGGAGCCGCCGAGGCGACGTCGATCACCGCCTCGTCCTTGAGCACGCGCCCGCGGGGGACGTTGCGGGTCTGCGCCTCGCTCTCGCGCCAGGCGGCCACCTCCATCAGCACGGCGATCTCCCGGGGCTTGCGCATCCGGCCCGACAGCCGGCGCCAGGCCTGCGCGGGATCGGCCCGGTAGGTCTCCGGAGAGGTGAGCACCGCCATCTCCTCGTCGAGCCAGGCGCCGCGATCCGTGCGCAGCAGTTCGGCGACGAGCACTTCGTAGACTTTCACGAGATGGGTCACGTCCGACAGCGCGTAGCTGAGCTGGGCCTCCGAGAGCGGACGGCGCGACCAGTCGGTGAACCGCGAAGACTTGTCGATCTTGGCCTTGGCCACGTCGTTGACCAGCTGCTCATACGACACGGAGTCGCCGTAGCCGCAGACCATGGCGGCAACCTGGGTGTCGAAGAACGGCTGCGGGAGGATCCCGCCCATCAGCCAGATGATCTCGAGATCCTGGCGGGCCGAGTGAAAGACCTTCACGGTCCGCTCGTCAGCCATCAGGTCGATGAACGGCTGCAGGTCGATCCCGGTCGCCAGGGGATCGACCAAGACACCGGTACCGTCCGGCGCCGCGATCTGGATCAGGCACAGTTTCGGGTAATACGTCGTCTCCCGCATGAACTCCGTGTCGACGGTCACGAAGGGTTGCTCGGCGAGGCGGGCGCAGACGTCGTGCAGCGCGGCGGTGGTCGTGATCAGGTCCATGAATCCGGCTATACGCAACCGCTGCGGTCATGGGGAGCCGCCCGTGCGAAGGTCCCCATGTTTCACATGGTTGTTTCACAGGGGCGGCGTCGCCGCAGCGTCCGATAGCTGCGCGCGTCGGCGCGCCTGGGTCTGGCGGCGGATCCGCACGGCGTCGGCCCGGCGCTGCGCCTCGGCGCGCCCGAGCAGCCGGTCGAGGATGCCGGTCTCGATGCGCTCGCCCGTGGCCCCGTCGGTGAGACGGCGGATCCGATCGACCCGGAAGCCGCGATAGCCGCCCCGGCGGGCGTCGATGCCGCCCAGGAGTGTCCGGCCGGGCCCGAGCTTCAGCTCGCGCGCCGACAGGGAGCGGTTGCTCCAGGCACCGTTGGCATCCTCGTAGACCAGATCGAAATGGCCTTCGAAGGGCAGCGTGCGCCAAGCGCCGGGCGGGCTTTCGACGGGCCGGGCGGGATGGCCCGGAGAAACGGAAAAAGCGTTGTGGCTCATGGACATCATATGGGGATTGGCCGTCCGTTCCGGTAGGTCCGCGGCCCGATCCGCCACCGGATTCCAGCTGCCCGTGCTTGACTTGGGGGGCCTCGCGTGAATGGTGCCGGCCTTCCCAGAGAAGAAGCCCGTCATGCACCGTTACCGTTCCCACACCTGCGGGGCGCTCCGCCCGTCCGATGTCGGACAGACCGTCCGGCTCTCCGGCTGGTGCCACCGCATCCGCGACCATGGCGGCGTGCTGTTCATCGACCTGCGGGACCATTACGGGCTGACCCAGTGTGTGGTCGATTCCGACTCGCCGGCGTTCAAGGCGGCCGAGGTCGCGCGCTCGGAATGGGTGGTGCGGATCGACGGTCGCGTCCGCACCCGGCCCGCCGGCACCGAGAATGCCGAGCTGCCGACCGGGGCGGTCGAGGTCTATATCGATGACCTCGAAGTGCTGGGCCCGGCGGGCGAATTGCCGCTGCCGGTCTTCGGCGACCTCGAATATCCGGAGGAGACGCGGCTGCGCTACCGCTTCCTCGACCTGCGCCGGGACAAGCTCCACGCCAACATCATGAAGCGCGGCGCGATCATCGACGCGCTCCGCCGCCGGATGCGCGATGGCGGTTTCTTCGAGTTCCAGACGCCGATCCTGACCGCGTCCTCGCCCGAGGGCGCCCGCGATTACCTCGTGCCGTCCCGGGTCCATCCCGGCAAGTTCTACGCCCTCCCGCAGGCGCCGCAGCAGTTCAAGCAGCTGACGATGATCGCGGGCTTCGACCGCTACTTCCAGATCGCGCCCTGCTTCCGCGACGAGGACGCCCGGGCCGACCGCTCGCCCGGCGAGTTCTACCAGCTCGATATCGAGATGAGCTTCGTTACCCAGGAGGACGTGTTCCAGGCGGTGGAGCCGGTCCTGCGCGGGGTCTTCGAAGAGTTCGCCGAGGGCAAGCGCGTCACCAAGGACTTCCCGCGAATTACTTTCGCGGATTCGATGCTCAAATTCGGCGTGGACAAGCCCGACCTGCGCAATCCCCTGATCATCGCCGACGTCACCGACGAATTCGCCCGGGACGACGTGGCGTTCAAGGCGTTCAAGGGCGTGATCGCGTCCGGCGGTGTGGTCCGGGCGATCCCGGCGACGGGGGCGGCCGCGCAGTCGCGCTCGTTCTTCGACAAACTCAATGACTGGGCCCGCTCCGAGGGCGCGCCGGGTCTCGGCTACGTGGTGTTCGAGGAGGAGGCCGGCCGGCTCACCGGCAAGGGGCCGATCGCCAAGTTCATCCCGGCCGAGGTTCAGGCCCTGATCGCGCAGAAGACCGGCGCGAAGGCCGGCGACGCGGTGTTCTTCTCCGCCGGCACCGAGGCCAAGGCGGCGGCACTCGCCGGCAAGGCCCGCATCCGCATCGGCGACGAGCTGGGCCTGTGCGACAAGGACCAGTACGCGTTCTGCTGGATCACCGACTTCCCGATGTACGAGTGGAGCGAGGAGGAGAAGCGGATCGACTTCTCCCACAACCCGTTCTCGATGCCGAACATCGACCGCGAGGAGTTTTTGGCCCTCGACCTCGATGCCCTGGCCACGGAAGGCCAGGACGGCGAAGTCACAAAACGAATCCTGGGCATCAAGGCGTTCCAGTACGACATCGTCTGCAACGGCATCGAGCTGTCCTCCGGCGCGATCCGGAACCATCGCCCCGACGTGATGGAGAAGGCGTTCGCCATCGCGGGTTACGGCCGCGAGGTGCTGGAGCAGAAGTTCGGCGGCATGCTGAACGCCCTGCGCATGGGCGCCCCGCCGCACGGTGGCATTGCCCCGGGAGTCGACCGCATCGTCATGCTCCTGTGCAACGAGCCGAACATCCGCGAGGTGGTGCTGTTCCCGATGAATCAGCGCGCCGAGGACCTGATGATGGGCGCGCCCTCCGAGGCGACGCCCAAGCAGCTGCGCGAGCTGCATATCCGCCTGAACCTCCCGGAGAAGAAGGCGTAAGGCCCGGACAGGCCGACCCGCGATGGTCGGCCTCGTCGCGATCGTGGTCGCGCATGACAGCGCGGAGGTGCTGCCGGCCTGCCTTGCGGCGCTGGCCGGCCAGCACGTCCCGGCGATCGTGGTCGACAATGCCAGCCGCGACGCCTCCGTGGCGGTCGCCGAGGCCTCCGGAGCGCGGGTGATCCGCAACGCCCGCAACGAGGGCTACGGCCGCGCCAACAACATCGGTGTGGCGGCGGCCGAGACGGCGGACCGGGTCCTGATCGTCAATCCGGACGTGGTCTTGCGCCCCGGGGCGGTCGATGCCCTGCTGGATGCCACCCGGGCCTCGCCGGATGCGGGCCTGCTGGCGCCGCGGCTGGTCGAGCCGGACGGGCGCTTCTTCTACCAGGCGCGCTCGCTGCTGGCACCGTATCTCGCCAATCCGGGCGGCCGTCTGTCGCTGCCCGAGGGCGATGCCTGTGCGCCGTTCCTGTCCGGGGCCTGCCTGATGATCGAGCGCGCCCTGTTCCTGGATCTCGGCGGCTTCGACGACAACATCTTCCTGTTCTACGAGGACGACGACCTGTGCCGGCGGGTCGCCGATGCCGGGCGCGCCCTGATCCATGTCCATGCTGCCGAGGCGCTGCACGGCCGCGGCCGTTCCTCGGCGCCGGAACCGGGGCGCGTGTTCCGGTCGCGCTGGCACCAGGCCTGGTCGCGGGCCTATGTCAGCCGCAAATACGGCCTGCCGGACCCGAGCGTGTCTCACCTCATGACCAACTTGCCGAAGGCCGCGCTCTCGGCTCTGGTCCTGCGTCGGGCCGGGGTCGAGCGCTATGGCGGCTCCGCTTCCGGCGCCCTCGCCTTCTTGCGGGGGCAGGACGCCCTGGCGCGCGAGGGGCTGCGCTGATGGCAGACCCCACGATCGCGACCGCCCTGGAGCGGAGGCGCAACGGTTTCACCGGCCTGCGTCTGGCTTTGGCCCTGGCGGTGGTCGTCTCGCACGCTTTCAGCGTCGCCACCGGCGCCGCCGGCGACGAACCCCTGGCGGCGCTCACCGGCTACACGCTGGGCGAGCATGCGGTGAACGGCTTCTTCGCGGTCTCCGGCTTCCTGGTCACCATGAGCTGCGACCGGCGCGGGATCCGCGACTACGCCCTCGCCCGCACGTTGCGCATTCTGCCGGGCTTCGTCGCCGCGACCCTTTTCGTGTCCCTGGTCCTCGGGGCCGCGATGACGCGCCTGCCGCTGGCCGAATACCTGCGCGATCCCGGCCTCTTGTCCTTCATGCGCGGCACCCTGACGACCTTCAAGAGCAACGCCGCTCTGCCGGGTGTCTTCGAGGCCAATCCCTACCGGGCACCACTCGGCACGATCTGGACCCTGAAATACGAGGTTTTGTGCTACCTCGGGGTTCTGATCGCAGCCCTGTGCGGCCTCCTCAGGCAGCGAATCCCGGTGCTCCTGATCGTTGCGGGGCTCGCCGTCGCCCTGACGGCCGCCATGCTTCTGAAAGGCCCAGAGCTGCCCAAGGGGCTGGAGACGGCGTTGCGGCTGCCGCTGATCTTTTCGTCCGGGGCCTGCCTGTATCTCTGGCGTGACCGCCTGCGGGTGTCGGGCACCGCCCTCGCCTGCCTGGTTGTGGCAGCCGTCATCCTCGCCCGGACGCCGGCCTACCCGGCCCTGCTGTTCCTGACGGAGGCCTACGGCTCCGTGTGGCTGGCGCTCGGGCCGATGGCGCGCGGCCTATTCGATCCCAAGGCTGACCTGTCCTACGGGATCTATCTTTACGGCTGGCCGATCCAGCAGAGCCTGCACGCCCTCTGGCCCGACCCGTCCGGCCTCGCCCTGCTCGCGCCTGCCCTCGCGCTGACGCTGCCGGTGGCGGCCCTGTCCTGGTACGGGATCGAGCGGCCGGCGTTGGCGCTGAAGGCGCGAGCGCTTGGCCGGCGCAGCCTCGGCACGATCGAGCCTGCGGGACCATGAGCACCCTGCCCCCATCGGCCGCTCTGGCTCTGGCCGCGCGGCTCCTGGAGGCCGAGGGCTTCGCCATCGTCGCCCGGAACGAACGCGGCGACAGCCTTTATTTCGCAAGCCAGGGCGAGCGCGCCACGCTCCGCCTCTCGAACCATGCGCGACGCCCAAGGCAGCGTCGAACCCATCCCGAGGTCGCCACCAGCCTCGTCATTCGGGAAGCGCGAAGCGCCGCGCAGATCGAGGCCCTGATCGCGGCAGCCAAGCGGAATTATTTCTTGGCGATTGCGGCGACATACGCGGTGGCAGGCGATAGCCCGGCCGAGAACAGCGCGGAGCAATAGGATTTAATTGACAAGTTTAGGGTCGAGATGTAGGCTTTTAGTCCGTTAGCGGGGGCTTGGCCGATGCCGCGATCAACCACCCGACCTCACGACCGAGACGTCGCCGCGCTCCGCTCGGAACTTGCCGGAATCGCGGTCGAAGTCGGATTCATCCGGGTCGAGCGGATGCTCGCCCGGAAGTACCGGTCCGATCAGCCGCGGGCGCCTGCCGGCCAGCCTGACGGCGGCCGTTGGGTTTCCGCTCCGTCCGGCGGCGCGCGTTGGATGTCGGCGAATTCGGGCGGTCAGGCGGAGACCCAAACCGAGGAGGCCGTGACCGAAGACGGGTCGCGCGTGCTGTCGATTCGCATCCGGGCCAACGCCCGCGCGGACTGGGACGCGCAGCACACCGTCACCGCGCCCGACGGAACGCGCACGGTGTTCGAGACCTCTGGCCTGACCCAGACCATCCGCGACGGCGAGACCGGTGAGATCCTGGGTCGGAGCACGCTGAACGCGGACGGCGCCGAGGCGGAGGCGTTCGTCCAGCCGGCGCGGGGCCTGCCAGGCAAGGTGGGGCAGCGGATCTGGCGGACCCTGGAGGCGGCAGGAACGCTCTTCTCGGTGCTCGCTGGGCGGGGTGGCGACGGTCGTAAAGCCGTGTTCGCAGCGCCTGCGAGTGAGTACATCCCAGGGGACGCATATGATGAGCGGGCCATATGGGTGGGTGCAGTGGGGCAGACCGAGCTGGACCAGATTTGCCCGCGGAACCGGGAGGTGCAGGCTCTTGCCGATTCGGTCGCAGCTGAGGTGCGAGCGTCCGATGATTTCAGGACCGCGCAGGACTTCGGAAATAAGGTTCATGCGCGGATCGCCGAGAACGTCAATGGTCGGAAAGATCCAAATTTCGTTGTAGAGACGTCATACGATACAGCAACGGGCGTTGATCAAAATTCTGGCGCAAAAGGTTCTTTGCGCCTCGACTTACTGGAGCGAACTCAGCTTTCAACAGTGTGCGTCTACGACCACAAAACGGGGAATGCAGACTTGAGGCCTGCCCGTGCAATCGATATCATAAGCGCCGTTCAGAAACGTTTCGGTCCAGGCTATAGGTATATTATGATTATGATAAAGCCGAAGCTATGACAAACGCGCGTCAAGTTAATCCGATCTATCGAGATCTGATCAAACGTCATCCGAACTATAAAATGACGAGCATGCGCTTTTTATGCAAAACGCCCGTCCATCATTTGGCTTGCGGTATCTTCGTAGAACGATCCTCAGATGCGAACTGCTGTTGGCCAAGATGGTCGGTGACACCACTCTTCGTCTACAGAATATTTCACTATCTTGCGCTAGGGACCATTTACGAAAATCTGAGTCGGCCAGATACGTCGGCGGATAGGTTCTGGCATTGGTCCGATCCGACGATGGTCTCCGACCTTATCGAAGCCATCGAGACGACGGCGATGCCAAAACTGTCATACTACGAGACAGTGGAATCCTACGCGACCCTCCCGCCCGAGACATACGGTCCGCTGCACGAAGCACCCGAAGATCTGATGCTCGTCCATATCGCGATGGGTGAACTCGATGCCGCGCGCAAGATCTGGCATGAGCGTGATCTCTGGCATCAGAACTGGCCGCGCCATCCGGCTCTGCGCCTGCGCTGGTTGCGGGAGCAGCTCGATGCGGTCGCCGAGCCTTTGCACGCTGGCGACCGGCCTGCTCTCGCGCGCATCCTGCACGGCTGGGAGGCCGCCAACGTCCAGGGTACGGAATTGGAGCGTTACTGGGAGCCGACCCCGTTCCCCCTGGAGTTGTGACGCATAGGGCGTCTCAAGCCTCGCCTGTCTCGGGCTCGCGGAAATAGGGCTCGACGGTGCCTTTCAGCTTCACGGTCATCGGATTGCCGGCCCGGTCGAGGGTCTTGCCGGCCGAGAGGCGGACCCAGCCCTCGCTGACGCAGTATTCCTCGACGTTGGTCTTATCGACGCCCTTGAACCGCACGCCGACGCCGCGCTCCAGCAACTTCTCGTCGTAGAACGGGCTGTTCGGGTTCGCGGCCAGGCGGTCGGGAGGCGTGTCGGTCATCGTCCGGATCTCGGGTCGGTTTCATGTGCGCCCCCCCCGCGGGCAACCGGGGGGGAGAAAGGCTCGCCGGTACGGGAATCCGCGTCGGCGCGCAACGCCGCGAGCAGGTCTGCGATCCGGCCGCTCTGCAGCAATGGCACGAGGCGCGTCACCGCATCGTGCGGCAGGTCCCACCAGGCAGTCTCCACGAGCGCCGCCACGGTGGCCTCGTCGAAGCGGCAGCGCACCACTCGCGCCGGGTTGCCGGCGACCACTGCGTAGGCCGGCACGTCCCGCGTCACCACCGCCCGGGCCGCCACCACGGCGCCGTGGCCGATCGTGACGCCGGACAGGATCATGCAGCCGGAGCCGAGCCAGACATCGTGCCCGATCACCACGTCGCCCCGTGAGGCGTGGTAATCCTCCGGTGCGCCTACACCTGGGAACAGCCCGCGCATCGCCGCGAACGGGTAGGTCGAGGCCCAGTCGAGCCGGTGGTCGCCGCCGAGCAGGATCTCGACCTTGTCGGCGATGGAACAATAGCGGCCGATCGTCAGGCGACGGCCGCTCTCCGGGAAGCGCACTTTTGGACGCCCGTACGAATAAGAGCCTATGGAGAAACCGTAGGCCTTCGCCAGTGCGGCGAGGTGGATCCGGGTCTCGTTATGCGGGTTGCGCCCCCTGCGCAGCCGGTGCAACAGACCCGTCACGATGGGATCCGGCGCGGTTTGCGACCGCGTCGTCTCCGGGAAAGCAGGCGAGCTGGAAGGTGCGCGATGGCCGATAACATGTCCGAGGACCTCAAGGCCGGGGCGCTCGTCTACCACCGCCTGCCGCAGCCCGGAAAGCTGGAGATCCAGGCGACCAAGCCGCTGGGCAACCAGCGCGACTTGGCGCTGGCCTACACGCCCGGCGTCGGCGTCGCCTGCATGGCGATCCACGACGATCCGCAGCAGGCCGCCGAACTGACGATCCGCCAGAACCTCGTGGCGGTGCTCACCAACGGCACCGCGGTGCTGGGCCTGGGCAATATCGGGCCGCTCGCCTCGAAGCCCGTGATGGAGGGCAAGGCGGTTCTGTTCAAGAAATTCGCCGGGATCGACGTGTTCGACATCGAGGTCGACCAGAACGACGTGTCCAAGCTCGTCGACGTGGTCTGCGCCCTCGAGCCGACCTTCGGCGGCATCAACCTCGAGGACATCAAGGCGCCCGAGTGCTTCGAGGTCGAGGAGCAGTGCCGGGCGCGGATGAACATCCCGGTCTTCCACGACGACCAGCACGGCACCGCGATCATCGTAGCGGCGGCGGTCCTCAACGCCCTCGAACTCGCGGGAAAAAACCTCTCGGACGTCCGCATCGTCACCTCCGGGGCCGGCGCGGCGGCGCTCGCCTGCCTCAACCTGCTCGTGTCCCTAGGCGCGACCCGGGAGAACATCACGCTGACCGACATCAAGGGCGTGGTCTACAAAGGCCGCCCCGAGCTGATGGACCGCTGGAAGGACATCTACGCCCAGGAGACCGAGGCGCGTACGCTGGCCGAGGTGATCCCGGGGGCGGACGTGTTCATCGGCCTCTCGGCCGGCGGGGTGCTGAAGCCCGAGCTCCTGGAGAAGATGGCGGACAAACCGCTGATCATGGCTTTGGCCAATCCCTACCCGGAGATCATGCCGGACCTCGCCCAGGCGAAGCGCCCCGACGCGATGATCTGCACCGGGCGGTCGGACTTCCCGAACCAAGTCAACAACGTCCTGTGCTTCCCCTACATCTTCCGCGGCGCGCTCGATGTCGGCGCCACCAGCATCAACGAGGCGATGAAGCTCGCCGCCGTGAAGGCGATCGCGGCGCTGGCGCGCGAGACCCCCTCCGACGTGGTCGCCCGGGCCTATGACGGCGAGGCCCGGCCGTTCGGCCCGGAATCGCTGATCCCGAGCCCGTTCGATCCGCGCCTGATCGTGCGCATCGCCCCGGCGGTCGCCAGAGCGGCGATGGAGTCCGGCGTAGCTGGCCGGCCGCTCAAGGATTTCGACGCCTATGTCGAGAGCCTCGACCGGTTCGTGCACCGGTCCGGCCTGATCATGAAGCCGCTGTTCTCCAAGGCGAAGGCCGCGCCCAAGCGCGTGATCTACGCCGAGGGCGAGGATGAGCGGGTGCTGCGCGCCGTCCAGGCGATCGTGGAGGACAAGGTCGCGTTCCCGATCCTGGTCGGAAGGCCGCGGGTGGTCGAGTCGCGGCTCAAGCGCTTCGGCCTCTCGATCCAGGAGGGCCGGGACTTCGAGCTGATCGACCCCGAGGACGATCCCCGCTACCGCGCCTACGTTCAGACCTACCTGGACGTCGCCGGCCGGCGCGGCATCACCCCGGATGCGGCCCGGACCCTGGTGCGGACCAACAACACCGTGATCGGCGCCATTGCAGTCCGCCGCGGCGAGGCCGACGCGCTGATCTGCGGCCTGGAGGGCCGGTTCGAGACCCGGCTGCGGATCATCCGCGACGTGATCGGCCTGGCGCCCGGCATCACGCAATGCGCCGCCATGAGCCTGATCGTCACCAGCGAGGGCGCGTACTTCCTGGCCGACACTCATGTCCGCCAGAACCCTACTGCAGAGGAGATCGCTGAGGTCGCCCAGGCCTGCGCCGGCCATGTCAGCCGCTTCGGCTTGACGCCTAAGATCGCCCTGCTCAGCCACTCGGATTTCGGCCAGTCGGATTCCCCCTCAGCGATGAAGATGCGGGAGGCGCTGGCGATCCTGCAGGCCCGCGACCCGGACCTGATGGTCGACGGCGAGATGCAGGCGGATTCGGCGCTCTCCGAGCTGGTCCGCGACCGGGTGCTGCCCGGCTCGCGGCTCAAAGGGTCGGCCAACGTCCTGATCTTCCCGAATCTCGACGCGGCCAACATCGCCTTCCAGTTCGCGAAGGTCCTGGCGGATGCGCTGCCCGTGGGGCCGCTGCTGATCGGACCGGCCAAGCCGGCGCATATCCTGACGCCCTCGGTGACCGCCCGCGGCATCGTCAACGTCACGGCCGCGGCCGTGGTTGAGGCGCAATCCGAGCCGGCGCCGCTCCCCGGCGGCGAGGCCGGCGTCGGCATGATCTCGGAGTGAGGTAACCAGTTTGGGCGGCCAGCTCAGGCCGCCCGGACGGTGTCGAGGAAGCGCGCCACTTCGGCGGTGAGGTGTTCGGACTGGCGCGACAGGTCCGTGGCCGCGCCGAGCACCTGACTCGCTGCCTTGCCGGTCTCTTCCGCGGCGGCGGCGACGCCGGTGATGTTGCTGGTCACCTCGCTGGTGCCGGCCGCCGCCTGCCCGACATTGCGGACGATCTCCTGTGTCGCGGCGCCCTGCTCCTCGACCGCCGCCGCGATGCTCGTGGCCACGCCGTTGATCTCCTGGATGCGGGCGGTGATCGAGCCGATCGCCGTCACAGCCTGACCGGTGGAGGCCTGGACCCGGGCGATCTGGCCCGAGATTTCCTCCGTCGCCTTGGCGGTCTGCTCGGCCAGAGCCTTCACCTCCGAGGCCACCACCGCGAAGCCGCGCCCGGCCTCACCGGCCCGTGCCGCCTCGATGGTCGCGTTGAGGGCCAGCAGGTTGGTCTGCCCGGCGATCGAAGAAATCAGCCCGACCACGTCACCGATCCGCGCCACGGCGCTGCTCAGCTCCTGCACCAGCGCGCCGGTCTGCCCGGCCTCGGCGACCGCGCCCTGCGCGAGCTTGGCGGATCCGTCGACCTGCCGGCCGATCTCCTGGACCGAGGAGCCCAGCTCTTCGGAGGCGGCGGCGACCGTGTTGACGTTGCTGGCGGCCTCCTCGGCGGCGGCGGCCACGGTGGTCGATTGGCTCGCGGTCTGGGTCGCCGTGGCGGTCAGGGTCTGGGCGGTGGCCTGCAATTCGGTCGCCGAAGATGAGACCTGGCCGATGATGCCACCAACCGCCTGCTCGAAGGCCTCGGCCATCTGGCGCATGCCGGCCTTGCGCTGCGCCTCGGCGGCGAGACGTGCCTGCGTGGCTTCGGCTTCGAGCTGCCGGTTGCGGATCAGGTTGTCCTTGAACACCTGCACGGCTGCCGCCATGGGGCCGAACTCGTTCCGATACACCCCGACCGGCACTTCGACGGACGCGTCGCCCTCGGCCAAGGCCCGCATCGTCGCCGAGATCGTCCGGATTGGCCATAGCACGCCGCCGAAGACGACGATCAGGCCGAGGCTGACGAGCAGGATGACCGCGACCAACGCGCCGACGTTGCGGATCAGGATGCCGCGCGCCTCGCCCGCCAGGAGTTCGGCGCGCGCGATCATCTCGTCGAGGGCGACGTAGGCTAGGTCGACGATGGCCGCCTGCGCGCCGGTGTTGCGTTGCCGATAGTCCTGAAACGTGATGCTCGGCGTCGTCCGTTGGCTGAGCGCATCGAATACGGCTTTGGCGATGTCCGCGGCCGAACCCTCGAAATTCTCGGCGCTCGCCTTGCGGAAGGCGGCCCGGACCTTGTCGGAGACGTCGGTCGCGGCTTCCCGGGTGCTGGTCCAGGCGCTCTGGAGGCGCGCACGCTCCTCGGCGGCGGCCACGGTCTCGGGAAGGGTCCAGGAGGTTTCGGCTGCCAGCGAACCTTGCACCCGGAGGGCGACGTTCCCGATCGCGACACGCGTCGCCCAGGCCGCCCACTTGAGGACCAGATAGCGCTGCAGAATCTCGTCCGACCGCGGGATGGCGCTATCGACGGCGTCCGACGTGGCGGTCAGGGCATCCAGCAATTCCTGGAACGCGGTGAGTGTCGTGGGCAGGAGCGCCGCTTCGCGTTGCGCTTTCGGGAGGCGCAGGGCCGCGTCGATACGGGGACGCAGCGCGTTCAAGGCCTCGTGCGCGGCGTTCAGGCGCCCAACCGTCGCCGTCACCGCGGGAACGTCCTGTTCGTGGAGCAGAACCTGCGCCCTGGCGAAGCTCTCGGCTATCGCCTTCCGGTTCGTCGCGATCACCGACAGCGTGTCCGGCCCGGCCGGTTCCTCGCTGCCCAGGGCCAGGGTCGAGCCGCGCTCGATCCGCACCGGCAGGATCGTCTTGAGCAAGCGCCGGCTCGCATGCGCCAGGGTGACGGCGCGATCCGCTTGTTCGGCCTGCTCACGCGCATGGATGAGCGCGGTCGTCGTATAGCTCAGCAACATCAGCGCCAGCGCGCCGATCACCAAGCACAGAAGCGTTTTGATCGAGACCCGTCCGAGCCAGCGCATGGTCAAACTCCGGTGGCCACTTGCGGCCGTTGAGAGTTTAGATAGCTGAACCCGAAATCGGATGCATCGGTTTTCGACGAGATTGGAGCGATACTATATTCTCAGTTGGGTAACGTGGTACCTTATTATTGAGTTAACCTATAGTTGATAATGAGACGGCGTATTGTTTTACGAGTTGTTTGCGTCGCGCCGTGCTTTGAAAAGAAATTTTTAATTTTAAATGTGCGTCCGCGAATTTGGGCCCTTTGAAGCCGCAACGACGCGATGCATCGCGCGCGAGACCTGAGGCGAACTCCGATCCTCGCCGGCTTGGTCGCGTGTCATATCGGGCGACGAAGGCCTGTGCCCGCGCCCAGTGTCCCTGTTGAGGATGCGACGGCTAGTAGGCTGAGTATGCACCGGCAATCAGCAAGCGATCGGCTCTTGCATGCAAGCCGCTTGGCAGGCGGAGGCAATGCGGCGCATGATCCGCGACGCGATTGCGCCCGCCCACGAGCGTGAGAGCCGCCAACCGGCCCCGACAGCCCCAAACAATCAGTCGGCGGGGCCGCCGATTTCGATCCGACCGTCCAGCCCGACCACGCGGCCGAGGCCGCGGACGCGGTTCAGCAGGCGGTCGCTGCTGAGGGCGGCCCAGTCCTGCGGCATCCGCAGGGTGACGCGGCCGTCCTCGACGACCAGCGGGGCGCGGGTCAGCGCGCCGTCCATGCCGGCCGAGATCGGGAAGGCGACGCGCAGCAGTGCACCGAGCAAGCGCGCCCGCTCGAACAGGCGGGGCCCGGCGATGCTCCGGAGGATCGGGTTGGCCTTTTCCGGCGCCACGCCGCTGTGGCGGAGCGAGACCGAGAGCGCGAGATAGGCCCGCCCGGGGTGATCCACACCGACGAAGGCGGCGTTCTGGATCGCCGCAATGCTTTGTTCATCACGGTAATCGGGATGGGCGCGCCAGCCGACATCCGAGAGCAGGCAGCCCGCATGGCGCAGGCGGCGCTCGTCCGCCGTCTCCGGGCCGTCCAGCGTCGCCACGAACCGGTCCGTCCAGGCGATCAGCTCCTCGCCGTGGCGGGGCGAGCGGGCGCGCAGGGCGTTGAACTCGGCGGCCGAGGCGAGCAGCGGATCGATCAGGCGGGAATCACGGTCGAGCTGCTCGAACAGCAGCCCTTCCCGGACCCCCGAGGCCGAGATCGCGACTTCCCGCGGGCGCCCAACCCGGATGATCTCTTCGAGAACCACGGCGCCGTAGGCCAGCAGCGGCCGGCGCGCCTCCGAGATCGCGTCGACGTCCTGGAGCATCGCGACGTCGGTCTCCTCGACGATCTGCAGGAAGCTCATTTCGTCGGTGGGCTCCACCGAGTAGCCGTGCATCACGTGGACGGGATAGCCGCGAGCGGCCTGGTGGAGCCGCGCCAGGGCGCGCCAGGTGCCGCCGATCGCGTAGAAGGTCCGGCCGCGCAGGGTTTCCAGCTGCGGCTCGGCCTTGCGCATGTGCTCGCGCACGATCTTGGCGGCTTTCTTGATCGAACCGCCGGAAAGGTCCTGCAAAGCGAGGCCGCCGAGCGGCATGGTCACGCCCTGCCCGACCACGGTGCCGCGCACATCCACCAGTTCGAGGGAGCCGCCGCCCATGTCGCCGACGACGCCGTTCGGCGCGTGGAAGCCCGAGATCACGCCCATCGCGGACAGCTCGGCCTCGCGCCGGCCCGAGAGGAGCTGGATCTCCTGGCCGCAGGCCGCCTCCGCGGCGCGCAGGAAGTCGGGGCCGTTCTCGGCGTCCCGGGCCGCGGCGGTCGCCAGCACGAACACCCGTCCGACCCGCATGGTCTCGCACAACACCCGAAAGCGTCCGAGCGCGGTCAACGCGCGGTTGACCGCATCCTCGTTGAGCCGGCCGGTGGTCAGGACGTTGCGGCCCAGGCCGCACAGGACCTTCTCGTTGTAGAGCGGGGTCGGCGCGCGGCTCAGGCCGTCATAGGCGACGAGCCGGACCGAGTTCGAGCCGATATCGATGATCGCCACCGGCGGCCGCGGGTCGCGCGAGGGCCTGTCGGCGGAATGCGCGAGGGTGAGGTTGGCGCGAGGGCTGCCCAAACGTCCGAGTCCTTGATGGGGCGTGGCCGGCCGGACCGGCAGACCGCGGGTGTAATCCAGAACCGTGTTCGACGATGGTGCGACCGAACTCGGCTCCACGTCGATGATACGCAGCGCGTGCGGCCGAACCGATAACCTTGGCGGCGGCGATTGCTCTAAGCCCAATCGCACCGGCAGGGCAACGTTTCGTGCATCCGGCTCTCTCACCGGACGCAGAGTCCTCACGCAGAACTGCACAACCCGTTTGCGAAACCTATCGAGTCTTCTGCGCATGCGTCGGGGCACTTAGCCACGCTGTGCCCGACGGCTCAGAGCACGCGGGCTCGACTTCTTGGACGCCTTGCCGCGGCCGGAAAGACTCGGATTCGTCATGAAGTACTTGTGCGCGTTGAACGGCTCCTCGCCCTCTGCGGGTTGAACGCGCTCGCAGCCGCCGGAGGCGAGCAGCCGCCAACTCTGGCGGTTGTCCAGGAGATTGGCCAGCATGATCTGGTCGAGCACCTGCTGGTGCACAGTGGGATTCGTGATCGGCAACAGCGCCTCGACCCGGCGGTCGAGGTTGCGGCTCATCAGGTCGGCCGACGAGATGTAGACCGTGGCCTTCGGATGCGGCAGCCCGACGCCGTTGCCGAAGGCGTAGATCCGGCCGTGCTCCAGGAAGCGCCCGACGATCGACTTGACCCGGATCGTCTCCGACAGGCCCGGGATGCCCGGGCGCAGGCAGCAGATGCCGCGCACCACGCAGTCGATCTGCACGCCCGCGGAGGCGGCATCGTACAGGGCGTCGATGATCTGCGCGTCGACCAGCGAGTTGCACTTGATCCAGATCGCCGCCGGCCGGCCAGCCTTAGCGTGGGCGACCTCGGCCTCGATGTTCTCCAGCAGGCGGTTCTTCAGGGTCAGCGGCGACACCGCCATCCGCTCCAGCTCAGCCGGCTCGGCATAGCCGGTGATGAAGTTGAAGATCCGCGACACGTCCCGGGCGATCGCCGGGTCCGCCGTGAAGAACGACAGGTCGGTGTAAACGCGCGCCGTGATCGGGTGGTAGTTGCCGGTGCCGACATGGCAGTAGGTGACGAGCCTGTCGCCCTCGCGCCGGACCACCAGCGACAGCTTGGCATGGGTCTTCAGCTCGACGAAACCGAACACCACCTGCGCGCCGGCCTTCTCCAGGTTGCGCGCCCAGCGGATATTAGCCTCCTCGTCGAAGCGCGCCTTCAGCTCCACGAGGGCGGTGACCGACTTGCCGAGCTCGGCGGCCTCGGCCAGCGCCGCGACGATCGGCGAGTTCGATGAGGTGCGGTAGAGCGTCTGCTTGATCGCCACCACGTTCGGGTCCCGAGCCGCCTGGGCCAGGAACTGCACCACCGAATCGAAGGATTCGTAGGGATGGTGGACAATGAAATCCTTCTGCCGGATCGCCGCGAACACGTCGCCGCCGCTCTCGCGGATCCGCTCGGGGAAGCGCGGATTGTACGGCTTGAACTTCAGGTCCGGCCGGTCGATCCCGACGATCTGGGACAGCTCGTTCAGGGCGAGCATGCCCTCGATCAGGAAGATCGCGTCGGAGGAGATCTCCAGTTCGTCGGCGACGAAGCTGCGCAGCTCCTCCGACATCCCGGATTCGACTTCGAGGCGGATCACCACGCCCCGGCGGCGCTGCTTGAGCGCCGTCTCGAAATGCAGGACGAGGTCCTCGGCCTCCTCCTCGATCTCCAGATCCGAATCGCGCACCACCCGGAACGCACCGCTGCTCTTGACCAGGTAGCCGGGGAACAGCCGCCCGGTGAACATGCCAATCACCTGCTCGATGGAGATCAGGCGCGCGGTGATCTCGCTCTCGCTGGTGGGCAAGCGCACGAACCGGTCGATGACGCCCGGCACGCGGATCAAGGCCCGCAGCAGCCGGCCGTCCCGCGGCCGCACCAGCATCAGCGCAATGGTGGTGCCGAGATTGGGGATGAAGGGGAACGGGTGCGCCGGGTCGATCGCGAGCGGCGTCAGGACCGGCGACACGTGGTTAAGGAAGTACTCCTCCAGCCAGGCGGCCTGCTCGGCGGTCAGGCCCGCGGGCTCGACGATCTCGATCTCGGAGGCCTGCAACTCCACGCGCAACTCGCGCCAGCGCGCCTGCTGGTCGGCGGCAAGCCGCGCCACCTCGATGCCGATCCGGTTCAGCTGCTCTGAGGGCGTCAGCCCGTCCTGGGACGGGAGCGTCAGCCCGGCCCGGACCTGATCGATCAGGCCGGCGACGCGGACCATGAAGAACTCGTCGAGATTGTTCGCCGAGATCGACAGGAAGCGCAGGCGCTCCAGCAGCGGATGGTTCGGGTTAGAGGCCTCCTCCAGCACCCGGTGGTTGAACTGGAGCCAGGACAGCTCGCGATTCACGAAGCGCTCGGGGGAATGACGCAAGGAGCGCCCGGCCTCGACCACGGGCTCGCGGGCGGCGCCCACGACCGGCTCCGCCGGCGCGGTGGGCACGGCGGGCCACTCGTCGGCGGTGTCGACCGGCGTGGGGGCCGTCTCTTGGATTGCGGGCGCGGTGCCGGCCGGCGCGCTCTTGGCGGGTGCGCTCTTCGGTTCCGGCGCTGTCGTGTTCCCGGCGCTCGTGCTCTTCGCAGCCCCGTTCGGAGCCGCGGTGCTCCTGGCTGTCGGCGCCCTGGTGGTTGCCGGCTTGAGCGGCGCGCTCGAAGGAGCGGTGGCCGGGGCAGCTGCGCTCTTGGCGGCCGTATTCCTGGCCGGCGCGCGCCTGATGGCGGGGCGGCGTGGGGCCGGATTGGTCGCGTCGGGCCGACGGTGCTCCGCGGCCTCGTCGGCAGCGTCGCGGTCCATGGGCTTCTGCGTCGATTCCATTCCGATTCCTGTCCTTGCCGAGTCCGGCGCGTCTAGCATTCTACACCCGTAGCTTTCACGACGCTTTCGTGACGGCCACCGGTTTCCGTTTTTATGCCTCCGCGTCGGCCTCGTCCTCGAAGCCCATGCGTCGTAGCACGGCCAGCGCCAGCGGGCGGCTGATCCGTCGTCCGCGGCCGAGGGCGTCGCGGTCGAGCTCTGCCACGAGGTCCCGAGCCCGGCCCAGCGAGCGGTCGATTCGCAGCGCCAGAGCCTCGATCACGCTGAGATCGACCACCAATTGCCGGTCGACGAACAGCTTGACCAGGACGGCGCGCAGAAGGGCGTCGTCCGGCGCCTCGATGGCGATGCTGGGCGCCAGCCGGAGCCGGGAACGCAGGTCCGGCGTCGCGAGACCCAAGGCGTCGATCCCGGCCGCGCTGGTGAGCAGGACCGGGCAAGCCAGCTCGCGGGCGCGATTGAGCAGGTGGAACAGGGCCGCCTCATTTCGGGCCGCCTCCCGGTCGATATCCTCGATGACCAGCGCGCCGTTCGATACGAGATGCTGAACCGCGTCCGCCCCGACCTCGGCGGCCGTCACCGTCCAGGCATGGGCCCGCTCCGCCCAGATCGCCGCCAAATGGCTCTTGCCGCTGCCCGCCGGGCCGGTGAGCACGAGGACGCTGTCGGGCCAGTCCGGCCAGGCCTCGATCAGGGCGTAGGCCGCCTCGTTCGCCGGTCCGACCAAAAAGTCCTCTCGGCCGTAGCGGGGATCGAGCGGCAGATCGAAGGCCAGCTGCCGGGGTGGTGCGTTCTCGCGCATAGGTTGCTCGGTTGGGGCGCTCAGGGGGAACGCGCACCTTGGGTGGTCAGGGTCCGGCCGCCCTCGTCCTGGAGGTCGATCAGGACCGGCTGCTCGGCATGGTACAGGCGGCTCTGGAGATAGCGCGCCAGGGCGAAACGCACGAGTACGCCGATCGAGGCCGCCACCGGCACCGCGAGCAGCAGGCCGACGAAGCCGAACAGGGACCCGAAGGCCAGCAGCGCGAACATCAGCCAGACCGGATGCAGGCCGGTGGATTCGCCAACGAGCTTCGGCGCGATGACATTGCCTTCGAGGAACTGGCCGACCAGGAACACGCCCACCGTCAGCCCGAGATGCAGCCAGTCCGAGGACGGCCAGAACTGCACCAGTGCGACGCCGACCGAGAGCATGAAGCCGGTGAGCGTACCGACATACGGGATGAAGGTCAGGAAGCCGGCGATCAGACCGATCAGCACCCCGAAATTCAGCCCGACCAGCCAGAGGCCGACCGCGTAGAAGCTGCCGAGGATCATGCAGACGAGGGTCTGCCCGCGCACGAAGCCGGTGATCGCGCCGTCGATCTGGCGGGCGAGGTCGCGCACGGTGGCCCGGTGCCGGGGCGGTACCCAGCTGTCCAGGGCCGCCATCATCCGATCCCAATCGACCAGGATGTAGAAGGCGACCACCGGGGTCACCACCAATAGCGAGGCGATCGAGATCAGGGCCTGGCTGCCCGACCAGATCGACTTGAGGAAGGCGAGCAGCCACGCGCCGCCCTGGCTCGCCAGGGTGCCGACGGAGGATTGCAGCTCGGTCAGCACGTTGTCCCCGCCGATCCGCTCCAGCAGCGGGCCGGCGCGCTCGGCGATGATCCCCTGAAGCCGCGAGACCATGCCGGGCAGCGCGTTGACCAAGCCGGCCACCTGATTGGCGGTCAGCGGGATCAGGATCAGCAGCGACACGATCAGCGCGACCACGAACAGCGCCAGGATCAGGAGGCTTGCGGCCAAACGGCCGAGCCCGAGGCGCTCCAGCCGGTCGGCGAGCGGGTCGAGCAGATACGCGAGGGCGATCCCCGCCACGAAGGGCAGCATCACCTCCCGCAGCAGGTAGACCAGAAAGCTCAGCGCGACGAGGGCACCCAGCCCAATGACAGCCCGCGCGCGCATGATCCCGCCTCCCGGCGCTGCCTACGACGCCCTGCCGCAGAGTGGGCATCGGGCCTGTGTCGATCAAGGCTCGCGATCGAGCCTCAACGCGGGCGACTCGCGCAGCGCGCTCGAAGCCGCTAGAGCGAACCGGATGATGACCGGGACGACGCTGGCATGACGGCCAAGGACGGACAAGGACTGACCTACGCGGAAGCAGGTGTCGATATCGATGCCGGCAATGCCATGGTCGAGACGATCAAGCCGCTGGTGCGCTCGACGCGGCGGCCGGGGGCGGATGCCGAGATCGGCGGCTTCGGCGGCCTGTTCGATCTGAAGGCCGCGGGATTCCGCGATCCAATCCTGGTGGCGGCCAATGACGGCGTCGGCACCAAGGTCAAGATCGCCATCGAGACCGGTCGGCACGACACGATCGGCATCGACCTCGTGGCGATGTGCGTGAACGACCTCGTGGTCCAGGGCGCCGAGCCGCTCTTTTTTCTGGATTATTATGCCACGGGTAAGCTGGTGCCGGGCGTCGGCGCCGACATTGTGCGCGGCATCGCCGAAGGCTGCCGGCAGGCGGGCTGCGCGCTGATCGGCGGTGAGACCGCCGAGATGCCTGGCCTCTACGACGGCTCGGATTACGACCTCGCCGGCTTCTCCGTGGGCGCGGCCGAGCGCGGCACGCTCCTGCCGAAAGCCGGCATCCGCCCGGGAGACGTGGTGCTCGGCCTCCCCTCCTCCGGTGTCCATTCCAACGGCTTCTCGCTGGTCCGCCGGATCGTCGCCAAGACCGGCCTCGGCTGGGACGCCCCGGCGCCGTTCGATCCGTCGCGGAGCCTCGGCGATGCTCTGCTGGAGCCGACCCGGATCTACGTGAAGCCGCTGCTCGCCGCGCTGGAGGCGACCGACGGCATCCGCGCGCTCGCCCACATCACCGGCGGCGGCTTCCCGGACAACCTGCCCCGGGTGCTGCCGGACGAGGTCGGCATCGCCATCGACCTCGACGCCATCACGCCGCCTCCGGTGTTCGGCTGGCTCGCCCGCGAGGGCGGCGTCGCCGAGGCGGAGATGCTGCGGACCTTCAATTGCGGCATCGGCATGGTGGTGATCGCTGCGGCGGAATCGGTCGACGACGTCGACGAGGCCCTGACCCGGGCCGGCGAGGCGCCGGTGCGCCTCGGCCGTATCACCGCGCGCGGCCCTGAGCCGGTGACCTTCCGCGGACGCCTCGCGCTCTGATGGCGATGTCCAAGAAGACTCGCGTCGCGGTCCTGATCTCGGGGCGCGGCTCGAACATGGTCGCGCTGATCGAGGCCGCAAAGGACCCTGCCTACCCGGCCGAGATCGTGCTCGTTCTCTCGAACCGGCCGGACGCCGCCGGGCTCGCCCGGGCGGCCGAGGCCGGGATCCCGGCCCGGGCGATCGACCACAGAGCCTTTCCGGATCGCGCCAGCTTCGACGCCGCCCTCGACGCCGAATTGCGGGCCGCCGACATCGACCTCGTGTGCCTCGCGGGCTTCATGCGGATCTTTACGCCGGGCTTCGTGGCCGGCTGGGCGGGACGGATGCTCAACATCCATCCCTCGCTGCTGCCGCTGTTCAAGGGCACCCACACGCATGCCCAGGCGCTGGAAGCCGGCGTGCGGCTCCATGGCTGCACGGTGCATTTCGTGGTGCCGGAGCTCGATGCCGGGCCGATCGTGGCGCAGGCCGCAATCCCAGTGCGCCAGGGCGATGACCCGGACAGCCTCGCCGAAAGGGTGATCGTCCAGGAGCGCCAGCTCTATCCGGCGGTGCTGGCCCTGGTGGCCGGCGGACGCGCCCGCCTGGACGGCGACCGCGTCGTCATCGCCGACGCGGCTCCGGACGGCGTCCTGTTCAGCCTGTAATGGGATCCCGAAGGGACAAGTCCCAGCCCTTTAAAGGTGTTGGGATTCATCTGCGCGCGAGGCGTTTTATCAATGGGATCAAGCGCTTCGAACCGCACAGCCAAGGTCCGATGGCATGCGCCCATCTCTCGCCAAGGTGACAGCCGAGAAGGCAGCGCGGCGGCAGGCGATGGGTCGCCGAGACCTATCCTTCCTTCACGGATCCCAAGTTTCCGCAGACGCTTCAGCCCCCACCCTGTCATCCCGGGGCGCCGCAGGCGAGCCCGGGATCCAGATCCGCCGACGGCGCAAGTCGTTGATCCGACACTGGTTCTGGATCCCGGGCTCCGCTTCGCGGCCCCGGGATGACGGGGTTGTTT
>NZ_FOTK01000029.1 GCF_900114535.1 Methylobacterium pseudosasicola | reverse complement strand
GCGCCCGGTTCTTCTCGGCCGCCAGCATCTCGACGATCTGGCGGCGCCGGGCGACCAAGTCGGCCAGCAGCCGCGTGGCCGCGTCCGGTAGCGGCCGCACCGCCGGCCGGGTGGCCACCGCGAACCGGGCGATCACCGCGGCGTCGATCGGGTCCGACTTGGCCCGCTGGCCCAGCGCCTTGGCGAAGTGCCGGACCTGGGCCGGGTTGACCACCACCAGCGGCAGACCCGCCCCCGCCAGCGCGGCCGCCGCCACCTGCTCGAAGCCGCCGGTGGCCTCGATCGCCACCAGATCCGGCCCCAGCGCCTGCAGGCGCGCCACCAGATCGCTCAGGCCCGCGCCGTCGCGGGCGACCGCGAACGCCTGACCCTGCGGCAGGACATGCACGTCCAGCCGCGCCTTGCACACGTCGATCCCGACACACACCGGTCCCATCCCGCCCCACCCTTGCGCAACCGGGCTCTTGCGGCCCGAGCGACTGTCCGGGGTCGTGGAAGGGACGGGCAGGCTCCCAAGCTGAGGTGCGGGCTTCAAAGCCCCAGGATGAGCCGGGGTCCTGCCCGTCGCCGCGGATCCGACCTTACCAGATCGCGCGACACTGGACTTACAAGGATGAGGGGGGTTGGATGGGGTGGGAAAGGCGCCGCTCGGCCGCACCGCCTCGCGGCGCAAGCCGCCATCGAAGCCCCCCAATACAAAAGAAAACCCCGCCCGGCTTACGCCGGACGGGATCATAAAAAACGTCAGACCGAAGGGTCCAAAAAGAATCAGGCGCGGCCGGCCTGCTGGGCGACTTCGGTGGCGAAGTCCGGGCCGTCTTCCTTCTCGATGCCCTCGCCCAGCGCGTAGCGGACAAACGCGGTCAGGGTGACTGGGCCGCCGACCTTGCCGGCGGCTTCCTTGAGCACCTGGCTGACGGTCTTCGAGCCGTCATGCACGAAGGGCTGCTCCAGGAGGGTGACCTCCTTGTAGTAGCTCTTCAGGCCGCTCTCGACGATCTTGGCGAGCACGTGATCCGGCTTGCCGGCGTTCTTCTCGCGCAGGATGTTCGACTCGCGCTCCAGGGTCGCGGCGTCGACGCCGGAGGCGTCCAGCGCCACCGGGTTGGTGGCGGCGACGTGCATGGCGATCTGGCGGCCGAGGGCCGACAGGGCCTCGACGTCACCCTCGGACTCGAGGGCCACGAGCACGCCGATCTTGCCCAGACCGTCCGAGACCTGGCTGTGGACGTAAGAGGCGATGACGCCCTTTTTCACTTCGAGCTTGGCGACCCGGCGCAGGTTCATGTTCTCGCCGATGGTGGCGATCAGGCTCTGCAGCTTCTCCGAGACGGTCTCGGTTGCGCCCGGGAACTTGGCGGCCTGGAGGCCCTCCAGGGTGCCGTCGGTGTTGAGGGCGATCTTGGCGGCCTCGCGGGCGAAGGCCTGGAAGGCATCGTTGCGGGCGACGAAATCGGTCTCGGAATTCACCTCGACGATCGCGGCGTGATGGCCGGCGGACTCGACGGCGACCAGGCCCTCGGCAGCGACGCGGCCGGCCTTCTTGGCGGCCTTGGCGAGACCCTTCTTGCGCAGCCAGTCGATGGCCGCCTCGATGTCGCCCTGCGTCTCGTTGAGCGCGCCCTTGCAGTCCATCATGCCCGCGCCGGTCTTCTCCCGGAGCTCCTTCACCATCGCGGCGGTGATGTTGGCCATGGCGGTCCCTTTCGTGTGGTCTGGATGAGAGAGGCCCGGCGCGCGGGGAGCGGCCGGGCCCGATATGGCTGGATCCGCGACGCCCCGATGACGGGGCGCCACGACGGACCGAGGCTCAGACCGCGGCGGCGTCCTCGACGAAGCCGCGGGCCTGCGAGACCCACGAATCACGGTCGATGCGGCCGTTGAGCTTCAGGTCGGAATCGACCTTGGCGACCTCGTCCGGGGTCATCGCGGCGATCTGCCAGTAATGGTAGATGCCGGCATCGTTGAGCTTCTGGACGATCTGCGGACCGGCGCCGTGCAGCTTGGTCAGGTCGTCCGGCGCGCCGCGCGGGGCGGCGAGCAGCTCGAAATGCTCGGTGGTCTCGGCGAGCATCGCCACGTCGGCCGGATCGAGTGCGTCGGACTCGACTGAGACGGCCGCGTCGTCGTTGGCCGGCAGTTCCTCGGCCTGCGGCTCCTCGGAGGCGCCGAGATCGACACCCGACGAGCCTTGCGCCCGCGAGATGCCGTCGATGGCGGCCTTAGCGATCAGGTCGCAGTAGAGCGCGATGGCGCGGCCGGCGTCGTCGTTGGCCGGGACGATGTGGGTGATGCCGTCCGGGTTGCAGTTTGTGTCGACGATGGCGGCCACCGGGATCCCGAGGCGGTTCGCCTCCTTGATCGCCAGCTGCTCCTTGTTGGTGTCGATCACGAACAGCAGGTCGGGCACGCCGCCCATGTCCTTGATGCCGCCGAGCGCCTTCTCGAGCTTGTCCTTCTCACGGGACAGCATCAGGCGCTCCTTCTTGGTCAGGCCCGGGCCGCCGGTCTCCAGCGTCTCGGTGACCTTCCGCAGGCGCGCGATCGAGCCCGAAATGGTCTTCCAGTTGGTGAGCATGCCGCCCAGCCAGCGGGAATTGACGTAGTACTGGGCCGAGCGCTTGGCGGCGTCAGCGATCGTGTCGGCCGCCTGGCGCTTGGTGCCCACGAACAGCACGCGGCCGCCCTTGGCGACGGTGTCGCTCACGGCCTGCAGCGCGGTGTGCATCGCCGGCACGGTCTGGGCCAGGTCGATGATGTGGATGT
This sequence comes from Methylobacterium pseudosasicola, assembly GCF_900114535.1. Taxonomy (GTDB): domain Bacteria; phylum Pseudomonadota; class Alphaproteobacteria; order Rhizobiales; family Beijerinckiaceae; genus Methylobacterium; species Methylobacterium pseudosasicola. The sequence goes on along the minus strand of NZ_FOTK01000029.1, from coordinate 79,221 downwards.
TGTTGCGGGTGCCGAAGATGTACGGTTGCATCTTCGGGTTCCAGCGGTGGGCCTGGTGACCGAAATGGGCGCCCGCCTCGAGGAGCTGACGCATAGAGAAATCGACGGCCATATCTTTGTACGCTCCGGTTGGATCCGCCGCGGAGGGATGCAGCCGCCCAAGAATTCGGGCGGCCACCGGAAGACGCCTCATTCAGGCATGAGGCCGGCTCCGCGTGTGGGATGGGCGGGCGCTTAGCAGAGCCCGGGGCGGGACGCAAGGATTCGGGTGACGCGGATGGGGTAGCCGCCCATCAGGAGCTTGCAACCCGGCACCTTCGACACCGATAATGCCCAGCATGGCTGCCGTGGCGTTCGATACGCTGAAATTCGCCCGGACGCTCCGGGACAAGGCCAAGCTCTCGACCGAGCAGGCCGAAGGTTTGGCCGATGCCATGGCCGAAGCGCTCCAGGGCGATCTCGTCACGAAGGCGGATCTGCGCGTCGAACTGGCGGAGACCCGAGCCGAGATCGTACGCTGGGTCGCCGGGTTGATCGGCTTTCAGACGCTCGCGATCATCGGAGCCGTGGTCGCCCTCGCCCGGTCGCTCCACTGAGGCCGTAGCCCGGCAGCGGGGTGTTCAGCCCCCCGCGAAAATGGCCGCCACATCCGCCTCGTTCATCACCCGATATCCCCCGGCCGGCAGGTCCGTCGGCAGGTCGAGTCCGCCGACCCGGTCCCGGTGCAGCGCCACGACATGGTTGCCGATTGCCGCGAACATCCGGCGCACCTGATGATAGCGCCCCTCGGTCAACGTCACCGCGCAATGGGTCGGATCCTCCACCTCCAGCTGCACCGGCAGCAGGGGGCGCTCCTCGCCCTCCAGCATCAGCGTGCCGGACGCGAAGGTCGCTCCCTCGGTGCCGTTGAGCGGCCGGTCGAGGGTGACCCGGTAGCGCTTCGCCACCTTCGCCTTGGGGGCGATGATCCGATGCAGCAGCGCGCCGTCGTCGGTGAGCAGCAGCAGGCCAGAGGTCTCCTTGTCGAGGCGCCCCACCGTGGAGAGCGGCGGGTCGCGCCGGCGCCAGCGCTCGGGCAGCAGCCCGTAGACCAGCGGGCCGGCCTCCTTGTGCGAGCACGTCACGCCCAGCGGCTTGTGCAGCATCAGGCACAGGCCGGGCAGCGGATCGACCGGTGCATCGTGGATCGTCAGCCGCGTCGGGAGATGGGGATCGAGGGCGATCCGTTCGCCGGCATCCGCCACCTCGGCGCCGTCCAGCCGGATCGCGCCAGCGCGCGCCAGCCCCTGGATCTCGCGGCGCGACCCGTAGCCGAGATTGGCGAGCAGCTTGTCGAGGCGAACGGACTTCGCCGCCTTCATCGGCGCGCCTCGTAGACCCGGTAGCCCCCCGCCTGCACCGCCACCGAGACGTCGCGGAACGCCGCGCCCAGGGCCGTCTCGTAGGGCAGGTGCGCGTTGGCGACGAGCCACAGCGTGCCGCCCTTGCGCAGAGCCTCCGCGGCCCGGGTGATGAAGGTGCGGCCGAGCGCCTGATCCTCGGTTCCGCCATCGTGGAACGGCGGGTTCATGACGACGAAGTCGAGGCCGTCCGGCACCGTGCCGGCGGCCCGGATATCGGCCCAGAGGATCGTCGCCCGGGGATCGGCGACGTTGCGGCGCGCCATCTCGACGGCCCGGCGATCGATCTCGACGAGCGTCAGCGCGGTCACGGCGGACGAGCCCAGGATCGCCCGGGCGAGGATCCCGAGGCCGCAGCCGAGATCGGCCCCCTTGCCCTTCAGGGGCGGGAGATTGGCCAGGAGCAACGCCGTGCCGGGATCGAGGCGGTCCCAGGAGAAAACGCCGGGCTGCGTGCACAGGGCGAGGTTGTCGACGTGGCGGGGGCCGCCCTCGTCGATCGCCGTGGCAAGCCCGGCCGGCTCGGGCGGTCGCACGAGCCTGCAGATCCGGTGGTGGCGGCGCGGCTCGTCGGCGGCGTGACATGCGAAGGCGGCCAGTTCCTTGGCCAGCCGAGCGCCACCCCGGTCTTTCGGGGCGAGCGCCAGCATCCGTCCGCCGGGCACGAGGGCCCGCAACGTGTGAGCGAGCACGTAGCGCCGCTCGATCGTGCCGGGCGGTGCCAGCACGGTCACAGCATCGAGGCTGCCCTCGGACAGATCCTCCAGCCGGGCGGAGCCGGGAATGAGAGGGGAAACCTGGACGGCGTCACCGGGAACCTCGGCGAGGTCCACCGGCGGCAGGCCGTAGACGGCATGGCGCATGAGATATTCGGGATCTTGAGTGCCGGCACCGGAACGCGAATCCACTGAGGAGCGGGAAACCCGCACCCGACTCGGATCATCCGGGGGGAACGTCGCTTGTTAACCGGAATGGTCCCGGAAGCCCAGCCTCCGGGTCGGTGCCGACGCGGTTCCCGAATCTCCGAAGGTGGGTCTATCCTGTCAGCATGACCGCTCCGACCGATCCGCGCCCGACCCTCCAGCACCCGGACGACGATCCCTACCTCTGGTTGGAGGAGATCGACGGGCCGGAGGCGCTGGCTTGGGTCGAGGCGCGCAACGCCGAGACCCTGGCCCGCTACGGCGATGCCGCCTTCGCCCGGGACCGTGACACCGCGCGCACCATCCTCGACCGACCGGAGCGCATCCCGTTCGTCTCGCGCCGGGGCGGGCTGCTCTACAATTTCTGGACGGATGCCGAGCACCCCCGCGGCCTGTGGCGGCGCACCGACGAGGCGAGTTTTCGCACGGAATCGCCGGCCTGGGACATCCTGCTCGACCTCGATGCGCTGGCCGCCGTGGAGGGCGAGGATTGGGTCTGGGCCGGGTCCCTGGTCTTGAAGGACGGTCACGACCGCGCCCTGCTGTCCCTCAGCCGGGGCGGCGGCGACGCCAAGGTCGTGCGCGAGTTCGACCTGATCAGCCGCAGCTTCGTGGCCGACGGCTTCGTCCTGCCGGAGTCGAAGGGCGGTGCGGCTTGGCTCGACCGCAACACGCTGCTGGTTTCGAGCGCCTACGGCGACGGCATGGCCACGCGCGCCGGCTACCCGCGCACCGCGCGGATGCTGTCGCGCGGGTCAGACCCGCAGGCCGCCGCAGTGCTGTTCGAAGTCCCCGAGACCAGCATGGCCGCCTGGGCCTCGGTCGATCGGGAGACTGGCGTCGAGCGGCTCGTCTTCGTCGATCAGGTCGGATTCTTCGACACCAAGATCCATCTCGGCGACCGGACGGGCCCACGCACGCAGCCCGACCTGCCCTCGGACGCGGATGTGCAGATCGATCGGGACCAGATCGCCGTGCGGCCACGTCAGCCGTGGCGCGTGGGCGGCACCGAGCACGCGACCGACACCGTGCTGGCGATCTCGCTTTCGGAGTTCCTTGCCGGAAGCCGCGCCTTCACGGTGCTGTGGCGGCCGGACGAGCGCCGGGCGCTCCAGGACGTGTTCTGGTCCGCCGGACGCCTGTTCGTACATGCCCTCGACGACCTGCGGCCGACCTACACGGTCTGTACCCCTGACAAGGGAGGCTGGACGACGCGGCCCTTGGAGGGGCTGCCGAGTCTGGGCAGCGTCCATGTCTGGCCCCTCGACGGCGACCCCGAAGAGGCGGACGGCACCCTGCTCGCCACGGTGCACGACCCGGTGACGCCCGCGACGCTGCTCAGCATCCCGCCGAGCCTCGAAGCGCCCACGGTGCTGCGCCGGACGCCGCCGGTCTTCGATGCCCAGGGTCTGCGGGTCACCCGCCACGAGGCGGTTTCGGCGGACGGCACGCGCGTTCCCTACGTCCAGACCGGCCCGGACGGGCTGACCGGCGAGGCGCCGTTGTACCTGACCGCCTATGGCGGCTTCCGGGTTCCGTTGCTGCCGGGCTACCAGCCGGTCTTGGGCAAGCTCTGGCTGGAGCGGGGCGGCACGAGCGTCGTCGCCAACATCCGCGGCGGCGGCGAGTTCGGCACAGCCTGGCACGATACCGGGCGCCGGGAGGGCAAGGCCCGGGCGCATGATGATTTCGCCGCGGTCGCGGCCGATCTCGTGGCGCGCGGCGTGACCCGGCCGGGCCGGATCGCCGCGGAGGGCGGCTCGAACGGCGGCCTGCTGATCGCCAACATGCTGACGCGGTATCCGGAGCGGTTCGGCGCGCTGTTCTGCACGATCCCGCTGATCGATATGCGCCGCTACACCAAGCTCCTGGCCGGGGCGAGCTGGATCGCAGAATACGGCGATCCGGACGATCCGCAGGACTGGGCCTTCCTCAGCGCGATCTCGGCCTACCACACGGCCGAAGCGGGCCGGCCCTACCCGCCGATCCTGCTGGCCACCAGCCGCCGCGACGACCGGGTGCATCCTGGCCACGCCCGCAAGATGGCCCGGAAGCTCAACGCCCTCGGCTACGACGCGTCCTTCTACGAGCCCGCGGCCGGGGGGCACGGCTACGGCAAGGACAACGCCGAGACAGCGTCGTTCCTGGCGCTCGGCCTGAACTTCCTGCGCCGCTCAATCGGCTGGGATGTACCGGAGGCCTGAAAACCCGGTTTCAAAAGGTCTTTGACCTTTTGCGGGTCCAGGGCAGAGCCCTGGTCTCTTCAGGGGCTCCGCCCCCGAACCCCGCCAAAGGGCCTTGCCCTTTGGAAACCCGGGTTCAGCCGCGGGGGAATTCCAGGCCCATTTCGCGATAGCGGGCAGGATCGTCGGCCCAGTTCTCGCGCACCTTCACGTGCAGGAACAGGTGGACCTTGGCATCCGCCGCCTCGGAGATTCCGATGCGGGCCGCCTGCCCAATTGCCTTGATGGTCTGGCCGCCCTTGCCGAGCACGATCGAGCGCTGGCTCTCCCGCTCGACGAAGATCGTCTGCTCGATCCGCACCGAGCCGTCCGGCCGGATCTGCCACTGGTCGGTCTCGACCGTGGAGCGGTAGGGCAGCTCCTCGTGGAGCCGATCGTAGATCTTCTCCCGAGTGATCTCGGCGGCGAGCATGCGCAGCGGCGCGTCCGAGACCTGATCCTCCGGGTATAGCCACGGGCCGGCCGGCATCCGGACGGCGAGCGCCCGGCGCAGATCGCCGACGCCGTCGCCCTTGAGGGCCGAAATCATGAAGGTTTCGGCAAACGGCGAGGCCGCGTTGAGCTTGGCAGCGAGATCGAGCAGCCGCTCGCGCGGAATCAGGTCGATCTTGTTGAGGATCAGCATCTTCTCGCGCTTCACATCGCCGAGCCGGCTCAGGATCGCCTCGACCTCCTCGTCCAGGCCCTTGCGGGCGTCGACCAGCAAGCAGACCGCATCCGCATCAGCCGCGCCGCTCCAGGCCGAATGGACCATCGCCCGGTCGAGGCGGCGCTTCGGCGCGAAGATGCCGGGGGTGTCCACCAGGATGACCTGGGCCGAGCCCTCGATCAGGATGCCGCGCACCAGCGCCCGGGTCGTCTGCACCTTGCGCGAGACGATCGACACCTTGGTGCCGACCAGGTTGTTGAGCAGCGTCGACTTGCCGGCATTCGGCACGCCGATCAGCGCGACGAAGCCCGCCCGCGCATCGGCGGGCGTACCGGGAAGCGCCGTGGGCGCCTTCGGGGCTGGCCGCTCGGCAGGACCGTCGTCCAGTCCGTCGTCTTGATCGTGTTCGGTCATGCTGTCTCCGTCGGCCCCGTCTCCGGGACGGTGCCGATTCCCTCGCGCTCCATCAGCGCGCGGGCGGCCTCCTGCTCGGCGACACGCTTCGAGGTGCCCTCGCCATGGCCCGGCTCGAGCCCCTCGACCTGTACGGCAATGCGGAAGCGCGGCGCATGATCCGGGCCGGTGCGCTCGACGACCGCGTAGACGGGAATCGGCAGGCCCCGGCCCATCGCCCATTCCTGCAAGGCAGACTTCGCGTCGCGCCCGCGATGCGCTGACAGAGGCTCGGTCGGGTGGAAATGCGCCTCGACGATCGCCCGGGCCGCGTCGAAGCCGGCATCGAGGTAGACCGCACCGAGGATGGCTTCACACACGTCGGCCAGGATCGTCTGGTTGCGCCGGCCACCGCCCATCACCTCGCCCTGGCCGAGGATCAGGTGCGGCCCGACCTCCCAGGAAGCCGCCACCACCGCGCAGGTCTCCCGGCGCACGAGGCCGGCGAGCCGGCGCGACAGGTCACCCTCGTCCGCGTCGGGAAAGGCGGAATAGAGCCGGTCCGCCACCGCGAGCCCGAGCACGCGATCGCCCAAAAATTCCAGGCGCTGATAGCTGCCGCCGCGGCCGGTGGCCTTGCTGGTATGGGTCAGGGCTCGGGTGAGCAGGGTTTGGTCGGCGAAGCTGTGGCCGATCCGCTCCTCAAGGGCAGCGAGCGGCGGCCGCGGCTTGTGGGAGCGCCGCGCCCGCGAAGACGGCCGAGCCTGTGCAGCCTCGTCCAAGTCCGGCTCTGAGTCCGGGCCGGTCAATGGATCGTCGAGAACAGGCGCGACCAGCGTACGTGGGCCGGCCAGTTCCAGAGCTGCCAGGCCGGCGTGCCCTCGTCGATCGAGAAGAAGATCATCTCGGCGCGCCCGACCAAGTTGGCGAAGGGCACATAGCCGACGCTGGCGAGGTCGCGCGAATCGGTGGAGTTGTCGCGGTTGTCGCCCATCATGAAGAAGTGGCCGCTCGGCACGGTGTAGAGCTCGGTCTTGTCCCAGAAGCCGTTGTCGCCGTCGCGCTCGATCACCCGGTGGACCACACCGTTGGGCAGCGTCTCGAGGTATTGCGGAACCTTGGTCGCCTGGCCGTAGGGATCGGTGGTCTCGTAATCGGCGATCCGCTCGCGCTTGACCGCCTTGCCGTTGATGTTGAGCACACCGTCGATCATCTGGATCTTATCGCCCGGCAGGCCGATCACGCGCTTGATGTAATCCGTGGCATTGTCCTTGGGCAGCTTGAACACGGCGATGTCACCGCGCTTAGGCTCCGCCGCCCAGACGCGCCCGTCGGCCTGGATCGGGATGTATTCCGAAAGCGGCAGCGAGTATTTCGAGTACCCGTAAGAGTACTTCGAAACGAACAGGTAATCGCCGATCAGCAGGGTCGGCACCAGCGATCCGGACGGGATGTTGAACGGCTGGAACAGCAGCGTCCGCACCACCAGGGCGATCAGCAGCGCCTGAATGCCGACCTTCAGGGTCTCGCGGATGCTGGCCCAGGTGCCGGTCTCGGCCTGTTTCATCAGCGGCTTGCCGTCGTGATCCACGCGTGCGCGTTCCATCTTCAGACTCAGATTCCGTCGCCGGAGCAGGCTCCGGCGCTTCCGTTATCGCATGATGGCTTCGGAAAACCGGACTCCGCTTTTCCGCATCATACGCCAGCCGCCCGCGGCCCCGCCGCTCGCGGCTGATCTGCGGTTGTCCCGAGGAATGCGCCGCAATCGTGTCCGCTGGTGCGGCGGTCTAGACCAAGCGCGAGCCCCCCGCAACGCGCGAGGGCGGCAGGCTAATCCACCGGCCGGGATCTCAACGGGGCGGAAGCATCGGCAAAGCCTCGATGATCACGAAGGCTTGAGCCATCGGCGGGTCATCCGTCAGGCTGACATGCAGCCGGCCCTCGTGGCCCGGGGGCAGCATCTCGGCCAAGCGCGCCGCCGCGCCGCCGGAGAGCCGCAGGGTCGGCTGGCCGGAGGGCAAGTTGACCACCTCCATGTCGCGCCAGAACACGCCGTTGCTGAGACCGGTGCCCAGGGCCTTGGCGCAGGCCTCCTTGGCGGCGAAGCGCCGGGCATAGCCCGGGGCGCGCGCGGCGCGGCGGTCGCAGCGTGCCCGCTCGCCATCGGTGAACACCCGGTGCGTGAAGCGGTCGCCGTGGCGCGCCAGGGTCAGGCCGATCCGGTCGATGTCGCAGAGGTCCGAGCCGATGCCGATGATCATGGGCGCCGCGCGCGATCCATGGCGGTCCGCATGTCCCGCACGGCCTGGGCGAGGCCGACGAAGATCGCCTCGGCGATCAACGCGTGGCCGATATTCAGCTCCCGGATTTGCGGCAGCGCCGCCACCGGCCCGACGCTCTCGACGGTGAGCCCGTGCCCGGCATGGATCTCGAGGCCGAGCCCGGCGCCATGTTCGGCCGCCCGCTTGATCCGCGCCAGCTCGTGGGCGATGCGCGCCCGATCGCCGGCAATGGCGGCCTCGCAGTAGCTGCCGGTATGCAGCTCGACCACCGGCGCCCCGAGCGCCCAGGCGGCCTCCATGATCGCGGGCTCCGGCTCGACGAACAGCGAGACGCGGATACCGGCTTCGGCCAGGGCGCCAATGCGTGGGGCGAGGTGATCGCGCCCGCCGATGATATCGAGGCCGCCCTCGGTGGTGCGCTCCGCGCGCTTCTCCGGCACCAGGCAGGCGGCGTGCGGCCGGGTCGCCAGGGCAACCGCCACCATCTCGTCGGTCGCCGCCATCTCGAAGTTCAGCGGCACGGTGAGGTCGCGCTTCAGCGCGGCGATATCGGTGTCGCGGATGTGGCGGCGATCCTCGCGCAGATGCGCGGTGATGCCGTCAGCCCCCGCCTCGACCGCCAGCAGGGCCGCCCGCACCGGGTCGGGATAATGCTCGCCGCGGGCATTGCGCACGGTGGCGACGTGGTCGATGTTGACGCCGAGGCGCTGTTTTTCCGATGTCATGGGCTCGTTCGTCCCGGGGCGCCACGGTCCGGCCGGCGCCCTCGAACCGCCGATATGCTGGCGTTGCGCCTCACCGGCAAGACGGGTCGGCTTACCAGCCTGTCGCTGCTCCCCGGTCTTGCCAGACGCACGAAAACCGCTTATGCGCCGCCCCTCGCGTTCGCTCCGGCCGGGGGCTGAACGGATGGTGCCGCTTGCGGTATAGGGTCTTCACCGATCCGTCGTCCGGTGTCTCCGCCTTCGATCAACCGCTCGGGCCTGAAAATCGGCTCGAAGGGCTTGGCGCCGAGCGTCTCGCGAATGAACCGGCCCGAACCAGCCGCTTGTCAGCGGCCGGGCTCCTTTTGACACTGAAAGGCCCGATATGCCTCTCTACGAGCACGTGCTCTTGGCCCGGCAGGACGTGACGTCCCAGCAGGTCGAGACGATGATCGACACCTACAAGGGTGTGATCGAGCAGAACGGCGGCCGCCTCGAGAAGATCGAGATGTGGGGCGTGAAGTCCCTGGCCTACCGCATCAAGAAGAACCGCAAGGCGCATTTCGCGCTCCTCAACATCGACGCCCCCCCGGCCGCCATCGCCGAGATGGAGCGCCAGATGCAGATCTCCGAGGATGTGCTGCGCTTCATGACCGTCCGGGTCGAGGATCTCGATTCCGAGCCGTCGGCGATGATGCAGAAGCGCGACCGCGACGACCGCAAGGATCGCGAGCGCGGCCGGCGTCGCGACGATGACGGCTTCGGTGGCGGCTTCGGCGGCGGCGACCGTCCGGACCGTGGGGATCGCGGTGGCGATCGTCCCGAGCGCAGCTTCGGCGGGGAGGCCTAAGCCATGGCATTTGGTGCTGGTGCTGGTGCGGGCGGCGGACGCCGTCCCTTCTTCCGTCGTCGCAAGACCTGCCCGTTCTCCGGCGCGAATGCGCCGAAGATCGACTACAAGGACGTCAAGCTTCTGTCCCGCTACGTGTCCGAGCGCGGCAAGATCGTGCCGTCGCGCATCACCGCGGTCTCGGCCAAGAAGCAGCGTGAGCTCGCCCAGGCGATCAAGCGCGCCCGCTTCCTCGGCCTGCTGCCCTACGTGATCAAGTAGGTCTCGAAATCGGCCGGCCCGGCATCGATCCGGGCCGGCTTTCACCGAGAGCGATCTGGCATCGCTCGATCGTTGGGGCGCAGCGTCGCCTCTAACCCTGCCGGACCGGCAGCGGGACAGCGGAACCCATGGCAAACCATATAGGCATCGGTATCGGCGCGGGCCTCGTCTCCGCACTCCTGTTCGGGGTGCTGTTGAAGGCGACCCCGCTGGCGATCGTGCTCTACCTCGTAGCGCCACTGCCGATCTTGATCGTCGGCCTGGGCTGGAGCCACAAGGCAGCCCTCGCCGCGGTGGCGGCCGGCAGTCTCGCGCTCGCCCTGGTGATCGCGCCCTTCATGGGCCTCGCCTTCGCGGCCTACATCGCCCTGCCCGCCTGGTGGCTCGCCTACCTGACCCTGCTGGGTCGGGAGACGCCGTCGGGCCTCGAATGGTACCCGACCGGCCGCCTGCTCGGCTGGACCGCCGCCACGGCCGCCCTCGCCTTTATCGCGATCGCGGTCCTGTCCTCGCCGAACCACGCGGCCTTCGACACGCAGCTGCGCGGGCTCGCCCGCACCCTGGTGCAGGTGCGCGACCCCGCCGCCCGCCCGACGATCGAAGCGCGCCGCGCCGACGCCCCGCAAGCCGAGACCGGCGAGTCGGGTCCGGACGCGGCTCCCGAGCCGGATGCGGCGCCCATGACCGGCTCGGACGAGGCCGAGGTGACGCGGAGCGAGGTCGCTGACGCCCTGGCGCGGGTCGTGCCCGCCTTCGCGGCCAACGGGCTCACCCTGCTCCTGACCTTCTATCTCTGGGCCTCGGCCAAGATCGTGAAGATCTCCGGCCGCCTGCCCCGGCCCTGGCCGGACCTGCCCTCCACCGCCATGCCGCGCGCGACCTTGGTGACCCTGGCGACCGCCGTGCTGATGTGTTTCGCCCCCGGCTTCGTCGGCGTGTTCGGCGTCGCGCTGGTCGGCGCGTTCAGCGCCGCCTTCGCGCTCCAGGGGCTTGCCGCCTTCCACGACCGTTCGCGCGGCCGGCCGGGGCGCGGGCTGATGCTGTTCGGCATGTACCTGATCCTGTTCGTGACCCAGGGCGTCGCCCTGGTGGCACTCACCCTGTTCGGCCTGGCCGACACCGCCCTCGATCGCCGCCGTCCCAAGGACAACCCGGCGCCGTGAGTCCCCGGCCCGTGAGGCCGACCAACTGAAGGAGTGAAGACGATGGAAGTGATCCTGCTCGAGCGCGTGGCCAAGCTCGGCCAGATGGGCGAGACCGTGAATGTCCGCCCGGGCTTCGCCCGCAACTTCCTGCTCGCCCGCGGCAAGGCCCTGCGCGCGACGGAATCCAACAAGAAGCACTTCGAGGCGCAGCGCGCCCAACTCGAGGCCCGCAACCTCGACCGCAAGAAGGACGCCGAGGCCGTCGCCGAGAAGCTGAACGGCCAGAGCTTCATCCTGATCCGCCAGTCCGGCGAGACCGGCGTGCTCTACGGCTCCGTCTCCACCCGCGACCTCGCCGAGGTGGTGGCCAAGGAGGGCTTCACCGTCGACCGCGGCCAGTTCATCCTGAACCAGCCGATCAAGACCCTCGGCCTGCACAACGTCCCGGTGGTGCTGCACCCCGAGGTCGAGGTTCAGGTCACGGTCAACGTTGCCCGCAGCCCCGAAGAGGCCGAGCGTCAGGCCCGCGGCGAGTCGGTCACCGAGCGCGAGGCGTTCAACCTCGACGACCTCGGCCTGGAAGTCGGCGCGGCGCTGGCCGATGCCGGCGAGGGTGCCGACGACCGCGGCTGATTCGTTTGGGACGCCTGGGCTGCGCTGCTCCGCAAGGGCTCTTTGTCCCTCGCGGGGCAGCGTAGCTAACAGGCCTGTATACCGGTGAAGATTGGGGATCATTGACCCCGAGACTTGACACGTTCCAGTTTTGTTCCAGCATGGACGCCCGCCCCTCGCGAGAGTCGGCGGGCGTCCGTTCGTCCGGGCCGAGGCCCGGATGAACCGGCCGTCGGCTAGGCTTCGGTAACCATACCGTGGCCAAGGTCGCGCGGTGTGATCCTGGTGCGCCCGTTCCGGCGCCTGATTCGGAGTCGTCCGCCGATGGCCCTGCCCAATGCGCTCACGGCCAAGCTGGAAGCCGTTCAAGCCGAGTACCGCGTCGCCCCGCACAACATCGATGCGGAGCAGGCGCTGCTCGGCGCCATCCTGGTGAACAACGATGCCTATTACCGGGTGTCGGACTTCCTCCTGGCCGAGCACTTCATGGAGGATGCCCACCAGCAGATTTTTTCCGTGGCGGCGTCCCTGATCCGGGCCGGCAAGCTCGCCACGCCCATCACCATGAAGACCTATCTGGGCGATGCCGATTTCGGCGGCCAGACGGTAATGCAGTACCTCGCCCGGCTCGCCGCCGACGCGACCACCGTGATCAATGCCGGCGCCTACGGCCGGACGATCTACGACCTCGCCATTCGCCGCCGGCTGATCACCATCGGCGAGGATCTGGTGAACGGCGCCTACGAGGCGCCGGTGGAGCAGGCGCCCCGCGACCAGATCGAGGAGACCGAGCGCCGGCTCTACGAGCTCGCCGAGGCGGGGAAATACGACGGCGGCTTCCAGAAATTCTCGGACGCGCTCACCGCCGCGGTGGACATGGCCGCCAAGGCCTACCAGCGCGACGGCAAGCTCTCGGGCATCGCCACCGGCCTGTCCGACCTCGACGCCAAGATGGGCGGCCTGCAGCCCTCCGACTTGATCATCCTCGCGGGCCGCCCGGCCATGGGCAAGACCTCGCTGGTGACCAACATCGCCTTCAACATCGCCAAGGCGTATCGCGGCGAGAAGGCGGCCGACGGCACGATGCAGACCGTCAATGGCGGTATCGTCGGATTCTTCTCCCTCGAAATGTCGGCCGAGCAGCTCGCCACCCGTATCATCGCCGAGCAATCGGGCGTGCCCTCGTACAAGATCCGCCGTGGCGACATCCGGCCGGAGGATTTTTACAAGATCACCGACGCCGCCCGGGACATGCAGACGATCCCGTTCTACATCGACCAGACCGGCGGCATCTCGATCGCCCAGCTCGCTGCCCGGGCCCGGCGCCTGAAGCGCCAGAAGGGCCTGGACCTGCTGATCGTCGACTACCTGCAGTTGCTCTCCGGCTCCGGCAAGCGCAGCGACAACCGCGTGCAGGAGATGACCGAGATCACCACCGGCATGAAGGCGCTGGCCAAGGAGCTGGCGGTGCCGATCATCGGCCTGTCGCAGCTCTCCCGTCAGGTCGAGAACCGCGACGACAAGCGCCCGCAGCTCTCGGACCTGCGTGAATCCGGCTCGATCGAGCAGGACGCCGACGTGGTGATGTTCGTGTTCCGCGAGGAATACTACGTCAACAACAAGAAGCCCCGCGAGGGCACGGAAGAGTTCTTTGCCTGGGAGGCGGAGATGAACCGCGTTCACGGCAAGGCCGAGGTCATCCTCGGCAAGCAGCGCCACGGCCCGACCGGCACGGTGGAGTTGCAGTTCGACGCCAACATCACCCGGTTCTCGAACCTCGCGCAGAGCGAGAGGCTACCGGAGCAGATGTGATAAATTGTTGCCGCCCGTGTGAACGGGCGGCTGCGAGGAGGCGGTCGTGACAGCTCCGAAGCGGGTACCGCAGAAGCTGAAGACGATGCGGTACGAGGACGACGTCCATGCCTGGGCGCAGGAGCAGGTGCATTTCCTGCAAGCGGGGGCCTGGGCGCGTCTCGACATCGAGCACCTTGCCGACGAGATCGCGGACGTGGGTCGCAGCGAACGCCACGCGCTGACCGGCGCGCTCAGCGTGATCCTGCTGCACCTTCTGAAGTGGGATCATCAGCCGACCCGGCGGACGCGCAGCTGGGTCACGTCGATCCGGACGCAACGCAGCGTCGTGACGGAGCGTCTCGAAGACAGCCCCAGCCTGAAGTCCCGGATCGATGTGCTGGTCGCGCGGGCCTATCACCGCGCGCGGATCGAGGCGGCCGGCGAGACCGGGCTCGACGAGGAGACCTTCCCGCCGGTCTGCCCCTACGATGTCGAGACGATCATGACCCGCGAGATTCCCTGGCCGCCGAGCGATGGCCAGCCGCAGTCTCGGCGCGGATAGGATCACGCCCGGCAACCCCAAGCCGTCGCGAACCATCGCCAGACCTAGCCGTTGTGCGGAAGACGATTTTTCCGCCGCGCAGGACCGACGATGAGCGAGCCGAACCCTCCGAAAATGCCCTATTGGCACGTCTATACCGACGCGGAGGGGGTGAGCCGCCAGGAGCTCTTTTCCATCGAGCGCTTCACATTCGAGGGGATCAACCCCGAGACCGCTCCGCAATGGAACGACAAGATGGATCCGGCGCCGTCGGTGGTGACCTTCACGGTCCTGCCGGTTGGCTGGGTCGGCGAGTGGCACGAGAACCCGCGGCCGCAATGGATCGCGATCCTGTCGGGCCGCTGGTTCGTGGAGACCATGGACGGCCACCGGGTCGAGATGGGCCCAGGCGAGCTGATGATGGGCGAGGACCAGAACACCAAGGCGCGCGACGGCAAGAAGGGCCACCTCTCGGGTACCGTGGGTGACGAGCCCTGCACGATGATCGTCACGGGGCTCCAGGTCGAGCCGACCGTGAACCAGCCCGGTCGCTTCAAGTAGGGCCGCATCATGGACGGCTTCGAGCTGGCCCAGCCGCGCTTCAAGGCGTATGTGCTGCCGAACGCACCGCTGGAAAAACTTGCTGAAGGCTTCGGCTGGACCGAAGGCCCGGTTTATTTCGGCGACCGCAACGAGTTGCTGTTCTCGGATCTCCCCAACAACCGGGTGATGCGCTGGACGGATCAGGGCGGCCTCAGCGTCTATCGGGCGGCGAGCGACTTCGAGAACGGCCATGCCCGGGATCGGCAGGGGCGGCTCCTCTCGTGTTCGCATCGCGGCCGGCGTATCCACCGCACCGAACTCGACGGCACCATCACAAGCCTAGTGGAGCGCTACCAGGGCCGGCGGCTGAACTCGCCCAACGACATCGTCTGCAAGTCCGACGGCACGATCTGGTTCTCGGACCCGCCCTACGGCATTCAGACCGACTACGAGGGCGGCAAGCAGGACTCCGAGTTGCCGGCCGCGCTCTACCGGTTCGACCCGCGCGACGGCTCGTTGCACGTGGTCGCGGACGATTTCCAGGGGCCGAACGGCCTGTGCTTTTCGCCCGACGAGCAAAAACTCTACGTGGTCGAGACCGGGCTGCAATTCGCCCCCGACCCACTCCAGAACATCCGCGTGTTCGATGTGGCCGAGGACGGCCGTCTCTCCGGCGGAAATGTGTTCTGCACGATCGCCCCGGGCAATGCGGACGGGATCCGCTGCGACGAGCACGGCAATCTCTGGTCGAGCGCCGGAGACGGCGTCCACTGCATCGATCCCGGCGGCGAATTGGTCGGCAAGATTCTGGTGCCCTCACCGGTGGCGAACCTCGCCTTCGGTGGCCGCAACAACAGCCGGCTATTCCTATGCGCCTCGCACGCGCTCTACGCGATTTACACCAACGTGCGCGGAGCCCGGCTGCTGTGAGCGGTGTCCGGGCCATTGCCGGCTTCAGCCGTACCGTCGCGGATCTCTCCGTCACGGAAGCCTTCTATCGCGACGGTCTCGACTTCGAATGCATCGCCCCGCCGGAGCCGGTGCCGGACGCGCAGGCCGAAGCAATGGGGCTGGCGGGGCGGCAGGCGACGCAGCTGCGCCTGCGGCTCGGTGATCAGAGCGTGACCTTCCTGGCGGTCGAACCGCCCGGCGCGCCCTACCCTGCCGATCCGGCTGCGACCGATCCGTTCTTCCAGCATCTCGCGATCCCGGTGCGCGACATGGAGGCCGCGATGGCGCGGCTCGCTCGATTCGGGGCGGCCTCAATCAGCCGAGGCGGCGCACAGGTCCTTCCGGCCTCCTCCGGAGGTGTTACCGCCTACAAATTCCGCGACCCGGACGGCCACCCCCTGGAGCTGATTGTCTTTCCCGCCGGCCCGCCGGCGGAGCGCTGGCGCGACGCGCCGGGCCTGTTCCTCGGCATCGACCACTCGGCGATCACCGTCACAGATCTCGATGCGTCCCTGGCGTTCCTCACCGGCCCCCTCGGTCTCACGGTCGCGCAGACTGGGCTGAACCGGGGCCCCGAACAGGCCCGGCTCGACGGCTTAGACGATCCGGAAGTCGACGTGATCGCGCTCGAACCACCCGCACCCGCGCCGCATGTCGAGCTGCTGCATTACCGGCGGCCAGTTACCCGGCTAGCATCCCCAGCTCCGTTCGGCCCGGCCGACCGCGCCTCGACATGCTTCGTCTTCGCGGTTGGAAACATGGACGGCCTGCTGAAGGCGCTGCGCGAGGCGGGTTTTACGCCTCGCTCATCCGCGAACGGTGAGGCTGCCTATTGTTCGGGCCCGGACGGCCACGGCTTCCTGTTCGTGAATGCCTGATGCCCGCAGACGGACACTGCGTCCCGCGCACTTGACGCGCCGCCCCTCCGGCGTCCAATCCGGCCGCCCCGGAGGTCAGACCGATGCCGCTCCTCGCCCTGCCCTTTCCGGCCATCGATCCAGTGGCGCTCGCGATCGGGCCGATCACGATCAAATGGTACGCGCTCGCTTACATCGCCGGCCTGATCGGCGGATGGTACTACGCGCGCCGCCTCGTCATGGCCAACAGCCTGTGGGGCGTGGTCAAGCGCCCGCAGGTGGTCGATATCGACGACCTCGTCGTCTGGGTGGCGCTGGGCGTCGTGCTGGGCGGGCGGATCGGCTACGTGCTGTTCTACAATCTGCCGATGTATCTCGCCGACCCGATGGAGATCCTGGCGATCCGCAACGGCGGCATGTCGTTCCACGGCGGCTTCCTGGGCGCGATCCTGGCCTTCCTGCTGTTCGCCCGGGCCAAGAAGCTCAACGGCTACACCCTGCTCGATATCGGCGCCGTGGTCGTCCCGATCGGCCTGTTCTTCGGGCGGATCGCGAATTTCGTGAACGGCGAGCTCTGGGGCCGGGTCGCGCCGGACTTCCCCTACGCGATCGTGTTCCCCACTGGCGGGCCGCTGCCGCGCCATCCGAGCCAGCTCTACGAGGCCGTGACCGAAGGCCTGCTGCTGTTCATCGTCATGGCGCTGTCTGTCCGCCGGTTCGGCTTCCGCAAGCCCGGCCTGCTCGGCGGGATCTTCGTCCTCGGCTACGCCCTGGCCCGGATTGTCTGCGAGTTCTTCCGCGAGCCGGACCGGCAGCTCGGCTTCCTGTTCGGCGACCATCTCGGGCCGATGGGCGGCGGCGTGACCATGGGCATGCTGCTCTGCGTGCCGATGATGATCGTCGGGCTGACCTACATCGTCCTGGCGGGCACGGGCCGGACCCGTCCGCGCAACCCCGTGGCGGCCTCGGATCCGCAGGAGGCGTCGCGCGAGGCGCCCGCGAAGGCGTGACGCCGCCGTGACACCGCTTGGAGCCGAGATCGCGGCGCTGATCCGCCATGGCGGGCCGATCGGCGTCGACCGCTACATGGCGCTGTGCCTCGGCCACCCGATCCACGGCTATTACCGCACCCGCGATCCGCTCGGGGCGCAGGGCGACTTCACCACGGCGCCCGAGATCAGCCAGATGTTCGGCGAGTTGCTCGGCGCCTGGGTAGGCTACGTCCACGGCCAACTCGGCCGGCCCGATCCGCTGGTTCTGGTGGAGCTCGGTCCCGGCCGGGGCACGCTGATGGCGGACGCCCTGCGCGCCCTGCGCGTGGCGGCTCCAGGCGCCGAGGTGAGGCCGCATCTCGTCGAGACGAGCCCGGTGCTGCGGACCGCGCAAGAGCGGACCCTCGCCGGCACCGGCGCAATGTGGCACGCCGAGATCGAGACCCTGCCCGAGGGTCCGGCGATCGTCGTGGCGAACGAATTCTTCGATTGTCTGCCGGTGCGCCAGTTCGAGCGCCGTCCGACCGGCTGGCACGAGCGCCAGGTCGGCCTCGGCCCCGAGGGCGATCTCGTCTTCGGCCTCGCCCCAGAAGCGACCCCGGGCCTCGACGCCGACGGCCCGGAGGGCGCGTTGCTGAGTGTCCCGGCGGCCGGGCTCGCACTGATGCGGCAGTTGGCCCGACGCCTATGCGAATCCGGCGGTGCCCTGTTGGCGATCGATTACGGCCATGTCCGGCCGGGCTTCGGCGACACGCTCCAGGCTTTGTCGGGGCATCGCTTCGCGGACCCGCTGGCGGCGCCGGGCGAGGCGGATCTCACGCACCATGTCGATTTCGCTGCTCTGGCGAAGGCCGCGCAAGCGGAGGGTGCGACTATCCACGGGCCGGTGGCGCAGCGGGATTTTCTGCTCGCCCTCGGTCTGAACGCGCGGGCCGAGCGCCTGAAAACTCGCGCCACCGCAGGTCAGGCCACTGCGATCGATGCGGCCGTCCAACAGCTCACAGATGCGAGCCAAGACGGTATGGGTAACCTGTTCAAGGTCCTGGCCGTGAGCGGCCGGGATCTCGGGCCGCTGCCCGGAATTCCCGAAGCTTGAGGCTCGGTCTCCGGGCGGCGGCTCGGGATGTCGTCAGCCAAACGAGCCGAACCCCGCATCGGAGGCGCTCGGCGCCCGGGGCGTCGGAGGCGCCGGCGGGTTCGGATCGGAGGGGTCGAAGGCGCCGGGCTCACGCGCGGCGGGATGCTCGGCCGCGCTCTGGCTCCGGCGCTCCGGGGCCTCTTGCGCGGTGGTCTCGATCGGGGAGTTGTTCTCGTTCCGTCGTGACATTGCGATCCTTCTCGGAATGAGTCCGGGACCCGGACTCATGCTGCAATGCAGCAAGAATCTGACGGTTCCACGACATCGTCAAGGGGCAGCCATTCCGGTATCGAGCGCGACACCAAGACCGTGAGGGAGCCGACCGTGACCGCAGGTATGTTTATTGAGGCGCCGGAACTCTCCTCGCACGCCGGCGTGCGCCACGCCTTCTTCACCCGGGTCGGCGGCGTCTCAGAGGGCATCTACGCCACGCTCAACGGCGGCCTCGGCTCGCAGGACGTGCCGGAGCGCGTCGCCGAGAACCGGACGCGAATGTGCGCCCAGCTCGGCCTGGCGCCGGACCGGCTGGTCAGCCTGTATCAGGTGCATTCCGCCGCGGTGGTCACCGTCGAGGCGCCGTTCCCGGCCGCGGACCGCCCGAAGGCCGATGCGATGGTGACGCGGGTGCCCGGTCTCGCTCTGGGCATCGCCACCGCCGATTGCGGGCCGATCCTGTTTGCCGATCCCGAGAACGGCGTGGTCGGAGCCGCCCATGCCGGCTGGAAGGGCGCGCTCACCGGCGTGATCGAGGCGACGGTGCGGGCCATGGAGGCGCTGGGTGCCCATCGGCGGCAGATCGTGGCCGTGCTCGGGCCGACCATTGGCCAGGCCTCCTACGAGGTCGGCTCGGATTTCATCGCGCGCTTCCGTGCCGAGGCGCCCGGCATGGAACGCTTCCTCGGGCCGGGTGCCCGGGAGGGCCATGCGCAGTTCGATCTTCCCGGCTTCATCCTGGCCCGGCTCGGCGAGGCGGAGATCGGTGAAGCCGCGATGCTCGGCCTCTGCACCTATGCCGATCCGGAGCGGTTCTACAGCTACCGACGGACCACGCATCGCGGTGAGACCGATTACGGACGCCTGATCTCCGCCATCGCGCTGACGCCGTGACCCGGGCGAATGCCCAAAGGCAGCCTTCGGCGCCCAGGGGGTGCGACACTTTGTCAAACCGCGTCGTCGAAAAAAAGCGTGGCCGTAAGCGAACCTTGACCATTCGGGCGCGTTTAGACGCACAAGGTGCCGGGGAAAAACGGCGGATTGCCATAAGGGGCCGCGACGAGCGGTCGGCGATACCGCAGAGCGCAAAGCGCCCTGGAACCGCTGGACGACAACCAGATCCGTGTTCCGTGTCGGTCCCGTGAGGCCGGCGCGGGACCACCAGTGAGGACCAGATGATGAAAGCCCTGCTTCGCGCCGCCACCGCCCTCGCCGGCGTCGCCCTCGCCGGATCGGCCTTCGCCGCCGACCTGCCGCGCCGCGCCGCTCCGCCGCCGGTGTTCACCCCCGTGCCGGTGTTCACCTGGACCGGCGCGTATTTCGGTATCAACGCCGGCTACGCCTTCGACGCCAGCAGCCGCTCCAACAACTCGACCTTCGTCGTGCCGGGCGGTGTCGGCTTGACCAGCGGCCCGGCCGCCGTCGCCACCTTCCGCAACCGCAGCCAGGACGGCTTCTCCGGCGGCGCCCAGGTCGGCTACAACTACCAGTTCACCCCGGGCTCGGGCGTGGTCGTCGGCATCGAGGCCGACGCCCAGTACCTCGACTTCGGCCGCGACCGGAACAACGCCTTCGTCAGCGGCGGCGCGATCGCGCCCGGCCTGATCCTCAACGACCCGCGCGGCCTGGCCAGCCTCGACTACTTCGGCACCGTGCGCGGCCGCCTCGGCTACGCCTTCGACCGCACCCTCGTGTACGGCACCGGCGGCTTCGCCTACGGCTCGGGCAGCGCCGACCGCTCCTTCGGCGGCTACGCCGGCAACGACAGCTTCCGCACCGGCTACGCGGTCGGCGGCGGCATCGAGTACGCCCTGCCCACCGACTCGTTCCTGAACTTCTTCCGCTCCTCGGCCGTCACGCTCAAGGTCGAAGGCCTGTACGTGAACCTCGACCGCGGCACCCGCAACCAGGGTGTCCTGCTCGTCAACGCCGCCAACCTGGCCCCGGCCTACGTGACCCCGATCGGTCGCCGCGACGACGAGTTCGCCGTGGTCCGCGCCGGCCTGAACTACAAGTTCGGCTCGTACTAAGACCCGGGCTCGGCGCGCCAGCCGCGCCGAGCCGATCGCAACGGATGAAAAAGCCCGGCCGGGAGGTCGGGCTTTTTCGCGTCCTGGTTTCACCTCCTGGGCGTGGATGAAGTTTTCGCAACCTCCCCTGACAAAGCGTCACCGCACCCCCATGTCCTCTGCGGCCGTGCGGCGCGTTCGAGCCCGCGGGTACGACTCGAGGAGGAGAACTCCATGAATAGCGAAGAACGCGACGTCATCTCCGGCATCTTCCAGCGCCTGGAGCAGGCCCAGAGCCAGCCCCGCGACGCGGAGGCCGAGCGCTTCATCGCCGACAAGCTCCGCACGCAGCCCTACGCCCCCTACGCGATGGCGCAGCTGATCTACGTGCAGGAAGAGGCGATCAAGAGCCTGAACCAGCAGCTCGAGCAGGCACGCAGCCAGGCGGCGCCGGCCCAGTCCTCCGGTGGCGGCGGCTTCCTGTCGAGCATCTTCGGCGGCGGCAGCCAGCGCCAGGAGCCGCAGCCCGGCTACGGCCAGCAGCAGCGCCCGGCCGGCCAACCCTGGGGCGGCGGCGGTGGCGCCCCGCAGGGTTATCCCCAGCAAGGCTACCCACAGCAGCAGCCGGGATACCCGCCGCAGCAGCAGGGTGGTCCGTGGGGCGGCCAGCCTCAGGCCCCGGCCCGGGGCGGCGGCTTCATGGCGACTGCGCTCCCGATGGCGGCCGGCGCGGCCGGCGGCATGCTCCTCGGCAGCGCCCTGTCGAATGCCTTCGCGGGCGGCCATTCGAGCCTCGGCAGTGCCGCGGCGGCGGGCCTCGGCGGCGGCGGCGAGACGGTCGTGAACAACTATTACGGCGACGGCGGCAACCAAGACCTCGGCTCCGCCCTCGACGGCGGCGGTAGCGGTGGCGGTAACGACTTCCAGGATGCCAGCTTCAGCGATCCGTCCGGTGACTTCGGCGGCGATCTCGGTGGCGGCGACGACAGCGACTGGACCTGATCGCGCCCAACCACGCCAACAGAAGCCCGGTCGCGCTCACGCGCGGTCGGGTTTCTTTTTTGTTTTCTGATCGGCCAGCCTTTCGGTCGGTGCAAATCAGGCCGACTGCTTTCGACCGGCCGCCAGCCCGCGAAACGCCTGGGCGGCATGGCGTTCCGGCAGCCGGTCGCCCTGCCCGAACAGCTTCCGCCGGTACGACCCATCCGCGTAGGCGGTCTTGTAGAGCCCCCGGTCCTGCAGCTCCGGGATCACGATGTCGATGAAGTCGGCAAAGCTCTCCGGCACGACGATGCGGCTGAGGTTGAACCCGTCGACCTCGCCCTCCTCCACCCAGGCCTGGAGCTCGTCGGCGATCGACACCGCGTCGCCGGCCAGCACCGCGTAGCGGCCGCCGAGCTCCAGCTCAGCCAGGAGGTCGCGCTTCGTCAATCCGCGCTTAGCCGCGGCCGCGGTGGCGGATTGGATGGCGTTGCCGGGGGCGTAGGGAATCGGGTCGTCGAGGCCGTAACGGGCGAAGTCGATCCCCGTCGAGGCGGAGAAATGCGCCAGGCCCGCCTCCGGGTTGGCATAGCGCCGGTACTCGGCGCGCTTCTCCTCGGCCTCGGCCCGGCTGCGACCGGGGATCACCGCCAGGCCGACGAACACCTTGATGTCGTCCGGCTGGCGCCCGGCCGACACCGCCTCGGCGCGAATGGCGCGAACGGCCTCACGGGCCGCGCCGCGGTCGCGGGCGGAGATGAACACGCATTCGGCGTGGCGCCCCGCGAAGGCCCGGCCGCGGCCCGACGCGCCCGCCTGGTAGAGGACCGGGGTCCGCTGCACCGACGGCTCGGACAGGTGATAGCCCTCGACCTCGAAGAACTCGCCGTGATGCGAGACCGGCCGGATATGCGCCGGATCGCTGAACACCCGGGCTTCCCGGTCGCGGCGCACGGCCGCGTCGTCCCAACTGCCTTCCCAGAGCTTGTAGAGGACCTCGAGATACTCGTCGGCATAGTCGTAGCGCCGGTCATGGGCTGGCAGGGTGCCGCCGCTCTGGCCGCGATGGGCGCTGTCGAGATAGCCGGTGACGATGTTCCAGCCGATGCGGCCGCCGGTCAGGTGGTCGAGGGTCGAGAGTCGCCGGGCGAAGGTGTAGGGCGCCTCGGTGTGGACGTTCACCGTCACCCCGAAGCCGAGATGCTCGGTCACCGCCGCCATGGCCGGCACCAGCAGGCTCGGGTCGTTGACCGGGAGTTGCACCGCCTCCCGGGCGGTCACGTCGATGCCGCCGCCGTAGATGTCGTAGACGCCGCTGATGTCAGCGATGAACAGCCCGTCGAACAGGCCGCGCTCCAGGAGCTTCGCCTGATCGGTCCAGTAGCCGAGGGTGTTGTATTCCGATGAGCGGTCGCGCGGATGGGTCCACAGGCCGTGATTGATGTGGCCGACGCAGTTCATGTTGAACGCGTTCAGCCGGATCTGCTTTCTGGCGGCCATCAGAGCGCTCCGTGCCGGGGCGGCAGCCGGCCGTCGAGGTGGTAGGCGCCGATCCAGTGGTATTTCCACCGCACGGGATCGTGCAGCGTGTGGGTGCGGACGTTGCGCCAGTAGCGGTCCAGGGCCTGAGCTCGGTCGGTGGCGGAGGTGCCGCCGAGTTCGAAGAGCTTGTTGGCGGCGAGCAGCCCGGCCCGGTGACTGGAAGCCCGGGCCTCGGCCACCGCCACGGAGGCCGCCGCGACGCTGTCCGCGTCGGGCTCGGCCTGCGCGGCATCGACGAAGCGGCCGGCCCGCTCCAGCAGGGCGTCGGCTGCGGCCAAGCGCACCCGCACGTCGCCGAGGGCGTGGAGGGTCAGGGGATCCTCGCGCGCCCGCGAAACCCCGGAATCGATCCAGGGCCGGGCCCGGTCCCGCACGAAGGGCAGCGTCGCCGCGAAGGCGCCCTGGCCGATGCCGAGATCGATCCCAGCATGCAGGATCTGCGCGAACGGGCCGATGGCGGTGGGGCGATCCATCGAGGCCTGGAACGGAACCACCCAGTCCGGCTCGACCCGGACCCGGTCGAACACGATCGAGCCCGAGCCGGTGATCCGCTGGCCGAACCCGTCCCAATCGTCCACCAGGGTCACGCCGGGGGCGTCCCGGGGGATGAACACCAGATAGGCGACCGCCCTGCCCTCCTCCTCGGCATTGACCATCGTGGGGATGCGGTGGGCGAACAGCGAGCCGGTGCAGTAATATTTGCGCCCCTCTACGGTCCAGCCGGAGGGATCGCGCACGAGCCGCGTCCGGCGGGTGTGGTCCCGCTGGCCGATCTCGGCAAGCGCGTTGCCGAACCGCTCGCCGGCCAGGACCCGCCCGTAGAGATAACGCTACTGCGCCTCGGTGCCGCCATTGCGGAGCACTTCGAGGGCGTAGAAATGGTTTTGCGGGATCTGGCCGATCGACCCGTCCGCCGCCGCGATGATCGCGATCACCTGCGCGACCGTGGCGGCGTTCACGCCGGCGCCGCCGTATTCGCGTGGCACCGTGATCGCCCAGAGGCCGGTCTCGGTGAAGCGCTCGATCTCGGCGAAGGGCATCCGGCGGTCGAGATCGCGCGTGACGGCCTCTTCGGCCAATTCGGCGGCCAGAGCCCGAGCGGCGGCAAGCGCGACGGCATCGTCAGCGAGTACCGGCACCGGACGGGGCGGCGCGGGCTGCCGGGTGAAGGCGGATTCGTGCGGCTGAAGCGGCATGGCCCTCAGTTCCACTGGTGCCGGGCGGGCAGCGCGCCGTTGAGGGTGTAATCCCCGAGCAGGTGGTATTTCCAGCGCACCGGATCGTGCAGCGTGTGCACCCGCGCGTCGCGCCAGAACCGGCCGAGATTGGTGCTCTCGCGCGTCGCCGAGGCGCCGGCAAGTTCCAGCAGGCGCTCGGAAGCTTCGAGCGCGATCTCGGTGGTGAGGATCTTGGCCTCGGCGACGGCGACGGACGCCTCGGCCGAGCTCTGAGCGGTGACCGGGGCGGCGGCGATGCGATCCAGCGTCCGGCCGGCGCGGGCGAGGACTTCCTCGGCGGCATGCAGATCAACCTCCAACCGCCCGACCTCGCCAAGGATGTGCGGATCCTCGGTGATGGTCTCGACGGTGAAGGGATAAGGCCGCGTCCGGGTCCGCACGAAGTCCAGGGCGGCGTCGGTCGCCCCCCGGGCGATCCCGGCATCGATCGCCGCCTGCACGAGCTGCGAGACCGGGCCGAACAGGGCCGGCCGCTCGGCCAGGGGCGCGAGCTCGATGGTCAGGCTGTCCTCGATCGGGGCGTCCTCGAACACCACCGTGCCACTCGCGGTGGTGCGCTGCCCGAACCCCTGCCAATCGTCCACGACCCGCACGCCCGGGGCGTCCCGGCGCGTCCAGACCAAGAGCGGCCGGCCATCGGAGGCCACGGCACGGGTCGGGATCCAGTGGGCGAAGAGAGCACCGGTGGAATAGAAGCGCGTGCCGCTGAGGCGGTTGCCCTCCGGCCCTTCCGCGAGCCGCGTCTCCACCTGGGTGATCGCCTTGCCGTTGCGGGACGGCCCGGCATTTCCGATCCGGTAGCCGGACAGCACCGCGCCGTAGATCTGCGCCTGTTGCTCGGGGCTCGCGGCCGCCCGCACCAGCGCCAGCACGCCGAACTGGCTCTGCGGGATCTGCGCGGCCGAGCCGTCGGCGGCGGCCAGGGTGGCGAACACCTCGGCCAGCGTCGCGTGCGCGACATCGGCGCCGCCATAGGCCCGCGGCACGGTGATGCCGCCGAGGCCGCTCGCCGTGAACGCCTCGATCTCGGCCCAGGGCAGAATTCGGTCGCGGTCGCGCTCTGCGGCACCCTCGGCAAAGCGGGCAGCAACCGCCCGGGCGATTTCGATCGCCTCCGCGTCGGTGCGGATCCGGTACGGTCGGGTGGGGGGCAGCGGGCGCCGGTCGTCGGCACGGTCCAGAGTCATGGTCGGATCACCTCGAACGGATAGAGGTCGCCGGGATGCGGGACCGTCAGCGGGCACGCAGGCGCCGCACCGCGAAGTCGCCCGTGAATTGCACCAGGCAGACCAGCGCGATCAGCACCGCGATCACCGCCGCCATCACGGTGGTGTCGAAGCGCTGGTAGCCGTACCGGATCGCGACATCGCCGAGGCCGCCGGCGCCGACCGCCCCGGCCATGGCGGAGGCGCCGATCATCGAGACGACCGTGATCGTGAAGCCGCCCAGGATCCCCGGCAGCGCCTCGGGCAGGAGCACGTGGAGCAGGATGTGCCGGCGCCGGCAGCCGATGGATTGGGCCGCCTCGATCAGCCCGGCATCCACTTCCCTGAGCGAGACCTCGGCGATCCGGGCGAAGAACGGCGTCGCGCTGACCGAGAGCGGGACGATCGCCGCCCAGACACCGATGGTGGTGCCCGTCACCAGACGGGTGAACGGGATCAGCGCCACCAGCAGGACGATGAACGGCACGGCCCGGAAGCCGTTGACGATCGTCCCGACCACCCGGTTGGCCTTCGGCGCCGGGAAGATGCCGCCGGGCTCCGAAGTGACCAGGAACAGCGCGAGCGGGATGCCGGCGAGCACCGCGATCCCGGCCGAGACACCGACCATGACCAGCGTGTCGAGGAAAGCCTGCCAGAGGCGGTCAATCATCTGCGGCGACATACCCGATCCTCTCGATGGTTCCTCCGAGCCCGCGCAGCCGCTCCTCCGCGTCCGGCCCCGCACCGTCGACGGCGACCAGCATCCGGCCGACCGCGTGGCCCTGGATCCGCTCGATGCCGGCCTGGAGCAGCCGCACCGGTGCGCCGACGACCGCGACCAGGGCCGACAGGTCGGGGGCGGCCTGCCCGGAGAAGGTAATCGCCAGCACCGTCGCGGTTCCCGGGGCGGGATGCGGCTGGAGCCGGGCGGCCAGATCCGCAGGCAGGCCGCGGCTCAGCGGTTCGAGGAGCGCCCGGGTGGTGGGATGTTCGGGCGCGCCGAATACCCGCCATACCGGTCCGGTCTCGACCACCCGCCCCGTCTCCAGCACGACCACATCGCTGCAGATCTCCCGGATCACGCTCATCTCATGGGTGATCAGGATGATGGTGATCCCGAGCCGCCGGTTGATGTCCCGCAACAGGTTCAGGATTGTCAGCGTCGTTTCCGGGTCGAGGGCCGAGGTCGCCTCGTCGCAGAGCAGGATTTCCGGACGGCTGACGAGGGCGCGGGCGATGCC
This sequence comes from Methylobacterium pseudosasicola, assembly GCF_900114535.1. Classification (GTDB taxonomy): domain Bacteria; phylum Pseudomonadota; class Alphaproteobacteria; order Rhizobiales; family Beijerinckiaceae; genus Methylobacterium; species Methylobacterium pseudosasicola. Next base: position 52,514 of record NZ_FOTK01000029.1, on the reverse strand, counting down.
CACGCGCTGCTTCTGGCCACCCGAGAGCCGCGACGGATAGGTGTCCGCTTTGCCCTCGAGCCCGACGAGGCGCAGCGCCTCATCGACCCGCGCGGCGATCTCGGGCTTCGGCAGGCCGGCGGCCTTGAGCGGCAGCGCCACGTTCCCGCGCACGGTCTTGGCTGAGAGCAGGTTGAAATGCTGGAAGATCATGCCGACGCGCCGGCGCAGGGCCACGAGCCCCTCCGTGTCCAGCGCCTCGATCGGCTCGCCGTCGACCAGCACGCGGCCGGATGTCGGCTCCTCCAGCCGGTTGACCGTGCGCAGCAGGCTCGACTTGCCTGCCCCCGAGCGGCCGATGATGCCGAAGATCGCCCCCGCCGGTACGTCGAGATCGACAGAATCGAGAGCCTGCACCGGGCCGGCGGCGGACAGGTAGGTCTTGGACACCGCCTCGAACCGCACGGTGCCCGCTATCCGGGTCTCGTTCGCCAGCGCCAGGGCGGGCGCGGCGGCGACGCCGGGCCGGTCCCGGGCGATCCAGCGGGCGGGGTCGCGGAGGCTGTCGAAAGCGAGGCCGGCCATCAGTTCTGCCACGCCAGGAGATAGAGCTTGTCGCTGTTGGCGAAGGATTTGTGGATCTGCCGCTTCACGGCTTCCGAATTCTGGAAGATCTGCACGAACTTGGTGATGGTCGGGTCATCCTTGCGCGCCGCCTTAGTGACGAAGCTCACCGCGAAGAGCTTGTCCTCGATACCGGTGTAGATGAGGCCGCTGGTCGGATCGAAAGTGCCGGCGGCGACGATGAAGTGCGGATAGCCCTGGGCGAGATCGACATCGCCGGTGATGCGCGCCAGCTGGGGACCCTCGACCTCGGTGAATTTCAGCTTCTTCGGGTTCTCGGTGATGTCGTCGAGGGTGCCGAGGAAGCCGACCTTGTCCTTCAGCTTGATCAGACCGGCTCTCTGAAGCAGCAGCAGGCCGCGGCCCTGGTTCACCGGATCGTTGGCGATCGCCACCGTGCCGCCCACGGGGATCGCATCGAAGCTCTTGTGCTTCAGGGAATAGAGCCCGAGGTTCTGCAGGATCCCGAGCCCGACGATCGCGAATGTGTAGCCTTTTTGCCTCTCGGCATTCTCCATGAAGGGGCGGTGCTGAAAGAAGTTCAGGTCGATGTCGCCCGCATCGAGCGCGACGTTCGGCGTCGTCCAGCCGCTGAACTCGATGACCTTCACGTCGATGCCCTGGGCCTTGGCCTCGGCCGCCGCGACATTGACCGCGTCGGCATAGGCGCCCGGCACCACGCCGACCTTGAGGGTCTCCGCCCGGGCGGCCATCGCGCCGAGCGACAGGATGGCGGCGGCAAAGAAACTCAGGACTTTCATCGGGCGGAACTCTGGAGTGGGGCGGCCTGCGGCAGCCAGGGCAGGGAATAGAGGCTCGGGTTGTGGGCGAAGGAAGCGTCGATCCGCGCCCGGACAGCCGGCAAGGTCTGGTAGAGCGCGACGAACTTCGCGAGCTCGGGATCGTCGGCGCGGTCGGCCCGGGTGACGAACCGGATGGCGTAGTAAAGGTCGCCGATGCCGGAATAGATCAGTGCCTTGCCGGCGATGTCGGCGCGGCCGGCATTGACGTAATGGGCCGGATAGCCCTGCGCGAGATCGACATCGGAGAGGGCGCGGACCAGCTGCGGACCCTCGATCTCGACGAAGGTCAGTTTCTTTGGATTGGCTACGATATCGTCGAGGGTCGCCCTGGCGCCGATTCCGGCCTTGAGCTTGATGAGCCCTGCGGTTTCGAGGAGCGCGAGCCCCCGGCCCTGGTTCACCGGATCGTTCGCCACCGCCACCTCGGCGCCGTCCGGCAGGGCGGCGAGGCTCGCATGCTTCTCCGAGTACAAGCCGATATTGGGTAGGATGCCGAGTGCGACGCTCTTCAGCGGGAAGCCGGTCTCCTTGACGGCGTTGTCGAGGAAGGCCTGGTGCTGGAAGTAGTTCACGTCGAGATCGCCGTTGGCGAGGGCGAGATTGGGCGTCGTCCAGTCAGTGAATTCGACCACCTCGACAACGAGACCCTGCGCCCTGGCCTCCGCCGCCGCGACCTGGACGGAATCGGCCAGGGATCCGGGGGTTACGCCGATCTTCACCCGGGCGAGGGCCGGCGCGGCGCCGAACGCCAGCAGCAGCGCGGCCGCCACGAGGCGAAGCCCGCGGCGCGGCCGCCGCACCAGACGGGGTACAGCAACCGGTCGGTGGAAATTCGAGCGGGAATCCATGATGCTTTTCGACCTCGCGGGACCCAGTCGAAGGATCCCCGCAGCCCAGAGCGGATAAGGTGGCCGTTCATTGAGCGCCCCCCGCACCCTATCCCCGGTTCCCGAGCCTCCCGTACGCGACAGCGCAGGGAGAACCGGGTGGGATATGATCAAGGCGATCGTTGCGACCGCGAGACTGTGATCTCGCATCGCAAACTAGACCAGACCCGCAGGGCCGAGCATTCCAAAGATACTCAAATCTCGACGAAAACGACCTACCATTAGCCTGATAGACAGCAATTCGATCCCCCGCGGACGCCGTGCCAGCGATGAAACACCGCGCTCGCCGGCCCCTCCGCCTATCGGACGCCACGCATGATCGGGATGCTTGGACGACTATTGGGGATCGACTTCGCAGGTCGGGCGCGATCGGCGGGAGGGCACGATCACCCGGTGGCAAGGCAGGCCGCGCGGTCGTTTTGTAGAACGGGCCGGACGCAGCGTCCTGATGTCTAAAAGATTTGTTTCTTATCGAGACCAGGACGGCCGGCGGCGCCTACGCAAAACCCAGCATGGCAAAGATTATTCTTCGCATTGGGCAGCTCGTAGAAACAGTATCCCTATATGATTGTTCTGTAAAAAGAACGTTCTCGTTGACGCCGTATCTTCGAAAAGGCAAGTTCCCGCCCGTCATCAGGCCAATATCGCACACTTGTCGTGCCCGGCAGCCGCGAGGAACCATGATCGGCATGCGACGCACCCTGTTCTCGCGCCGGCAGGCCGCCGCCCTGTTCGGGCTCGTCCTCGCCGCGGGGCCGGCCGCGGCTGCGGAGGGGCAGCTGCGCATCGCGAAGCAGTTCGGCGTCGTCTACCTGCTGCTGAACGTGGCCGAAGACCAGAAGCTGATCGAGAAGCACGGCAAGGAAGCCGGCCTCGACATCAAGGTCGAGTACGCGCAGCTCTCCGGGGGCTCGGCCGTGAACGATGCCCTCCTGTCGGGGAGCATCGACGTCGCCGGAGCCGGCGTCGGGCCGCTGTTCACGCTGTGGGACCGCACGCGCGGTCGGCAGAATGTGAAGGGCGTCGCCTCGCTCGGCAACTTTCCCTATTACCTCGTCTCGAACCGGCCCGAGGTAAAGACGATCGGCGACTTCACCGACAAGGACCGGATCGCGGTGCCGGCGGTCGGCGTCTCGGTTCAGTCCCGCATCCTGCAATGGGCCTCCGCGAAGCTCTGGGGCGACAAGGACTTCGCCCGGCTCGACAAGATCAGCGTCGCGGTTCCGCATCCGGAGGCCTCGGCCGCCATCATCAAGGGCGGCACCGAGATTACCGGCCATTTCGGCAACCCACCGTTCCAGGAGCAGGAGCTGGCCGGCAACCCGAACGCGCATATCGTTCTGAACTCCTACGCGGTCCAGGGCGGCCCCGCCTCCTCGACGGTGCTCTACGCCACCGAGAAATTCTACACGGACAGCCCGAAGACCTACACGGCTTTCGTGGACGCCCTCGCCGAGGCAGCGAAGTTCATCACCGACAATCCTGAGAAGGCCGCCGACATCTACATCAAGTCCAACAACAGCCGGATCGACCGCGACCTGCTGCTCAAGGTGATCCGGAACCCGGAGGTGACCTTCAAGATCGAGCCGCAGAACACGATCGGGCTCGGGCAGTTCATGCACCGGGTCGGCGCGATCCGGAACGAGCCCAAGACCCTCGACGACTATTTCTTCGCCAATCCCCGCATCGCGACCGGCAGCTGAGCGGATGACCTTGGTCGCCGAGCGCCGCAACCTCTCGCCGGCGCCTGCCGAGCCGGGTCCCAGCCGAAGCGAGGCCGGAGTGCCGCAGGCTTCCCTGCCGCCGCCGCTGCTGCGGGTCTCGAACCTGACCCTGGAATACCGCACGCCCGAGCGCGTGGTCCGGGCGACCCACCGGGTCGGGTTCGATGTCTACGAGGCGGACCGCTTCATCCTGCTCGGCCCCTCGGGCTGCGGCAAGTCCACCCTGCTCAAGGCGATCGCCGGCTTCATCCCCCCGGTGGAGGGCACGATCACCCTCGGCGGCGAGGTCGTGCGCGGGCCGGGGCCGGACCGCATCGTGGTCTTCCAGGAATTCGACCAGCTGCCGCCCTGGAAAACCGTGGCGCAGAACGTCGCGTTCCCGCTGCGCGCCGCCGGCCTCGTCAGCCGGCGCGAGGCCGAGGCCCGGGCGCGGCACTACATCGACAAGGTCGGCCTCACGCCCTTCGCCGACAGCTACCCGCACCAGCTCTCCGGCGGCATGAAGCAGCGCGTCGCCATCGCCCGGGCGCTCGCGACGCAGCCCAAGGTGCTGCTGATGGACGAGCCGTTCGCGGCCCTCGACGCCCTGACCCGGCGCAAGATGCAGGAGGAGCTGCTGATCCTCTGGGAGGAGGTGCGCTTCACCCTGCTGTTCGTCACGCATTCGATCGAGGAGGCTTTGGTGGTCGGCAACCGGGTGGCGCTGCTCTCGCCCCATCCCGGCCGGGTCCGGGGCGAGTACAATGGCCACGATTTCGATCTGGCGAGCGTCGGCGGCGATGCATTCCAGGCGGCGGTGCAGCGCCTGCACGACCGCCTGTTCGAGACCGACCCCGAGACCTCCGTTCCGCCGGCCCCTGCGCGATGACCCAGCATGTCCGCCCGCCGATCCGCTCGGAATACGACCTTGTGCTGCCGCCCTTCGTGGAGGCGCCGGTCGAGCGCGTGCTGCCGCTTTCCACGCGGATCTGGCAGCAGGGCTGGCTGCGCAAGGGATTGATCCTCGTCGCGCTCGCGCTCGTCTGGGAGGCGCTCGCGCGCTGGCAGAACAACGATCTCCTGCTCCCCGGCTTCGGCGCCACCCTGTCGGCCTTGGTCGAGGGCCTGGGCAGCGGCGAGTTGCTGGCGCGCGCCCGGATCTCCCTCACCGTGCTGGCGGAAGGGTATTTCGGCGGGGTCGTGCTGGCCTTCGGCCTGACGACGCTGGCGGTCTCGACGCAGTTCGGCCGCGACCTGCTCTCGACCCTGACGGCGATGTTCAACCCGCTGCCTGCCATCGCGCTGTTGCCGCTGGCCTTGCTCTGGTTCGGGCTCGGCTCCGGCAGTCTGATCTTCGTGCTGGTCCACGCGGTGCTGTGGCCGCTGGCGCTCAACACCTTCGCGGGCTTTCAGGGCGTGCCCGAGACCCTGCGCATGGCCGGGCGCAATTACGGCCTGACGGGACTGTCCTATGTCTGGCAGATCCTGATCCCGGCGGCCCTGCCGGCGATCCTGTCCGGGCTCAAGATCGGCTGGGCCTTTGCGTGGCGCACCCTGATCGCGGCCGAGTTGGTCTTCGGCGCCGCATCCGGCCAGGGCGGCCTCGGCTGGTATATCTACCAGAACCGCAACGAGCTCTATACCGACCGGGTCTTCGCCGGCCTCTTGCTGGTCATCGCGATCGGGCTCATCGTCGAGAATGTCGTGTTCGCGACGTTCGAGCGGCTCACGGTCCGGCGTTGGGGCATGGTGCGCTGACGCCGCGCGCGGCGTCGCTGCCTTCGACCCGGAACGCATCGCCTGCAACCCCGATCGGCCGATGACACAGGATACGCTTCGCCTCGGCGCCTTCTTCTACGCCACCGGGCACCACGTGGCCGGCTGGCGCCACCCATCGAGCGAGGCCGATGGCGGGCTCAATCTCGAACGCTATGTCGGCTGGGCGCGCCGGGCGGAGGAAGCGAAGTTCGATCTCGTCTTTCTGGAGGACGGGACCGGCATTCGCGACAGCAACCTGCGCTCCAGCGAGCGCACGGCCCGCTCGGCCCATTTCGAGCCGGTGACGCTGCTCTCGGCATTGGCCGCGGTCACGAGCCGGATCGGGCTGGTCGCCACCACCTCCACCAGCTTCAACGAGCCCTACAACGTCGCCCGCCGCTTCGCCTCGCTCGATCACCTGAGCGGCGGCCGGGCCGGCTGGAACCTCGTCACCTCGACCACGGATGCCGAGGCCGCCAATTTCGGCAACGACCAGATCGCGCGGCACACCGACCGCTACGAGCGGGCCGAGGAGTTCGTCGACGTCGTCCTCGGGCTGTGGAACACCTGGGACGACGGCGCGGTGATCATCGATCGCGCCAGCGGACAATTCTCGAAGCAAGACGGTTTCCGGCCACTGAATCACCGCGGCAAGCATTTCGAGGTGCGCGGCCCGCTCAACATCTCGCGCACGCCCCAGGGGCAGCCGGTCCTGGTACAGGCGGGATCCTCGGGTCCGGGCAAGGACCTCGCCGCGCGCACCGCCGAGATCGTGTTCACCGCCAACCAGACGCTCGCCGAGGCGGTCGAATTCTACGGCGACCTGAAGGAGCGGATGGCCCGTTTCGGCCGGGCCCGGGACGACCTCAAGGTGATGCCCGGGCTGTTCCCGGTAGTGGGCCGCACCGAGGCGGAGGCGCGCGCCAAGTTCGAGGCGCTTCAGGACCTGATCGACCCGGTGGTCGGCCTGGCGCTTCTGGAGCGCATGGTCGGCGGCTTCGACCTGTCCGGCCACGATCCCGACGGGCCGGTGCCCGAGCTGCCAGAGGCCGAGGGCGCCAAGTCCCGGCAGCAGCTGATGTTCGATCTTGCCCGGCGCGAGGGTCTGACGCTCCGCCAACTCTACCTGCGGATCGCCGGCGCCCGGGGCCATTCGCAGATCGTCGGCACGCCCGCTCAGATCGCCGACGAGATGGAGGAGCGCTTCCGCGCGAAAGGCGCCGACGGCTTCAACATCATGCCGGCGACCCTGCCCGGGGGCCTCGACGACTTCATCGCGCTGGTGCTGCCCGAGCTGCGCCGGCGCGGCCTGTTCCGCAGCGAATACGAGGGCCGGACCCTCCGGGACCATTTGGGCTCCCGCCCGCCAGCGCGGGTTGCGTCGGCCCCGGCGAGTCCGACGCAGGCCTGAGCCCGGCTGCCTCGCGAACCGGCGCCCAGGCGGCCCCGATCCGGTTTCCCATGGTGAAACATCGGCTGCGGCCGAGGCATCGGCCACACGCCAAATCAGGTCTTTCGCCGCGGAAACCCGCTGCTGCGAAGAATCGGGACGCGCAAGCCCAGGATTCAGGAAGGCTATCCTCCGATCCGGCCGAACAAAAGTGATCGTTTCGTTTGACCGGCGGCGCCGTCATCGACACGATTGTCACTCCGCATCTTTGGCATCAGCCGCCCGTCGAGCCCTCGGCTCGCGGCGCAGGCAGGGCCGAGGCGGAAGAGAAACACCAGCGCCGCGGGTGAAGCCCTCGATTTCGGGGATGCTCGGGGCGTGTCGGAATTGCACGAGAGCGCTCGCCACCGCCCAGACCGGTTCGGTGCCCATGAGCGCGTGACATCGGGGATTGCGCATCGTCGCGGCAAAGGGGGACGAGATGGGATCGGGCGCATCGATATCGGCCACGCAGGAGCGGGCGTCTCCGGACAGTGGAAGCGGTTGGAGCGAACTCTGGCGCAAGGAGGATTGGTGGGCCGTCTGGGTCGGCCTCGCCACGGTCCTGATCGCCTACGCGGCCTTCGCGCAGGGGACGAGCATCGGCTGGATCGCCGTGGCGCCGGCCAAATGGTCGAGCCCGGATCAGCTCCTCGCGCAGCTCTCCGCCGATGCCACCCGCTACGTGGCCCAGTTCGTGGTCTTCGCCGCGGTCTTCGCGGTTGCCCTGGCGGCGATCGGCCAGCGGCCGTCCGCCTTCCTGGGCTCGTTCGTGCTGGTCTACGTCGTCTCTCTGGCAATCTTCGTGCTGGGAGCCTGGGACCAGGCCCAGACCTACAACCTCGAACCGCCGCTGATCGCGCTGTTCCTCGGCCTGCTGATCGCCAACACGACCGGCATCCCGGCCGCTTTGTCGGGCGCCTTCCGGGTCGAATTCTACATCAAGCTCGGCATCGTCCTGCTTGGCGCGACCCTGCCGTTCACGCTGATCCTGTGGGCCGGGCCGGTCGCGATCCTGCAGGCGTCGATCGTCTCGATCCTGACCTTCCTGGTGATCTTCTTCGTGGCCCGGAGGCTCGGCCTCGACCACCGGCTCGCGGCAACGCTGGGGGCCGGCGGCGCCGTCTGCGGCGTCTCGGCCTCCATCGCCATCGCCGGGGCGGTGCGGGCTCGCAAGGAGGACCCGCCGATCGCGATCACCCTCGTCGTGCTCTGGGCGATCGTGCTGATCTTCCTGCTGCCCCTTGTGGCCCGGGCCCTCGGCCTGCCGGCCGGCGTCGGGGGGGCGTGGATCGGCACCTCGGAATTCGCGGATGCAGCCGGCTTCGCGGCGGCCCAGGCCTATGGCGGCCTCGCGGGGCCGGAGACCGGCATCGCCGGCACGGCCGACCAGGCGGTTTGGGCTTACACGCTGATCAAGGTCGTCGGCCGCGATGTCTGGATCGGCATCTGGGCGCTCGTCCTGTCGCTCATCTCGGTGACCTACTGGGAGCGGTCCGGGACCAGCGGGTCGGTCGAAGTCGGCCAGATCTGGTGGCGCTTCCCGAAATTCGTGATCGGCTTCCTGCTCGCCTCGCTTTTGGTGACGGTCGTGACGCGCGGCATCTCGTTTGCCGACTACAATGCGCAGGTGAAGCCCACGCTGATCGCGCCGATCACGAGCCTACGGATCTGGGCCTTCACGTTCAGCTTCCTGTCGATCGGGCTGACCACCCGCTTTCGCGACTTCGCCCCGGCCGGGGGCCGGCCGGCGATCGCCTTTACGGCCGGCGTCGCGGTCAATCTCGTCGTCGGCTTCGTCCTGTCGGTGCTGGTCTTCGGCTCTTATTGGGCGGCGTTGGCGAAGTGACGGCCCCACGCTGGTGGCGCGCATTCAGAAGCCTGCGTTGGGAGTCGCACGCCGCCCGACGCTGCGAGACCTGCGTGCATTTCGACAACGATCCGCACCAGCTGGAGCGTACCTTCGCAAACCTCGCGGCCATGAGTTCGGGCTTCGCGTCCGTGAAGAGCCGCGATGGTCTGTGCAGTCTACGCGCGATCTACCTGCCTGCCGGGGAGTCTTGCCGCAGTCACCACGCAGCGAACATTTGAGATGTCTCGTCGCCAGCGCGTCGGATCCGATCCGGCGTGTTCCTTGCGCCGCGGCCAACCCATTCGAGGAAGCCCGGCTTTCTGTCGGCTTCGACCGAGATGGGGCAGCCGACTCTTGAACCCGAAAAAACGGAGAGCAAAGAAGATTTGACCATGACCATGAGAGACGACATCCAGGATTACGAGTTTCTGCACGCCGTCGATGCGCCGTTGTCGAGCGAGGAAAGCCGGATGCGGACCTACATCGTCGCAAGCGCTCTCCTGATCTGCTTGATCGGGTGGGTGCTACACTGATGGCGATTATGTCCGGGCACATGGGCTCCGCGCGGCTGGACGGCCCCGGGTCAGGTATCGCCCGCGCGGGCCTTCGACCGTGTCGCGAGTGTAGAATCTCGGTCGCCCACGAAGGCGGCCCGCCAGTTCGGAACGCGATGCGATGAGCCGGGACGATCCCAAAAAGAACCCGTCCGCGCGGCGGCGCTTCCTCGCTCAAGGCGCGGCCGCGGCGGCGGGCATCCTGGCGGGAGGCAGTGCCCCAGGTCGCGGCCAGGCCGACGAGGCGGCGCCCCCCGGCATCCCCGACTGGACGAAAACCCCGGGCGCCGATGTCGGCAGCCAGACCTACGGCCAGCCCTCGCGCTTCGAGAGCGGCCTCATCCGCAACGTGCCGAAGGGCCTCAAGCAGTACATCTCGGCCTCGAGCCGCACGCCGTTGCAGGATCTCGACGGCATCCTCACGCCCAACGGCCTGTTCTACGAGCGCCACCACGGCGGCATCCCGGATATCGATCCCGCCCGGCACCGGCTGCTGGTCCACGGGCTGGTGGAGATGCCCCTGGTCCTGACCCTGGACGACATCCGCCGCTTCCCGTCGGAGTCTCGCATCCACTTCCTCGAATGCTCCGGCAATCCGAGCTACGATGTGATCAAGAAAGGCCGGACCGCGTCGGATCTGGTCGGCCTCGTCAGTTGCGCCGAATGGACCGGCGTCCGCCTCGCGACGGTCCTGCGGGAAGCCGGACTCAAGCCCGACGCCCGATGGGTCGTGGCCGAGGGCGCCGATGCCGCCGCCATGACCCGCAGCATCCCGATCGAGAAATGTCTGGACGACGCACTGCTGGTCTACAGCCAGAACGGCGAGCGGCTGCGCCCGCAGCAGGGCTATCCCCTGCGGGTGCTCCTGCCCGGGTTCGAAGGCAACATGAGCGTGAAGTGGCTGCGGCGGCTGAACGTCACGACCGAGCCGGCCTTCTCCCGCGAAGAGACGGCGAAATACACCGACCTGATGCCGGATGGGACGGCGCGGCAATTCACGTTCGTCATGGAGGCGAAGTCGATCATCACGCGGCCCTCCGGCACGCAGCGGATCGTCCCGGGCTTTCATGAGATCACGGGTCTCGCCTGGACCGGCCGCGGCAAGATCCGCGGGGTGCAAGTCTCGGTCGATTCCGGAAAGACCTGGCAGGATGCCTCCCTGCAGGAGCCGGTCCTGACCCGGGCGCTGACGCGCTTCCGTCTCCCCTGGAAATGGGACGGGCAGCCGACGACCATCGCGAGCCGGGCGATCGACGAGACCGGCTATGTCCAGCCGAGCTTCGAGGACCTCACCGCGGTGCGCGGCCTCAATTCCTTCTACCACAACAACGCGGTCGTGCCCTGGCACATCGCCGAGAGCGGCGAGGTCGCCAATGGCTACGCATAGGGTTGCGGCGCTGGTCGGCACCGCGCTTTGTGTCGGGATCGCCGGGATCGCCCATTCCGCCGAGCGCTTCGGGATCGGCCGGCCGGCGACCGAGGCGGAGATCGCCGCCTGGAACATCGATATCGACCGCGACGGCCGAAAACTGCCGCTGGGCAGCGGCAGCGTCGCCCAAGGGCGAGCCGTGTTCGAGTCGCAATGCGCCTCCTGCCACGGAAGCCGCGGCGAAGGCGGGACCGGCGACAGGCTGGCCGGCGGCCAGGGAACGCTGGCCACGGCCAAGCCGGTCCGAACGGTGGGCAGCTTCTGGCCGTATGCGCCGACGCTGTTCGACTATATTCGGCGCGCGATGCCGTTGAACGCGCCGCAATCGCTCAGCGCCGACGATGTCTACGCGGTCTCGGCCTATATCCTCCACCTGAACGGACTGGTTCCGGACGGAGCGACCCTCGACGCGAGATCCCTGGCGGCCATCCGCATGCCGAACCGCGATGGCTTCGTCCCGGATCCGCGGCCGGACGTGAAGCCCTGACGGGCCAACACTGGATGCTTGATTGCATCCCGTGCCGAAACCGCACCGCTCAGCTCCGCGGCGGCGTCCAGACCGCGTCGCGGACCCGGATGGCGCGCGGGATGAGGCCGAGCCTGAAGAACCGGTCGGCGGTCGTCTGTTGGCTGGCCAGAATCGCGTCGGAAAGCGGGCGCACGCCGAATTGCGTGCGGTCGGCCGCCACCTTCTGGATGGCGAAGGGAATGCCGGTCACGTCCGCCAGCGCCTGCGCCACCTGATCGCGATGGGCGTCGGCCCAATCGGCCGCCTCCGACAGCCCCGCCAGCGCGCTCGTCACCACGCCTGGATGCGCCTCGGCGAATGTCTTGTTGGCCAGGAAATACGCCGACACGTCGTGAACCTGCCCGGAGGTGGCGAGGATCCGCGTGTCGTTGCGGGCCTGCGCCAGGGCGAGATAGGGATCCCAGATCGCCCACGCCTCGACGCTGTTATTGGCGAAGGCCGAGCCGGCATCGGCGGGCAGGAGGTAAGCAGGCTTGATGTCGGAGAAGGGCAGGCCGGCCTTTTCCAAGGCGGCCACGAGCAGGTTGTGCGCGCTGGTCCCGCGGCCGACCGCAACCGTGCGGCCCTTGAGATCCGCGACCGTGTGGATCGGTGACTCCGCCTTCACGACGATCCCCTCGCCATCGCCGGAGGGTGCCGAGGCGCTGACATAGACGAGATTGCCACCGGCGGCCTGCGAGAAAATCGGCGGCGCATCGCCGGTGTAGCCGAAATCGATGCCGCCGGCATTGAGGGCTTCGAGCAGGGGCGGACCGGCCTGGAACTCGACCCATCGTACTTTCGTCCCCGCAGGGGCCAGCCGTTTCTCGATGGTGCCCTGCTGGCGCGCGACCACGATCAGGCCGACCTTCTGGTAGCCGATCCGGAATTCTTTCGGGGCGGCCTGCTCGGCCATCGCCCCGGTCATGGTCGTCAGCCCCGCCGCCAGGGCGAGAGCAAGAGCCGAGAACCGGCGTCTGGTGGTCGTCACGCGTCGTTCTCCTTCGCGGTTCGGCCCTGCACGAAGCCGCCGCTGACAGTCTGCGGCAGGCGCAGCAGGTTGAGGATCGGGCAGGCCTTCTCGACCCGCACGTGAAGCGCCTCGATCACCGCCGGTTCGGCCGGCGAGTCGATATGCACCGCGTAGGCAAGGTCCTGCGGGTGCACGGGAATGTCCTCGAAGCCGTCCGCGCCGGCGCGCGGATCGAACGTCCCGGTCACCTCGACCTCCAAGGACGTGATCGGCACCTCCTGCCAGGCCGCCTGGATCAGGATCGTGTGGGCGAGGCACGAGCCGAGGACGCCGAGTTGCAGTTCCGGCGAGCCGGGCCCGAGATCGAACCCGGCAAAGTCGGGCGCGCTGTCGGAGACGATCGCGTGCCGACGGATCCCGATCCGCCTTACACCGCTGCCGCCCTCGACCGTCGCCCGCGCGGTCAGGGGCACGGGCGCGACCTCGCCTCGCCGGATCCGGGCCTCGCGAGCCGCGAGGGCACGCCGCTTCTCGTCGAGATACGTGTCGATATCGGCCATGTATCCTGCCGTCGCGGAAGAGCGTCGAGGTCTCGGCTCAGGACATCCGAAGTCTAGGTCCAGGGCGGCGAAAAAGGTTTCTCTTGATTCGGTGCCGCCAAGGATGTCGTTCCGCGAACGGGGGCTGGCGGAAATGCATGTCTGCGCGGGCGGGCGGCCCGGGCCACGCATCAGGCGGCGCCGGTGGGAATCATCGTGGCGCAGCGGCGCTCGTCGATGACTCGCTGGAGCGGACGGTAGATCGCGGCATCACCACGGCCTAGTGCGCAAAAGACTTTCCGCGGCCGAAGCTTTCGCGCACGCCGCGTCGAAGTCCGAAAAAATCGCATTTCCAAACTCAAGCTGAGCGAGGGTTCGAATTTCCCAGACTCACTGAAAATCGATGATCTCGTTTTATTGACCCGCTCCTGTGTCGGAGGAACGATGGACTGCGCGATCCGAGCACTCTGCCGCGTCCAGATCGATCAGGAGCCGTCCCGTGCCGAGCCAGGACCTGACCCATGCCAAGCCCGAGACGCTCGCCCTTCATGCCGGCTGGCGGGCCGATCCGTCGAGCGGCTCGGTGGCGGTGCCGATCCACCAGACGACCTCGTACCAGTTCCACGACACGGACCACGCCGAGAACCTGTTCGCCCTGAAGGAGCTCGGCAACATCTACACGCGTGTCGGCAACCCAACTGTGGATGTGCTGGAGCAGCGCCTCGCGGCCCTCGAAGGCGGCGCGGCGGCGCTCGCCCTCGCCTCCGGCCAGGCGGCTTCGGCGCTGGCCGTGCAGAACCTGGCCCGGGCCGGCGACAACATCGTCTCCTCGACCGATCTCTACGGCGGCACCTGGAACCTGTTCGCCAACACCTTGTCTGAACAAGGCATCGAGGTGCGCTTCGTCGATCCCGCCGATCCGCAGGCCTTCGCCCGCGCCACAGACGAACGCACGCGGGCCTACTACGCCGAGACCCTGCCGAACCCGAAGCTGGCGGTCTTCCCGATCCGCGAGGTGGCGGAGATCGGCCGGCCGCTCGGCATCCCGCTCATCGTCGACAACACCGCCGCGCCGCTGCTGGCACGCCCATTCGACCACGGCGCGGCCATCGTGGTCTACTCGACCACCAAGTACATCGCGGGCCACGGCATCGCCATCGGCGGGGCGATCATCGACGGCGGCCGCTTCGACTGGGCCGCCCATCCGGTGCGGCAGCCCAATCTCAACACGCCGGATGCGAGCTATCACGGTGCGATCTGGACCGAGGCGGCACAGCCGATCGGGCCGGTGGCCTACGTCCTGCGCGCCCGGGTGCGGCTGCTGCGCGATCTCGGCCCGGCGGTCTCGCCGCTCAACGCCTTCCTGACGCTCCAGGGGCTGGAAACGCTGCCGCTGCGGATCGAGCGCCACAGCCGCAACGCGGAGGCGATCGCGACGTGGCTGAAGGACCGGCCGGAGGTGGTGCGGGTGATCCACTCGTCGCTCCAGACCGGCGCGGCGCGCGCCCGGGCGGATGCGGTGCTGACGGGCGGCTATGGCGGCCTCGTCGGATTCGAGCTGGCGGCGGGGCGCGCGGCGGGACGGCGCTTCATCGATGCGCTGCGGCTGTTCTACCACGTGGCCAATATCGGCGACGCGCGCAGCCTCGCGATCCATCCGGCCAGCACGACCCATTCCCAGCTCGGGCCCGAAGCGCTCAAGGCCACGGGGGTCTCGGATGGCTATGTGCGGCTCTCGGTCGGCCTGGAGCATATCGACGACCTGCTGGCCGATCTCGACCAGGCGCTGGCCGCGGCCGGCACCGTGGCGCAGGCGGCCTGACTATGACCCGGCTCCTCGCCCGCTTCGCCCGCCTCTTCCCGGGCGCCGCTCTGCCCGCTGGAGAACAGCCTGCAGCTCAGAGGCCGCCGCTCGCATTCCCGATGCTCAATGGCGGCGTTCTCACCTACGCCGACCTCGCCGCGCATCTCGTGGACCTACCCTGTCACCTGCGCGAGCGTTCGCCCCATGCCTGAACCGACCGAGCGCGAGCCGATCCGCGAGGCGGTGCTGGCCGCCAATGCGCGCTATGCCGCGGCCTTCGACAAGGGCGACCTCGCCCTCCCACCGGCTCGGCGCTTTGCCATCCTCACCTGCATGGATGCACGGCTCGACCCGGCGAAATATGCCGGCCTCGCGGAGGGCGACGCTCACGTGATCCGCAACGCGGGCGGCCGGGCCAGCGACGACGCGATCCGCTCGCTGGTGATCTCGCACAAGCTCCTCGGCACGGCGACGTGGTTCGTGATTCACCACACCAATTGCGGCATGGAGCTGTTCACCGATGCGGTGATCGGCGACCTGCTCGAGGACAACCTGGAGACCGCCCAGTTCGACGGGACGACGTGGTCGAACCCGCGCCATGGCGGCGGCTCGGCGGCCGGGCGCAGCATCGACTGGCTGACGATCCCCGACCGGTATGGCAGCGTCGCGTCCGACGTGCGCCGGATCCGCGCTCACCCGCTCGTGCCGGGCCATATCCCGATCTACGGCTTCCTGTACCACGTCGCGACGGGGCGCCTGGAGGAGATCCAGGAGGCGAGCGAAGCCGGCCGTCCGACAGCCGAGTCATCGACCGGCTAAGCGCCATCGCCGGCACCGCGTTGGACCCGCTCGACGGGGATCAGGCGCGGCGTGGGATCGATCTTCGCGGAAGCCTCTACTGCCCCTTGTCTCGGCTGGGCGGCGGCATCGGCGTCGCAGACGAGCCAACATTACTGTCCGAGCTTGGGCTTTCCTGGGTCGCCAGCGTCGGCGCAGCCGCCGAATGCTCCCAGTGGGCGAAAGCGACGCTCGCCAGAATGAGTGTGATCGCGGCTGGGAACAGGAAACGAGACATGGGCCGGCAACCGAGGCCATTGGCCTCGGTTCCGACGGTGCGGCTATCGCGCAGGCGCGGTGGTGCTGGTGCCGGCACCGACGCCGGGCCGCGCGGTGCCAGTCCCCGGTACGGTCGCGGCGCCGGCAGCACCTGTGGTCGAGCCGGTCGTCGCACCGGTCGCACCCTCATTGGCCTTCTGGCCGTTGCTCTTCACCGAGCCAGGATTGTTCATGTTGCCGGTGGCGCTGCCGCCGCCGGCCGGTTGCTGGGCGTAGGCGGTTCCGGTCAGGGCGACGGCGAGAGCGGCCGCGAGGCCGTAAGTCTTCATGCGCATGTGCGTTTCCTCAAATCGGCCCGTCTTCGGGCTCATGAGGGCAACGCGGCTGAGTGCGGTCTGTTCGTCGCGGATGTGGTGATGTTCGCGGCAGGTCCGATTACCGGCGCGGCGGATCGGTCCAGACCCGCGCGCCCGGCCCCGAGGGCCGGGTCATGTCATCGATGGTCCAGTTCGGCCGGGGCGAGGCCGCGCCGGCCGAGGCTTCCTCGTTCCGCGGCGTGATCGAGCCGGTGGTCACCGGATCCGCCCAATCCGACACGTATTCGGCGACCTGCGGCACAGGCTCCGGAAGGTTGCGCTCGTAGCCCAC
This sequence comes from Methylobacterium pseudosasicola, assembly GCF_900114535.1. Classification (GTDB taxonomy): domain Bacteria; phylum Pseudomonadota; class Alphaproteobacteria; order Rhizobiales; family Beijerinckiaceae; genus Methylobacterium; species Methylobacterium pseudosasicola. Next base: position 35,968 of record NZ_FOTK01000029.1, on the reverse strand, counting down.
GACGATGGCGGTCAAGCCGGCACCGACCAGGACGAGGGCCAAACCGTCGGCGATGATCTGGCCCAGTCTCGGCATGACACCCACGCGTGTTGAGGAGCCTCCGGGCTACGAGTGTAGGGTTAATGAACCGTGGCCTCGCGCAGGGCGCGCAGCTTGAGGCGCAACGATCCGTGTCGCCGGGCGCTTACCGCCGGCGATATGATCCGATCGGAGCCGACAGCCATGGAAACCAGCGACCTGAAACAGCACCCGCCCTTCCGGGTGGTGACCTTCCGCGACGACCAGGAGGTCTTTTCGGAGGATGTCGAGACCGCGGTCGCCGCCCGGACCCGCTTCGCGTCGGCCATCGACCTGTGCCGATCGCGGGACGCGGCGCATGCGCACCGGGTCGAACTCCGCTCCGGCGGCGAGACGATCGAAACCTGGCCGCAATCCCGCGCCTAGCCGGCGCGGCACCGCGGAGGATCCATCATGCACGATCTGCTGCCGAGGGCCGCGACCCTGGGAGCGGCGCTCATCGCACGCAAAGAGACCTTGGCGGTCTCGGAATCGTCTTCCGGCGGCCTCGTGGCGGCGGCGCTCCTGTCGGTCCCCGGCGCCAGCGCGTATTTCCTCGGGGGCGCCGTGGTCTACACGGCGGCGGCCCGCGCTGCGCTCCTCGGCATCGACGAGGCCGCGATGACCGGCCTGCGCTCGGCCTCCGAAGGCTATGCGCAGCTCCTCGCCCGGACCGTCCGGGCGCGGCACGGCGCCACCTGGGGCCTCGCCGAGACCGGGGCCGCCGGCCCGAGCGGCAATCGCTACGGCGATGCGGCCGGTCATACCTGCCTAGCCGTGAGTGGGCCCGTCGAGCTGTTCCTCACCCTGGAGACCGGCAATGCGGACCGGGTCGCGAACATGCGGGCCTTCGCCGGAGGCCTGCTCGACCTGCTGGGTGAAGCCCTGGCCGTTAGGCGCTGATCGAAGGCGAACGCCTGGTCGCCGGAACGGGAATCCCGACCCGACGTTCCGACCAGTCGAGCCGACGGCCCTCCAGGAGATCTGCGTGCCCCAGAGACACCCGCTGCGCCTGTGGGTCGTGCGCCATGGCGAGAGTTCCGGCAACGTCGCCCGCGACGCCGCCCAGGCCGCGGGTGCCGCGCGCATCGACATCCCGGAACGGGACGTGGACGTACCGCTCAGCGCGCTCGGTCACCGGCAGGCGGAGGCGCTCGGACGCTGGTTCGCGAGCCTGCCCGACGACGAACGGCCGGACCTCGTCCTCGCCTCGCCCTATCGGCGCGCGGTCGAGACCGCCGAGGCGATCCGCGGGGCGGGCGGCCTCGCCTCCGGCACGCCGCGACTCCTGATCGATGAGCGCCTGCGCGAGAAAGAGTTCGGCATCCTGGACCGGCTGACCCGCGTCGGGATCGAGCAAATCCATCCCGAACAGGCCGAGCTGCGCAGCGAACTCGGCAAGTTCTACCATCGGCCGCCGGGCGGCGAGAGCTGGTGCGACGTGATCTTGCGCCTGCGCAGCGCCCTCGACACGATCGGCCTGCACCATGCCGGCCGCCGGATCCTGCTCGTCGCCCATCAGGTCGTGGTGCTGTGCCTGCGCTACCTGCTGGAGGAGATGACCGAAGCCGAGATCCTGGCCGTCGATGCCGAGGGCGACGTGCTCAATTGCGGTGTCACGGAATACGCGTTCTCGGCTTCGGCCGCCCCCGGCGGTGGGTTCGCGCTGGTCCGCTACAACTTCGTCGCACCCCTTGAGGCCGAGGGCGCCCCCGTTACCTCCGAACCAGACGCCGACGCGGCCGCGACCTGATCCGGCGCCCAGGCGGCGTGTGGCGAACGGGGAGTCCATGAGCACCGTCACGCCGATTACCGAACATGTCCTGCGGAGCATGGCTCCGCCCGAGCCGGACGGCGACAGCAAGGATGGTCGCGGCCGCATCCTCATCGTCGCCGGATGTACGAGCCTGCCGGGCGCCGTCCTGCTGGCGGCGCATGCCGCGCTCCGGGCCGGTGCCGGCAAGCTGCAGCTCGCGATCTGCCGGGACCTAGCGATCCCGATCGGGATCGCCGTGCCGGAGGCCCTGGTCGTCGGCCTGTCGCAGACGGAGGATGGCGGCATCGCCCGCACCTGCGCCGACGACCTCGCGAAACGGGCCGAGCGCGTCGATGCGGTGCTGGTCGGCCCCGGCATGTCCGAGGATGCCGATGCCGAGGGCGTGACCGGCGCCCTGGTCCGGGGGGCCGGCAAGGCCGGCCTCGTCCTCGATGCCGGCGCCCTTGCGGCGTTGCGCGCCGATCCGGACCTGACGCGCGGCCTGTCCAAGCCGGCGATCATCACCCCCCATGCCGGCGAAATGGCGCAGCTCTTGGGCGAGGAGCGCGAGGCGATCGAGGCGGATCCCCTCGCGGCGGCGCGGCGCGCGACCGAGCGTTTCGGCACGGTCACGGTGATGAAGGGCGGGTCGACCCATATCGTCTCCCCGGATGGCCGCGCCTGGTGCTACGAGGTCGGCCATGTCGGATTGGCCACTTCGGGCTCCGGCGACACGCTCGCGGGCCTCGTCGTCGGCTTGCTGGCCCGCGGCGCCGAGCCGGAAGCGGCGGCCCTGTGGAGCGTCTACACCCACGGAGAAGCCGGCCGCCGCCTCGCGCGCCGCTACGGCGGCATCGGCTTCCTGGCCCGCGAGATCCCAGGCGAGGTGCCGTTCATTCTGGCGGAAGTTCTGATGTAGCGATCGCCGGATACGGCAATCATCCTGTGCGGTCATTGCGAGCGCAGCAAAGCAACCCAGTGCCGCGTGCTACCAGAACGTCGCGGATCCCTAGGTTGCTTCGCTGCGCTCGCAATGACGGATGAGGCCGAGCCTCACTCCGCCGCGGTCGCGGACACGCCATCCTCACCCGCCGAGCCGAATTGCGCCGCGTGGAGGCGGCGATAGATGCCGCCGGCGTCGAGCAGCGCCGCGTGCCGCCCCTGCTCGACGATGCCGTCCTCGCCCAGGACGACGATGCGGTCGGCGTCGCGGATGGTCGCCAGCCGATGGGCGATGACCAGGGTCGTACGCCCCTGCGCCAGATCTGCCAGCGCCTGCTGGATCTCGCGCTCGGTCTGCGTGTCGAGGGCGGAGGTCGCCTCGTCGAGGATCAGGATCGGCGGGTTCTTGAGGAACACCCGGGCGATGGCGATGCGCTGCTTCTGCCCCCCCGACAACCGCACGCCGCGCTCGCCCACCACCGTGTCGAGCCCGGCGGGCAGGCTGTCGATGAGCGCGCCGAGCCGGGCGCGGCGGGCAGCCTGGTCGATCTCGGCCTCGGTCGCATCGAGGCGGCCATAGGCGATGTTCTCGCGGATCGTGCCGGCGAACAGGAACACGTCCTGCTGCACGATGCCGATCTGCCGCCGCAGGGACGCCAGGGTCAGGGCGCGCACGTCGATGCCATCGACCGTCACCCGGCCGGCCGCGACCTCGTAGAAGCGCGGCAGCAGCGCGCAGAGGGTGGTCTTGCCGACGCCCGAGGGGCCGACGAACGCGACCGTCTCCCCGGCCGCGATCGTCAGGTCGAGGCCGGTGAAGATCGGGCGGCCGCTCTCGTAGCCGAAGCTGACGTTCTCGAAGCGGATGTCCCCGCGCAGGGCCTGCACCTCGACCGCATCCGGACGGTCGACGATATCGGGCTCGTTGGCGAGGAGTTCCTGGTAGCGGCGGAAGCCCGCGACGCCCTTGGGATAGGTCTCGATCACCGCGCTGATCTTCTCCAGCGGGCGGTAGAAAACCCCGACCAGCAGGAGGAAACCGACGAAGCCGCCGGCCGTCAGGTCGCCGCGCACCACGAAGGCCGCGCCGCCGAGCAGCACCGCGATCTGGACGAGCCGCAAGCCGAGATAGTTGATCGACAAGCTGGCCGCCATCAGCCGGTAGGCTTCGAGCTTGGTGTCTCGGTAGCGGGCGTTGTCCCGGGCGAACAGGGCGCGTTCGTGCTGCTCGTTGGCGAAAGCCTGCACGACCCGCATCCCGCCGACATTCTCCTCGATGCGGGCATTGAAGGCGCCGACCCGGCCATACTGCGTCTGCCAATTGCGGGTCAGGCGCCCGCCGTAGCGCAGGCTCACGAAGGCGATGACCGGCAGGATCGCGCCGGTGATCAGCGCCAGGGTCGGGTGGACCCAGACCATCAGGGCGAAGGCGCCGATCAGCGTCATCACGGCGATGAACAGGTCCTCGGGGCCATGATGGGCGACCTCGCCGATCTCCTCCAGATCCTTGGTCACCCGGGCGACGAGGTGACCGGTCTTCTGCCCGTCGTAGAACCGGAACGACAGTTTCTGCAGGTGGTCGAACGCCCGGGCCCGCATTGTGGTCTCGATGTTGATGCCGAGCACGTGGCCCCAATAGGTCACCACCACCATCAGGCCGGCATTGGCCACGTAGACCAGGGCGAGGCCGCAGGCCGCCAGCACGATCAGGCTCCAATCCTGCTGCGGCAGCAGCTGGTCGACGAAGGTCTTCACCGCGATCGGGAAGCCGAGCTCCAGCAGGCCGGACAGCACGGCGCAGCCGAAATCCATCAGGAATAGCGCCCGGTGCGGCCGGTAATAAGCGAGGAAGGCCTTCAGCATGGGGGCGGATCAGCGCGCGCTGGCGCATTCGAGGGGGCAGAGCGTCCCGCAGGAGGGAACGCCGGGGAGGCGATGACGCAGGCAGCAGACGCGTCGCCGCCGGCAGCCCGACGCCTCGGCGCACAGCGCCTGCGCGAGGGGGTTCCTACCGCAGGCGAGCGCACCGCGCCATCCGAGCCGCGTCGCGGCGACCGCGCAGGTGGGCTCGTCTCCGCAACCCAACTCCCCGGCGACGTACTCGAGGATCACCGCGGCGTTGCCCCACAGGACCCGGGGGGCGATCCCGCACCGGGCGTGGCACATCTCGACGAAGGGGCGCAGATGATCCTCGACCAGCCCGGCGAGGCCGAGCGCGCAACCGGACCGGCAATCCGGGGTCTCCGCCGGCACCAGCAGGCGGGCGGGGCGTCCGGCGGCATCGAGTTCGAGGCGCGTCGTGTCGAAGGCGAGCGGCAGGGGGCGGCCGAGGCAAACCAGAGCGGTCAGGGCCGGCGTGGCGAGGGCAGCCAGATAGAACTGACTCCAGTACGAGACGAGCACGCGCCGGTCGACCGGCCCATACCCGGCCCCGAAGGCCGACAGCGTGGTGTCGAACACCACCGGGTCGCGCAGCGCCGCCACGGGCAGGGCCGAGGCATCGCCGGGGCCGACAGCGACGCCGTCCCGGTAGGCGGCTAGAGAATCGGGAACGCGCGCGGCGATTTCGGCGATCATCGGGGTTTCCCCTTATCGGCTCGCAGGGTCCGATCCACCGCGATCACGAGCCACGCCACCGCGGCCGCGTAGAGCGGCAGCGTCGCCCCGAAATAGCCCGGCCATCCGACCCACCCCGCCAGGGCGGGGGCGGCGACCCGCAGGGGCATCGCCGCGAAGAAGGCCGCACCGAACAGCAGGGCGTAATCCGTGGCCGGCCGCGGCCCCTGCGCCCAGCGGTAGATCATGTTGAATACGGGCACGCCCAGGATCCCGCCGCAGAGGAAGTTCAGGATGGTCGCGGCGACCGCAAGCTCGACGGACTCTGCGACGCAGGCTGCCGCCATCAGGCCGCCGGAGACGAGGACGCCGAACGCCCCCAGGGCGATCAGCCGCACCGTGCCGAAGCGTGCCGCGAGGCCGCCCGCGACAAGCGCCATGACCAAGTTGACCGCCGGCAGGACGGTTCCGGTCAGGAAGCCGACTTGCGCCAGCGACACGCCGAGGTCGAGCAGCGCCAGGGTGTTGGGTCCCGACAGGAGGTAGGCGGCGGCGAAATAAGCGCCGAGCACCAGAATGCGTGTCGCGAGGGCGCGCAGGCGTGCGAACGAGCCCGACCAGCGGTCCGGTGCACCGCCGACTCCATGGAGACGCGCCTCCGGGTAGAAGAGGATCGGCAGAAGACACAGGGCGTCGAGCGCCGCGCAGGCCAGGACCGCCACGCGCCATCCCAGAAGATCGTAGGACCCGACGAGCACGCCGACGCCCAGGATGCCGCCGAGGGACGCGCCACAGAGCTTGGCCGAGGCGACGAAGGCGCGCCGCTCGGCCGGCACGGTCTCGACGACCAGCGCCTCCAGCGCAATATCCATGGTGGCGACGCAGGCACAGGCTGCGATTGCCAACAGGAGCAGCGCCGGCAACGGCCAGTGCTCGCCGAAGCTCAGGGTGCCGAGCAGGAGCACCGTCATGCCCTGCGCCACCACGATCCACCCGACCCGGTGATCGAGGAACGGCATGCGGATCCGGTCGAGGGCCGCGGCCCACAGGAAGGTCAGCCCCACCGGCAGGTTGATGAGCTGCAGCAGCCCGACCTCGGCCAGTTCCAGGCCCCGGACCCGCAGGATCAGCGGCGCGCCCCCGGACAGGAAGCCGAGCGTGGCGCCGAAGGTCATGTACAGGCAGAAGAACGGCGCCAGCGGCCGGAAGCCGGACAGGGATCTGCCGACGCGCACGCCGATATCGCCGACAGCTGACCGGCTCAGCGCCTGCGGCATCGTTTGCACCGTGGCGGCGCTGGACACCCAGCCGCAATGCGGGGGCGCTCAGGTCCGGAGATATGTCGGCAGCTCCAGTTTATAATCAAACTAATTCAATATTATGCCTCTGATCATTCATTTAGCCCGCGTACAGGTCATCGATCAAGGCAAAGACGTCGGCCGATTCTTGGCAACAAGCCTACAGATTTGGGTCGGCCGTGACGCATCATCTTAGGCAAAGACGGCCTGACAGCGAGGAGCACCACGCGCCGCTCGTCTGCGAACAGCCGCAAAAGGGCCGAAGACGTTCGATGGCCTTCGGACCGATATGGCGGCGGCAGAGGGCGTTGAGGCAGAAGCCCGTCGCGGTTCGCGCCGCGCAGGGCGGAGGTCGAGGATGGAAACGCCGATCCGATCGGCTCTCAAAGAACCTCGACGCGGGTTCCCACCGGGACGCGGTCGTAGAGGTCCACCACATCCTCGTTCATCATCCGGATGCAGCCCGAGGAGACCGATTGGCCGATCGTCCCCGGCTCGTTGGTGCCGTGGATGCGGTAGAGCGATGAGCCGAGATAGAGGGCGCGGGCGCCCAGCGGGTTGTCCGGGCCGCCCGCCATGTGTCGTGGCAGATCGGGCCGGCGGGCGAGCATCTCGGCGGGCGGGATCCAGTCCGGCCATTCGGCCTTGCGGCTGACGGTCTTGAGGCCGCTCCAGGCGAAGCCCGGACGGCCGACCCCGATGCCGTAGCGCAACGCCCGCTGCCCGGGCTGCACGAGATAGAGGTGCTTGGCCGCGGTATCGATCACGATGGTCCCGGGGCGTTGCGGCCCGGCGAACGCCACCTCTTGGCGGCGGTATTCCGGACCGACCTCCCGGGCGATGCGGGCCGGATCCGCCTGCGGCACGCCGTAGGCCTGTTGTGGCGGAACGGCCTGGAGCGGCTCCGGCTCGGCGGGCAGCAGCTCGCCGGAATACGCCGCGACCCGCTGCGGAGCCGTTGCGCGCTGCGGCCAGCCGCGGCCCCTTCCCCCGGCTTGCCCGGTCATCAGATACTCGATCAGGCCGCCGCCATAGCCGCCGCTTTCGGCATAACGCGCCTGCTGCGCGACCGCGGGGACGCACAACGGCCCCGAGACCACGATTGCACAGAGACCAAGACGGACCGAACCACGCATCGTCGGACGCTCCCGCGGGGGGCACAGGCCCCGATTCGCGAACGATCCGTCGGCGAGCGGCCATTCCGATGAATCAACATGGTGAATCACGCCGGGTGTCCGTCGCTCTCCCCGACCGCGCGTGATTAGCGTGAATCGCTAGTAAATCACCGCGTGCCACAACCACCGATAGGTCAAACGTCCGGCCCGCGTAGAAATCGACGGCCAGGGAGCTTGGCAGTCACAGTCCGCTAACCGATTGTGGTAGAGAGTTCGTATCACAGATCCTGAAGGCTCACGCCCCGACGATGACCCAGAAGCGCTATCGCATTGAAGACAGCCTCGGGCTTCCCGCGGTTTTGCCCACTGCCCCGAGTCCGGAGGTCTCAAATGAGCGGCTGGATCAAATCCTGAACGCGATCCTGGACCTGCGCCGCATCACCCAGATGAGCGCGGACGAGACGATCGAGACCTGCCGGCGGGAGCTGCACGACGCCCTGGCGATGCGCTCCGAACTCGACCTGATGAAGGAGGCGATCACCCGGACCAAGTCGGAACTGGCGACGCTCCACCGCTCGGAGAACAGCGGCAAGGGCATGCGCCGGGCGGCGGACGAGCTCGACGCCGTGGTCGAATCGACCGAGCGCGCCACGACGCAGCTGCTCAACGCGGTCGAGGAGATCGAGACGAATGCCGGCATGCTGTACACGGCGAATCTGCCGCCGGGCATGAAGCAGCATGTCGACATCATCCAGGAGCGGGTGATCTCGGCCTACGAGGCCTGCAACTTCCAGGATCTGACCGGCCAGCGGATCAACAAGATCGTCGGGGTGATGAAGTTCATCGAGGAGCACCTCGATCGGCTGATCACGGCCTGGACGCAGCTGGACAGCTTCCGCGATCTCATCACCGTCATGCCGGTCCCGACCGCGCTTGACGACGAGAGCAGCCTGCTCAACGGGCCGAAGCTCGACGACGATCCGGGGCACGTCGACCAGAACGACATCGACTCGCTGTTCGACTGATTCGGCCCGGCGGGGTCGGCGCGGCAATTTTGTCGGCCGACCCGGTCCCCCTCGGGGCCAGGAACGCTTAGATCTGCGGTATGAACCGCAGAGCCCTCTCAGACCTGCCCCCCGACACCTTCGACGACGGCCGCGACGCCGAGCGGGACGAGAGCGCCGACGAGCCCGAGGCCGGGCTTTCCGGCGAGGATTCGCCCGAGATCGATTTCGACTTCGAGCCGGGGGCGGTCCTGGCCGGCACCGAGGTGATCCGGCGCTTCTGGTCGACGCTGCCGAACTCCCCCGGCGTCTACCGGATGTTCGATCATCGCGGCGACGTCCTCTATGTTGGCAAAGCCAAGAACCTGAAAGCGCGCGTCGGCTCCTACGCACGGGGCCAGGCGCATTCGAACCGCATCGCCCGGATGATCTCCCAGACGGCGGCGATGGAGTTCGTCACCACCGCCACCGAGACCGAGGCGCTGCTCCTCGAAGCCAACCTGATCAAGCAGTTGAAGCCCCGCTTCAACGTGCTGATGCGGGACGACAAGTCCTTCCCCTACATCCTGGTCACCGCCGACGGCCCGGCGCCGCAGATCGTGAAGCACCGGGGCGCGCGGCGCCGGAAGGGCAATTACTACGGCCCCTTCGCCAGCGTCTGGGCGGTCAACCGCACGGTGAACGCCCTCCAGCGCGCCTTCCTGCTGCGCACCTGCACCGACAGCTATTACGAGAACCGCAGCCGGCCCTGCCTGCTGTTCCAGATCAAGCGCTGCTCCGGCCCCTGCACGGGCGAGATCGGGACCGACGATTACGCCGCGATGGCGGATGCGGCGCGCGCGTTCCTCGCGGGCAAGTCCAACGCAGTGAAGGACCGGATGCGCGCCGAGATGCAGGAGGCGTCCGAGGCGATGGAGTTCGAGCGCGCCGCCCGCTACCGGGACCGGATCGCGGCGCTCTCGGCGATCCAGGGCGTTCAGGGCGTCAACACGCAGGGCGTCGAGGAGGCCGACGTGTTCGCCCTCGACGAGCAGGCCGGGCAGTTCTGCATCGAGGTGTTCTTCTTCCGGAACTTCCAGAACTGGGGCAACCGCGCCTACTTTCCGAAGGCCGACCGGTCGATGACCCCGGAGGAAGTGCTCGGCTCGTTCATCAGCCAGTTCTACGACGACAAGCCCGCGCCCCGCACGGTGCTGACCAGCCACCCGATCGAGGATGCCGAGCTGGTCGCCGCCGCCCTGTCGAGCCGGGTCGATTACCGGGTCGAGATCCACAAACCGAGCCGCAGCGAGCGGAAGAATCTCGTCGAGTATGCCCAGCGCAACGCCAAGGAAGCGCTGGCCCGGCGGCTCGCCGACACCGCCTCGCAGGGCAAGCTGCTGACGGCCCTGGGCCAGGCCTTCGGCATGGACCGGACGCCGCGGCGGATCGAGGTCTACGACAACTCGCACATCATGGGCACGAACGCGGTGGGCGGGATGATCGTCGCGGGCCCGACCGGGTTCATGAAGACGCATTACCGCACGTTCAACATCAAATCGGAGGAACTCACCCCGGGGGACGATTACGGCATGATGCGCGAAGTCCTGCAGCGCCGCTTCAAGCGCCTCGTCAAGGAAGCGCCGCGCACCGAGCGCGAGGCCGCCGTCGCGGCCGCCGAAGGCGTGGAGGCGCAACCGGTCCCGGCGCCCGCCGAGGATAGCGAGGCGTTTCCCGCCTGGCCGGATCTGGTGCTGATCGACGGCGGCAAGGGCCAGCTCGATGCCGCCCGCACGGCGCTCGACGAGATCGGCGTGACCGACGTCCCGCTGGTTGGCATCGCCAAGGGTCGCGACCGGGACGCCGGGCGCGAGACGTTTTTCGTGCCGGGCCGGCCGCCGTTCAAGCTTCCACCGCGCGACCCGACCCTCTACTTCGTGCAGCGGCTGCGCGACGAGGCCCACCGCTTCGCCATCGGCAGCCACAGGGCCAAGCGCAAGCGTGAGATGATCAAGAATCCCCTGGACGAGATCGCCGGCATCGGCCCCAGCCGCAAGCGCGCGCTGCTGCACCATTTCGGGACCGTGAAGGCGATCGAGCGGGCCGCCTTCGAGGATCTGGCCAAAACCCCCGGGGTGAACGCCGCGACCGCCCGCGCCGTCTACGATTTCTTCCATGCCGGCGCCTGAGGATCCCGCCGTCTCGGCCGCGCCCGCGGTCGAGACGTTGACGCCCGGGCCAAGCTCTGATTTCACCCCCGCGATGAACGCCGTCCTTCCCCGACGCCGGTCGCCGGCCTGGACGCTCGCGAATTGCCTGACCTACGGGCGGCTCGCCGCGGTGCCGGTGATGGTCGCCTTGCTGTTCTGGCCCGACTCGCACACCGCGCGTTGGACGGCGCTGGGCGTGTTCGTGGCGGCCGCGATCACCGATTACCTCGACGGCTATGTCGCGCGGACCTACCACCAGAGTTCCGCGCTCGGCCGGATGCTCGACCCGATCGCCGACAAGCTGCTGGTCTCGGCCTGCCTGCTGATGCTCGCCGCGGACCACACCATCGTCGGCTCGTCGATCTGGGCGGCGATCGTGATCCTGTGCCGGGAGGTGCTGGTCTCCGGCCTGCGCGAGTATCTCGCCGAGTTGAAGGTCGGCGTGCCGGTCAGCAAGATCGCCAAGTGGAAGACGACGGTGCAGCTCGTCGCCATCGGCTTCCTGGTGGCCGGGCCCGCGGGTGAGCGGGTGCTGCCCGGCACCGAGCCGATCGGCCTCGCCCTGCTGTGGCTTGCCGCCGCCCTCACGATCTGGACCGGCTGGGACTACATGAGGGCCGGGATCAAGCACGTAATCGACGATCCGCGCTGAGAGCGCGGGCGGCGATCCCTTTCCGGCACGGTGACGCGATGAAGCTCGTCTATTTCGCCTGGGTCCGCGAGCGGATCGGCCGCGCCGAGGAAGAGCTGGCGCCGCCGCCGGAGGTCGCCACCGTCACCGATCTGGTCGGCTGGCTGCGCGGGCGCGGCGAGGAATACGCCTACGCCTTCGAGGATCCGGGGGTGGTCCGCGCCGCCATCGACCGAACCCATGCCAAGCCGGACGCGCAGATCGCGGGCGCCAGCGAGATCGCGTTCTTCCCGCCGATGACCGGCGGCTGAGCCGTCCGGATCTCGGCACGTAGTCCGCCGCTCTTGAAAGAAGGGCAGTCCCGAGGTCTTTGACGGCGTCGCTCCGGCCGTGTTCCAGGCCGAACGGCGCGTGGGCCGAGCCGCGTTCGCTTACGGGTTCGGCCCGCTTTTTTGCATAGTGTCCAACGATCAGAAATTGCGGAACGCTCAAGCTGGCGCCGCCGTTACTCGGGACCGAAATCGGACCCGGAGTCCTTGCATGCGCACCACCCTCCTCGCGGCCGCCGCCCTGCTCAGCCTCGGCGCCGCCGCCCAAGCTCAAACCACCGTGATCGAGCGCGACCGGCCCGCCGTGGTGGTCGACCGTCCGGCCACCGAGTCGAAGTCCGTCACCGTCCACGATCACGGCGACGGCTGCGTCACCAAGACGGTGCGCAAGGAAAACGAGACGGGGGATTCCAAGACCGTGAAGAAGGAGACCTGCGACTGACGCAGGCTTCGGTTCCGTGTGATCGCCGGCTGAAGCAGTAAGCTTCCCGTCGAAGCCGGCCCTGCGGAGAGAACGCAGCAGGACAGTAACCTGGGGCTGTACGCGATTGGATTCCAATCGGGTACAGCGCTCGGCAGCGGGCGAGACCGTCCGCCCCAGCCGGGAAGGATACGCGGATGTCGAGCGACGCCCAGATCGTCGAGACCCTCTCGAAGGTCACCACTGCCACGATCACGACGATCCTGCTCAAGAAGGGGCTGCGCAACGTCTGGCTGCGCGGCACGCGGCCGTTGAGGCCGGGGCAGCCCCGGATCGTCGGCCGGGCCTTCACTCTGCGCTTCGTCCCGGCCCGCGAGGACCTTGCAACCCCGGAATCTTGGTCGTCCCCGACCTCAACGCGCGCAGCGATCGAGGCGATGCCGGCCGGCTGCATCGCGGTCGTAGACGCGATGGGCGTCACCGATGCCGGGATCTTCGGCGATATCTTGTGCGCCCGCATGGCCAAGAAGGGCGTCGCCGCCCTGGTTACGGACGGTGTTGTCCGTGACGTCGCCGGGGTCCTGGGCACCGGCCTACCGGTCTGGTGCCAGGGTGCGGCGGCCCCGCCCTCCGTGGCCGGCCTGACCTTCGTGGCATGGCAGCAACCGATCGCCTGCGGCGGCGTCGCGGTGTTCCCCGACGACGTGATCGTGGTGGACGAGGACGGCGCCGTACTGATCCCAGCAGCCCTGATCGACACCGTGATGGAACTCGCCCCCGAGCAGGAGCGCTTCGAGGGCTGGATCATGGAGGAGGTCGGCAAGGGCGCGGCGCTCCCGGGCCTCTACCCGCCGAACGCCGAGAACAAGGCGCGCTACGAGGCCAGCAAGGGCTGATTGGCCCGAACTCGGCACAAGTCGCCGGTCACACCTCCACCATGACGAGGCCCTTGAGCCGGCCTTCGCAGGCGTCGTGCAAGGCGCGGGGCGCGTTCTCCAGCCCCACGACCTTCGAACAGGCGAAATGGAGCCCCGCCTCGCGCTGCCAGGCGATCCAGTCCGGGAACGCCTCCGCGTAGTCCCGGTCGGCGCTGTAGCCGCGTAGGGTGACATCCTTGAGGATCAGCTGGAACGAGTCGAGCTCGACCGGGGCGACGATGCTGGCGCCCGCGACGTTCAATTCGGCGGTGAGCGCGCCGAGCAGGACGAACCGCGCCCCCTCGCGTGCGGCGCCCGCCGCGGCGGTCAGCTGCGCGCCGCCGACCATGTCGACGAACACGTCGACGCCGTCCGGCGCCGCCGCCTTCAGCTGATCCGCGATCGAGCCTCGATTGCGCAGGATCACCGCGTCATAACCGAGATCGGTCGTCATCCAGTCAGCCTTGTCCTGGGTGCTGGTGCTGCCGATCACCCGCGCGGCGCCGAGCCGGCGGGCGATCTGCCCGGCCATCGACCCGATCGCCCCCGCGCCGCTCGAGACGAAGACCGTGTCGCCCGGCCTAACGCGGATGCCGCGCGTCAGGGCGGCATAGGCGGTCCAGCCATGGCCGAGATAGGCGGCCGGCTCGATCGGCCCTTGGCCCAGCGCGATACAGCTCCCGGCATCGACGACCGCATAGTCGCGCCAGCCCAGGGGATGCGAGACGAACCCGCCGACCTCGAACCCGCTGCCGGCCGGGCAGGCCACGACCTCGCCGATCGCGCCATCCGCCAGCGCATCGCCGGGCTTGAGTACCGGAAAGGGAATGCCCTCGACCGCCTGTGCATCCGGGTTCGCCATCAGCCGCGTCGAGATGGAGACGCGGAACCAGCGATTGCGCACGACCAGATCGTTCGGGCCGGCCTTGGGCAAGGCAGCCTCCGCAATGGTGAGATCGCGCGGCTGGATCATCCCATCGGGATAGGCGCGGAGCCGGACTTCGCGGCAACGCTCCACTGTACGGTCCATGGCGTATTCCAGGATGGGGTTTGCGGCGCGCGGGCAAGGCCGCTGCCGGGACGGCGCGGATCTATCAAAATGACTGGTGGTCAGTCAATTAAATCTGCGAGCTTTTGCTCGACGTGGCCCTTGCCGCTACCGGGGCGGCGCCCGGACCCTTTCCATCGCGGCGATATCCGGTCAGGCAGAGGCCGAATGCCAGCCCGTCGTGAGATCGCTTCGTGCCGACCAAGCCCAAACCCGCCAAGCCAAAGCCTCGGACGAGGCCTCCCGAGGAACGGCGCGAGGATCTGATAAACGCCGCCGAGCGCCTGTTCCTCGATCAGGGCGTGGCCGCGACCACCATCGAACAGATCACGACCGGGGCGGGCGTGGCGAAGGGCAGCTTCTACCTGCACTTCGCCGCGAAAGAGGATGTGGTTGAGGGTTTGCGCCGGCGGTTCGTCGATCGACTGCGGGACGCCATCGCGGCCGCAATCGAGGAACAGCCGGACGGGGACTGGCGCGGGAAGCTGGCGGCCTGGGTGACGGCTTGCGGCCGTGGCTATACCGAGTCCGCGCGCTTGCACGACATCGTCTTCACCGACGTGCCGCCCCCAAATCAGGACGGTCTGGCCGACAACGTTCTGATCGATCATCTGGCGCAACTGCTCACCGATGGCGGCGCCGCGAAGGCCTGGATGATCGCGGATGCGCGCTTCACCGCCGTGTTCCTGTTCAACGCCCTTCACGGCGTCATCCTCGACGCCGCCAGAAAGGGGCAGGCAGACGCGATCGAGCCCAAGATCGTGGCGCATTGTTTTCTGCTGGTGGGGCTGGAAACCGCGTGATCGGCGCGGCCTGATCTGCAGCTATCGAGCGCCGCCTCCTTCCCAGGCAGCCCCGCCCCTTGGCGGTAAGTTCCGGAAAGCGCCCAGCCAGTGGGATTACGAGGCTTCCGGTGCGCCAAAGTCTTTCAGGATGCGGCGGAAGCCGGAAAATCCCCATGTGGGACATCACGAAAGAATATCGGAGCACTGATTGCCGCCATCAGCGAAAGACAATTTCATCTGAGCAAAATTCGACTTCTTGGCCTCGTGGAAAGGGCGAATTCAACAGCAAGAAACGGGTTGCCTGCGCCCGATGCGGAACCCTAGGCTCGGATCGACCTGTTGGAGATCCCCCATGTCGCCCGCCGGGAACCGCTCCATGTCCGCGCCCGAATGGGCGATGCTGCTCGCCCTGTCCGTGCTGTGGGGCGGCTCGTTCTTCTTCACCGGCATCGCGCTCTCCGGGCTGCCGCCCCTCACCCTGGTCGTCCTGCGGGTCGGGCTCGCCGCGCTGATCCTGAACCTCGTCCTGCCGCTGAACGGGCTGCGCCTGCCGCGCGGGCTCAGGATCTGGACGGCCTGCCTCGGCATGAGCCTGCTGAACAATGTCCTGCCCTTCTGCCTCATCGTCTGGGGGCAGACCCATATCGCGTCCGGCCTCGCCGCCATCCTCAACGCCACGACGCCGCTCTTCACCGTCATCGTCGCCCATCTGCTCACCACCGACGAGCGGATGACCGGCAACCGGCTCGCGGGGGTGCTGGTGGGCTTGGGCGGCGTCGCCGTGATGGTCGGCCCCGCCGCGCTTGCGGGGCTCAGTGCCGGTCTCCTGGCGCAGCTCGCCGTGCTCGGTGCGGCCCTGTCCTATGCCTTCGCGAGCGTGTTCGGGCGGCGCTTCCTGGGCCTGGGCGTCCCGCCGCTCGCGTTGGCGGCCGGGCAGGTCACGATGTCCACGCTGGTGTTGCTGCCCGTGGCGCTCGCGATCGACCGGCCCTGGACCCTGCCGATCCCCGGCGCGCCCGTTTGGGGTGCGGTCTTCGGGATCGCGACGCTGTCCACGGCGCTGGCCTACGTGCTGTATTTCCGGATCCTGGCGCGGGCGGGGGCGACCAACCTCTCGCTGGTCACCTTCCTGATCCCGGTCTCGGCGATCTTGCTCGGGGCGCTGGTGCTGGGTGAGCGCCTCGAGCCGCGGCACTATCTCGGCATGGCTCTGATCGGCTGCGGCCTGGCGGCGATCGACGGCCGTCTCCTCCGCCGCGCCCGCGATGCGATCCGGAGGGTCAACGCTGCCCCCACGCCGCGACCGCGGCGCGGGTGAGTTCACGAATCGAGTTCATGTTTCAGCGCCAGCCGGCGTCGATGAAGTAATTGTGCCCCGTGCACATGCGGGCGTCGTCGGAGGCCAGGAACAGCACCAGGGCGGCGACGTCGGAGGGCTGGATCCGGCCGTCCAGGCACTGGGAGGCGACGAGCTCGGCTTCGCCCTCCGGGGTGTACCAGCGCTCCTGGCGGGGCGTCTG
This sequence comes from Methylobacterium pseudosasicola, assembly GCF_900114535.1. Classification (GTDB taxonomy): domain Bacteria; phylum Pseudomonadota; class Alphaproteobacteria; order Rhizobiales; family Beijerinckiaceae; genus Methylobacterium; species Methylobacterium pseudosasicola. Next base: position 19,400 of record NZ_FOTK01000029.1, on the reverse strand, counting down.
AACGTTGCCGGGCACGATGGCGGAGACCCGGATGCCGTCGCGGCCGAGGTCCCGGGCGAGCGCCCGGGTCATCCCCTCGATCGCCGCCTTGGCGGTCTGGTAGAGCGGCATGTCCTTCAGCCCGAGATGCCAGCTGATCGAGCCGAAGTTCAGGATCACGCCACCCCCAGCCCGGCGCATCGCCGGCACCGCGGCCTGGGCGGCGAAGAACAGGTGACGGAGATTCACCGCCATCCGATCGTCCCAGTAGGCGGGCGTGACCTCGTCGAGCTTGTGGCGGTCGTCGTTGCCGGCATTGTTCACCAGCACGTCGAGGCCGCCGAGTGCCGTTTCCGCCTCCGCTACCAGGGCGCGGACCGCCTCGACATCGGTGAGGTCGCAGCGCCGGTAGAGCGGCGGATGCGCCGCGCCGGGGGAGAGCCGCGCCACCAGCGATTGCGCGGGCTCGTCAGCAATATCGCAGAACGCGACGCGGGCGCCCTGGGCGACGAAGGCTTCGACCAAACCTTCGCCGATACCGGAGGCGCCCCCGGTCACCAGGATGCGCTTGTCGCGAAGAGACGGGTAGATGGCACGCGTCGAAGCGGAGGACATTGGCAATTCTCCGAAGGCTGAGGCGTCGCAGAATCACGAACTCTGCGAAGGCTCTTCGAAGAGTCGACGTTTAGCGGGTCGCGACGATCCTGTCCCGATCGCCGGCCCGGAGGCCGAGGGCCGGCAACCATTGTCCAAACGTTAACGCTTTGGGACTCAGATCGGCGCGTCTTCTAGAAAGGAACACGCGATGCCGCTTCGCCTGGAGCTCAAGCCGTTCGAGCGGCTCATCATCAACGGCGCCCTGATTCGCAACGGCGACCGGCGCTCGACCTTCCTGATCGAGACCCAGTGCAAGTTTCTGCGCGAGAGCGAAATCATCACGGAGAGCGAGGCCGACACGGCCTGCAAGCAGATCCACCTGACCCTGACGGTGATCTACCTGGCCGACGATCCGGCTTCGGGGATCGACCTGTTCTTCCAGCAAGCGGCCGAGCTGATTCGACTGGCGCCGGCGGCGGCCCCGCAGATCGCCGCCATCGCGGAGGCCGTGGAATCCGGGACGTTCTACCCGGCGATCAAGCTCGGCCGGAAGCTCGTCGAGTGGGAGAGCGCAGCCCTGGCCCAGCAGGCGATGCCGCCGGAGCCCGGCGCGGCCGCCTGACCGCGCCCCCTCCCCGGCTCAGCCCGGATTGCCCTGGAGGCCGGCGGCGATCTCGTTGTTGATCGCCACGAGGTTGGCGATCTTCTCAGGGGTCGGCTCGATCATCGTGTCGAGGCAATTGCGCAGGACGAACACGCCCAGATTGCAGATGCCCTGCTTGATATCGACCGGCAGCGGGTTCTCCTCGGCGGTCGCCTCGGAGGCCAGGATCGTCCAGACCCGCTGGTTGAACGACAGGGCCTCGTTGAGCGGCCGGGTGTCGCCGGTCGCGAGCCCGTGGCTGGCACCGACCAGTTGCTGGGCCGCCTTGATCAGCACCGCCGATTCGGCCTCGCGCGGCGTCATGGGAGCCGACCGGGATGTCCGGGCATAGGCATTGGCGGCGTAGTTCATAGGCAGTCCAGCCCCGTCATCTGACCTGCCGGGCGGGCAGGCTTGCGTGTAGCTGTCGCAGATCAAGTGTTAAGGGCGCGTGAGCATTCGGTCCGCCATGATCCCGCCGGGTTGGACAGGGACCAGAGACTGTGGCCCCAGAAGACCGGCCTCCGGATCGCGTCAGAGATGTTGAATTTCTTCCTCGGAACCGTGGCCGGCGGCCTGATCGCCGCCGTTCTGACCATCGCGGCGGCCCGGCAACCGGAGGTTCAGGCGCGCCTCGGCCTGAGGCCCGCGCCGGTGGTGGCGGCCCTGGCCGCCGTCCCGAAGCCGCGCGAGCCGGATTGCGTCAAGCCGGCCGAGGGCCCGACGGTCGGCACGCGGGACATGCTGTTCAACCGCCAGCGGTTCTGGTCAGTGGCGCCCTGACCGGCCGGGCGTATTCCCAGATCGGAGCGTTTTCCCCTCCCCTTGCGGCTACGGCCGACACAGGTTTCAGGCGCGGGCACTGCAACGCGCCTCCTTTCCCGCATCGGCTACGATGGTCACACATCGCTGCCAGATTTGGGCCAAGGTTAATCCCAAGCGCGTCTCCCTCCCCCCTCTGCGGGGGAGGGTGGGCCGGCCGTCAGGCCGGGTCGGGAGAGGGGAACCCGGGTTCAGACAAGGGCGCGACCGGCATGACCGGCGAAGCCAGATGCTGCACCGTCGCTCCCCTCTCCCGACCCCCTTCGGGGGCCACCCTCCCCCACAGAGGGGGGAGGGAGGGCGCGTGTCCACTGCGATGCGACTGCTGTTGCACCGGGAACCACCCAGACAGCGTTTTATGAATCCGTTAAAGCGCGCCGCCGAAGCGGATACCGGTTCGGAGCAAGCGAGCGCGTTCAATCAAGGACTGAGAGCCGTTCCCGATTGCAACGCGATCGGGAACGGCTCTGGCGATCGCGCGCCCCTACAGCAGCGTCCCCCGCAGGATCAGCAAAGCCACGGAGAAATAGATCACCAACCCGGTGACATCGACCAGGGTCGCCACGAACGGGGCCGAGGCGGTGGCGGGGTCGAAGCCGATCCGTTGCAGGATGAAGGGGAGCATCGAGCCAGCCAGCGAGCCGAACATCACGATGCCGACCAGGGCCGCGCCGACCGTGGCGGCGACCAGCGGCCAGTGCTCCCCGTAATCGTAGAGGCCGAGCTTCTGCCAGGCCACGATCCGGATCACCGCGATCACGCCGAGGATGCTGCCCAGCACGATGCCGGTGGGCAGCTCGCGCAAAGCCACGCGCCACCAATCCCCCAGGCGGATCTGGTGCAGGGCGAGGGCCCGGATCAGCAGCGAGGTCGCTTGAGAGCCGGAATTGCCGCCCGAGCTCATGATCAGCGGGATGAACAGGGTCAGGACGATCGCCTTCTCCAGTTCCCCCTCAAAACCCTGCATCGCCGAGGCGGTGAGCATCTCCGAGAGGAACAGCGCGCAGAGCCAGCCGGCGCGCTTCCGGATCATCGTGAAGAAGCCGATATCCATGTAGGGCTCGGGCAGCGCCTCCATGCCGCCGAAGCGCTGCACGTCCTGAGTCTGCTTCTCGATCATGGCGTCGATCATGTCGTCCACCGTGACGATGCCGATCACGTGCCCGACCGCGTCGACCACCGGCAGCGCCAGCAGGTCGTATTTCGAGATCAGACGGGCGGCTTCCTCGCGGCTCGCCGTGGGCGAGACCGCCAGCGGCCGCCGGCCGGGGGCGACGCTGAGCACGTTGTCGTTGGGATCGCCCGAGATCAGCCGGCGCAGGGGCACCGCCTTGGTGAGCGCCCGGGTGCGCGGGTCGAGCACGAAGATCGCGTAGATGGTCTCGCGGGTCTTCTCGACGTGGCGGATGTGCTCCAGGGTCTGGCCCACCGTCCAGGTGCCCGGCACCGTGACGAACTCGGTGGTCATCAGCGAGCCCACCGTCTCCTCGCCGTAGGCCGAGAGGCGGTCGACGGCGCCGCGAGTCTCGGCATCGAGGCGGGCGCGCAGGTCGGAGCGGCCGGGCTCCTCGATCTCCCGGAACACGTCCGTGACCCGGTCGGCCGACATGCCGGACAGGTAGCCGGCCACCCGGTCCCGCGGCAGCATCTCGATGATGTCGGCGGCGCAGTCGAGTTCCGGCTGGTCGAGCACCTCGATCGCCCGCTCCATCGGCAGGCCGAGGATGATCGCCGCGGCGACCTCGGGGGCCTCCTCGTTCAAGGCCTCGACGATGTCGGGGGCGCGCTCGTCCGACAGGCGTGCGGCCAGCACGGACGGGTCGACGCGCGCGTCGATGGGGGCGATCTCGTTCATGGCCTCGCCTCTCGGGTTCCGAGACGGCGCGCCGCCGGTCTGCTGGCTCTCAGGGCCGCGACCGGTGAGCCACGCCGCGCACCCCGCGGCCGGGCCTCTCAGCGGCTCAGGCGGGATGACGGCGCGTCGCCGGGCACGGCAGGCACGATCGGTCTGGCACGTCGCTTCGCTGGTCGATGCTGAAAGGGAGCGCGGCGCTTCCGAATGGCGGCCCCGCGCGGCTGCCTCGTGCCCCCGCGGAAAAATTCCGTCAAGCCGAAACCGGCGCCCGTCCCGAGCCCGTTTCATGCGCGCGGCACGCTGTGGCTGGGACGCCGCGGCCGGGGACGAGCAGGGTCGGTCCGGCGCCTATGAGAAATATAAGTGTTGTGCTCACTTGTATTGCGTCCAAGATATTGCCTATATGGATCTCAGCAACAACGAGGAGAAACGCCATGGCTTGGTCTGCCCCGATCGTGTCCGAGATCTGTGTCGGCATGGAAGTCACGAGCTACGAGTCGGCTGAGATCGACACGTTCAACTGATTCGACCCAGTCCCCGGGTCGCTGGAGAGCCGGGGATGACGTCTTCACCACCAACCAACTGTTACTTGGAGGAAATCATGGCCTGGTCCGCTCCCGTCGTGTCCGAGATCTGCGTCGGCATGGAAGTCACGAGCTACGAGTCGGCTGAGATCGACACGTTCAACTAAGACGTCCCTCTGACGTTCAAGAGCGCCGCTTCAGCCGAAGCGGCGCTTTTTGTTTGTGGGGTGTCCCGCTGGGCGATCTTGATCGCCGACCGCACTTCGGATCTCTTCGCCCCGACCTCATCCTGGGGGCCGCGTGCAGCGGACGCCGCCTGGGATCCTTCGAGAAGTCGCGGCGCACACCCCGACGGGGACGCCGGTCCTTTAGGGTCGGGCCATGCACGTCCTGCTCACCGGCTCCTCCGGCGGGCTCGGCCGGTTCCTTGGCCCTCGCCTGCGGGCCCTCGGCCATCGCGTGACCGGTCTCGACGTGGCGCCGGGGCCCGACACCGATCTGGTAGGCTCCGTGGCGGATCGGAGCATCGTCAGCCGGGCGTTCGATCGCGGGATCGAGGCCGTGATCCATGCCGGCGCCCTGCACAAGCCCGATATCGCGCGCTACCCGGCGCAGGCCTTCGTGGACTGCAACGTCACGGGCACGCTGAACCTCCTGGCGGCGGCGGTGGCGGCCGGGAACGACCGGTTCGTGTTCACCTCCAAGACCTCGCTGATGATCAGCCAGGCGATCCGCGACGAGGCCGGCGATGCCGCGATCTGGCTGGACGAGGCCAGCGGGCCGCTGGCGCCGCGCAACATCTACGGGGTGACCAAACTCGCCGCCGAGGGGCTGTGCCGGCTCGCCGCCGCCGAGCGCGGGCTGGCCTGCGTGGTCCTGCGCACCGGCCGGTTCTTTCCCGAGGAGGACGACACCCATCGGGACCCCTCCGGCGAGAACCTGAAAGCCAACGAGTTCCTGAACCGGCGCCTGACGGTCGAGGACGCCGCGGAGGCGCATGTCGCGGCGCTGATGCGCGCGCCCGCTCTCGGATTCGGCCTGTTCGTCCTGTCTGCGCCGACGCCCTTCGACCGCGCCGAGGCCCGGGACCTGAAGCGGGATGCCGCCGTCGTCATCGCGCGCCACTTCCCCGATGCAGCGGAGCTCTACGCCCAACGAGGCTGGACGCTTCCCGCCAGCATCGGCCGAGTCTATGATTCACGTCTGGCCGAGACCGCCCTCGGCTTCCGCTGCCGGACCGGCTTCGCCGAGATCCTGGACGCCCTGCGGGACGGACGCCCCCTGCCCTTCGCGCACGACCCGACCTACGTCTCGCCGAAGGAGACCGGATACGGCGGCCCGGCCTTCGGTCCCTGACGCCCCCTCCCCTCAGGCCTGGCGGATTCACACGTCGTTCCGGCGGCAAGCATTTGAAGCCCCGCGTTTTTCCCCTCCCCCTTGCGGGGAGGGTCAGGGGTGGGGGTGGTGCAGGGTGGGGGGCAGCGGTGCCTTCTGAACCACCCCCACCTCCCACTCCTCCCCGCAAGGGGGAGGAGAGCGCGTTGCGCCTTAAGCAATGCGATGTGTGACCATCGTCGCCCCTCAGGCCACGAACATCCCGGCGATCGCCGCGCTGGTGAGGTTCGACAGCGTCCCGGCCAGGATCGCCCGCAGCCCGTAGCGGGCGACCTCGGCCCGGCGCTCGGGGACGAGGCTGGAAAAGCTCGCGAGCTGGATCGCGATCGAGGCGAAGTTGGCGAAGCCGCACAGGGCGAAGCAGACGATCGCCTGGGAGCGCGGGTCGAGGGCGCCGCCCTTCAGGCTCGGCGACAGGTTGGCGTAGGCCAGGAACTCGTTGAACGCGATCTTCTGGCCGATGGCGCCGCCGACCAGGGTGGCGCTCTCCCAGGGCACGCCCAGAAGCCAGGCCAGCGGCGCGAGCGCCCAGCCGAGCACGCCCTCGATCGAGGCCGCCGGATAGCCGGCCAAGCCGCCGACATAGCCGACGATCCCGTTCGCCAGGGCGATCAGGCCCACGAAGGCGATCAGCATCGCGCCCACCGAGACCGCCACGGCGAGGCCCTTCTGGGTGCCGTCAGCCGCCGCCTCAATGATGTTGGCCGCCCGGGTCTCGCCGAACTCCACCCGGGTGGTGGCGATCCGGGTCGGTTCCGTAGAGGGCATCAGGATCTTGGCGTAGAGCAGCCCCCCGGGGATCGCCATCACGGAGGCCGCGAGCAGGTAGGTCATCGGCACGCCGAGCGCCGCGTAGCCCGCCAGGATCGACCCGGCCGTGGAGGAGGCGCCGCTCGCCATCACGGCGAACAGCTCCGCCCCGGTGAGCAGCGGCAGGAACGGGCGCAACGCCACCGCGATCTCGCTCTGGCCGATGGCGATGGTGATCACCGCCGAGAACGATTCGATCGGCGAGGTGCCGAGGATCCGCCGGAGCACGGCGCCGAGGCCCCGGGCCAGCGCCTGCATCACGCCGAGATGGTACAGCACCCCGATCAGGGCCGAGACGTACAGGATCTGCGGCAGCACCCGCAGGGCCAGGATGAAGCCGGAGCCGCCGAACAGCTCGAACATCTTGGGCTCGACCAGCCCGCCGAACAGGAAGGCCGTGCCGCGGTCGCCGTAGGAGAGCCCCGTCACCACCACGTCGGCGGCGGATTTCAGCGCGGCCTGCCCGGCGGGCAGGAACAGGACCAGGGCGCCGAGCCCGACCTGCAGCGCCAGGGCGGTGAGCACGACCCGGGGCCGGATCGCCCGGCGGTTGGTGGAGAACAGGGCGGCGATCGCCAGCAGCAGCAGCACGGACAGGCCGGCATGGATCACTCGGTCGGGCATCGTGTCCTTGGGTTTCGAGCTTGGCAGCCGGATGGAAGGTTCGGGCCAACCGCGCATCAGCCCGGGCGATCGGCCACGAGATAGGGGGCGAACAGGGCGCTGACCTGCGCGAAACCCCAGTCGAGATCGGCCTGGGTCAGCTCGGTGCCGCCCTGTAGCCGGTGGCTCATCCAGTGGCTGGAGACGATCCAGGCGTTGTCGATGAGCCGCCCCAGCGCATCCGGCGCGATCCGCAGCCGCCCGGCCCGCATGGCCGCCTCGAACACGCCCCGGGCCAGCGCCTGCGTCCGCGCCCTCAGGGCATGGACCCGCGGGCGCAGGGCCGGGGCGATCTCCACCATGGCGATGCCGTCGCGATAAATGCAGCGGTAGCGCCAAATCAGGTCGAACCAGCCCCGCTGATAGGTCAGCAGCGCCTCCGGGGCCGCGGGATCCGCGGGCATGCGCCCGGCCACCGCCTCGGCCTCGCTCTCGAAGGCCGAAAACAACGCCTCCACCAAGCCGCTCTTGCGCGGAAAATGGTACTGGAGGTTGCCCTCCCGGATCCCGGACGCCGCGGCGATCTCCGCCGTGGTCACCCGGCCGAGGCCGCGGGCATTGAACAGCGCGAGACTCTGCGCGAGGATCTTGTCGCGCGTCCCGGTGGGTCGCTCCGGGCCGTCGCCCCCTCGCCCTCTGCGGCTATCGCTGCGCAGCATCATGCCCGATTCCACTCTAGGGTGTTCACCCTAGACAATCCGCGTGGCCGGCGCTATCCCCAGCGGGTCGCCGGGCACGCCAGGCGGAACGGGAGGCGTGGCTTGGCCCAGAAACTCCAACTCGCGGGCGCGGTGGTGCTCATCACCGGCGCCGCGAGCGGCATCGGCGCCGCCCTGGCGCTGGGATTGGCGGCCAAGGGCTGCAGCCTCCTGCTGGTCGACCGCGACGCGGCAGGTCTCGAAGCCGTCGCCGAGAAAGCCCGCGCGGCCGGCGCCGCGGTGGAGACCCGAAGCCTCGATCTCGCCGACGCGGAGGCGATCCAGACGCTCCCGGGTTGGGCCGAGGGCCGGTTCGGGCGCCTCGACATCCTCATCAACAATGCCGGGGTGGCGCTGGGCGGCCGGTTCGACGAGACGCATCTCGAAGACTTCGAGTGGCTGATGGACATCAACCTGCGCGCCGTCGTGCGGATGTGCCACGCCTTCCTGCCGATGCTGCGCGCCCGGCCGGCGGCCCAGATCGTCAACCTGTCGAGCCTGTTCGGTCTGATCGCCCCGCCCGGCCAGGTCGCCTACGCCACCAGCAAGTTCGCGGTGCGCGGCTTCACCGAGGCCCTGAGGCATGAATATGCCGGCACCGGGCTCGGGGTCACGGTGGTCCATCCGGGGGGCGTCGCCACCGCCATCGCCCGCAGCGCGCGCAGCCCGCGCCCGCCCACCGACCCGGAGGCGGCCGAGCGCGCCCGGGTGGAGGACGAGAAGGCCCGGGAGGCGTTCGGCAAGCTGCTGACGCTCTCGCCCGAGGACGCTGCGGCCGCGATCATCCGCGGCATCGAGCGCCGGCAACCCCGTATCCTGATCGGCAAGGACGCGAACAGCGCGGCCCTGATCCAGAGGCTGATGCCGGCCGGCTACTGGAAGACGATCGTGCGCCTGTCCGGCGGGAAGGTCTGAGATGGCGAGCCTGCGTGCGTATCTCGGTACCTGGATGGTCCGAAACAAAGTCCGCGGCCCCCTGTCGAAGGCCCGGGACGCGGCCGCGTTCCGCCGGATCTTCGAGGCGCCGGCCTTCGCCGACCCGAAGGGCGTCACCTATGAGCCCGGCACGGTCGGCGGCGTGCGGGGGGAATGGGTCCGGCCGAAATCCGGCCCCGGGCGGCGGATGCTCTACATCCATGGCGGCGGCTTCATCGCCTGCTCGCCGCGCACCCACCGGCCGGTGACCGGGGCGCTGGCCCATCGCGGCTTCACGCTGTTCGTCCCCGATTACCGCCTCGCCCCCGAGCACCCGTTCCCGGCGGCGCTGGAGGACGCAATCGCCGTCTGGCAGGCGTTCAGTGCTGAGGGGCCGGCCTGCGTCGCCGGCGAGTCGGCCGGCGCCAACCTCGCCCTGGTGCTGATCGGCGAGACCCGGGCGCGCGGCCTGCCGTTGCCCTGGGCCGCGGCCCTGTTCTCGCCGGCCACCGATTTCGTCTCCGAGGACGGCTCGCGGCACACCAATGCCTGGCGCGATGCCATGTTCGACCCCGGGGCGCTCGCGGTGATCCGCACCATGTATCTCGGCAAGGCCGACCCGGCCGATCCCCGGATCTCCCCGATCAACGCCGACCCGACCGGCTACCCGCCCCTGCTGTTCCATGTCGGCGAGCGCGAGGTTCTGCGCGACGATTCCATCCGCATGGCCGAGAAGGCCCGGGCGGCCGGGGTCGTGACCGAGCTGAAGGTCTTTCCCGTCGTGTCCCATGCCTGGCAGTTCGCCGCCCATATCCTGCCGGAGGCGCGGGCCTCCCTCGACGAGGCAGCGAACTTTCTGAAGGCGCATGCCCCGCAGAACGCGGGCGGATCGGGGAGTGCTTCGCGATGAGTGCGCAAGATGCCGCCCCAACAATCCTGGAGGTGCTGATCGTCGGTGCCGGGTTCTCCGGCCTCGCTATGGCGATCCGCTGCAAGCAGGCCGGGATCGGTCCCCTGCGGGTGATCGAGAAGGCCGAGGGCATCGGCGGCACCTGGCATGAGAACACCTATCCGGGTGCGGCCTGCGACGTGCCCTCGCACCTCTATTCGCTGTCCTTCGCCCCTAAGGCCGACTGGACGCGGATGTATGCGCCGCAAGCCGAGATCCGCGCCTATCTGCGCGAGACTGCCGAGCGCAACGGGCTGATGCCGCTGATCCAGCTCAAGACCGCCTTCACCGGCGCGACCTGGGACGAGGCCCGCGCCCTCTGGCAGGTGGAGACCGATCGCGGGCCGTTGACCGCCCGGGTGATCGTCTCCGGCATGGGCGGCCTGCACCATCCGGCCTATCCCGACCTGCCGGGCCGAGACAGCTTCGCGGGGCCGGCCTTCCACACGGCGGTCTGGGATCATTCCGTCGCACTCGCGGGCAAGCGCATCGGGGTGATCGGCACCGGGGCGAGCGCGATCCAGGTCGTGCCGGAGCTCGCCAAGGTCGCCGCCCACCTCACCCTGTTCCAGCGCACCCCGCCCTGGATCATGCCCAAGCACGACCACGCCATCGCGGAGGCCACCCAGGCGCGCTACCGGCGCCTGCCGCTGCTCCGGCGGATCGAGCGGGCGCGGCTTTTCTGGCTGCACGAGCTGCGCGCGCTATTCGGCTTCACCAAGGTCTCGAAGCTGACCAAGCAGGCGGAGGGCCTGGCCCGCCACCACCTAGCCAAGGCGGTGAAGGACCGAGACCTGCGGGCGAAGCTGACGCCGAATTACCGCCTCGGCTGCAAGCGCGTGCTGATCTCCGACGATTACTACCCGACCCTGCAGCGCCCGAACGTGACGCTCGAGACCGGAAACATCGCCCGGATCACCGAGTCCGGCGTGACTCTGGCGGACGGCACCGCCCACGAACTCGACGCGATCGTCTACGCCACCGGCTTCGACGTCACCGGGAGCTTCGCCCGGATGGATCTCGTCGGGCGCGGCGGTCTGCGCCTCGCCGACGCCTGGGCCGGCGGCGGGATGGGCGCCTACCAGGGCATCACGGTGGCGGGATTCCCCAACTACTTCATGCTGCTCGGTCCCAATACCGGGCTGGGGCACAACTCGATCGTCTCGATGATCGAGGTGCAGGTGCAGCACGTGCTCGACTGCCTATCGGCCCTGCGCCGGGGCGCCCGGGACATCGAGGTCCGCCCGGAGGCGCAGGCTCGGTTCCTGGACCGTATCCGGGCCCGGCTCGCCGACAGCATCTGGCAGGCGGGCGGCTGCCGCAGCTGGTACCTCGATGCCGAGGGCCGCAACACGACCCTGTGGCCCGACTCGGTGATGGCCTACCGCCGCAGCGCCCGGCGCGCCCGGATGGCGGATTACCGGCTGGGGTGAGGCCGCGACCGGCCTGAGTCAGGCCGCCTGCGTCCGGTTGGCGAACAGGGTGGCTTCGAGGGTCGATACCGGCATCGGCCGGCCGAGATGGTAGCCTTGCAGGAACGGGCAGCCCATCGCCTGGAGCGTCTGCAGATCCTCCTGCGACTCGACTCCCTCGGCCACCACTTCGAGCCCGAGCAGGTTGCCGAGGCCGAGCACCGCCAGGACCAGACCGCGCTTGTCGTCGGAGGCGCTGAGCCCGGTGACGAAACTCCGGTCGATCTTGATCCGGTCGGCCCGGAGCTGGCGCAGGGACGACAGCGACGAGTAGCCGATGCCGAAATCGTCGAGCGCCACCCGGATGCCGGCGCGCGATAGCGCCTGGAGCTTGCCCTGCACGGCGCCGAGATCGAGGGCGGTCTCCTCGGTGATCTCGATCTCGAGCTGGGCGGGCGGCAGGCCCAGCGCCCCGAGGCGCGCGATCACGATCTCGTCCACCGGGATCTGCGCCATCTCCCGGGGCGAGACGTTCATCGCCACCCGGACGGTGCCGAGCCCCTCCGCGCGCAGGATCTGCATCATCCGGCAGACCTGATCGAGGATGAACCGCAGGAGCGACTCAGTCAGCCCCGCCATCGCGGCCGCGGCAATCAGGTCGGGGGGCGCGATCCAGCCGAGGCGCGGGTGCTGCCAGCGCACCAGCGCCTCCAGCCCGACCAGGGTCCGGGCATCGAGCGCGTAGATCGGCTGGAACCAGACTTCGAGGGCGTTCTCGACCAGGGCGTGCGACAGGTCGCGCTCTAGGTCCCACCGCATCTCCAGGCGATCGCGCAGCCCCATGTCGAACAGCCGGAAGCGGTTCCGACCGGCGGCCTTGGACGCGTAGAGCGCCTCGTCGGCGCAGCTCAGCATCGCCATCAGGTTGGGCTCGGGCTCCGCATGGACGCCGATGCTGACCCCGAGCCGCCCCTCGTCGAACCCGTCGAACGGCTGGGCGACGGCGGCGATCAGGCCGGCGGCCAGATCCGCGTAGGGCAATCCGGTCGCCTCCGGATCGTACAGGACCGCGAACTCGTCGCCGCCGAGCCGGGCGGCGAGGCCGCCCGGGGGCAACGTGGCCCGCAGCCGGCGGGCGACCTCGACCAGCACCCGATCGCCGGTCTGGTGGCCGTAGACGTCGTTGACCGACTTGAAGCCGTCGAGGTCGAGGAGCAGCAGGCAGGCCGTGCCGGTGGTCAGGCACGGCTCGGCCTGCTGGATGAAGGCGGCGCGGTTCAGCAGGCCGGTGAGGTCGTCATGGGTCGCGCGCCAGCGCATCTCCTCGACCAGCGCGTTGGCGCTGGCCTGGGCTTCGGCTCGGGAGCGAGCCAACGCCGTGGCGTCGTTCTTCAGCCGGCTCGCCTCGCGAAAGCCCGCCTCGCTCTGGAACGCCGTGCGCGAGAGGGCGGCGAGGTAGAGCAGCACGCAGGTCGCCAGGCAGGCACGGTCGAACCCGCCGGCCGCGAACAGGCAGAAGGCCACCGACAGCAGCGGCAGCAGGATGAAGCTGAACGGGATCCGGGCATAGGCGGTGCCGTGGGTCACCGCGCCGGCGGTGATCCCGCAGGTGATGGTGAGGTAGAACAGGGTCTGCGGCGAGGTGTAGCCGGCGCAGAGCAGCGGTAGGAACGCCCAGACCAGCCCCGACAGCAAGGCCGTGCAGGTGCAGGCGCGCAGATGCCGCTCCACCGAGCGGGAGGCCTCCGCGGCCATGTCCGGCGGCATCGCGGCCGTGAGGGCGAGGCCCGGGCAGGCCGCCCGGCACAGCCCGATCCGCAGCAGGTTGGCGCCGGTCGAGGCCGCGTACCAGATCATCCCGGCGCGGCCGTTGCCGGCCTGGAACGCCACCAGCACGCTCGCGAGCCCGAGCAGCATGTTGACGGGAATCGCCGTGAGGACGCTGCGGCGCACCGCCTCGAGCTGGTCGCGACGGACCAGCGCCGCCAGCCGCCGACCCGAAGCGTCGGGCGCCCTGCCGGGGCCTGCCAGGCCCGGGAGCGTGTCCTCCAGGTCGTGAAGCGTCATCGTCCGTCCAATCAGAGGCGCACGATCATCGGCCAAGAGTCGTAAGAGAGTGTTGAACGAGCCGATCCGCGGTTTCTACTGATCGATCCCGCCGGATTGGGACCGCGCGTCGCAAGCCATTCCGGTCCCGCCGTCCCGCGCCATATCCGATCTCGGGCCGCCGCCGGGCCCCGGATCCCCCATGGCCCTGACCAGCGACCTCCTCGACATCCGGACGATCTACCACGAGCCCACGGTCGACGCGTTTCCAATCGGGCGGGAGATCCTGACGCGCTTCCCCGACGCGGAGCGCATCCCGGTGCCGTCGCACTGGAACATCCCGGCGCTCCACGGGAACGAAGGCTCGGTGGAGGATTGGGTGCGGATCAAGCGCTCGACCCTGGTGCTCGGCGTGAAGAAGGGCCTGACCATGCGCCCGAACGGCCGCAGCGCCCATTTCATCGCGCCCTCGACCTCGAACGGCTGCGCCATGGCCTGCGCCTATTGCTACGTGCCCCGGCGCAAGGGTTTCTCGAACCCGATCTCGCTGTTCGTGAACATGGAGCAGGCCTGCGCGGCGATCGCCCGGCACGCCGGCCGCCAGGGGCCGCTGACGGAACCCGACACGATCGATCCGGAATACTGGATCTACGATATCGGCGAGAACGGTGACCTCTCCGTCGATGCGGCGGTGAGCACCGGCGTGCGCACCCTGATCGAGCAGTTCCGCACCCTACCGAACGCCAAGGCGTCCTTCGCCACCAAGGCGGTCAACCGCGAACTCCTCGCCTACGACCCGCAACGCAAGACGCGGATCCGCTTCTCGCTGATGCCCGCGCGGATCGCCAAGATCGTCGATGTCCGCACGACCCCGATCCCGGAGCGGATCGCCGCGATCGACGACTTCGTCGCCGCCGGCTACGAGGTCCACGCGAATTTCTCGCCGGTGATCCTCTACGAGGGCTGGGAAGCGGATTGGCGCGCGCTGTTTGCCGAGATCGACGCCACGCTCTCGGACGCCGCCAAGGCCCAGCTCAAATGCGAGATCATCATGCTGACCCACAATGCGGGCCTGCACGATGTGAATCTCGGCTGGCACCCGAAGGCCGAGGAGCTGCTGTGGCGGCCCGACATCCAGGAGGCGAAAATCTCCGAGGGCGGCGGCACCAACCTACGCTACCGGACCGGCTGGAAGGGAAAATGGCTCGCCCGGTTCAAGGCCCTGCTGGCCGAGACCATGCCGTATTGTGCCGTGCGCTACGCGTTCTGAACCCTCGGCCCGACGGCGCGTTGGCGCGGGCATTCCAGAGAGGCGCAGCGATGTCGGACCACGAAGCCTATATCCGCGAGGCGGTGGCGCTCGCCGAGGCGAATATCTTGGCTGGCGGGTCTCCCTACGGCGCGGTGATCGTGCGGGACGGCGCGGTTCTGGTCCGGGCCGCCAATACGGTGCACGCCACCAACGACCCGAGCGCCCATGCTGAGATGGTGGCGCTCCGCGAGGCGAGCCAGATCCTCGCCCGCCGCGACCTCTCCGATTGCGTGATGTATGCGAGCGGGCGCCCCTGTCCGATGTGCCACGCTGCGATGCGGCTGGCGGGCTTTCGCGAGGGCTATTTCGCCTTCTCGGCCGAGGAGGCCGAGGAACACGGGGCTGCTAACGCGACGCTCTACACGGAACTGTGCCGCCCCCTGGACGAGCAGCCGATGCGCCTCAGCCAAATCCGCCCCGGGGGCGAAGCACCCTACGCCGCGTGGCGGGCGCGCCGCGGATCCTGACGGGTCCGACGCTTCAGTGCGTCCAGGGCGCCGTGCGGTTGAACTTGAAGTTGTCCGAGTAGGACAGGCCCCGGCGGGAGACCGGCTTGGCCGGCTGCTCGACCCGGTAGGCGATGCCCTCGCGCTTGGCGTAGGCCACCGCCTCTTCCTCCGTGTCGAATTCCAGCCGCACCTGCTGCATCATGTCGGCCGATCCGTTCCAGCCCATCAGCGGATCGATCTCGCGCGGGCTGGTCTGGTCGAACTCCAGGATCCACTGCTTGGTGCGGGCCAGGCCCGACTGCGTGGCATCCCGGGACGGGCGGAAGATGCGGGCGCTCGGCATCTGGACTCGACAAGCTCCTGATCGAATGGTCGGGGCGATAGGATTCGAACCTACGACCCCCTGGTCCCAAACCAGGTGCGCTACCAGACTGCGCCACACCCCGACACCCCGTTGGGGGCTCAGATCCCTAGCGTTTCGGGGGTTCGGACGCAACGGGGCAGCCGGCCGCGGCCGTGCACGAACATCGATGTTGATTGTGCGCAACCAAGATCCAGTCAAAAAACGCCCCCCTTCACTTGTCAGACAATTCATCGGCGACTAAGGTCTTTATCGGGACGGCGAGGGCTGATTCTCGCACCGGCGAACCGACTGCATTCCATTGGGGGCGGTGGAAGGGCGGGTCGGCAACCGGCGGTGGGGGATCTTGGTCCTCGTCGCTCCCGCGCTATCGCGCTCCGGGCTCCCTCACCGGACCTTGACGGGCCTTGAGGCCGACGCCTGCGCGGCAGCCGCTCAATCCCCTGGCATCTCCCCGGCGATTCTGTATCGCAGGCGCCGCGCGCCAAGCCGCGTGCCGGTGGAGGAGATCAGCCCGTGTGGATGCCGAGCGCGCGCTATCCCGATCCGGCCATCGAGATTCTCGACGCCTCCTTCGCCCGCTACCGGGTGTTCAGCGCGGCGGTCGAGCGGCTCGCCACCGGATGCCGCTGGTGCGAGGGGCCGGTCTGGTTCGGGGATGGGCGCTATCTCCTGTGGAGCGACATTCCCAACAATCGGATCCTGCGCTGGGACGAGGAGAGCGGCGCGGTGGGCGTGTTCCGCAGGCCGTCGGGCTTCGCCAACGGCAATACCCGCGACCGGCAGGGGCGGCTCGTCACCTGCGAGCATGGCGGCCGGCGGGTCGTGCGGACTGCGTATGACGGCGCGGTTACGGTGCTGGCCGAGTCCTTCGACGGGAAGCGCCTCAATTCGCCGAACGATGTCGTCACCGCGCGCGACGGCTCGGTCTGGTTCACGGATCCGACCTTCGGCATCGCCGGATACTACGAAGGCGAGCGAGCCGAATCCGAATTGCCGCAGAACGTCTACCGGCTGGACGCGGAGACCGGCGTCCTCGAAATGGTCGCGCATGACATCGCCGGGCCGAACGGCCTGTGCTTCTCGCCGGACGAATCACGGCTCTATCTCGTCGAATCCCGCGGCGAGCCAACCCGGCGCATCGTCGCCTTCGACGTGGTCGGCGGCCGGACCCTGCGCGATCGGCGGGTCCTGATCGATGCCGGGCCGGGCACCCCGGACGGGATCCGGTGCGATACCGATGGCAACCTCTGGTGCGGCTGGGGCATGGGTGACGACGCGCTGGACGGCGTGATGGTGTTCAACCCGGAGGGCCGCCTGATCGGCCGCATCCGCCTGCCGGAGCGCTGCGCCAATCTCTGCTTCGGCGGGCGGCACCGGAACCGCCTGTTCATGGCGGCGAGCCAGTCGCTCTACGCCCTCTACGTGGACATCCAGGGCTGCCCCGGCGGCTGAGGCCGCATTGCGGCAACCGGCCCGGGCCATGCTTGACCGGAGCGCGTCACAGGCCCACCTCCCGAGCGCCGGGGCTCGGGGCCTCCTTCCGGATCGTGCATCCACGAGGCGGCGCGCGAGCTTTGTTTTGGCATCATCTTTTTTCGAAAGCCGGCACCCACCGTCCGGGATGATGCGCCAGCGGGACACAATCCGATGATCGATTTGTACTATTGGCCGACGCCGAACGGCCACAAGGTCACGATGTTCCTCGAAGAGGCCGGCGTTCCGTACCGGATCAAGCCGATCAACATCGGTAAAGGCGAACAATTCAACCCGGACTTCCTCAGGATCGCCCCGAACAATCGCATGCCGGCGATCGTCGATGACGAGCCGGCCGATGGCGGCGCGCCGGTTTCTCTGTTCGAATCAGGCGCGATCCTGTTGTATCTCGCCGAGAAGACCGGGCGCTTCATCGCGAGCGATCTGCGCGGCCGGGCCGAGGTCCTGCAATGGCTGTTCTGGCAGATGGGTGGACTCGGGCCGATGCTCGGCCAGAACCATCACTTCTCGCAATACGCGCCCGAGAAGATCGACTACGCGATCAAGCGCTACGTCAACGAGACCAACCGGCTCTACGGCGTGCTCGACCGGCGCTTGGCCGACCGCCCCTACGTCGCGGGTTCCGAGTACTCGATCGCCGACATGGCCAGCTACCCGTGGATCGTGCCGTGGGAGAAGCAGGGCCAGAACCTCGACGAGCACCCCCATCTCAAGCGCTGGCTCACCGCCATCGCGGAGCGGCCCGCCACCAAGGCGGCCTATGCAAGGGCGCCCGAGGTCAATCCCGATCACGGCAAGACCATGAGCGAGGACGCCAAGAAGGTGATGTTCGGCCAGACCGCCGCGACCACCAAGCGCTGACCCGATCATGAGCGACACGCAGACCGCCCTCCCCATGCGGGTGATCCACAGGGGGTGGAACACGTTCGGCATCGCCACGCTCACCCAGCCCGACGGCAGCACGGTGCCCCGGGCCCTGGAGGACCATGGCGAGGCGGCCTGCGTGCTGCCCTACGATCCCGAGCGGCGGGTCGCCCTGCTGGTCCGGCAGAACCGGGTCGGCCCCGCCTTCTGGGGCGAGCCCGCTTCTCTCGACGAGGCCCCCGCGGGCGGCCTGGACGGCGGCGAGCCGGAGGAGACCGCGATCCGCGAGGCGATGGAGGAGGCGGGCCTGCGGCTCGAACGGCTCGAACCCGTGACGCACGCCTACAGCATGCCGAGCGTGTCCTCCGAGCGCCTGTGGCTCTACCTCGCCCCCTATGCGGAATCCGACCGGGTCGGCCCCGGCGGCGGCCTGCCCGGCGAGGGCGAGCAGGTCGAGGTGCTGGAATTGCCCCTGGCCGCCCTCGCGGAGCAGGCGCGCGCCGGCCGTCTGATCGACCTCAAGACCCTGGTCCTAGTCCAGGCGCTGATGCTGCGCCGCCCCGAGCTGTTCGCCGCATGATCCAGCCCGACGCCCCGATCGACGCCGTCCTGGCGGAGATGCTCGCCTTCGCCGAGGATGCGGCCCCGCTGGCGCTCGCGATGCGGGCATCCGGGCTCGCGATGACCAACAAGGGGCCCGATCTCGGCCAGGCGCTGACGGAGGCCGACCTCGCCGTCAGCCGCCTGCTGCACGCCCGCTTCGGCCCGGACCTGATCGAGGAGGAGACCGCCGACGATCTGGGGCACGCGGCCGCGAAAGCGATGCTGGCCCGAGATGCCTGGACCTTCGTGGGCGACCCGATCGACGGCACGCGGCCCTTCGCGGGCGGCCTGTCGGGCTGGGGCGTGATGGTGGCGGCCTGCCGCGCCGGCTGGCCTCGGGCCGGCGTGATGAACCTGCCGGCCTGGAACGAGGACCGCTCCGGCCCCGCCCGCATCGAATCTCCGGAGGCGGCCCGGGGCATCCTGTTCGCGGCCTATGAGGGCCGGGCGTTCTGGGCGCCGACCCGGGGCGGGCGCCGGACGGAGGCCCTGCGCGCGCTGAAGCCCACTCCGAGCCGCACCGGCCATGTCGGCTGGCTCGCCGTCGCCGCACAGCGCTTCACCCTGGATTATGGGCGGGCCTGGTTCCCCTGGAGCGAGGGCGGATCGATCTCGGACGCCGCGCTCCTGGCCACCGGGCGGCTCGACGCGACGGTTATCAACAGCATGCTGTGGGACCTGGCGCCGATCCTGCCGCTGTTCGAGGCGCTGGGCTTTCGCCTCTACCACTGGCCCGACCTCGCCGCCCCACCGGCCGCCTTCATCGACCTGTTCGACGCGAAGCTGTCGGCTCACGACGACCTCTGGCTGGTCTGCCGGGACCGCGACCAGGCGGCCGATCTGGCGAAAGCGATCCGCAAGGCCTAGCGGCCGGTCCGACGCTTGAAAAATCCAGGTTTCAAAAGGTCTTCGACCCAGCCCTTTTAAGGTGTTTGTTGTGTGCCCAAGTCGTTGGGATGAGAGGATCATCAGACGGATTGGGGTGTGTCTGGTCGGCCGTTCTGGA
>NZ_FOTK01000095.1 GCF_900114535.1 Methylobacterium pseudosasicola | reverse complement strand
CGGCTATGTCGAAGAAACCCTTGTCCCAGCCCTCAGACCTGGCGACACGGTCGTGCTCGACAATCTGCCCGCCCACAAAGTCAGCGGCATCCGCGAACGCATCGAGGCGGCCGGAGCGAGGCTGCTGTACCTGCCGGCCTACTCCCCCGACTTCAACCCGATCGAACTTGCCTTCGCCAAGCTCAAGGCCATCCTCCGAGCCGAAGCCGCTCGCACGATCAGCGACCTCTGGGACACGATCCGACAAGCCTTCAGACGCTTCACGCCAGCCGAATGCCGCCGGTATCTCGCCGCCGCAGGCTACGACGCATATGATCCAATATGATCGGATGCCGCTCTAGCTCGAACCTACGGAAGAGGCTGCCGCCATGGCCATCGATCCTGATGCCGACGCCAATTATGCGGCCCGCGATGCCGCGATTGCCGTAAACACCTATACCACCGTGCTACGTCGCCCCCAGGTGCCGCACGAGGTGTTCGCGACCTATTGGCGTGATGTGCATGGGCCGCTCTGCTCTCGGGTTCCAGGACTCGCTTGGTATGTGCAGTATCATCTCGACCGCGAGCAGGATGCGCATCTCTGGCCGCCGCAGGACGAGATCGAGCCGTTCCCCGATTACGTGCTGGATGGGGGTGTGGAAATCGGCTTCGCGAACGCAGCCGACCAAGCACTCTTCAATGCGTCCTCGTCCATCCTCTTTTCCGACGAGCAGAACATGTTCGCGGCCACAGTCGCGTATGCCCTATCTGCCGGTTCGCGCACCCTGGTGGATCGCATTCCGGATCCGAACCCCAACGGCGACGACGTGTTCGACCGGATGCACGTCCATTTCGGCCCCGGCAGGAAGGATCCCGAAGCCTTCGCCGCCTGCGTGACGCGCCTTGCCGAGATGCTGGCGTCCGACCCGGCCTTGCTCCGCGTCCGGCTACATCTCCCTGAACCCTACGACAACGCCAATCCGGCCCCGCCCGCGCCGGCCGTGATGCACACGGTGCCACCGGAGCGGGAGCGCATCGCCATCCTGGACCTGACCTTCGCGACACCGCTTTCCCGCCGCGGCTTCTTCCAATCGGCGCGGTTTGCGGACACGGCCGCCGACCAGACGCGGCATATCGGCCACGCAACCGCCTTCGCAGTCAGCGGCATGTACACCTATGTCCGCAACAAGCGGCTGACGCTTGCGGGCCTTCGTGGCAGCCGTGCCGCGCAATTGATCGTGCGTCTCGGTGCCGTCAATCAAACGGCGGACGATGTGCAGCACCTCTTATTCAACGGCCAACTTTTGCTACCGGAGACGTAAATCGTTTTCGTCTGACATCATGGTCGCCGCTTCGAAGGCCTCCCTTCTGGCGGTGGCTTACCAGCTGGATGGCCGACGTATCGGTGGAGAAAGCGGCGATCGAACGCCCCGCTCCTTCGTTCCGAACCGACGGCGCCGGCCGAGTTAGGTCGGCAGCGGAAAGGCCGCTCGGGGTGGTCAGCGGCTGGTCCGCTTTCGAGCGGCCAAAGCATCGAAGCGGACGGTCACGTCCCCCCTTCCTATACCTCTTGCACCTCCTCGGCGCCTCCTTCTCAGCAGCCGCAGGGCTTAGAGCTGTCCCACCGCCTCGACGATCTCACCAAACGGCAGCGGCTTCTGAAACCGTAAGACGTCGGCCATGTCCGGCGGGATCACGTCAGGGTCGTAGCCCGTCAGGAACACGAACGGCGCGTTGCATGCCCTCAGCGGTCGCGCAATCTCAAAGGTGGCCCACCTCCACCGAGATTGAGATCGAGCACCGCGTGCGTCGGGTTTTACAGGTCGAGGAGATCCCGTATCGCGTCCTCGTGCGGGCACGGGCCGTCGGACCCTGACGCGGATCAACTGGATCAGGGCGCCCGATCAAACATCGCGCGTCGCCTGATGGTCAGAGCGTCTGCCCAACGCGGCGTCGAAGCGCGCTGGGCAGCACGCCGTAGGCAAGTTTGAACCGACGGCCGAAATGGGTCATGTCGGAGAATCCCCAGCCATAGGCGATCTCGCTGACTGTCCGGCCGCCTTGCAAGGGATCTCCCAGGGCCTGGCGACAGCGCGCAAGGCGCCGTGCCTGGATGAGTTGTACGATCGACGTGTTCTCGTCAGCCAAGACCGCATTGGCGTATCGCACGCTGACCCCGGCCGCGCTGGCGACCAAGCTGGCATCGAGGGCGCGGTCAGCCAAGCGGGCTTCGATCACCGCCCGCAATTTGACACGCACGAAGGAGCGGGACGGCGAGGTACGCGACCCGTCCTGCCCCCACATCCGCCCAACCGACAGGGTGACCAGATCGAGCAGGTGCGGTTCGAGAAGGGCTTCGGCGGCCGAGCTCTAATCGTCCGTGTGCTGCGGCAGCATCGCGAGAGTGGCCGACAGCAGACCAGTCTCGGTCGTGCCCGGCTTGATCGCCCGGGCCGTCATCTCCCGTGCCTTCCCAAGGCGCGCTTTTAAAAGCTGCCGTGGGATCTTCAGCATGAGGACTTCCGAACCTTTGGAAAATCGTGCCCCGTAGGGCAAGGCCGGGTCGTTTAGGGTGATGTCCCCCGCCTCCAACACGACGTTGCGGCCGTCCTGCTCCAGGGCGATCTGCCCACCGGATTGCCGACAGATGAACAGCTCGTCGATGTTGGCGTGCGCTATGTGACGGCGGGTATGGCTAACCGCCATGTCCGAGTTCTGGAACGAGACAAGTCCAATGTCGCCGACCGAGCCGGCACGTAACTCAGCGTGAAAAGTATTCCGGCATACCGGGGTGGATTCGTGATCAACGACATCCTTCCGGGCCACATCGTGCCAGAAAGCGAAACGCTCCCGCGGATGGATGTGCTCCGTCGAGAATACGGTCTTCAAAGGACCCTCGCATGTCCGGATAGCCGACGATGAAGGCCGACGCGGCCGATTCGAAGCCGCATGGGCATGACACAATTACACTCGCTGAGTTGAAGGCAGCCGGCGATATCAGATCGGGCCCAAACAACGCGTCTCACATGATACGGCTTCATTGCAGGCGGAGAACCCCGGCTCCCGGGGCAAGTTTTGCCGAAGCGCTACGACTTTTGCCGCAGCGAACGCAGGGCATCCACGGCACGCCCTAGAACTGCTTTGGCAGTCTGGTCTGAAGAGCTCTGATTGACCATCCTTCAAGTAAGCAAAGAATCATATTTTACTGACTTCATGCGCTTTAGATTGAAGTGCAAGCATACATTTTTCCTGTTTACGGCGCGTCTAGGTCAGAATTACTTTCTGCCAAAGTAGTGATAGTAAATGATACGCACTGATCCAACGAGTAGAATGCGGTCGCAAGGTACTTCGCCCGGATGCCACATCCCGGAACTCACGACTCTGCCCTCGTCGCAATCTCGATCCTGATCGCTGCCGCCGCTTCCTACACGGCGCTCGACCTCGCCGCACGCATGCGTGCCACCACCGGATGGCCTTCGCGGGCGTGGCTCGCCGCCGCCGCCATCGCCATGGGGGGCGGCATCTGGTCGATGCATTTCGTCGCCATGCTCGCCTTCAGCCTTCCGGGCCTGGAGGTCGGCTACGACCTGCGCCTGACTTTGCTCTCGCTGGCGCTGCCCATCGCGGTCACGGGGCTGGGCTTCGTCGTCGTCAATCGGCCCGGCGCAGGACGGAGTGCCCTCTGCCTGAGCGGCCTCGTGATGGGGCTCGGCATCGCGGGCATGCACTACACGGGCATGATGGCCATGCGCATGCCGGCCGACCTAAGATACAACCGTCTCTGGGTCGGCCTCTCGATCCTCATCGCCATCGGCGCGGCCGTCGCCGCGCTCTGGCTCGCCTTCCAGCAGACCAGCGTCAAGCTGCGGCTCCTAGCCGCCGCGGTCATGGGCTTCGCCGTTTCAGGCATGCACTACGCCGCGATGCAGGGTTCTGCGTTCAGCGCGTATGCGCCCGTCGATCATGCCCACGGCACCGCGGGGGTGAACCAAACCTACCTCGCGCTCTGGGTCACCGGCACGACCTTCCTGATCCTCGTCCTGGCGCTCGCCGCAGCCATGTTCGACCGGCACCTGTCGGAGGCATCCGAGCACGAGGCCGTAGCTCTCCGCGCGAGTGAGGAGCGCTTCCGGCTGCTGCTCCAGGGCGTGCGAGACTACGCGATCTTCATGCTCGACACCGAAGGCCGGATCGCCAATTGGAACGCCGGGGCTGAGCGCATCAAGGGCTACACGGCCGAGGAGATCGTCGGCAGCCACCTGTCCCGCTTCTACACGCCCGCCGACCTTCAGCACGGCGCTCCGGCTCTGGCGCTCGAGACCTCTGCCCGCGAGGGGCGGTTCGAAGCGGAGGGCTGGCGGATGCGCAAGGACGGCAGCCGCTTCTGGGCCAACGTGGTGATCGACGCAATCCGTGACGAGCAAGGCCTCCTTGTTGGCTACGCGAAGGTCACACGTGACATCACCGAGCGCAAGCAGGCCCAGGAAGCTCTGGATCAAGCCCGTGAGGCACTTGCACAGGCTCAGAAGATGGAGGCGGTTGGCCAGCTCACGGGAGGGGTCGCGCACGACTTCAACAATCTCCTCATGGCGGTCCTCGGCAGTCTCGAATTGCTGCGGAAACGCCTACCGGACGATCCCAAACTCACACGCCTGCTCGACAATGCCGTTCAGGGCGCGCAGCGTGGTGCTGCCCTGACGCAGCGCATGCTCGCCTTCGCGCGACGGCAGCAGCTGAAGCCCGAGGCGGTGGACTTGCCTCAACTCGTGCAGGGTATGACGGACCTGCTCCAAAGCTCGATCGGACCGCAGATACGTATCGAGACCCGCTTTCCGCTTGGCTTACCGCGCGTCCTGGTAGACGCGCACCAGTGTGAACTGGCGCTTCTCAACCTGACTGTGAACACACGCGATGCCATGCCCGAGGGCGGCACGATCACGATTGCGGGTCGCCAAGCGGGCGAGGAAGATGCGGTCGATCTTCCCGAGGGCCGCTTCATCTGCCTCTCGGTGGCGGACACAGGCAGCGGCATGGACGCGGCGACCCTCGCCCGTGCGCAGGAGCCATTCTTCACCACGAAGGGCGTCGGCAAGGGAACAGGGCTGGGCCTTCCGATGGTGCAGGGCTTAGCTGCGCAGTCACAGGGCCTTCTCACGCTCAGGAGCCAAGTCGGCGAGGGAACGACTGCGGAAATGTGGTTTCCAATGGCCGAGGCTGGGGCACAAGCGGAAACTGTGAACGCTGCACCTTCCCCCCGTATGTCGTCGCGGTCTTTGGCCGTTCTGGTGGTCGATGACGATCCCCTGGTTCTCGAAAACACAGCAGCGATGCTGGAGGATTTAGGTCATTACGCCGTTGAAGCTCGATCGGGCCAGGATGCCCTAGACCTTCTTGATCGCAGACAAGGGCTGGACCTTGTCATCACCGACCACGCTATGCCGGGCATGACGGGAACACAGCTGGCAGAGCAGATCGCACGCGCGCACCCTGGGTTGCCAGTTATTTTAGCCTCGGGCTACGCGGAGGTATCGTCAGAGCGCACCCCTGTTCTGCCTCGGCTAAGCAAGCCGTTTGATCAAGGCACACTGGCTCAGGTAATCGCCAACGCGGTTCATGGCGCCGAGATTTCCAGCAAGATCATCAACTTTCGCTCCCGAGCAGCCACACTGGATTGTTCGGGTGCCTCACGCGATGCACACCAAAAATGAGGTTCTCGGGAGCCAATTATCGCAAGCTTGAACACCTAATGATGGGCCACTGCGGCTGAGGGCGGATAGGCTTACAGCAGCCTTGAATGGGACGTGGACCGACAGAAGGCCTTCCTGCGCAAGCGCTTCGCGGATGCCGGTTGGCAGGCCGAGCGTGTCCTCTCAGGGATGGATAGCACACAGGATTTCTACTTCGACGTCCTGCGCCAGGTCCGGATGAAGCAATGGTCGAAGGGGCGCGTTGCTCTGACGGGTGACGCCGCGTGGTGCGCGACGCCGCTAGCCAGCATCGGAACGACGCTGGCGGTCACTGGAGCCTATGTGTTGGCGGCAGAACTCGACCGCGGCGGCGATGTGACGGCCGCCTTGAACCGCTACGAGACCGCGATGCGCCCCATGGTTGAGGATGGCCAGGGGGTGCTGAAGATCGGTCCACGCCTGATGCATCCCCGCAGCCGTCTTGCTATCCGCCTCCTGCACGGTGCGCTGGGCGTAGCGAGCCAGCCGTCCCTCGGCAATCTGGCGGCGAAACTGTTCGCGGGCAAAATTAAGGTGCCCGATCTGTCCGGATATGCTGAAAATCCCTGAGGGAGCCGGACCCGTCCGCTAACGGTAAGCCTCGTGATCCAAGTGAATGGCCGCAACGGGTCGATTGCGGATCGACAGCTTGGGGTGGTTTCCCGCTGGTCCGCTTCGAGACTGCGGTCATAAGAAGCGGACGTCGCCGCCGAGCCCATTCACGACCCTTCTTGGACTCTGGGAAAGCCCGCCTCCAGAAAGTCTGATTGACGAGGATCTACGACTGGAACGGGTGATTCTGCGACGACTCGCTCCAAGTCGTTTCATCCAGAGTTGCTGGTCTTCGTTTGCAGTTACCGGGATGGGGGTGGGGGTGCGAGTACAAGGCCTGGTTACATGACCGTTAAATCAGCCGACGGATCGCGCCAAATCAGCCGATTTAAAGACTTAGGGGTATGCTAATTTCCATTGACAATCAGGTCAAAATAAATCTCCTATTCAAGGAGCTTTATACTATTAATTTTGGAATCTATCAATCGTCCTGTTTTTTAACGTCAGCGCAAGCAGAAGCTCATGCCCACTCCAGACGAAAGCGGCCATGCCTCTCCCCATCTGGAAACATTGCTAGATAGGATTGCGGAGGCACTAAATTGCCCAGTCCATTTATTTTCGGAGTCTCCCTCAGGTCCCTCTGCCAAGATCGATGAGTTGCTGCGACTTTGGTCCATGATCGAGCATGAGGATGATCGAATGAAGGTCTTGGCCTTCATGCAGCAAGCAGTCGGTACTGAGGTCGCCGTGAAAGCGGCCGAGAAAGCCGCTCGTCGAAACTAGCAAAAGCAACTCGATGTTTAGTGAAGCGTGATTTGCCGAGGTGACCCGGTGAGGGCATCAAGGGGTATGACGGCTCGAAGAAAAGACGTCCGCTTAAGGACCAGGGATCAGGTTCGGCTCACCACCCCGAGCCTTAGAGCGCCTAACAGAACCGTCTGATCTGGTTGAGTGTGATGAGGCTGGCAGCGAGGCTGGTGAAGGCTTTGTAGATGTCTGCACGTCGCTCGTAGCGCACGGGCAGCCGACGGAAGCGATTGAACCAAGCGTGCGTGCGCTCCACCACCCACCGATGCCGGCCTAGCCTCTCGCTGCTCTCGATGCCGCGGCGTGCGATGCGCGGTACAATCCCACGCGCCCGGCACTCGTGTCGGCGCGGTTCAGCGTCGTAGGCTTTGTCGGCGTGCAGTTTGTCCGGGCGGTGTCGCGGCCGGCCCCGCCGAC